>JBAVDS010000038.1:0-25587 GCA_049587335.1 Occallatibacter sp. | reverse complement strand
AAGGGCGTTGCCGGAGACGCGATCAACGCCATCCTCTCGGCCGCGGCGATGAACTTCCAGAAGTTGCTGAGAGCCTGTGAGGGCAAACTTGTCGCCCAAATCAGGGCTATTCTGGGCCGACTCCTGCTCCAATCGACCTTCACCGGCTTCCTGATCGACTTGCCATCTGCCTGAAATCGGCCTTTTTCAGGATCGACTTTATAGGACTGATTCCAGCTTTCACTAAAAATCCATGGGTTATCGGAGTGTGGTATTTGAATATCCTCAGAATGACCGGATCATTTATTTGGGCCATTCATATAATTACATTAGGTGGCTATACAAACACATCAATCGACACTACAATAGCATTAGTCTTTATGATAACTAGTATCATTATGAGTTTTTTATGCGATGTTCTTTGGATATTCTTTGCACGAAGACTCTTGAGAAGAGTACTCTATGCATTGGGAAATGTCCAAGTCTATTGGACCGTTCTAATAGCTTGTATTCTACTTGCAATAATGTTAATTGTCTTTCCAGCGTTTTTGGGATTTATTGTTCTCTTGTCTGGAGCGCGAATCAAGATACTATCAATACGTCTGCTTGTTATAAGTTTCGCCATGATTGTTACATTTGCGTTAAATGGAATCAGCTTATTTACTTGTATTGTCGCGTCACTTTTCGCGGGTTTAATGCTATTACACCGTCTATTATGGCCAATTTTACAGCGTCCGATTTATTTGCTTCAACGGTATGGAATCATCAGAAGAAAAAAAGTTTTGTGCAAGATAGGAATTGCGTTCTTCATATTACCACTACCACAAACGATGTTCGCGTTTCTTCAGTGGTTTATTGAAAAAATTCAGAGCATTATCTAACAGCACTATAGATGATAATCTGGCGTATTCTAGGTGCTGGGTGCCCCAGGTCCCGATTTTGAGACCTGGGAGACCACAAACCTCAACAAACCAATCCTACTTCTTGTCCTCCACGTCCACGTACTCGGCGTCGATTACGCCTTCGTCCTTCTTGGCTTCGGCGTGGGGTGCGGCGCCGTTGCCGTCTGCGGCTGCTCCCGGCGTTGCCGCGGCTTGCGCTGCGGTCGCCTTGTAGACGATCTCGGCGAGTTTGTGCGAGGCGTGAGTCAGCTTTTCGTTCTGGGCCTTTAGCTCAGCGGAGGTTGGAGTGCCTTCAAGGAGCTTCTTCGACTCGGCCAGCGCCGACTCAACCTCGGCCTTGACCGGAGCCGCATCCGCGCCGGAGAGCTTGTCGCCGGAGTCCTTGAGCATCTTGTCAATGTTATAGACCATGCCGTCGAGGGAGTTGCGCGCATCAATCTCCTCGCGCTTTTCCTTGTCCTCGCTGGCGTGGGCCTCGGCCTCTTTGGCCATCTTCTCTACCTCATCCTTCGAGAGACCCGAGCTGGAGGTGATGGTGATGCGCGTGTCCTTGCCGGTGGCGTTGTCCTTGGCTGTGACGTTCAAAATGCCGTTGGCGTCGATGTCAAAGGTGACCTCGATCTGAGGCACGCCGCGGGGCGCCGGCATGATGCCGCCCAGCTTGAACTTGCCGAGCGTGCGGTTCTGCGCAGCCATCGGCCTCTCACCTTGCAGGACGTGGACCTCGACCTCGGTCTGAGAATCGGCAGCCGTCGAGAAGGTCTCGGTCTTCTTGGTGGGGATGGTGGTGTTGCGCTGAATCATCGGCGTCGCCACGCCGCCCAGCGTTTCAATGGCCAGCGTCAACGGCGTCACATCGAGCAGCAGCAGATCCTTGACTTCACCGGCCAGCACGCCCGCCTGCACTGCCGCGCCGATGGCGACGACCTCATCGGGATTGACGCCGCGATGCGGCTCACGGCCAAAGAGCGTCTTCACAATCTCCTGAATCTTGGGCATACGCGTCTGCCCGCCAACCAGAACCACCTCGTCGATGTCCTTGACGGTGATGCCAGCGTCGGCAATCGCCTTCTTGCAAGGTTCGAGGGAGCGATCGAGCAGGTCGCCGACCAACTGCTCCAGCTTGGCGCGCGTCAGCTTGCGCACCAGATGCTTCGGCCCGCTGGCGTCGGCGGTGACAAAGGGCAGATTGATCTCGGTTTCGATGGTTGTCGAAAGCTCGATCTTGGCCTTTTCAGCGGCGTCCTTCAGGCGCTGCAAGGCCATCTCATTGCCTTTGGATGAAAGATCGAGGCCATTCTCCTGCTTGAACTCGGTGATCAGCCAATCGACGATGCGCTGGTCGAGGTTATCGCCGCCCAGATGGGTATCGCCATTGGTGGACTTGACCTCGATGACACCTTCGCCGACTTCGAGGATGGAAATGTCAAAGGTTCCGCCGCCAAAGTCATAGACGGCAATCGTCTCGTCCTTCTTCTTGTCCAGACCATAGGCCAAGGCTGCGGCGGTCGGCTCGTTGACGATGCGCTTCACGTCGAGGCCGGCGATCTTGCCGGCGTCTTTGGTGGCCTGGCGCTGGGCGTCGTTGAAGTAGGCGGGAACGGTGATGACTGCCTCGTTGACGGTTTCGCCGAGATAGGCCTCGGCGGACTTCTTCAGCTTTTGCAGGATCATCGCCGAAATCTCCGGCGGGGTGTACTCCTTGCCCTGCGCCATGACGCCGACGTGGTCGCCCTGCTGGATAACCTTGAAGGGAACCATCTTCATCTCGTCTGAGACTTCGTCGTAGCGACGGCCCATGAAGCGCTTGATGGAGAAGATGGTGTTCTCCGGATTGGTGATCGCCTGGCGCTTGGCTACCTGGCCGACCAGCCGCTCACCGCTTTTGCTGAAGCCGACCACAGAGGGAGTGGTACGCGCACCCTCTTCATTTGCAATCACTTTAGGCTCGCCGCCTTCAAGGACTGCGACGCAGGAGTTGGTCGTACCGAGATCGATGCCAATAATCTTTGCCATGTTTGGATACCTGTCTTCTGAATAGAATTTCCGACTTTTCAAGGATGCCACAATGAGTGAGTTATTGTCAACTTTATATGATAATCATTGAATAATATATTTATGGCGGGGTGATTTCAATGGCGAGTGGGCGCCATGAAGACCGAAAGCTTCACATTTGGAAGAAGTTAGAAGTTTGAAGCGGAGGAGGATGGGAGACGATAGAGGAGCGTCCGCTGTTTTGGAAGTGTAGCCGATTATGAATTGCGATGAAATGGAGGAATAAGCAGAATAAAAAACACCCCCGAAGGATGTCGTCTCTTCGGAGGCGCTTGTGCGCACAAGTTAATCGGGGACCAGTAGCCGGCACTGGAGGTCGGTAGCACGCGGCTACTGGTGATCCCTATACAAACGAAGCAAGCAGCGGCTTCCCCTTTCCACAGCTACTTCGTGTCGCCCGGCTCCAAGAGAGCATTCAAACGCGCGCTCCGAACCATGTTGACAAATGGAGTGTCTCTCAGGAGGATAAACCGTTCCGTGACGGCCATCACAGGGCTGTGTAACATCTCAGAAAGTGGTGTGTTGCGTTCATTGTGTGCCGCGTCATAGCGCGAGAAATGGCCGCTCTGCTGGCGGGTGGCTGCGCGTTACCAGGGGAACCAAGAATGACATAGCGCGAACCAGGATTGACGAAGCCTGGAAGAAGGGTTGACAAAGCGGGCCTGGGCTTTGAAAATCGGAGATTCAGTCCCCTCCACGGAAGGTCCTTCCATGACAGCTTTATTGACGACGAATCTGGGTGCTACTCCCTTGCTGGGCCGAGGCAAGGTGCGCGATCTGTATGCGGTGGACGATGCTCTGCTGCTGGTGGCCACCGACCGCATCTCGGCCTTTGACCATGTACTGGCGACAGGCATTCCCGGCAAGGGCAAGGTGCTGACGCAAATCTCTCTATTCTGGTTCGAGTTTCTGGAAAAGTTGCTTCCCAACCACCTGATTACGGCCGAGGTGAGCGAATTTCCTGCCAGCTTGCAGCCCTATGCCGATCAACTGGAGAGCCGTTCGATGCTGGTGAAGCGGGCGGCAATGTTCCCCGTGGAGTGCGTGGTGCGCGGCTATCTGACCGGATCGGGATGGAAGGAGTACAAGGCAAGCAGGAGTGTCTGCGGCATTCCGCTGCCGGAGGGATTGCTGGATGGATCGCGGCTGCCGGA
This sequence comes from Occallatibacter sp., assembly GCA_049587335.1. Classification (GTDB taxonomy): domain Bacteria; phylum Acidobacteriota; class Terriglobia; order Terriglobales; family Acidobacteriaceae; genus Telmatobacter. Next base: position 21,497 of record JBAVDS010000038.1, on the reverse strand, counting down.
GGCGTTGTACACGCCCTCGACGAAGGGCGAGGCGGGAACGCATGACGAGAATATCGACTATGCCGCGACCGAAGCGGCTGTCGGCGCGGCGGATGCGGCTGAGTTGCGTCGCTTGACGCTGGCCATCTACCGGAAGGCCGCCGAGTATGCCGAGGGGCGCGGGCTGATCCTGGCCGATACGAAGTTTGAATTCGGCAGAACGGCGGATGGAATCATTCTCGCGGACGAGGTATTAACGCCGGACTCCTCGCGCTTCTGGGAGACGGCGAGTTGGAAGCCGGGAGGCGCGCAGCCCTCATTCGACAAACAGTTCGTGCGCGACTATCTTGAATCCATCCACTGGAACAAGCAGGCGCCGGCTCCGGGATTGCCCGATGATGTAGTGGAGCGGACCCAGGCCAAATATCTGGAAGCGTATCGCCGCTTGACGGGGCGGGATTTGAACTTGTAGAGCGCAAACTGAGGAGCGCACTATGACGTTGATCGATTGCGCCATTCTATTGGTGATTGTGCTTGCCATTTTAGGCGGGCTTTCACAGGGCTTTCTGCGCTCGATCTTCGCACTTGCCGGATTGCTGGGCGGGTTGGTGCTGGCAGCCTGGAATTACGGACTGATTGCGCCGGTGCTGATGCCACTGGTACGCGTCGAACAGCTTGCCAATGCGATCGCCTTCATGTTGATCGCGCTGCTGGTGATGGGGCTGGCGGCGATCGTCGGCAAGGTTCTCTCGAAGACTGCGCACAAGATAGGATTGGGCTGTCTGGACAGGCTGGCGGGCGGTGTCTTCGGATTTTTTCAAGGCGCGTTGCTGGTGACGCTGCTGATTCTGGTAGTGGTAGCTTTTTTTCCAAGAGCACATTGGATGGCTCAGGCCAGACTTCCCCGGTTCTTCTTCGGGGTTTGTCATCTGAGCACACACGTCAGCCCGCAGGCACTGGCCGAACGTGTGCAGCATGGTCTCAAGCTGCTGGAAGAAGAGTCGCCAAAGTGGATGCATTCCGGCGGCAGCGGAGTATGATGTTTACTGCGCGCTTGCCGGAGAAATATGTCAAGCTAATCGAGTAAGAGGTGGACGTGAAACGAGAATTGGATAGCCTGGTGACGCAGATGCACTCCAGCGGCGTACGCTATGAGGATGCAGTGCGTGAGTTCAAGAGGCAATATCTGCGCGAAGTATTGCTGGCGCACCGGGGGAACCAGTGCAAAGCCGCCGAAGAGTTGGGGATGCACCGCAACACGCTCAGCCGCACCATGGCCGAGCTGGGGCTGAGCCTCTCCGAAGTGCGCGCCCAGCTCAAGCGTCCGCCGCGCAGCGAACGTCCTGTATATAGCGCGATCCGCCAGCTCTACCGCCAGGGCTGAGGACGCAGCCAGGAACTATGCAGAGCACTCCACAGCCTAGCGAAGCACACCTTGAAGCAGCGCGCATCCACATCGTTCCTGGCTTTGCCTGGGATGAGCAGGAGGCGTATCTCTTTGACATTGATGGCACGCTGCTGCGCAACCGCGACCGCATTCACCGCGAGTCTTTCGTCACTGGCGTTCAACAGGTGACCGGCTTTAACATCGAGCCGGTTCTCTACCTGACGCCGGGCGGCACGGATCCTGCGATTCTGCATGAGTCCCTGGAGAAGGCGGGGATTCCCCGCGAGCTGGCCGATTCAAAGTGGGATGCGATGGTCGAGGCGATTGATCGCGCCTGTGAAGAGCGGCGGCAGGAGATGGATATCCGCATCATGCCGGGCGTCGAGGAGACGCTGGCACACCTGGCGCGGAAGGGAGCGCTGCTGGGAGTGGCGACCGGCAATCTGGAGGCGATCGGCTGGATCAAGATTGAAGAAGCTGGACTTCGCAAGTGGTTTCAATTTGGCGGCTTCAGCGACCGGTTTCCGATTCGCGCCGAGCTGGTTGCGAATGCCACGCGCAAGGCCAGAGAGTTGGCCGGAACCGCCGCGCGGGTGTGCGTGGTAGGTGATACGCCGCGGGACATCGAAGCGGCGCGCGCCAACGGCCTGCCGGTAATCTCCGTCGCCACCGGCAACTACAGCTACGAGACGCTGCTCGCCGATGGCCCCGACGCCTGCGCTACTTCGCTGGCCGATCTGCTGGCAATGAATCAGACAGGTGAGGGATGAGAGACGTGCGTAGCACTGGATTCGGCTTTACTGGAAAAGCGCATTCCCCGGCTCCGATTTTTTCCGCATTCCTCATTGTCTGCCTGCTCATGACCCTGGCGGCAAAGATCGGCGTCGCACAGACTCCGGAATCCGCGCCCGCTACTCCAGCAACAAGCTCCACGAATAACGCCTCTGAAGTCAAACAAGCGGTGGAAGCCGCGGAAACCAAGCCCGTGCGCAGCTCCGACAGGCGGCGCGCAGCCAAGCTCTATCTGGCATCGAGCAAGCTCTTCGAGAAGCAGCAGTTTGAAGCGGCGATGCGCGGCTATGAGCAAGCCGCGCGGCTTGATCCCAGCAATGGCGACTATGTATTGGCCGCTCGCGTTGCACGGAGCCACGCAGTGACCGCGTTGATTCAGGCGGCAGCGAAGGACCGGAGCCAGAACGATGCGGCGGCGGCGCGCGCGGCCCTGGCTCATGGCCTGGAACTTGATCCGAAGAGCACCCAGCTCGCCGAACACTTGAACGAATTGGGAGACGATGCCCTGCGGGGAGAGTCGATGCCCACCTACGAAAAGGATGCGAGCACGGTCGGCGAAGGAGAACAACTGGAACCGGTGGAAAAAACTCATAGCTTTCATCTGCATGCCGACCAGCGCCAGATCCTCCAGATTGTCTTCAAAGCCTACGGAATTGAGACAACGATGGACGACAGCGTCCACCCCAGGCAGCTCCGCTTTGATGTAGATGACGCCAGCTTTGAGGAGGCCGCGCGAGTGGTGTCGATGGCGACATCGACATTCTATGTCACGCTGGATGCGCACCGCGTGCTGGTGGCCGGTGAAGGCAACGAAAACCGGCAGAAATTTCTCCGTCAGGAGCTTGAGACCGTCTATCTCTCCGGCCTGTCCAATGATGAATTGGCCGATGTGGGGAAGGTTGCCAAGGAGGTCTTCAATCTTGATCGTGTTGCGGTCGTACCTTCCACAGGAACGATCACGCTGCGCGCGCCGGATGCAACGCTGAAGGCCTTCAATGCGACGATGGCCGAGCTGATCGAAGGACGCAATCAAGTGATGCTCGATGTGCGGCTCATCCAGCTTGCGCACACGAGCGGACGCAATACCGGAGTTCAGCCTCCACAGTCGATGTCGGCATTCAATGTTTATAGCGAAGAACAGTCCATCCTGAATGCGAATCAAAGTCTGGTGCAGCAGATCATTTCTTCCGGGCTGGCCTCGGCCAACGATCCTCTTGCGATTCTCGGCATCCTGGTTGCTTCCGGCCAGGTCTCCAGCTCTCTGTTTTCCAACGGCTTGGCCCTTTTTGGCGGCGGCCTGACGCTTTCCGGTCTGGCTCCGGGTTCAACCTCGCTCAACCTGAATCTGAACTCCTCGGACTCGCGCGAACTCGATCAGATGCAACTGCGCCTGGGAGACGGCGAAGATGCAACGCTGCGCTCCGGCACGCGCTACCCGATCCAGGCAGCTTCGTACGGAAGCACACTGAGTAAAGTGCCGAATATTCCAGGTCTCACTGGAGCTGGAACCAGCGGCAGTCTCTCTTCCCTGCTGGCCTCTTACAGCGGCGCGACGAGCATTCCCCAGGTGCAATATGAGGATCTCGGTCTGACGCTCAAAGCAACGCCCAAGGTGCTGCGCAACGGCGATGTGGCGCTCAAGATCGATATGAAGATCGATGCGCTGGCGGGAAGCTCCATCGATGGAAATCCCGTGCTCAACAATCGCGCCTACTCTGGAGTGGTGACGCTGAAGGAGGGCGAGGCCGTCGAGGTGGTCAGTGAACTGGACAAATCGGAGAGCCGCGCGATCAGCGGAGTGCCAGGATTCAGCGAGATTCCCGGCCTCAACGATGCCACCGGCAAGGAGACGCAGAAAAACTATGCATCGCTGCTGATTATCTTCTATCCCCACGTGATTCGCGGCACGCAAGCAGCGGGACACTCACCGATGATGCGCATCGACAAGGGAACGCAGCGCTACTAACGCTCTAGTTCGTTGCATCGTTCTGTAGTGGTTACCACGGGTCCTTCGACTGCGTTGGGCGCAAAGAACGCACCCAACGCCGCTCAGGATAACAGGCACTAGTGTGCAGCTACTCCGTCCAAGCCAGCCTGGAATTCGATGATCTTCTTGATGGTCTCATAGGGCGCGTTGGCGGGAACCGGACGGCCATTGACCAGCAATGTGGGCGTCTCATTGATATTCAAATCCGCTGCCAGCTTCACCATGTTCTGGACAGCTTCTTTGGTCGCGGGCAAGTTGGAGCAGGCCTCGATCTTGTCAGGCTCCAAACCGGCCTTGGTAACGGCGCTGTTCAATGTCAGTGTCGCGCCATCGGTGGTTGCCAGTCCATCCTGCCCATCGAAAACTGCCGCGGTAAAGGTAAAGAAGGCGTCGCTGCCTCCTGCCTTGTTGACGCATACGCCATAGGCAGCGGCGCGCGCCGACTGGGGATGAATGCTGACCAGCGGAAATAACTGAAAGACGATGCGGGCTTTGGGGAAATCCACCGCCAGTTTGTCCATATTGGGTTGAGCGGCCTTGCAATGGGGGCACTGGTAGTCGGCAAATTCGACCAGCTCCAAATCCTTCGCCACGGAGCCGCGATAGGGACCGTTGGCGCGCTGCTGCGCCACTGTGCGTGCATCAGCAAAGGGATGCTCGCCAAAAGGAAGAAGATCGTTCTGGGCAATGATGTGCTTTCCGTCGGGAAGCGCGAAAAACTCGGCAACCGCCGGCTTCTCCTTGCCATTTTTATCGCCGACCAGAAGAGTCACCTTGCTGACGCCTTCCGCCGCAGTTTTCTCGATCGACCAAACCTCCCAAAGACGGCTGTCATCGTAACCCCAACTGTAATGGAGGAATGCATCCACGGATTCCTTGGTGGGGGAAGCGGCGGTGAAATTCGCCGGGTCGGGCTTGGGAAAGACGGGCGCAGCCGGGACCGGCGCTGCGGGAACCGGTGTGGAGAGCGACGTGGCTGGCGCTTCCGGAACTTCCTGTTGTGCAGAGGCCTGTAATACGGGCAGGGACAACGCGACCAGCGATAGTGCGCTGGCGATTCGGGTGGAAAGACGGATCAAGTGATTTCTCCTCTACGATGGAAACGCTAATCTGCGGGAAGGCTCCCTGCTACTAGCTTATACCCGCGGACACACCCTATACCTGAACTTTAACGGCGATGGGAAATCTTCGCCCCATGCCAAAAGACTTTGAGGTCACCTTCAGCACAGGCGCCGCCTGCTGGCGTTTGTATTCGCTGCGCTCAACCAGGCGAACCACCTGTTGGACGAGCTCCAGTGGGATTTCGTTTGCCTGGGCAATCTGCTCCGGCGTTTCATAGCGTTCGACATAGGCTTCGAGAATCGGATCGAGAATCTCGTAGGGCGGCAGAGAGTCGGTGTCCTTCTGGTCTGGACGCAGCTCCGCGGAGGGCGCCTTCTCCAGGATTGCCTCCGGAATCAACTCACCCGAACGGTTGAGCCAGCGGCAGAGCTGGTAGACGCGCGTCTTCACCAGATCTCCAATCACCGCCAGTGCGCCCACCATGTCGCCATACAGAGTGCAATAGCCGACGGCCATCTCCGACTTGTTGCCTGTGGTCAGCACCAGTGCGGAGAACTTGTTGGAGAGAGCCATCAGCAGGCAGCCGCGAATCCGGGACTGGATGTTTTCCTCAGTGGTGTCCGGTTGAGTATCGGCAAAGAGCGGCTCTAGTGAATGCGTATACTCCGCAAAGAGTCCGCTGATGCCGATTACCTCAAAGCGAATGCCGAGATTGTTTGCCAGTTGACGGCTGTCGTCAATCGAGCCTGCCGAGGAATATGGACTCGGCATCCCGACGGCAACAACATTCTCCGCGCCCAAAGCATCGCGGGCAATCGCCGCCACGAGCGCCGAGTCGATTCCGCCGCTCAATCCCACCAGAGCCTTTTTGAAGCCGCACTTGCGAACATAATCGCGCGTGCCCAGCACCAATGCGCGGTAGGCGGCCTCGGTGTCATTCTCCTGCGGATCGGGCAAAGCCGACGCAGTGGAGGGATCCACCAGCACCAGATCCTCCTGAAATGATGCGGCCTGAGCGATCAGTTCTCCACGCGCATTCAAAGCCAGCGAGGAGCCATCGAAGATCAAGCTATCGTTGCCGCCGGTCTGATTCACCATCAAGACGGGCACGCCGTCGCGCCGGGCGATCGCGGAAAGCATCTGCCGCCTGATGGCGCGCTTGCCATGCCAGAAGGGCGAAGAAGAGAGATTGATATGCAAGGCGGGATGCTGGCGCATCAGCTCTTCCACCGGATCAACCGTGTACAGGCGGCGCGGCCAGAAGTTCTTGTCGTTCCATGCATCCTCGCAGATGGTGATCGCCAGCCGCAGGCCCTCCAGTTCCACAACCTGCTGCGGCTGCGACGGAGCAAAGTAGCGCTGCTCATCGAAGACATCGTAAAAGGGCAGCAGCCGCTTATGCTGTTCCAGCAGCAATCGCCCGCCATCGAGCAGAACCGCGGCATTCACGGCCGGTTTGCCGCTGGCGCCCCGGGACGGCAGGGCCACGCCCACCAGCACGGCCGTCGGCAACTCGCGCGTTGCGTCCGCCAATTCATCGACGATGCTCCGGCAACGTGCCAGAAAACTCGGCTTCTCTAAAAAGTCGGCGGGAGGATAACCGCAGAGAACCAGCTCGGAGAAAACAGTGAGCCGTGCGCCCAGGAAGGCGGCGCGGCGGCTGGCCGCGAGAACTTTCTCTAAATTTCCAGTGAAATCTCCGACAGTCGGATTGATCTGGGCTAGCGCAATCTTCACTCTTCCAGTTTAATTCAGGGGCGGGAGAGACCAGCCTGCCCGTCCGCCGGGCTGCTGACTCGCTGCCTAAGTTCCGGTCCCCGCGAAGACGACCATGACCGTGCGCAAGATAATCTGAATATCCAGCCAGATGCTCCAATTCTCGATGTAAATCACATTCAGCGAGATGAAGCTCTCTGACGATGGATCCTCACGCCCCTGCACCTGCCACAGTCCGGTGATGCCAGGAGTGACGGCAAGAACCCGCTGATAGGCGAGCTTGGAATCGCGCACGTCATCGGCAGGCAGCGGCCGCGGGCCGACGATGCTCATATCGCCGCGCAGCACATTCCAAAACTGAGGAAGTTCATCCAGCGAGTGCTTGCGCAGGAAGCGTCCCAGATTGGTGACGCGAGGATCGTTGCTGATCTTGAACAAAACGCCGTCGCGTTCATTCATGTGCCTCAGGCTGGCACGCCTCCGATCCGCATCGTTCACCATGGTGCGAAACTTCAGGCACTGGAAGACGCGCCCCTTCTTGCCCACACGTTCCGAGGCATAGAGAGCCGGCCCGGGGGAATCCAATTTGATCGCGATGGCAATGGCTGCAAAGATGGGCGCGAGGACGGCCAGCACCAGGCTGGAAAATACGATGTCGAGCGTGCGCTTGAGCGCCAGCCCAATCTCCGGAACCTGACTGCGATAGAGCGGTATCGTCGGAAAATGCCCGATGAACTCGATGGTGCTGTCAAAATTGAGTCCATCGTACATCTCTGGAACCATGCGCAGGTCCACGCCATGAATGCGGGCCTGCTCCAGCACCTCCTGCACCACTCTGCGTTCGCAGTGCGCGGTGAAAAACACCTCATCTACAAATAGCCGGCGGGTATGGTGAAAGAGCGTGTCGAGGGTGCCAACCACGTCCTCGGAGCTTCTCACCAAACGCGCGCCACTGACGGGAGGCTCGATATATCCTTTGAATCGATAGCCGAGATGGCGAATGCTCTCAAGGTAATAGCGCAGCGCCGCAGCTTCCGGTCCGGTACCGACAATCAACACGTTGCGCGTGCCCACGCCGTGCTCGAAGCTGCGATAAAGCAGCAGGCGATGTACGAAACGGCGCAGGCTGATCAAGATTGTGACCAGCCCCACCGTCACCAGAACAATGGCGCGCGAGATGTCTTCGGCGTGAACGATATAGAGCGTGCCGGTCAGCAGCAAGCCGGAGGTCAGACATGCCTGGATACTGAGCCGCTGCTCATGCAAGATGTTATTCAGGCGGGCCGGCGTGTAAAGATTCAACCGCCGGCTGATTAGAATCAGCGAGAAAGCAAAAAAGCAAAGAAAGCACAGCAGGATTCCCATCGACCTGCCGTGAATCAGCGTGCCGCGCCAGAAGGCCCAAATACCCTGCACTGGGCTTAAATGCATCCGGTAGAGTGTGGCAATCATCGCAGAGACGACGATGGTCAACAAATCGAGAACCATCATCAGCTTGACCCGGCCCCTCGGCCTGCGGGCGGATTCTCGCACTGCCTCTCCTGCTGACGCCGGCATGGGAGAAACAGGATCGGAGACTCTCTGCCAAAAATCCGATGTTGCCATATGCGAAAAAAACCTCGAATGATGATGACGCCAGGGAAATATATCCGCTGCTCGATCTTGAACAGCTTCGCAGAATCACACAACGGTCAAAACAAGCATACCCCGTAATCTGCGGCAAAAAGCAGCGGTAAACTCCGGCGCAGGACCAGTCACAAAAGTTCTTTTCCGATACAGAAAAACATCCCCGATCAAGCTGCAAACTCTTGAAACGGCTCCGGAAAAGCTAAAAACTAACGTGAAAGAAATTGTACAACAATACGGCACCGCATTCATAAAAAACCTTCCGCCGTGCTGCCCGTATCCTTGATGTCAACAGTATCCGGCTCACCGTTTAATCAGGATGTACTGGAGTCTACGTTAACTGCAAGGAAAATCCGCCACGCCGAGTTACGGTGTGGAGCGCCTCTTATTCCGAAGGTAATAGGTAGGCGTCGAGGGCCAGAAACTGCTGAATATGCGGATCGGAAGAGGTTATAAACTGCTGCAGCGGACCAAAGAAATGAGCGCGACCCTGATGCAGAAAGAGCACCAGATCGGCGAGTCTCTCGGCAAATCGCATATCGTGGGTGACCACGATCGAGGTAAAGCCCAATTGCCGCTTGAGCCGCTGAATTAGCTCGGCGAGACGTTTGGCAATGATCGGATCCACCATCGTCGTTGGCTCGTCATAGAGCACGACCTCCGGCTGCGCGGCCAGTGCGCGGGCAATCGCCACGGCGCGCTTGCGGCCAGTGGAAAGCCCCGCCGGCAGCACATCCACGACATCATCAGCGCCGACCAGCCCGATCAGCCGGTCGGTCTCCTGCATGATTTGCTCCTCACTCAAACCGCCCCGCTCGCGCAGAGGAAAGGCTACGTTCTCGCGGACACTCAACGAATCAAAGAGCGCTCCGTTTTGGAAGACCATCGTGATCCGCTTGCGGATCGCACGCATACCCTCTTCATCAAGGCCGGTGATCTCCTGCCCATCGAAGAAAATCTCTCCCGCATCCGGCTTGAGAAAGCCCATCAGCAATCGTAGCGCCACCGACTTGCCCACGCCGCTGCGTCCCAGAACGCAGAGGGTCTGTCCGCGTCCGGCAAAGAAGCTGACATCCTCTAGAACTGGCCGTCCATCGAAAGAGATGCTGACGTGGCTGAAGGCGATGATCGGCTCCGGCGATTGAGCCTGCGCCTCAGAAGACTCGTCATTGGTTGGCAGATCGGAGATGGCCACATAATCAGCTTACTCGAGTTGAGCCGCCAAGATCGAGTTCTGAAGCGCGCCGCCGCGGCCGCCTTTATTCCGAGCCGCGGCTCTTCGACTACGCGCAGCCGATTACAGCGCATCTCCAAATTGAAACCGTAACTGCCGGATGGCTTTTCCATTGAGAAAATACCACCCGGCAGTTGCAGGGAGACATCCATTGGAGCATCGCATTAGTGAATCATGTTGATGGTTTCCTGCGTGATCGTATCGAAGGTCGTCACCGATTTGGCGTTGGCCTCGAAGCCGCGCTGGGCGACAATCAGATCGGAAAACTCGGCCGAGATGTTTACATTCGAGGCCTCCAGCGAGCTGCCTTCCAATGTGCCCCGGCCACCGGCCCCGGCCACACCCACCGATGCCTGGCCAGAGGCGCTGGTGGTCTCGTACTCCGTCGCTCCCACGTCAGCCAGTCCCTGTTGGCTGCTCACCGTGGCGATTGCCAATTGCCCGACGGTCAGATTCTGTCCATTCGAGTATTGCGCCGCAACCGTTCCATCCGAGCCGATCGTGAAGCTCTGGTACTCTCCGCTCGTATATCCATTCTGAGTGGTGGACGAGGTGGAGTTGGCGGCTGCCGTCTGGCTGATACTGCTGGTTCCGGAGCTGCCCAGAACATCCCAGGTCAAATTCATCGCCGCCGCGCCATCCGAGAGTCCGGCAAAGTTGATTCCGCTCACATCTCCGGCTGGGTTCACAAGATTGCCGCTGGAGTTGAAGGTCAGCGTGCCAGCTGTATTTGTACCCACGGGGTCCTGGATCACTTTGCCGCTGGTAGAGATATTCGTGCCGGTGATCGTCAAAACACCTGCCGCCGTCGAGGAGACTGTCACATTAGTGACTGGGGGTACGGTCGAATTGATCCCCGCTGCTATCAGGGCGTTTTTCAGGTCGATCACATAGTCTGCAACCGTCTCCGGCGGTCCTCCCGTAAACGTCGGCAGCGCGGTGGTTGCAGTGCCCCCAGCGATGGCTGGCGCCGTGATCGTCAGATTCGTTCCCGGATCCACCGTAGCTAGTGTCGCGCCGCTTGCGCCGAAGTCATAGTTGGCCGTCGTGACTCCGGCGACCGTGGTCGTGTTGGGTGTTAACTGGTCCGGCATCGAGATGTTGTACGACCAGGCATTGTTCCCTGTCTTGGTATAGGTCACTGTAGCAACGTAACTTTTGCCCAGTGAGTCGTAGACCGTCACCGGACCGGAGGCGGTCGCTCCCACAGCCGACTCGGAGTCCAGATTCTGCGTCATGCCGAAGGTGGTCGTCGCCGATGGCTGCATGACCTGGCCGGTAGGAACCACGATGTTGCTCAGCGCGCCGCCGGTATTGATCACTCCATTGGTCGCGGCATAACCCATCACCGCCTGGCCTGCCGTCGATTCCAGCGTGCCGTTGGAACTCAACTCGAAGTTGCCGTCGCGCGTGTACAACTGGCTTCCGTTGTTGTTCAGCACGAAGAATCCCGTGCCATCAATCGCTGCATCGGTGGAGATACCTGTCGAAGCAATCGAGCCGCCGGTGAAATCGGTGCCGTTGGAGGCCACCTGCACGCCCGTTCCAACTTGAATCTGATCGCCCGATCCGGTGGTGCCCACCTGCTGATAGAAGAGATCGCTGAAGTTGGTCGTCTGCGCCTTGAATCCCGTCGTGTTCATGTTGGAAAGGTTATTGGCAATGGTGTTCAGCGCCGTCGAATCGGCGTTGAGTCCGCTCAGCGGAATATCAAAACTGGGCATAGTGCTTCTCCTCTTGACTGCATCGGTTGCTGGCGCGCCCCCTCGGCTGCCAACAGGTAAAAATCCTTGTGCGCACTCTCATCCCTACTGCACGCGAGGCCGTCCGCCAAGTGCCTGAGCCACGCTTTGTGCCGCGGAATTGACCGCGGGAATCCCAAGATTGCCCGGCGAGAGTTGTGCGGCTGCTGCGCTGATCGCTCCGGGAAGCGTTGACGCGGAGCTTGCCGATGCCGGTTGCGTCTGCGCGCTGGCGCTGGTGCCGCTCTGCCCAGCGGTTGCAGCCGTCACAGCACCGGCCGCTGAGCCGCTACTCCCACTGCCGAGACTCGTCGTCAGCGTCTGATTGATCGAGATCAACTGCTCCAGACTGTTCACATTCACCAACTGATTGATGTATTCGTTGGGATCGGTATCCGCTGTCGGATCCTGATTTTTCATCTCGGTTACCAGCAACGAGAGAAAGTCGTTGGCCGAGATCGTCGCCGAGTCGCTGCTCGCACTCTTCGTGCTGCTGGTTGCGCCTGCCGCCGCCATCGGGCTGGCGGTTTTACCCGTCAGAGCCTGCGCCGCCATCATCTGCTGATTCGTAATTCCCGCTGCTGCTGCCATCTTTCCTCCCTGCTCTTCCCTGCTCTGCTCTGTCGTGCCTCTTGTATCGCCGCTTCCCTTCTACTGCGCGCCTTCATTCCCTATACGCCCTGCCTCTCATGCCATTACCGAGATGTGTCCGTCTCGCGCCCAGGCTGGCGGCGTAACTGCATCGAATCCCACTGGCATGATTGGCGACTGCGAGGCTGGCGCCGGCAAAGGAGTGCGCTCCGATGAGGAGTCGGAGACAAGGCCGGTCTGAACCGTCTCCGATGGCTGCTGTCCGCGCTGCTCTCCCGCCCCTTGCTGCATTCCGCCCTCCAAGCCCGCCCACCCGCTTCCGGTAGCGCTCAACGTCAGCGTCTCGACCGGGGTATGATGCTCGGCAAGGTAAGCATTCAATCCTGCCATCTGCGCACCCAAACTCTGTACCGCATCGGCCGTGCCGGCCAGCAGTTCGGCATGAACGCCGCCGCCGCTCGCATCGGCTCGAACACCAATCCAGCCCAGCGCCGGATCCTCGAAGCCCGCCTCAGCCTGGTGCGCACCGGCGTGGAGCCAGACCGGCTGTGCCGCCCCACCTGCATCGAGCGTAGCAAAGGCCTCCCGCGAATCTGGGCCAGTGGGCGCAGGGCTTGCCGTCGCTGTCACTGTGTTTGTGACCCCGCCAGCGCGCACGCCGGCTCCATCACGCACCAGTGCAAATTCTCCTGACCCCGTGGTATTACCCGGCCCCTGCGCAAGATGCCCCGCAGAGGCAGTCATATCAAGCCCGCCGCTGCCGCGCTGCGGACGTAACCGGACCGCCGCGGCCGCCTTCACGAGACCGGCTCCATCCGGCAAGGCCTGCTGCACGGGCACTGATGAGTCCGTGAGATACGGCACTACTGCACTTTGCAAGGGATGATTGGAAGCCGCCGCAAGATGAACACGATCGTCTCCAACATCGTTGGCCGGCAGAGTTGTTGTTACTTCCCGTCCATGCGCGATGATCGGGGCCGAGTTCAGACCTGGATCGCTCTGCAACGCCGGAGGCATACTCGACTCAACTGTCATTGGTTCCGCGGTATCCGCGGGGATTGCAAGCGCCACCCCTTCCCCACTTCCCGTCCTCGGCTGCTTTGGCGCGTTCTCAATCGCCGCAGTATCGCCCACCTTCGCTGCGGAATCGCGCAACCCTGCCTCGGAATCGCCTGCCTCGACCGTAGCCACTACTGCGGCCCTTGCGGTGCTGGTTGCCTCACCCGTTGGCTCCTGCTGCAATGTATTCTGGCGCAGAAGAGGTCTCGAATCATCCACTTGAAGCGGCGCATTCCGAGCCGGAAGTGTGGGATTCTCCAGCGTGGATTCCGGTTTTTGTTCGAAGGCATGAACCGACCCAGGCGTGCGCACGGCAACCGGAGTAACTGGAGAAGCCGGAGCCACCAGAGCAACCGGAACCACCGGCACTGGAGCTGCGATGACAGCAGGCTGCTCAGTCGGCGGTAGGACGGCTACGGTCGCCGACTCTGGCCGAGCCTCCTTAACGGTGTGAGATGGCCGTATAGCATTGGCAGAGTGGCTCTCTTGCTCCGTCGATACTCCCTCAGTCTTCCCGCTTCCCGCTCGCTGCGGCTGGACAGGCAAGACGGTTTGAGGCCGCGCAAATTCCATGACTCGAAGCCCGTCCGTGACTCGAAGTGCGTCCTGCGAAGGCTCCGGGGACTGCGCTTCACCGCCTGCCTTTCCCATTTCACGCCCCGGCAAGAGGCTGGCGACGGAGGAGGCTGGCGAAACCTTCGGATTCGTTCCGCCCTGAGACGTCTGCGAAGTCGTTGGCATCGAGCCAGATGGGACTGTGGTCGAGCCATTCTCCTCGGCTTCGCTCTCAGCTTCGGCAAGCGCCTCCTTGGGCAGGCCAAGTTGGGCGAGCTGCGATTGCCATCCGGCGCGAAAGCTCTCCGCCTGCGGAGCAGCCGCCGTCAGGAATCCATGACTGGAAGCCCATGTGCGAAGCGCCTCATGCGCCACCGCCCCCGGAGCTTTGTTCGCTCCCGATGCGGCGATATGACTCCCTCCAACTTCGATTCCAGCGGCTGCGGTCATGCCTGCCAATCAAGCAGTCGGCGTGCCAAAGGCGAAAGCGACCGGGTTAGAGCCTTGTCAGGAATGGGAGATCGATCCCGATTCAGGAAGCAAAGATGCCCAATGGATGGATTTTCTCTCAAGTTTTTATCGTGGGGCAGATCGATGGAAGGTTAGGCGCTTCAGAGCTTCACCGCCGAGGAGACTCGTGCACTGGATTCGCGGGCAAATCATCCTCCGCACCGCTCCCTTCCCGGTAGAGCCGGGAGCTGTACCAGTCGTCGAGCGACTGCTGGCCGCGCCGCGCCGCCTCGACCGCCTCCTTCGCCTCGGTCTCCTGGATGAGCGTCTCAGCCTGGCGGCGCTCCATCCTCTTGAGGAGGAACTCCTGGCGCCGCTCGCTCACCTCTTCGTTTTTGTTTCCGATTCTGGGTTGGAGGATGAGTGCATGAGAACTCGCCGAACGCGTCTCCTCGAAGCCGGCGAGCCGATCCGCCAACTGCCCCGTCTGCACGCCGGATTCGACCAGCCGGCGGCCGCGCCGCTCCCGTTCGAAGGCAGCCGTCAAGGCCTGCTCCAACCGGTGAAGCTCACCCAGAGCCGATTCCAGAGCCAGGCGGCTCTGTTCCTCTTCGAGATCCCGGACCCGCAGCAGGCGGCGCAAGGCGCGCGAAACAGCCATCAATCACACCTCCGCGGCCAACTGCGCCAAACGGCGCAGACTCTCGGCATAGTGAACCTGCTCATGCGAGGCCTGCGTCATGAACTCACGCATCGCCGGGCGGGCGTGCAGCGCGCGGTCCAGATCCGGATCCGCGCCCGGCTTGTAGGCTCCGATGCGCACCAGATCCTCCGAACGCGCATAGACAGAGAGCAGCTTGCGCATCAGCGCCGCCTGCTCCCGGTGAACCGGCCCGGTCACCGCCGGCATCAGCCGGCTGATCGAGTCCAGCAATTCAATCGGCGGATACCAGCCCTCGGCGGCCATCATCCGGGAGAGCACCACGTGGCCGTCTAATAGCGCCCGGACCGCATCCACCAGCGGATCCTGCTGATCGTCGCCCTCCATCAGCACGGTGTAAAAAGCGGTGATGGAGCCAACCTGGAACTGCCCGGCGCGTTCGATCAGCCGCGCCAGACGGTTGAAGACCGAGGGCGTATATCCTTTGTTGGTCGGCGGCTCGCCGGCGGCCAGTCCGATCTCGCGCGCAGCCATGGCAAAGCGCGTCAACGAATCCAGCACCAGCAGCACGTGCTTGCCCTGGGCGGCAAAGTACTCGGCGATCGTGGTGGCCGACAAGGCCGCTCTCATGCGCATCAACGGCGACTGGTCGGAGGTTGAGACCACCACCACCGATCGGGCACGGCCGCGCTCGCCCAGCGAATCCTCCAGAAACTCCATCACCTCGCGGCCGCGCTCGCCCACCAGGCCGACAACCGTTACATCCGCCTCAGTGTTACGGGTCATGATGCCGATCAGCGTGCTCTTGCCCACCCCCGATCCCCCGAAGATACCTACGCGCTGCCCCCGACCCACCGTCAGGAGGGCATCGAGCACGCGGACTCCCGTGCCCAGCGGAGTCTTGATCGGCACTCGTTCCATCGGCCGTCGCGCCACTCCATCCAGCGGCAGCGCGGTCGAAAGAGAGAGCGGCGGACCGTCATCGATCGGCGCGCCCAGCGCATTCAGGACTCTACCCATCAACTCCGGACCCACCTCGATCTCCGGATTCACGCCCAGCGCCTCCACGCGATTGCCGAAGCGAATTCCCTCGCTGCTCTCTACCGGCATTGAGAGCACATTGGAGCCGCGGAAGCCGATCACCTCTGCCAAATGCGCCCGGCCAAATTGATCTCTGATCTCGCAGCACTCGCCCACCGAGGCCAGCGGACCCGCCGACTCGATCGTTTGACCGACCGATTCCAGCACCTGCCCGCGCCAGCGCCAGGGCTGGCCCCGCTCCAATCGGCCAAAATAACGCTCCAGCATCGTATTCACCCCTGGCTCTCCCGGCCCGCGGCAGTCCCCTCAACCGCGGCCTCGCCCGGGGAAGCTGGCGTTGTGGAGGTGCCGGAGCCAGACCTTCCAGCGCGGTCGAAGAAGCCCCGCTCGATCTCACTCAACTGCGCGCGAATCCCCAGATCGACCGATCCCATTGCCGTCTCGATCTCGCACTCGCCCAGCCTCATCCCTTCGCCGCTCAGCACCACAGGCTTGACCGCCAGGTTGGGCACGAGGGCGATCGCTTCCTTCCACAGATCCACTTCGCCCGGTGGCACGCGCAGCCGCACCTCGGTCGCTCCGGCAAGCTGGCCGAGCGCCACCCGGACCGCCCCAGACAACAGCAGCGGATCCATCTGCGCCTCACGGCGCAGAATCCGCGCCGCCACCGCCAGCGCCAGCTTCACGACCTCGCGTTCCACGGCCTGCAGGGTGCGATCCCACTCCTGCGCAAAGCGCTTCACCAGCTCCGCGCCCTGCCTCGCCCGCTCGCGCTCCGCCTCAACCCTGCCCGCGGCCTGCGCTTCGCGCTCCATCTGCCTGCCCTGCTCGCATCCGGCAGCAAAGGAACGGCGGCTCTCCTCGGCCAGCCGCTGCTCGACGTCGGCGCTCAAACGGTGCTCACTCGCCGGCGTTTTGCTCTCCTCCGGCTGCGCATCCGAAGCGTCGTCCTCCTCGCCGCTTCCCCAACCAACCCATACCGGAAGAGAAGACGAATCGGGGCCGGCCGGGTACTCGAAGAGATGGATGCGCCCGCTTGCCCCCTTCCGTGTTGTCGATTCAGCTGGTAACAAGAACTCACTCCCGAATCTTCATCGATCGGTCATCCGCTCTCCGCCGCCGCAAACTGGAATCGCTTTGAACACAGTGCCGGGAAGACTTACGCCAGCATCTCGTCGCCGGTCTCCAGTTTGAGCACCACCTTGCCCTCGGCCTCCAGCCTTCGAGCCAGATTGAGAATCTCCTGCTGCGCCTGCGCCACCTCGCGCGAACGCACCGGACCGAGAACCTCCATGTCTTCCTTCAACATCTCGACGGCGCGCGAACTCATCGATTTGAAGATCTGTGCGCGCAGTTCATCCTTGGCGCCGCGCAGAGCCAGCGCCAACTGCCGCTTGTCCACTCCGGAGACGATCTCACGGATTGTGGCCGGCGGCACCGTGACCAGATCCTCGAAGGTGAACATCAGATTGCGGATCGCCAAGGCCAGCTCCGGCTGGGCATCCTCGATGGTTTCCAGAATCTTTTTCGACTCCTCGGCATTGAGCCGGTTGAGCAGATCGGCAACGGCCTTGAAGCCGGAATAGCTCTTGCGAGCCGTGTCGCCGACGCTCTCTAAGCGCCGGTGCAGAATGTGTGCCACCTTCTGCGCCATCTCCGGCGAAAACTGGCGCATCTCGGCCAGCCGCTGAATAGAGAGCACCTTGTGGTCCTCGCTCAGGTTGTCCAGCACCATCGAGGCGCGGCGCGGGTCCAGGTGAGCCAGCACCAGCGCGATCGTCTGCGGATGCTCGGAGTCGAGCAGCTTGCCCAACTGCTGTGGATCGGTGCGCTGCAGCTTGGCCAGATTACCCTGCGCGGCCTCCTGCGAGCGGCGCACCAGCATCAGCAGATCGTCGGCCCGGGCCTTGCCAAAGGTCTCCTGAAGCAGGCGGCTGGCGTAATCCAGACCCCCATGCACCATGAAGTTCTGCGTCTCCAGCAGCTCCCAGAACTCCTCCAGAATCGCCGCCGACATCTCCGGCGTGATGCCGCGCAGATCGGCCAGCTCCTCGGTGAGCCGCTGCACGTCCACCTCCGGCAGGGCGCGCAGAATCTCCTTGGCCAGCTCCTCGCCGACGGCCACCAGCAGGACGGCGGCCTTGCGCACCCCGGACATATTCGCCGTCGATTGCCGCCGTGATGAAGCGTTCTGGATTCCCTGATCGGCCAAGCTCCGGTCCTTTCTCGTCTCTTCCGCTCTTGAACACTCTCAACATCTCTTAATCGGAGTGAATCCAGCTCTGTAACAGGCGGGAGCTCTGTGTCGGCTCGCGCTTCAGATGGCCGCTGACCTGCTCGAAGATCTCCTGCACCCGAAGCCGCTCCGGATCCAACTCAACCGGTTCAGAGGGCTTCAGAGCTTTAGGCGCCTCGGCCGGTGCCGGCAGCTCCCGTGCCGTAGCCTTCGAGTAGGAAGCAAGACGCGCGTGGCGCAGCGCGGGTCGCACCCCGAAGACCACCACCACAAGGATCGAGAGCAGCAGAACGCCATACTTGATGAGAATCGGCGAGCCTTCAGCGGCGGCCAGAATCTGCGCCGGCACGGTGACCGGCGTCTGTATGCGATTGTCCTCAAAGGCCAGGTCTTCAACTTGCAGCAGATCGCCGCGCGCCGCGTCAAAACCCACCGAGGCCGCGGCCAGTGCGGTCAGATTGCGCAACTCCTCGGCCGAGCGCGGCTGCCATTCGGCCTGCTTGCCCTTCGACGCCGGCTGCATCAGCCGGTCATTAACCACAATAGCCGCCG
Organism: Occallatibacter sp.; assembly: GCA_049587335.1. GTDB lineage: Bacteria > Acidobacteriota > Terriglobia > Terriglobales > Acidobacteriaceae > Telmatobacter. The sequence goes on along the minus strand of JBAVDS010000038.1, from coordinate 2,827 downwards.
TCAACCGCCGCACCCTTCCCGGGCCTTCGATGGTATGGCGCACCGTCTTCGAAGCGCCATAGGTCCCAGATTCGCTCTTGGCGCTCTGCGGCGCTGTATTCTGCTGCGGATAGACGGGCAAGGCCTGCGAGTTGGGCGCATTCGAGGCGGTGCCGGGAACCCCGGCGGCCACCGGCTGCGGGCCTGTGGATTGCTCGGTGCGCTGCATCGTCAGCGTCACCGTCTGGTCGGGATCGTAGTTCTCCTGGGTCTCATCGGTGGCTGCCGGATCGTAGTCCAGCGTCACCGAGGCGCGCACATTGCCGGCGCCAGTCACCGGTTCGAGGGTGGAAATCAGCTTCTCCTCAAGCGCCTGCTCGGCGCTCAACTGCATTGCTTCGGCGGTCTTCGGTCCCAGCGGCAGATGCCCCGCCGCGTCGACCAGTACCACCCGCTCCGGAGCCAGACCGTCGACGGCCGAGGCCACCAGGTTGCGGATCGCCTCCGGCTCCCCGTCGCTGAGAGCGCGATGACGCAGCCTGAGCACGACCGATGCCTTGGCCGGCCGCTCTGCATCACGAAAGAGCGAGTCGTGGGGCAGCACCAGATGAACACGGGCCGACTCGATGTCGGCGAGAGTGGCTACGGTGTGTTCCAGCTCGCCCTCCAGCGCCCGTTGATAGTTGACCTGTTCGTCGAACTCCGATCCCACCCAGTTCGGCTTGTCAAAGAGTTCGAAGCCCAGCCGCCCGCTCTTCACACCCTTGGCCGCGGTGACCAGGCGCGCCTTGTCCAGTTGCGCCGCCGGAACCTGAATGCCAGCCCCATCCGGGGTAGGCTGAAAGGGGATCTGCGCCTGAGCCAGAATCAGACCGGTCGGGCGCACGTCCTCCGGGTCCATATTTGCGTAGAGAGTGCGCCAGTCGGGGCGCATACCGTACCAGAAAAGGCCGCCGATCAGAGCCGCCAACAGCAGAATCAACACCAGCGTCCAGCCGCGCTCTCCCGGGCGCATCTGCGCCCAGCGGACCCTCATCCGGCCCCAGAAACCGGCCAGCCGGTCGCCCAATTGAGGCTCTCCGGGTGTCCTCGGCACGCTCTTTTCCATCTGTGTTCCGCTGGCCATCGCTGTCAATCCCGCCCGCTCCGCCTGTCGGCCTCATCTTGCCGTACGCCGCTAGAACTGCATTCCAATCACCTGCTGGTAGGCCTGGACGGCCTTGTTGCGCACCGCCAGCGCCATCTCAAAGGCCATGCTCTCCTTCTGCGTGGCGATCATTGCCTGATGCACATCCACTCCGGAGCCGGTCATCAGACCGCTCACGGCGGCATGGGCCTGCTCCTCCAGCTTGTTCACCTGGCCGACCGCATCGGTGAGCAGATCGGAGAAAGGGCTGGACTGCGGCGCTGAAGCCGCCGGCGAGAGTGCGCCAGAGAGAGACGGCGACGGCCCTCCCGCTCCGGCAAGCGAAGTCAATGCCTGGGTTGCTGCGCTGATCGAATCAATGGCGGACATCTTGGCTTCTCCTGTTGTGTTTCTGCTCAGTTTTCTTCGTGCTGTGCTGCCGTCAACCGCGCTTCCATATGCCTGGAGGTCACGACTTGGCAATTTCTAATGCCGAGGTGATCATGCCCTTCTCGGCCTGCACGGCGGAGCTATTCAGACCGTATGCACGTGTCGCCCCCATCAGGTCCACCATCTCTGTGACGGGATTAATGTCCGGATAAGAGACATACCCATCCTGATCGGCATCGGGATTGCCCGGATCAAAGCGCTTTAACGGAGGCGAGGTATCCTGGACCACACCGGCGATATGCACCCCCGGCGCGACCGTTCCCACGCCGCTCCCAGCGGCGATTAGCGGAGTGCCCGGAGTAAGCGGAGACAACGGCGCCGGCAGTGGCGGCATCGCTTCTGAGCCTTGCTCCGCCCAGGAAGCGCTGCCCAGCGCGGAGGCCGAAGTCATGGTATCGGCAAATCCAGTGTTGCCCTGGTTGGCGGCAAAGATCACGTGCTGGCGGTGATACGGGCCGCCGGTCGTTGTCCGCGTCGTCTCCGCGTTGGCCATATTGGCCGCCACCACCTCGGCTCGCATCCGTTCGGCCTGCATCGCCCCGCCGGAGGTTTCCATCATCGCAAAGAGGTTCATTCCAGCTCCTCCTTCCGATCTCTTCCTTGCACGCCGCTCGCCAAGCTACTTGCCGTCTGCATGGATCGCGTCCAAGACACGCTGGTACTCCTCGCGCAGCAGAGCCACCCCGGTCTTGAAGCGCAACTGCGCCTCGGCCAGGTTCAAGCCTTCGCGATCCATTGAGACGTTGTTGCCGTCGGGCCGCGCGATCAGCCCGTCGACGGCCTTGAGCCGCACTGGCCGGGTGGCATTTCCCTTGACAACATCCGTCATCGCCTCCCGCATCTCGGCCTCGAAGTCCATCCCCACCGCCCGGTAGCCGGGGGTATCGATATTGGCCATATTGGCCGCGGTCAGCTTGGTCTCGGTGGTGGCCAGATCCAGGTAGCGTGCAATCTGGTCACTGAGTTGAGTTTCAACCTGCATCACAATTCCATCCTTCCCTACGCACACTGTTATCCAAATCGAGCGCCCCGCTTCTGCAGGGCGCTCGATCCACCTCGATATTCTCTTCCTGCTCGGCGCTCCAGAGCCTGCTCGGATTCTTTCTGGCGCGTAACAGGCCCTAGTGTCCTGAGTCAAAAGTTCGTTCAACAAAAAACTGTCATCCTGAGCGACCGTAGCGTACCGGGGTCCCCAGCGACAGGTCTTCGTCGCTGGGGTGGGTAGCGAAGGGAGTCGAAGGACCTGCGGTTGCTTTTCGGTATACCTCTACA
>JBAVDS010000037.1:0-2141 GCA_049587335.1 Occallatibacter sp. | reverse complement strand
CGCGCGCACCACGGCGACCGAAACGGACAACTATCTGACGGACGCGCTGGGCAGTACGGTGGAACTGACGAACTCAGCTGGCGCATTAGAGGCACAGTACAGCTACGGCCCCTATGGCGACGACATGAGCATCACTGGCTCCACAACCAACAGCTATACCTACACCGGCCGCGAAACTGATGGATTGGACATCAACTACTACCGGGCCAGATACTACAACCCGGCGACGGGAAGATTTATCTCTGAAGACCCGGCAGGGTTTGCAGGAAGTGGACCGAACCTTTACGCATACGCGTACGATAGCCCTTTGGTGTTCGTTGACCCTTCTGGGCTGACTGTTACGTGCTCCTATGAGATAAACTCCGGTGCATTGGTTTGCTTCGACGATGACTCAGGGCAAGAAGTGGTAAACACGAGCGGGTATTCAGGTGGGAACGAAGGTCTAAATCCTTATGGGGTTAACAATCCAGCTTTTGAATCGCCCCCTGACGTCGGCCCTATACCAGAGGGGAGTTACTCCATCGGGCCAGACAATCAGCATATGGGTCCATATTCATTGCCGCTGACTCCTTTCCCGGGCAGTAACTTGTTTAGGCGGGGCTGGCATGATTTTTACATTCACGGGGACAACTCCAGCAAACCCCCGCAATCCTCGTCGAAAGGCTGTGTAGTTACAAATCACAATGCGCGAAAGACGATAAATGATGCAGGTGGCGGCACGTTGAATGTTTGGAACTCGAACTCCCCGAGTTCTTGGGGCGTTTGTGTTGGGGGATTTTGTTCATTATGAACACTGGAACTGTACGCAAGTTCGTAGCCTGCGCTGCTCTGAGCGGGTCTTGCATCGCATCGCAAGGCCAAACAGCGTCGCTCCAAGCAGAGAGAGAGACCTCAATCCTCGAAACAGAGTACTCGTGCTCAATTAAGGCGGGTAGCAGTCTGACCGCGGAGGATATGACCGTTTTGGGCTTTACTGTTGGAACTTCAACGATCTCAGAGGTACACAAGCGCTTTCCACATGCCGAGCTTGTGAAGCTGACAAATGAAGAAGAATCGGAGAACGGGCTTTGCCTGAAGAATCGGGACGGAATGGCTGTGGTGTTCGCGACAGGGATAATGGCTGCTCCAAATACGCTTGACTCAATCTACTTGGCTCCGGCTCGTTTGGTTGAAGGTCAGCGACTTAAGTGTCAGGTTGTTGATATTCCATCCGAGATGCTTAAGACGCAAAACGGAATCCGCGTTGGCATCACATCGTCGGAGCTCAGCAATATAACCCGGTTCGGTGTTCCGAACGATGGCCCATTCTGCACTTCATGCGAAATCGAAAGCGGACGTGGTCCGCTGCATCTTTGTAAGGGATGTCAAACTCCTAGCCATGACTTTACCAAGGCCGAAGGCCTTATAGTTGCAGGCAAGCTTGAATGGATAAAGCTTTTTGGCATAGCCTCAGACTGATTTTTGTCTGGCACTGGCTCTTGCCGTTTGATCGTCCTCGAACCCATGATGAAATGTGAAGCGAGCGCCGCCTGATGGCGTCGGGAGTATGGGGACACCTACGACGCCGGCAACCGCCTCACGGCCATCACGGACTCGATCAGCGGGACCATCACGCGCAGCTACGACGGATTGGACAGGTTGCTCTCAGAGACCACGCCTCAAGGCGCAGTCTCCTACACCTATGACGCGGATGGCCGCAGGCAGACGATGTCGGTCACGGGACAATCGCCGGTGAGCTATTTTTATGATAATGCGAGCCGCCTGACGGGGATTTCTCAGGGGTCTGCCAATGTTACTTTCTGGTTTGACAGTGATGGCCGACGTACTTCGCTTACGCTGCCCAACGGCATCATCGCGAGTTATACCTATGACGCTGCTTCGCAGCTTACCGGCATTAACTATCAGGGCAGTGCAATTGCCCCGGCCAACTTGGCCTATACTTACGACCTCGACGGAAGACGCATCGGTGTCAGTGGCAGTCTGGCGAGTACGCAGTTGCCAGCGGCAGTTTCCTCGGCGGTCTATAATGCAGACAATCAGTTGACCCAGTGGGGGGCGACTAGGATGAGCTATGACGCTAACGGCAACACGCTCAACGACGGCACAAACAGCTACGTTTGGGATGCACGCAACCGGTTGGT
>JBAVDS010000036.1:0-5742 GCA_049587335.1 Occallatibacter sp. | reverse complement strand
AAGCTGCAAACCGCTGCCGAGCAGCACATGACCGAACTCAACGGCGCTCCGGAACGCGTCGCAGCCTTCTTCAGAGATCCCAGAGTCGCGTATGCCGCTTAACAGTATTTGAGGGCCGGATCAATAGAGTCGAATCACCTCGGTCCGAATCAATGCCCGAGCCTCAGCCTGAACCAGCAAGGCCCAACCGTACATATGCGTAGTTGGGCTTTGTTTCTGGCGAGCACGTAGGAACTTTAGTCGAGAAATTGCACTGACGAGCAAACCCACACGGGTAGTTTATTTCTCTTCTTTGAGTTGAGTGGAGAGGTAGCGTTCATAGCCCAATTCCTGGATCAAATGCAATTGGGCTTCAAGCCAATCAACATGCTCTTCCTCATCCTTCAATAGGCGCACAAACAAGTCGCGTGTACCGTTGTCCTTGTTTTCGGTGGCAATTTGGACGGCCTCATTGTAGAGTGCGACCGCACCGATCTCCAGATCGAAGTCGGATTTGATCATCTCCTTCACTGTCTTGCCAATCGTGAGAGCCAGGGGCTCCATATTGGGAGTGCCATCCAGAAACAGAATCCGTTCCATGATTGTTTCCGCATGTTTCATCTCATCGATCGACTGCTTCTTGATGAACTTTGAGAGCTTCTCGTATCCCCAGTTTTCACACATTTCCGCGTGAAGGAAATACTGGTTGATGGCAGTCAACTCCTCGCGGAGCGCACGGTTCAGCTGTTCGATAACCTTCGGGTTTCCAGTCATGTGCAGAATTCTATCGCAGGCTATTCCAAATGAATAGAAGTTTCTGTGACGGCTCGTATCGTGCTTCTACATCTCTGCCCAGCGACGGAGAAGATTATGATAAACGCCGGTCAGCTTCACACCCGTGTCACTGCCCGGAGCATCCTTCGCCAGTTGCTGGATTGCAGTGTCCAGATCATAGAGAAGAGTTCGATCGCCATCGTTTCGAATCATGCTCTGAATCCAGAAGAACGATGCTACCCGAGCTCCTCGAGTCACGGGTGTCACGCGATGTAGACTGGTTGATGGATACAGCACCATCTGCCCCGCAGAGAGCTTCACGCTGTGGAGCCCGTAGGTGTCCTCGATGAGCAACTCGCCGCCATCATATTCTTCTGGAGACGCAAGGAACAGCGTCGCTGAAATGTCCGTGCGAATTCGTTGTCCCGTGGATGATAAGGCGCGAATTGCCGTATCGACATGGGTGCCGAAGTGGCCGCCGCCGGTATAGCGATTGAACATCGGCGGAAAGACTCTCAAGGGCAATGCCACGGACATGAACAGTGGCGATCGGGCCAGTGCCGCCAACACCAACTCTCCTTGCTTTGTCGCAACCGGATGCCCCTCTGGCAATTGCATATTCTCTTTGACGCTCTGGGCTTGATAGCCTGCAGTAACCCGGCCATCCACCCAATCCGCTGCGTCCAATGCAGCCCGCATCTGCGTGACTTCGGTCGAATTCAAAACATCGGGGACTACGATCAACATTGGCAACTCTCCTTCGATCAAAACGACAGCTTATGGGCTCAGAGGAACAGATCGGTCACACCATCGTGAGCCGACCTGTTCCAATCGGGTTGCAACTCAGAATTTGAAGTTGATTCCGATCAACGCGCTTGCGCCAGCCCCCGGAACAAGATGACTCGGATGCGGCAAATCGATGTAATAACGATTCAAAAGGTTATTGACGTTGATCTGGAAATCGAGCTTTTCTGTCAGCGGGTGCTTCAACATCGCATTGAATACCCAATATCCGGGAACCTGTTTCATGGCAATACTGGTTACCACAAAGCCAGCTCCGTTGGGATTGGCGACAAATCCGGTTGGCACATATGGAACCGTGGAACTGGCAGTCCTGCTCCCGACGTAGTTCCCACCGAGCCCGCCGTTTAACTTGAACGGCAAACGATGTGTGACAAAAAGATTGAATGTCTGTTTAGGAACATTCGCCAGTGGGTAGCCAACAGCGGTCGGGAAAAACTTTGACAGAAGCACATCGCTATCGAGGTAGGCGTATCCAATGACGAGATCCATCCCTTCCGGGAGCCGTCCGACGGCGCTGAACTGCACGCCTTTGACGAGTTGGTTTCCAGCGGCGACAATATTGTTCGAGTTGGTGGGGTCAGTCTCTCGCGCATTGTCTTTCTCGGTACGGAACCATGCACCTTCTGTCAGCAGTCGGCCACCAAGAAAACTCCATTTGGCTCCTGCTTCATAACTCTCATTTTCCTCTGGAGCAGCCGAGCTATTCGCCAAACCGATGCTTAGGCTCAGTGATTCAGCAGCAGGATTGAAACTGGTTCCATAGTCAAAGTAAATGCTGCCCCGACTCGATGGTTTGAAGACGAAGGCGGCGCGATAGCTTGGCTGTTCATCAACTCTGCTGATGGGCGCGACTTTCGCTGTGACGGTCGCCCCCGCTGGCGGTGTTGGCTGGTAGAGGTTGTAGCCGGTGTCGAAACGATCCCATCGCGCACCGCCGCTCAGTTCGAAGAACCTCCCAAGTTTCAGCGTGTCGATAAAGTACAGTCCAACGCTCTTGGCCTTGGTATGGACAATCGATGCGATGTATCCAGTGCCCGCAAAAGGCTGGCCTTCATTTGGTTTCAACAGGGTAGTGTAGGGAACGGTGTTGACTTTGTTGATGGTATAGCTGGTGCGAATAGGATTCGAGACTTCCTGCCCTCCCTCGACTCCGGCAACCAGATCGTGCTTTGCGCCGAGGGTTGCGAAATGTGACGTGACTTCGGACTGATCCCATAAATCGTTTTCAACGCTCTTCACCTGGATCTGATTTCGATTGACCTCGGCGATCTGGCTGGCAGGCGTTCCGGGGGTGTAAGGACACGCCAACGCGGAGTTATACGCCAGCGTCGGAAGGGAAGCGACTACTCCGCCAACCGGCACACTGAGTGCGGCATTCGAGCAGATCTGCGGCTCTGTAATCTGTGCCTGTCGCGGGTAGTTCGCCGCCCGCGCAATCATCCGCAGATTGAGGTGCTGAGAGAAATCATGGTCGGCTTTCAGCGTCAGAATGTCGTCATTTGTCTTCAGATAATTCTCGTCCGGGAATCCAAAGTAGCTGTGCCGGTCAGCTGGTGCAACCGTATTGAAGAGCCATGGAAGTCCGTAGTCCGGCGTGTCGTTTTCGGATAGATGAACATAGCTCAGCGTGGCATGTGTCTTGGTGTTCATCCCAATCGAGATGGAAGGCGCAATGCCGAAGCGCCGAACCTCGGCAGCGTCGCGTCCCGCAACTCCGCCCTCCTGGGCCATGATGTTGACGCGGAATGCAGTGCCTCCCAGGAGCGCATTCTCTGGACTGTTGATATCCACCGCCAATCTGCGTGTTAGATCTGTGCCGAACTGTGTTTGCACGACGACATGCTCATCTGCTTGTGGAACCTTGCTCTCCTGGTTGATCACCCCACCCGTTGATCCGCGCCCGAACTGAATTCCCGCCGGCCCCTCCAGCGCTTCAACTTGTTCGTAATTGAAGGAGTCCCGATAGTAGCTTCCGAAATCCCGAATTCCGTCCAGAAAAATGTCGTTTCGCGCAGTAAAGCCACGAATTGTGAGATTGTCTCCTTGTGCACCGGCTTCGCCTGCAGCAAGGCTGATTCCGGGAACATTGCGCAGCGCGTCCCGCAATGTCGACAGACCCTGATCCTTCATTACAAATTGCGGAATGACACTGATGGTTTGCGGAGTCTCGATCAACGGCTCGGTGAATCGTTCCATGGAAAGAGTTGAGGGAATTGAACTCGTGACCGATATAGAACTGGTCGCCAGCAAGCCAACGGTCATGGTGGTCGAATTTTCGGAGCGATAGTTCAACCCGGTTCCATCCAGAATCCGCCGCAGTGCTTCCTCATTGCGAAAGAGGCCGACAACTCCCTTCGAATTGAATCCAGCCAGGGTTCCTGCAGGAAGAACGATTTTGACCGTCAACCCGGTTGTCTCTTCGTATGCCGCAATGGCATTGTCCAAGGGCCCTTGCGCAATATTGAAGCGCTTCAGCGGCAGGGTTGCGGCCGTCGAGTTGTCTCCGTCTGGAAACAGACTCGCTGGGGCGGCGAGTGCAGATCGTGCTCCACCCAAGGCGGCGTAAGCCACCAGTGCTCCCATGGCAACCCATTCCTGCGTCTGCCCCATCTTCGGATTTCGCGCTTGCCCCGCCTTTTGGTCACACGACTTTCTTCGCTTCTTCTGCTTCATACCCCACCCTTTTTGCGGTCCGGTTGGCCTCAGGTATCTGCCGAGATCCCGCAAAGCACAGTTTTCCCACGCTGGTGAACGAGAAAAGATCGTCACCGCCATGGCAGTTGAAATTTTGCGGGCAGGGACCCTATAGTGAGGGAAGCCCGCAGTCGATGCGGCTGTGGTTTCCAGGTCCTCGTGGCCTCCGCTAAGAGTCAACCGCGAGGATCTGGCGCCATCTCCTAATGAAGACGACTCTTTCTCTTCGCAGAACATACGCTGCAAAGCCCCCCGACCTCCAGGCGTATCACCTGAATATCGAAGGAGTTCTCTTTTGAGATCTCGCGCTTGAGGCGCTCGAATGTGGGCGTTGTGAATTCTTCGACGTTTCCGCAGTCGAGGCAGGTCAAGTGAAGATGATCCTTCTGCGTACGGACCTCGTAGTAGTGCTTTTCCCCGTTCATGTGCATAAGGTCGAGCTCATCAATCAGGCCCAGTTTCTTCAGCATTTCAATAGTCCGGTAGACGGTGGCCCGGTCGATTTTTGAGTCGCGTTGGCGTGCAAGGCGGAGCAAGCTTGCTGCATCAAGATGGCCTGTTGCTTGTTGGATGGTCTCAATCAGAGCACGCCGCTGCGCAGTCAGGCGTACCCCCTGAGCTTCGACTTCGTTGAGTAGGTTGTATCTCGTCAGCATCGCATCCAGTTGCGACTCGGTCGCAATAACTACAATATACGACAAGATATGTCGGATTTCAAGTTGTCTATGGTAAGCCACTGAGATTGAGGATACTTACTCGCCCAAAACGTCCTCACGACCGCCATTGTAGTGATGTTCAGGGCAATGTACCCGTTCGCGTAGTTGTCCGCGATGAATTGCGCATCCCGCAAGAAATCCGCCACCGTGGCAGACGATGCAGGGCCGACGCATATCAAACTCCCAGTAGATTCAACAGGTATGAGTGTTTCCAAGCCGCATGGAGGCGTTTCCCTTTGATGCTTCGCTTGGAAGTGTTGTCCTTTTTGAGCATGTTCAGAGCAATGCGCTTGAGGATGGAGAAGTTCTCGGCGGAGTTTCCGGCTCGTTTACGGCAAAGGTCTTCATCGAAATCCACGTCCAGCACCCAGTGCAATTTGTTCTCAATGCCCCAGTGCTGGCGGATGATGGTGTTGAGTCGTTTGGCGTCGGGTTGGGAATGGCAGTGATCTCGTTGGACTTGGCGTCGACCTTCCGCTGACCAAGCACCAGGCCGTTGGTCTCGGCCCAGGCTGAAACCATGTGGACCAGCGTCTTCTTGCCGCTTTCACGCGTACCGCACAACGTCTTGCCGTCAATGGCCACAACTTCGCCCGCCGTCAGCTTGGCAATCGACGATACCCAAGATGCAAAGCACTGTTCCATCTCTTCTGGATCGAGTGCGGCAAAGACCCGGTTGAAGGTGTCGTGCGAGGGAATGCCGCCGGGCAGGGTCAAAAACGTCTTCAACCACTCCAGCTTGTCCTCGCCGTACTCCGCGATATCGTTCCAGCTT
>JBAVDS010000035.1:0-103031 GCA_049587335.1 Occallatibacter sp. | reverse complement strand
CAGGCCCTGATATGGAGTGACCCTGTCAATGCCTGTACATCGATGGGGTTGTTTTTGTTGTTGTCTTTGTCTTTGCCATTGTTCGAAGGCAGAGCCAGCAGCAGTCGGGGCAAGTGTGAGCGACGATTGATCAGTCTGATATTCGCGGGTCGAGACCGCATAATCATGATCCGTCGGGAGCTGCCTCTGACTAAAGTCGCGAGTCCGGCTGAGCCTGTCGCATAGGGCCTGCGAGGATTCTCCTTCGTGCTGGCTCCGGCTGCGGCTGGCACTGCCTTCGAATTGAGTTTCGCTGTTCATTTGTAGGACCGTTTTTGTTTTTTCATTCTTTGGAAAGTTTTTGCTTTTGTTCTTGCTTTTGCTTTTCGTCAGGCCGCCATCTTCTGCCTGGTTGCCGCCTCCGCCTTGATCCCGATGGCCCAAACAAAACCCAGCAACTCGCGTCCCACGGCCGTTACAGTCTTGCGCTGGTCCTTGCCCGCCGCCGCCAGTCTTGCATAGCGTTTGCTGAGCCTGATCTGCGCCTTCCAAGCGATCTCCTTGATCTCTTCCGGCAGGCCTTCCTGCCGCTTGCGCAGCGCTGGGCCGACGCCCGGTCGCAGTCGATAACTCCAGGCTGCTTCGCCCGCGATGCGCCTGAGATGCGCGTTGCCTGTCTTGGTGATCGAGCCGCGCTGCGTGCGTCCGCCGCTCGAATTTTCGCTGGGCACCATGCCGCTGTAACCCATCAGTTGCCGCGCGCTTTCAAAGCGCGTGATGTTGCCTAACTCCGCCGCGATGGTCACCGCCGAAATCTGCGCGATGCCGCGCAATGCCTGCAAGCCCTTAACCACTTCCCGCACTGCGGGCGCAGCCAGCTTGACGGCCTCCGTGATCGCCTGTTCCAGCCGCTTGACCCGCTCGCTCATGTGATCGACCTCATGCAGATAATCCAGCATCGTAGCCTCGCGCGCCACTTGCGCAAAGTGAACCTGCCGCACCCAGGCCATGTAAGGCGCCGTCCAAGCCTTCATCCCCGCCGCAGGCCGCTGGCCCACGCGCAGCAAGAACTTGCTCAGCCGATGACGCGCCCGCAACTGGTCTTGTTTAGCCGCTTCGCGCGCCCGCACCAGATCGCGCAACGCCTCAGAGCCTTCGTCCGGAACCCACACAGCCGTTAAATCGCCGGACCGATAACTGCGCGCCAACCGCTCGGCGTCGCGACGGTCCGTCTTCACGCGGTCGCCCGCCTTCATCGGAACCAGCGTCGGCGCAATCACCTCGCAGGCCACGCCCAACTCGGTCAACTGCCAGTAAAGAACGTAGCCCGTGGGACCGGCTTCGTAGCAGGCCTTCAACTGCTCGACCGGCCCCAGCTTTTTGACCATCCGGCGGATCGACTCCGCGCGGTTGGTAATGGTTCCCAGGCTGCGTAGGCTGCCATCCGGCTCAGCAATGGCGACGGCGATCGTTTCGGCATGGACATCCAAGCCCAAAAATCGTACATTTTTCTTCATGACCGGTTCCTCTCCGCTTGTGGCTCTGAACTGTGCTTCTTGCTTGAATCACAGCTTAACCCACGGTCAGCGCATTGGACCGGTCACTCCATTTTGACTAGTAGAGTGCCGGCCACAATAAGGATGCTTCCATGTCGAAACTCGGCAACCTGCTCAACAAGCACCAAAACCTGATTATCGTTACCATTGTCGTGGTGGGAATTGGCATCGGACCTGCGCTGGAAGGGTTGGCTTACTACCGATGCAGGCCGGGCAATAACCAGGAACTGTACAAGGCGATCCGGAGCGAAGACGTCGCGCGCGTAGCCAAACTGCTCACCCGCGGAGCCAATCCGAATTCGTGCAAGCGCTGTTTTTTTCACTCGGACGGCGATCAAGACAACGGTGTGATGCAGGTGATCGAACCGATGACTCCGCTCATGACTGCCATTGGGGGGAGTAAGAGGAATCGGGATATGGTTCTTCTTTTGCTCGATGCCGGAGCCGATCCTAACCTTCCCAGCGAATATAACGGCCTGACACCGCTGCTCTTCGCGCTTGAGCAGAGACACGAAAAGATGGTCCCGATCCTGCTGGCGCACGGAGCCGACCCCAACCGTCCCGACGCCCAGAACCGCACACCGTTCATGATCGCTCGGGATGGGGATGAGGCTGACAGCCAAAAGGCACTTCTGGCCGCCGGCGCCGATCCCCGATCGCGTGAAGTCAAGCCCCTCCCTCCCGCCAGTTATGGCCCCAGCGACGACGACGACTAGATATTGCCGGGTGCCTCCGTCCCTCGCCTTTGGGGACCGGGGATAGGATGTAGGATGATCGGTATGAGTTACACATGGGCGGGTGGCTCACCCTTGACCAAGCCATTAAGTCTGGCTGCCCCCATCCTTCGCTCATTTCTAGCGAAGGGTGGGAAACCACAAACCTTAATGGGAACCTAGTTCATAGGGAGCAGATTTCATGAGCAGAAAATCATGGTTGGCAATCGTCGCAATTGCAACATTGCTCTATGTCTCACCAGTGATTCACGCCGCTCCCCGCAAGCCCCATGTTGTGGTTCTCGGCGCGGCGCGGAAGATGCCGTACTCGAAGGCTGGCGATCCGGCTGGTGCGGCTTTGGGTGAGACGGAGCTCAAGGTGCGCGCGCTGATCGTCGATGGCGCTGTGAAGGAGTGGACCACCGGCGAGGCCCACGATGTAACCGACCGCAGCTTCGTGGTTCGACGCGCGATCAAGATCAATGATTCTTTGCCAAGCGAGGGTTTCGCACCCCGCGAGGGCTCCGCGCCCAGCGGGAATGCCGGCGAGAAGTCCGGCGTCAAGCCGGCCTCTGTCCGTACGGCAAGTACCCCCTGGGTCTGGCAGCGCGGCCCCTGGCTGCTGGTGGATCGCGTGACCGGCCACATTATCGCGCTCAGGTTGCCCGATTACGATCCCGGCGTCAGTCAGGTTGTCTGGTTCCGAGATTATGGGGCCTATTGCGGCGTGACGGCCAGGAGCAAGAGTCTCTACGCGATGGTGGCGCAGGTGGAGGCGCGCAAGGCTGTGCTGGCAAAGAGACTGACTGCATACGATGCGGAGAATCATCCGGAGCCGGTCTGCGGCCTTGCCGAGTGGCAGCGCGAGCCGCTGAAGGTCACCTTTCATCCCACGGGCAAGGATGCGGCCAGCTTTGACGTGATTCCCGGTTCGGCGGTGCTGGTGGAGGAGGCCGGCGACGAGCCGGAAGCTCCGGAGGCGTCGAAGTAGATCGGGAGCCGGAAAGAGAATTGCGGATGCCGCTGAGAGTTAACGCCGCCGCCGGCTGGTTTTGTGGAAGTTCCAGAGAACCCAGAGCAAAAAGCATTCGGCGAAGGCAAAGAAAAAGATCATGAGCACATTGACCAGGATGCCGTTCATTGAAGATCTCCAATCCGCTCTCCGCTGGCGGCGCGTGATCAGAGGCGCTGCGGGCAAAAAGCAACTGTCTCTCAGGTGAATTCAGCGGGTGTAAGAGTGGAGTAGCCGGTTTGTAAAGGCTTCATAAATGGCAATGTCGATAGACGGCTTTCACTCCCGGCTGGGAGGCTCTTTTGGCGGCTGTACAGCGCTGAAAATCGATCTCTTTCAAGGACCGCTGCAACTCTCTTCCGCACTGCCGCGCGGGGTTTCTCTGCCTCGAATCCTGTTTTTCTCTCCCTGTTTTCCTTTCTTCGCCTTGACAGCCCCCCGGCAGCGCGTATCTTATCTATTGAGGCACTCCTTTGGAATGCGGGCGGCTTGTGTGCGCGAATCAGCGCGATCAGCGGCTGCGGGCTTTCCGGGCAGAGAGCCATGTGGAACAGGAAGCAGGCGGCGGTTGGATTGCTGATGCGGGACCAAGTTCCGGTCTCACGCGTGAGGATCGAACCGGCGATCTCGATCGTTGGGCCGGGCGCCAGTGAAGGAAGCAATCGGCGGTTCGGCTTGTTCCCGAAGACAAATTTTTTGCGGGCGCCCGGCGGATGGCTGGGTCTGCCTGTGCTCTGAAGGGCGGCGCGGTTTTGCGGCCAGGGGCGAGTAAAGGAAGCGTGTGGCAACGAGTCTCGCATTTTTGATGCTGATGCAGGCAGTGGGCGGGGGAAGCAGCCTTCCCATCTTGCTGCCGCTGCTATTGATCCCAGTCCTGTATTTTGTGATGATCCGCCCGCAGCAGAAGCGGCAGAAGCAGTGGCAGGAGATGCTAGGCTCGATCAAGACCGGCGACCGGATCACGACCGCGGGCGGCATTCGCGGCATTATCCTTTCCATCAAGGACGACGGGATCATCATCAAGGTTGCTCCGGACGGTATCAAGATGGAAGTGGCCAAGAACGCGATTGCCTCGGTGACGACGCAGGATGGGTCTGGATCGTAGCGGTAAAGCAGTCATCAGTCATCGGTTTTCAGTTTCAAACGCTGACCGCTGAAATCTGACAAACGACCACTGAGAACTGACAACTGTTAAGTAGAGAAACGGGACGATGAAGAAGAATCTCAAAAATAAGATTGCCCTGATTGTTGCGGTGTTGGCGATTTGCGTTTACGGCATCTTTGGGGTGCCGTCAGGCTTCACCGGCAAGGACCTGGGCGAGGCCATCACCAAGCGCATTCACCTGGGTTTGGATCTGCGCGGCGGCGCTCACCTGATCTTGCAGGTCAAGGTGATGGAGGCGGTCAACGCCGAAACCGACAATACGGTGGCCAGCATCCAGCAGGATTTGAAGACGGCCGGGGTGAACTACTCGCAGATCTATAAGCCAGATCCCGCCAAACCCACGCTGATCCGCGTGGAAGGTGTCTCTCTGGACAAGGCCGGCGACGCGCGCTCGCTGCTGGAGACCAAGTACCAGAACCAGTACGACGTGGCCGGAGGAGACAACGGCACCAGCTTTTCGCTGACGATGAAGCCGATGGTGGAGTCGGCGCTGGAGAAGAAGACCGATCAGCAGGCCATCGAGGCGATCCGCGACCGCGTGGACGCGCTGGGCGTCAGCGAGCCGCAGATTCAGGAGTACGGCCTGGGCGACAATCAGATTCTGGTTGATCTGCCGGGCGTGGAGAACGAGAGCCAGATCGAATCCATCATCCAGGGCACGAATCGTCTGGAGATTCATCCCGTCGTCGGCGGCCCTTACAAGGATAACCAGGAAGCGCTGGCGACTCTGGGAGGAAACCTTCCGCCCGAGGATGAGCTGAAGAGCTTCTCCGGAGTGATGGAGGGTGGCGCCTCGACGGAGAGCACTTACGTTTTGCAGCGCGCCTCGGTTGTGGCCGGCAACGACTTCCGCTCCGCCGATCCCAGCATCAATTCCAATACCGGGCAGCGCGAGGTGCAGTTTACGCTGACCAATGAAGCCGGTGAAAAGTTCTACGACTACACCAGCAAGAACGTGGGCCGCAGCATGGCGGTGGTGATGAACGACCGCGTCCGCGAAGTGGCCACGATTCAGAGCGCGATTCACGACCGCGGCGAGATCACAGGCAGCTTCTCGCCGGATGAGGTTGCGGCGCTCAGCAAGCTGCTGCGCACCGGCGCACTGCCGGCCTCGCTGGAGCAGTTGGAGAAGAGATTTGTAGGTGCCTCGCTGGGCGCGGATTCCATTCGCCAGGGCGTGACGGCGGCCATTGTCGGCATTCTGGTGGTGATGGCCTTCATGCTCGTCTACTATCGCGGATCGGGCATCAATGCCGATGTGGCGCTGATTTTGAATCTGGTGATTCTGCTCGGCTTCATGGGCGCGTTCTCGGCCACATTGACCTTGCCAGGCATCGCCGGCGTGATTCTGACCATCGGCATGGGTGTGGACTCGAATGTGCTGATCTTCGAGCGCATCCGCGAAGAGGTGCGCTCCGGCAAGGCGGCTTCGGCGGCCGTGGACCAGGGCTTTCACAACGCCTGGAGGACCATCGTCGATACGCACGTGACGACGATCGTCTCGGCGGCCATTCTGTTCGTCTTCGGCAGCGGGCCGGTGAAGGGATTTGCCACCACGCTGACCGTCGGATTGCTGGCCAACCTGTTTACAGCGGTCTTTGTCTCGCGGGTAATCTTCGATGCCCATTTGAATAAGCTGAAGCCGGGTGAGCTGGTCTCGATTTAGAGTCGAAGGGACTAGCCGGGTATTAGGGAATATGTTGAGCGCTGGAGTCCGGTATGGCTTCGGCCTCCCAGAGTAAGCGGAGAGAAACAAGTGGAATTTTTTCGCAGTGTGAATGTGGATTGGCTGAGACTGAAGTGGTACTTCCTCGGTTTCTCCATGATCTTCAGTGTCGCTGGCCTCATCTCGATGGGTATGCATCTGCACTCAATCGGCAGCGTAGTGCCGCTGGGTGTGGACTTCAAAGGCGGCACGCAGGTGCAGGTGCGCTTCGACCAAACACCCGATGTCAACAGGATTCGCGTTGCGATGGACGCGGCGGGCATCAAGGACGCCACCATCCAGACCATCAAGGCTGTCGATGATCCCAACAGCAACGAGGTGCTCATCAGCCTGCCGGAGCAGCAGGACGAGAGTTCGCTCGATGCCGGACGCCAGCGCATCGTGGCCGCGCTTCAGGCCAGCTATAGCAATCCCTTTACAGTGCGCAACGTGCAGGTGGTAGGCCCCACGGTCGGCAAGCAGCTTGAAAAGCAGGCACTGCTGGCCACCCTCTGGTCGATGTTGGGAATGCTGATCTATCTCTGGATTCGTTTTGAGTTGATCTATGGAGTGGCCGCGGTGGTCGCCTGCTTCCATGACACACTGATCACTGTCGGCTTCTTTGCGCTGCTGAACAAGGAGATCAGTTTGACGGTGATCGCTGCCATTCTGACGCTGATCGGCTATTCGATGAACGACACCATCGTGGTCTTCGACCGTATCCGCGAAAATCTGCGCCTCAACCGGAGGGAATCGCTGGCGGATGTGGTTAATCGCAGCATCAATCAGACCCTGAGCCGAACGGTGCTGACCTCAGGATTGACCTTCATCACCGTCCTTGCCTTATTTATTTTTGGCGGACAAGTGCTGAATGGCTTTTCATTTGCACTGGTCGTTGGTATTCTAATAGGAACCTATTCCTCCATTGCAGTAGCGGCGCCGATGCTCGTGGCATGGCAGCAGTGGCGCGCAAGTCAAGGCAAGAACGCCGTATTACCGGCCGCAAAGCGAGCCAAGGCGTAGGAAGTAGTCCGGCGTGGTTTCCGGAGGCTTTTGTGTGTTTTCAGGAGGATGCGCGCTTCGAATTCTGAACAGTTGCGCATTGTGATAGGGTTTCAATGCCGGGAACATTTGGGCGTTCTCCGGTGTCTAATTAAGAGGAAGCAAAGACACGATTTCGAGGCTGGCTATGTTTGAAGATTCCACATTTGATTCCGGGGGCAGGATCAAGAGCAAGAGCGGACCGTGGGCGCTTGTGATGACGATCGCCGAGTGCATTCTGGTCGCTCTGGTGATTCTGTACCCGCTGCTCAATCCCGAGGCGCTGCCCCAGGCCGCTATGATGATGGCCATCACGGCTCCGCCGCCGCCTCCACCCCCACCACCTCCACCTCCTCCGCCGGAACAGATCCATGTGGTTCATGTGCAGACGGAGATGATGAACAATCAGCTCACAGCGCCCACCCGGATTCCGCATAACATCCAGATCGTCACCGAGAAGGAAGCGCCCGTGGCCACCTTTGGCGTGGCTGGATCGGACTTCGGCGGCGGCGGCAGCATGAGCAGCCTCTTCGGCGATTCCAGCAAGACCCAGGTCAAGGCTGCCGCGCCCAAGAAAGTCACCATCTCCGGCGGCGTCATGGTAGGTATGCTGCTGCAGAAGACGCAGCCGATGTATCCGCCGATCGCCAAGGCGGCGCGCGTGCAGGGCACGGTGGTCTTGCAGGCAAAGATTTCCAAGACAGGCTCTATCGAGGATTTGCACGTGTTGTCCGGTCCGCAGATGTTGCAGCAGGCCGCACTGGATGCCGTTCGTACCTGGCGCTACCGGCCCTATCTTCTCAACAACGAACCGGTGGAAGTGGAGACCACGGTCAACGTGATCTTCTCGCTGGGCGGATGAGGAAGCTTTCTGGCTTTCTCCGCCGCCATGGGGAGAGTGCCGTGATTTTTAACTGAATGCGAATCCGCAAGGAGCCGCATTCCCAGCCATCGCAAGGCAGTCGCAGTCCACAAGAATACTCCTTAGGAGGAACGATTCAGTGATTCTCGCTCAGCTCACGCATTTCGCTTCGCACACGGCCGCTAATCTGGCCTTTCTCTTTGACGGGGATGAGGCGGTCAGCTTCAACCTCATGGGACTTTTGCACAACATGGGATGGCCGGCGCGCATCATCGCCTTCATCCTGTTTGTCGAGTCGATCTGGTCTCTGGCCGTGATGATCGACCGTTACCTGTACTTCTCGGCCGCTCGCAAGCAGTCGCGCGAGTTCGCCCCCAAGGTCGCCGGCGCGCTGAAGGATAGCAAGCTGGAAGAAGCGATCAAGATCGCCGACCGCAACAAGAAGTCGCATCTGGCCGAGGTTGTCACGGCCGGCTTGCAGGAGTTCCGCGCATCCGGCGGTACCGCCACGGAAGAGAGCATCGCCAGCTCGGGACGCGCTCTGGAGCGGGCTGAGGCGATCGTTCACGCCAAGCTGAAGAGGGGCCTCGCGGTTCTGGCCACCATCGGCGCCACCGCACCGTTCGTCGGGCTGCTCGGCACCGTCATCGGCATTCTGAACGCCTTCCAGGCCATCGCCACCCAGAAGATCGCGGGTATCGGCGCGGTTGCCGGCGGCATCTCGGAAGCTCTCGTCACCACCGCGGCTGGCCTCTTCGTCGCCATCCCCGCCGTGATGGCATTCAACTACTTCACCGGACGTGTCGAATCCTTCGACGTGGAGATGGACAACTCCTCCAGCGAGCTGGTCGACTACTTCATCAAGCAGAGCCACAAGCGCTAAGCGAGGCGGCTCGTGGCGTGAGCGAGAAGCTGCGGCGGGCGGGAGAGCGCGACTCTCCGCTGCCCGCCGGTTTCCTCCGCTCGCACTGCCGGACGGCTTGTCAAGCAAGGCCGGAAGAACTCCGGAACCAAAAATCAGTGGCTGGGAGTATTAGCAATGAGTATCTCGGTTCGTGACGTAAGTAGAAACGTCAGCTCCAATATCAATGTCACCCCGATGGTGGACGTGATGCTGGTGCTGCTGATCATCTTCATGGTCATTACCCCCATGCTCCAGAACAAGGTGCAGATCGACATGGCCAAGGTGGACAATGCCACCAATATGCCAGATGCCGACAAGGAAGATGCCATCGTCGTGGCCATTACCCGCGATGGAGTGATCTACCTGGGACAGAACAAGACCACCGTCGAAGAGATTGGCGCACAGGTGCGCGAGAAGCTGGCCGACAAGCCCGGCAAGACGATCTTCATTCGTGCCGATGCCCGCGCCCAGTACCGCGCCGTGGAAGACGCCATTGACGGCGTGCGTACCGCTGGCGTGGAAGATGTGGGCCTGCTGACTCAGAAGCGGGAAAGCGGTCAGTCGGGCGGCGAGTAGTTTTTCCGCCCTTCCTTTAACGAGTTTATGCAATCGAGGAGTTTATAGCCATGGGAATGACAATGGGGGGCGGGGGTGGTTACTCGTCCGACATCAATGTTACGCCGATGATTGACGTTCTTCTGGTGCTGCTGATCATCTTCATGGTCATCGTGCCGGTAGTGCCCAAGGGACTGGATGCGCTGGTGCCCCAGCCACCCAAGAACCCACAGCAGCAGCAGCCGGATCTGCAGCGCACGATTGTGGTGCAGGTGATCTATCGCCCTGGCGCGCCGCCGGCTTACAAGATCAATGAGGACAGTTTCGCCAAGGCGGATCTGCTGCCCAAGCTGACTGAGATCTACGCGAATCGCGCCGAGCGCGTGATGTTCGTCCGCGGCGACGATAATGTCGACTTCCGCTATGTGGCTGAAGTGATTGATCTTGGCCGCGCTGCGAACGTCGATCACGTCGGCTTGATGACGCCCAAGATCATGGCCGGCCAGTAGCCGGTCCGGCAGCTCGCCTCCGGAGGCTGTTGATCCGGGCGAAAGCGGGAGTACAATTTTCGCATCTTGGCTTTGGCGTCTCCCGCCCGCAGCCGGATGCATCAGGAGATTCCAGGCGCGCGGCCGAATGGCGCTTGTCTGAAGGAGAAGGATACGAAGATGAATGGACCCGCACGTATTACGGCGCTCGCGGTGGTCTTGGCCGGCATGGTGCTCACCATGAGCGGGTGCGACAAGCTGGCAGCCCGCAACGAGCTCAACAAGGGAGTGGATGCATACAAGGGCGCTCACTACGAAGAAGCTATTGACCACTTCCAGAGAGCCACTGAGCTTGATCCGACCCTGCCGATGGCCAAAAGCTATCTGGCCACGGCGCTGGCGCAGAATGTTGTGCCGGGTCTGGAGACGCCGGAGAATATCAGGAACGCCCAGCAGGCGATCGACATCTTCAAAGATGTTCTTAACAATAACCCTCATGACATCAACAGCATGAAGCAGATTGCCGGCATTGATTTCAGCATCAAGCGCCTGCAGGATGCCAAGGATTGGCAGAAGCGTGTGCTGGGCGAGGATCCAAAGGATCCGGAGGCCGCTTACACGGTCGGCGTGATCGATTGGTCGCTGGCGCACATGAATACACTGGCGGCGCTGGTGCCGGCCGGCATCAATGACGACGGCGAGGGCAATGTGAAGGCTCCGAAAAATGTGATGGAGTCGCTGAAGGCGCAAAATGCCCCCCTGGTCGATGAAGGATTGCAGTATCTGAATCAGGCAGTGGAGAACCGTCCCAACTACGACGAAGCCATGGCCTATCTGAATCTGATCTACCGCCGCAAGGCCGATGTGGATTTCGGCAATGCGGATGCGGTGAAGGCAGATCTGGCCCAGGCCGAGGAATGGCGCAACAAGGCGATGGGCGTGCGCAAGCAAAACGAAGCGAAGAAGAATGCGGGCCCAGGCGGTATCACCATGGGCGACAACGGCGAATTGAAGTAAGCCGCGGCATTCACGGAAAAAGAGACGGCCTCCGCACTGCGCGGGGGCCGTTTTTGCAGATAATTTCCCCTCCAGAGCGCAAGATCAAAGCATGAACAATGTCCATCAAAGCGCCGTTGCGAGTCCTGGTCGCTGGTTTCCCGGTCCCTGTTTTTCGGCACCCCCTCCCCCTGTTTTATTTTCCTATAACCCGTAGATACGTAAAAGGTAAACAGCGTTCTGATGCATATGATTCATTATCATGAAGATAATAGTGAAGACATATAGTCTCGCAATGCGTTGGTAACCGCAGAATCGCCTGGTATTCCATTTGTTGGTCGGCTGGAACGCAAGAATGGCGTTACAGCCGCGCGCCATCTTGACGCAGCTTGATTGCGGCACCTTGGCCTTTCATCAGCCTTGAAAATGATAAAACCTACAATCAAAAACTCGGCCAGTCTGAGCCTCGACCACCGCCTCTGGATGGCGGGCAATCACCGTCCGATCGGCCCGTGCCGCGCGGTTGGGATGACGCCGCCCCTGCTCCCAATCCTCCTCGCCCCAACGGAAATCCGGGTTGAGTTTGGCTCATCGCAGAGCCGCATACGGCAATCACACTGCGTTTTAAGGCTTTCCTTGCTAAAATCGGATCAAGATCATCCCGAATACAGCCGGACGCGATTGTCATTGCCCGGCTGGCAGCACCAGATTTTTGATTCCCAGTGCGTCGCTTCTCTCGCAGGAAGCGTCGAGGAGGTATGAAAGCCATGCAACCCACGTCATCCAAGCCTTTTTCCTATGAGACCTTTCCTGCATCCGGCCTGGTTTCGTACTTTTCCATGGAGATCGCAATCCATCCGGAGATGCCCACCTACTCCGGCGGCCTCGGCGTGCTGGCCGGGGATACGCTGCGTTCAATGGCCGATCTGGGCGTGCCTCTGGTGGCCTTCTCGCTGGTCCACCGCAAAGGTTACTTTCAGCAGCATCTGGATGCCAGCGGCAAGCAGAGTGAGGACATCCAGCCATGGAATCCTGCCGACTTCTGCACGGAAGAGAAGGCGCGGGTCACGGTCTCGATCGAAGACCGCATCGTTACGGTGCGTTGTTGGCGCTATGATCTCGTGGGCCGCTACGGCCACGTGGTGCCCATCTATCTGCTGGACACGGACCTGGACGGAAACTCCGGCTGGGATCGCGGCCTCACCGATCACCTCTATGGCGGCGACACCAACTACCGTCTTCAGCAGGAGATTGTGCTGGGCATGGGCGGCGTGCGCATGGTGCATGCCCTCGGCCACCGCGTCAATGTCTACCACATGAATGAGGGTCACGCGGCGCTGCTCACGCTGGCGCTGCTGGAGCGCCAGTTGGGCGGAGGTCCGCTGGGCGCGGCCACGGAAGCCGACATGGAGCAGGTGCGCAAAAAGTGCGTCTTCACCACGCACACGCCGGTTCCTGCCGGACACGACCGCTTCTCCACCGAGCAATCCATCCGCATCCTCGGCGGCGACCGCACGGCGCGTCTGGAGAAGCTCGCCTGCTTTCGCGACGGAATGCTCAATATGACGCTGCTCGCCCTGCGTTTCTCGCGTTATGCCAACGCCGTCGCCATGCAGCACGCCAAGGTCTCGCGCGAGATGTTCCCGGAGTTTGCCATCGACTCGATCACCAACGGCGTTCACGCGCCCACATGGGTCTCCGATTCCTTTCAGACAATCATGGATTCGCACTTCTCCTCGTGGCGCCGCGATATGCTTTATCTGCGCAACGCCATCGACATTCCAGAAGAGGAGCTTTTGGCGGCCCATGCGCAAAACAAGGCGGTGCTGCTCGTCGAGGTGGCTGAGCGCACGGGCCAAGTCCTCAACCCCAAGGTGCTCACCATCGGATTTGCCCGCCGCGCCGCCACCTACAAACGCGCCACTCTGCTCTTCACCGACCCCAAGCGCCTCGCTGAGATTGCCATCAAGGCCGGCGGATTGCAGATTCTCTACGCCGGCAAGGCGCATCCCCAGGACGATCCCGGCAAGGCGCTCATCCAGCAGGTGGTCGCCGATGCCGCCCGGCTCTCCGACGATCTGCTGCGCATCGTTTACCTGGAAAACTACGACTGGAAGCTCGGCGCCATGCTCACGGCGGGCGTGGATGTGTGGCTCAACACCCCCCGCCGCCCCTACGAGGCCTCTGGCACCAGCGGCATGAAGGCTGCTGTAAACGGCGTGCCCAGCCTCTCCATTCTCGACGGATGGTGGATTGAGGGCTGCATTGAAGGCTTTACCGGATGGGCCATCGAAGACGGCGCCGACGATGCCGCCGAAGCCGACAGCCTCTATCACAAGCTGGAAACCGCCGTTGTGCCGCTTTTTCTGGACGCGCCAGAGATGTGGGCGCGCCTGATGCGCACCACTCTGGCCTTCAATGGCTCCTACTTCAATACCAACCGCATGGCCAAGCAGTACACCCGCAATGCCTACTATCCGGTGAAGCTGATTGAGCGGGCCACGAGAGGGAAGAAGCCGCCGACGGGCGAGGGAATAGCGGATCGGGAGTAGCCCATTCAGATCCTTTCCCTCTCACCCCATCGGCTGGCGCAGAATCGTCTTCAACTTCTCCGGCGCGGTGCGGCGCGGATCGGTCAGGTAAATCTCATGGTGCTTGCCGCGCAGCTCTTTTCCCGCAGCATGAATGAATTCGTGCATCCGCTGAATCGTGGGGCTTTCGTCCGAGAACGGCCCCACATACATCACCTGCGCCACCGCACCCTCGTCGAGCCTCTCGAAGCGAACCCGGTCAAGCGCCGCCGGATTCTTCTTCTTCCGCACCTCGTCAAAGGCAGCATCAATTTCGGATTGACCGATGAACTCCGGCTGCATAATCATCACCGTCCACTTCCACTTCGATTTGTCAGCCTGATGGAAGATACGGGGATCGTCAGCCCACCACAACCCCTCCAGCGGCATCACACCATAGTCGATTGCGCGCGGGCTTTTCTTGAGCGAGAATTTGAGCGTATAGGAGAGTGAGTAGAGCGCTTCGACGGCCTCGGAAAAACTCTGTGTGGTGTTGGGATCGCCTTCGCCGTCCACCATCAGATAGGTGAGCGTAGGAACGTCCATAGCAACAACCACGCCCGTTTTCCCTTCATACAACGGCTTCCATTGCTTCTTCAGATCGAGCTTTTTCATACCATTTCTCGTGCGTAATTTCGACAGCCGGAGTATAACTCATTCCGGCTGTTCATGTGTCTCGCATTTTGGCAAGAGAATGCGCGCAATCCACGGCCCGCAATTCCAGAAGAGGAGGGCTAAAAGCATACAGATAGCAACTCGCGCAAACAGAAAAGCGATGTCCAAGCGATAATAACCACTCCAGAATTCGTCATACCCCGAAGGCCCAACTGCATTGAGGCGAGCTGTATGGTGAATAAGTGACGCGAACCGGATGGGCAGATAAGTAAGCTCCATCAACGCATAAATCATTTGAAGAATGGATATTGCCCTGCTGACCAGGAGCACAGCTTCTTTTCTTGACATACCGTTCCTCTGTTCTCGAATGAACAGGGAACACAAACGATTCCTTGATCCCTGATCCCTGATCCCTGATCCCTGTTCCCTGTATTTCAGTCTCCCGTTGCCTCTTCCAACTCCGCGCCGATCCGCCGCAGCTTCATCACCCGCCATTGCAGCCGGTCGAAAAAGAGGTAGACGACCGGAGTCGTGAAGAGCGTCAGCATCTGCGAGACGATCAGCCCGCCGACGATGGTAATTCCCAGCGGCCTGCGCAACTCAGAACCGACGCCCATGCCGATGGCCAGAGGCAGCCCGCCGAAGAGCGCGGCCATCGTCGTCATCATGATGGGGCGGAAGCGCAATAAACACGCCTGATAAATCGCCTCGACGGGTGGCAATCCCTGCTCGCGCTCGGCTTGCAGGGCGAAGTCGATCATCATGATCGCATTCTTCTTCACGATGCCGATCAGCAAAATGATGCCGATCAGCGCGATGATGGTCAGGCTTGTTCCGGTCAGCATCAGCGCCAGGATCGCACCCACCCCGGCCGGCGGAATGGTGGAAAGAATCGTCAGCGGATGAATCAGGCTTTCGTAGAGGATGCCGAGGACAATATAGACCGCGACCAGAGCGGCGGCAATCAGCCAGGGCATATTCTTCTTCATCGTCTGATAATCCTGCGTGGTTCCCTGAAAGCTGGCATGAATAGCGCTGGGCATATTCATCTCGCGCTGGACTCCTTCAAGTGCGGTGACGGCGTCGCCCAGAGCCACATTGGGCGCCAGGTTGAAGGTCAGCGTTACGGCCGGATACTGGCCCTGATGATTTACCTGCAGCGGGCTTCGCTGCTGATTGAAATGCGCGATGGCGGAGAGCGGAACCATCGCGCCGGTCGAGGATTTGATGTAGATCCCATTCAGCGAGTCTGGACTCTGCTGGTAGATGGGGTCGACCTCCATCACCACGAAGTACTGGTTGAGCGCGGTGTACATGGTGGAGACTTCGCGCTGACCGAAGGCATCATAGAGCACGCTGTCGATGGCCGCGGCGCTGATTCCCAGGCGCGAGGCGCTGTCGCGGTCGATGACCAGATTCGCCGCCAGACCCAGATTCTGCTGATCGGTGGAAACATCGCGCAACTCGGGCATGGTCTTGGCGCGGGCCAGCAGTTGCGGCGCCCAGGTGTTCAACTCATCCAGACTCTCGTCGGAGAGCGTGTACTGGTATTGCGCCGCGCTGCCGCGGCCACCGCTTTGCAACTCCTGCTGCGCCTGGAGATAAAGTACGGCGCCGGGAATACTGCTGAGCTTGCCGCGCAACCGGTTGACCACCTGCGCCGCGGAGACGCGCCCCGGACGCTTGTCGAGATCCTTGAGGGCGATGAACATATAGCCCGTGTTGTTGCTGCCACGTCCACCGCCGGCAAAGGCCGTTACCGAGCGCACCGCCGGATCGTCGAGGGTCATCTGCGCCAGTTGCCTTTGCTTATCGCGCATGGCGGGAAAACTGATGTCTTGCGCGGCCGTCGTCTGGCCGGAGAGCCTTCCCGTGTCCTGCTGCGGGAAGAAGTCGAAGTGCGCGATGAAGAAAAGGTAAACATTCAGTAATGCGGTGCCAATGGTCACGCCCAAAATCAGCCACTGATGGCGCAAGACCCAGCGCAGCCCCACGGCGTATTCGTTGTGCAGCCACTGAAAGGCGCCTTCGCTCATCGCGTAGATGCGGCCATGCCGGCTCTCCTCCCGCGATTTGAGAAAATGCGCGCAGAGCATGGGCGTCGTGGTCAGCGAAACCAGCAATGAAACCGCGACCGCCACCGACAGCGTGACCGCAAACTCGCGGAAGAGCTTGCCGACGATACCGCCCATCAGCAGAATCGGAATGAAGACGGCGATCAGCGAAACGCTCATCG
Source organism: Occallatibacter sp. (assembly GCA_049587335.1). Lineage (GTDB taxonomy): Bacteria > Acidobacteriota > Terriglobia > Terriglobales > Acidobacteriaceae > Telmatobacter. The sequence continues at coordinate 86,634 of JBAVDS010000035.1, read as the reverse complement.
ACAGCACCGTAAATCCGATCTCTTTCGATCCCTTCATTGCCGCTTCGAAGGGAGTGTCTCCCTTTTCCAGATAGCGAGTAATGTTTTCGATCACCACGATGGCGTCATCGACCACGAATCCCGTTGCAATGGTCAGCGCCATCAGCGAAAGGTTGTCGATGGTGTAGCCCAGCAGGTACATGGCGCCGAAGGTGCCCACCAGCGAGAGCGGCACGGCCACCGAGGGAATGATCGTGGCCCATACCTCGCGCAAAAAGAGGAAGACCACCAGCACCACCAGACAAACGCTGATGCCGAGTGAAATCTCCACGTCGCGGACGCTGGAGCGAATCGTCGTTGTCCGGTCCACAGCGACGTCGATCCTGATGGTGGGCGGAATGGCGGCCTGCAAATGCGGCATCTCGGCCATAACCGCATCCACGGTGGAGATGACGTTCGCTCCGGGAACCTTGAAGACAAAGATCAGAACCGCGGTCTTCAACTCCGCTGGCGGGCCTTTGTCCGGATTGATGCCAGAAAGACCGGCGGTATGAATGTCGGCGATGCTGTCGTCAACCGTGCCCAGGTCTGCGACCCGCACCGGCGCTCCAGTCTGCTTGTTGTAGCCGGCGATGATCGGTGCAAAGTCGCTGGCCTTGAATATCTGATCGTTATCGCTGATCTGCCAGCGATGATTGGCATCCTGAAAGGCGCCTTTGGGCCGGTTGGCATTGGCGCCGGCAAGCGCTGTGCGCACCGCCTCCAGGCCTACGCCGTTCGCGCCCAGTTCCATCGGATTCAACTCGACGCGCACCGCCGGGCTGGAGCTGCCGCCGACGAAGACCTGCCCCACGCCCTGAATCTGCGCGATCTTCTGCGCCAGAATGGAATCGGCCAGATCGTAAATCTGCGGCTTGGGCACCACATCGGAGGTCAGTGTGAGAATGAGAATCGGAGAATCTGCGGGATTGGCCTTGCGATAGCTCGGATTCTGCGGCAGGTACGACGGCAACTGGCTGCGCGCGGCATTGATCGAGGCTTGCACGTCGCGCGCCGCGGCATCGATGTTGCGATTGATGTCGAATTGCAAGGTGACGTTGGCCGAGCCTAGCGAGCTGGACGAAGTCATCTGGTTGATGCCGGCGATGCGTCCGAACTGGCGTTCGAGCGGGGTCGCGACCGACGACGCCATGGTCTCCGGACTGGCCCCGGGCAAGCCGCCGCCGATGCCGATCACCGGATAGTCCACATCGGGCAGAGAGGCCACGGGCAGCACCGAGTAGGCCACCGAGCCGGCCATGAGAAGAGCCAGACTGAGCAGCGATGTCGCTACCGGTCGCTGAATGAATGGTGCGGAAAGATGCATCGCTCGTGGATTCCTGTTCCCTAGTCCCTGTTCCCTAGTCCCTAGTCCCTAGTCCCTAGTCCCTAGTCCCTGTTCCCTGATCTCCTGCGGCTTCAATTTCTGCGCCAGCTTGTCGAAGTACAGATAGATCACCGGCACGGTATAGAGCGTGAGCACCTGCGAAAACAGCAGTCCGCCGACGATGGTGATGCCCAGCGGCCTGCGCAGCTCGGCACCCACGCCGCCGCCCAGCGCCAGCGGCAATCCGCCCAGCATCGCGGCCAGCGTGGTCATCAAAATTGGTCTGAAGCGCAACTGGCAGGCCTGGAAGATCGCGGCTTCTGCCGACTTGCCCTCCTGACGCTCGGCTTGCAGCGCAAAGTCGATCATCATGATCGCGTTCTTCTGCACAATACCGATCAGCAGAATGATGCCGATCAGCGCAATCACGCTGAACTCGGTGCGCGTAATCAGCAGCGCCAGCAACGCGCCCACGCCCGCCGATGGCAGCGACGAAATGATGGTAATGGGATGGATGTAGCTCTCGTAGAGCACGCCCAGCACAATGTAGACGGTAATCAGTGCGGCCAAAATCAACAGCGGCTCATTCACCAGCGAGGTCTGGAATGCGGCAGCGGTGCCCTGGAAGCTGGCATTGATCGAGGCCGGCATCCGAATATCGTTCTCCACGCGCTTCATCGCTTCCACCGCATCGCCCAGGGCTTTGCCCGGCGCCAGATTGAAGCTGACCACTGTGGACGGAAACTGCCCCTGGTGGCCGATGGAGAGTTGCGCCGTCGTCTGCTCCCAGTGCGCCAACTGGCTCAGCGGGACCTGCGTGCCGTTGGCCGACTTCACGTACAGCGTATTCAGCATCGAGGGATTGCTCTGAAAGTTCTGCGCCACCTCCATCACCACGTGGTACTGATTAAGCTGCGTGAAGATCGTCGAGACCTGGCGCTGGCCAAAAGCGTCGTAGAGCGTGTTGTCCACGTCGGCCATGGCGATGCCCAGCCGCGCCGCGGTGTCGCGGTCGATCACCAGATTCGCGCCCAGCCCCTGATCCTGCAAGTCGCTGGCCACATCGGTAACCACTTTTTCGTTGCGCAGTGCATCCACCATCTTGTTCGTGTAGGCTGCCAACTCCACCTGGTTGGGATCTTCCAGCGAGTACTGAAACTCGGTGCGGCTGACGCGGTCTTCCACCGTCAGATCCTGCAATGGCTGCAAGAAAAGCTGAATGCCTTCGACGCCCGCAACCTTGGGCTGCAAGCGGCGAATCACCTCCGTCGCCGAAATCTTGCGCTCCTCCAGCGGCTTGAGGGTGATCTGGATGCGCCCGGAGTTCAGCGTGGTGTTGGTTCCATCCACGCCGATGAACGAGGAGATATTGTCAACCGCTGGATCCTGTAGCAGAATGTCAACGAGTTTTTGCTGGCGCTGCGCCATTGAAGTAAAGCTGACCGTCTGCGGCGCTTCGCTGATGCCCAGAATCACGCCTGTATCCTGCACCGGAAAGAAGCCCTTGGGAACGACGACATAAAGCAGGATCGTGCCCACCAGCGTCCCGATTGTGACCAGCAGCGTGATAAAGCGATAGCGCAACACCACCTGCAAGGTGCGCCCATACCAGGCAATGACCGAGTTGAAGACCTCTTCCGACCAATGATAGAAGCGCGTCTGCCTGGCCACCGACTTGTCCTGCAAAATGCGCGAGCACATCATCGGCGTCAGTGTCAGCGAGACAAAGGCCGAGACCAGAATCGTGACCGCCAGCGTGATGGCAAACTCGCGGAAGAGCCTTCCCACCACGTCGCTCATGAACAAGAGCGGAATCAGCACGGCGATCAGGGAAACCGTCAGCGACATGATCGTGAAGCCGATCTGCTCGCTGCCCTTCAGCGCCGCCTTCATCGGACTCATCCCCTCTTCGATGTAGCGCGAGATGTTCTCGATCATCACGATGGCATCGTCCACCACAAAGCCCGTGGAGATGGTCAGCGCCATCAGAGTAAGGTTGTTCAGCGAGTAGCCCAGCAGATACATCACGCCGAAGGTCCCGACAATAGAGAGCGGTACGGCCACCGACGGAATGATGGTCGCCGCCAGATTGCGCAGGAAGAGAAAGATCACCATCACCACCAGGGCGATGGTGAGCAGCAGCTCGAACTCCACATCCTTGACCGAGGCGCGAATGGTCGTGGTGCGGTCGGTCAGAATCTTTACCTGCACTGCGGCCGGCAAGCTGGTCTGCAACTGCGGCAGCAACAGCTTGATGCGATCCACCACGGCGATGATGTTGGCGCCCGGCTGGCGTTGAATGTTCACGATGACCGCCGGTTGGCGATCCATCCACGCGGCCTGCTGCGAGTTCTCGGCGGCATCGACGATCGTCGCCACATCCGAGGCGCGCACCGCCGCTCCATTGCGATAGGCGATTATGACCGGCTTGTAATCATCGCTCGAAATCAGTTGGTCATTGGCGCCGATGGTGTAGCTCTGACGCGAGCCATTCAACGTGCCCTTGGCCTGATCCACATTCGCCGCTGCCAGCGCGGTCCGCAGATCTTCGAGGCTCAGATTGTAGGCGGCCAGTTGCGAGGGATTGGCCTGAATCCGCACCGAGGGCTTCTGTCCGCCGGCGATCGAGACCAGGCCAACGCCTGTAACCTGGGAAATCTTCTGCGCAAGATTGGTGTCGGCAGCATCTTCAATCTTGTCCAGCGGCAGCGAGTCCGAAGTCAGCGCCAGCGTCATCACCGGCGCATCGGCGGGATTTACCTTGCTGTAAATCGGCGGATTGGGCAGATCGCTGGGCAGAAAGCTGCTTGCCGAATTGATGGCCGCCTGCACCTCCTGCTCGGCCACGTCGATGTTCTCGTCCAGATTGAATTCCAGCGTGATTACCGAGCCGCCGCCTGAGCTGACCGAGGTCATCTGCTTCAACCCCGGCATCTCACCGAACTGCCGCTCCAGCGGCGAGGTCACCGACGAGGCCATCACCTCCGGCCCCGCGCCCGGATAAAAAGTAAGCACCTGGATGATCGGGTAATCCACCTCGGGCAGCGCCGAGACCGGCAACTGCTTGTAGCCGAGGGCGCCAGCAAGCAGGATCGCCGCCATCAGCAGCGAGGTTGCCACTGGACGTAAAATGAATGGCCGGGAGGGACTCAGACTCACTGCTGCTCCCTCTTCCCGCCTTTGCCGCCGCTTGCATCCGGCTGCGTGGTTGCAGATTGCCCTGACGCCTGTCCGCCACGCTGGCGCGCCGCGCTCACGGTCACAATCTGCCCGTCGCTCAACTTGTCCGCGCCATCCACCACCACGTTTTGCCCTGGATTCAAACCGCTATCCAGAATTGTCACCTGGCCCTCGGAGAGCGCCACCTTTACCGGTTGCATCTTGGCCGTCGATTTCTTCTTGTCTCCGTCCGCATTCACAACCCAGACAAAAACTCCGCGCGATCCGCTCTGAATCGCCGCCGAGGGAACCACCAGCGCATTGGGCCGCTCTTCCAAAACCAGATGAATGTTGACGAACTGATTGGGAAACAGCGCCTGATCCTTGTTGTCAAAGACCGCCTTCAACTTGTCGGTCCCCGTGGTGGTGTCGATCTGGTTATCGGCAGTCAGCAGATAGCCCGTGGCCAGCTTCTGCGTATCGCTCTGGTCGTATGCATCCACCGGCAACCGCTTGTCCGCAGCCAGCTTGTGCAGCACCTGGGGTAGCTGATCCTCGGGCAACGTAAAATACACCGCGATCGGCTGAATCTGGTTGATAATCACCAGATTGGTGGTATTGGCGGTGATGATGTTGCCGGGATCAACCAGCCGCAGCCCGATCTTGCCGTCGATCGGCGATTGGATCGTGCACCAATCGAGCTGTAATTGGGCGGTCTCGATCGCCGCGTTATCTGCTTCGATGGCACCCTGGTACTGGCCCTGTGTGGCCTCGTCTGCGTCCAATGTCTCTTTGGAAACCACGCCCGCCTGATAGAGAGCTGTGTAGCGCTTGTACTCCGCCTGGGCGTTCTTCAACAGCGCCTGATCGTGAGCCAGATTGCCTTTGGCCTGGTCGAGCGCCGCCTTGTAGGGGCTGGGATCGATCACCATGATCGTCTGGCCCTGTCTCACCTGTTGCCCCTCGGTGAACTTGACCGGCTCCAGTTGCCCCCCCACCCGCGCCTTCACCGTGACGCTCATATATGGCGTCACCGTGCCCAGCGCCGTGAGGTAGATCGGCATCGGCATCTGGACCGCTGCCGACACTTGCACCGGCACCGGACGGCTCAGCAGCGCCGCCGCCTGACTGGCGGCTTGCAATTTCTGAGCCTTCTGATCCGAATAAATCTTCCAAACCACCAATAGCACGGCGGCGATCAGCACCACGTAGACGACGGTGCGTATCCAGAAACCCTTCGGCGAGGAAGGGTGGGGCTTTATGCCGCCTGGGGTCAGGTAAGACTCCTGAGCGTCTTCGTTGGAGATCATGTCAATTCCCGTCATTTCTCTTGTGTGATTGCCCGCGTTTGGGGCGGCAATGCTGCGATTCCTGTCGAAACCCATCCATCCGCTTCCAATTCTACGGACGATTGAGTTTCGGGAAAGGTTTCTTCCGGCCTGGTCGATGAACGCGGCCAAACCGGCTTGATTTCCATCCCTTAGCGCGTTCTCCAGGAAGGAAAGCCGTAACTATTGTAGAGGAATGCCGCGCCTGCGCGGATTTTGCACAATGCGTTCGCGGATTGCCGTCAAGTTATATACTGGCGCTGAGTTATCCCGCTGTTGTGCTGGCTCTTGAACCCTCTCGCCGACTCAATGAGGATCGTTGTGCTCCAGAACTCCGAACTCGACGAAGATGCTGGCCGCGCACTCCCCCTGTGTGTCGATCTGGATGGCACGCTGATCAAATCCGACTCGCTCTTCGATGCCGTCTGCCTCTTGCTACGCAGCAACCCCGTCCGCGCATGGCGGCTACCCTTCTGGCTGGCCGGGGGGCGCGCCCGTCTCAAGTCGGAGATCGCGCAGCAGGCACCGCTCGACGTGGCACGCCTCCCCTATAACGCTCCGCTGCTTTCCTTTCTGCAAGACGAATGCCGCCAGGGCCGCCAGCTCTACCTCACCACCGGCGCCGATGCCGCGCTGGCTGAACGCGTGGCCGCTCACCTCGGCATCTTCCAGGGCGTGCTCGCCTCCGACGGCGCGACCAACCTCACCAGTGGGAAGAAGCTGGAGCTGCTTAAGCTGCGCTTCGGCAGTTTCGATTACATCGGCAACTCCCGCGCCGATCTGCCGCTCTTGCTCGACGCGCGCCACGCGATGCTGGCCAACCCCACACCCGGCCTGTGCGCTGCTCTGCGCTCGCGCCGTATTCCGGTGGCCCACGTCTTTCTGGATCGCAAGCCCCTGCCCCGCACCCTCGGCAAAGCTATCCGCGTTCACCAGTGGGCTAAAAATCTTCTCTTGCCGCTGCCGCTTCTGCTCTCTCACAAGCTCACACCCGCGGCCATTGCAGCTGTTCTCGCCGCCTTCTTCTGTTTCTGCTTCATGGCATCGGCCAATTATCTTGTCAACGATTTGCTCGACATCGAAAGCGACCGCCATCATCCCAGCAAGCGGCTGCGCCCCTTTGCCGCTGGCGATCTGCCGGTTCTGGGCGGAGTTTTCCTGGCGCTGGCGCTGGTTGCCGCTTCGCTGGCGCTGTTGCCGCTGCTGCCCCACGCCTTTGCGTTGTGGCTTGGCCTTTACATCGCTTCCTCGCTGGCATACTCCCTCTATCTCAAGCAAGTTGCCCTGCTCGATGTGCTGCTGCTCAGCGGCCTCTACACGCTGCGCCTGCTGGCCGGCGGCGCCGCCACGCAAACCGAAATCTCCCCCTGGCTGGCAGGCTTCGCCATCTTCCTCTTTTTCTCCCTCGCCCTGGTCAAGCGCTTCAGCGAGCTGGAAAACCTGCGCGAACGCGGCATCGCCGCCACGCATGGGCGCGGCTATCTGGTCGGCGATCTCGAACAGATTCGCAGCTTCGGCGCCTCCAGCGCCACCGCCGCCGTAGTGGTCTTCGCCCTCTACATATCCCGCCCCGACGTGCAGGCCCTCTACAAGCACTTCGGGCGACTCTGGCTGATCGTGCCCCTGATGCTCTACTGGCTCTACCGCGTCTGGCTGCTCGGCTCGCGCGGCGAAATGGATGACGATCCGGTGATCTTCGCACTCCGCGACCGAGTCAGTCTGGCGCTGGGAGTCTGCGTCCTGGCCGTGGTTCTCTCCGCCGTCTGATGAGCCGCCCCTTCCCACGCGCATCTTTTTCGCCGGCTCGCCCGTCCAAAAATCAGATTCTTGCCTTTTCTTTTCTCGCGACAGCCGGGGATTGCAGGGTTCTTCGTCTACGATAGTAATTTCACGTGAGTAATGGGTTTGCGCGGAACAGTTCCGCTCTCAGGCGCAATCCTGATTTGCAGGCGCGATCCGGGCCTCGCGGCGGTCCCGCCGTCTTGTCCACCCGCCTGCCGCCTAAGAAACGAGTATTTGCCTTATGTGGATTGTCCGTCTGGCGCTGCGGCGGCCTTATACCTTCGTCGTCTTTGCGCTTCTGATTCTCATCCTCGGCGTCTTCAGCATCGAGACGATGCCTACGGACATCTTTCCCAACATCGACATTCCCGTCGTCACCGTGGTCTGGAACTACACCGGCCTCTCCGCGCAGGAGATGTCTACCCGCATTATCTTCAACAGTGAACGCGGCATGACCACCACGGTCAACGACATCGATCACATCGAGTCGCAGTCGCTCAACGGCATTGGCATCATCAAGATCTTCTTTCATCCCGGCGTGAATATAGGCAACGCCGTGGCCCAGGTTACCGCTATCAGTCAGGTGCAGTTGCGCTCGCTGCCGCCCGGCTCGCTGCCGCCCTTCATCATTCAGTACAACGCCTCCAGCGTGCCCATCCTGCAATTGGGCCTCTCCGGAAATGGCCTCAACGAGCAACAGGTCAGCGATGCCGCCAAAAACAGCATCGGGGTCGCCATGGCGACGATCGAGGGCGCGCAGACCCCATATCCCTATGGCGGCAAGCAGCGCCAGATTCAAGTGGACATCGACCTGCACGCCCTCCAGGCCAAAGGGCTCTCGCCGGTCGATGTCGTCAACGCCATCTCCGTACAAAACCTCATCGCGCCTTCCGGCACCATGAAGATCGACCGCTTCGAGTACGCCGTCGAAACCAACTCCGCCCCGCAGATCGTCGATGAACTGAACAACCTGCCCGTCAAGGCCGTGAACGGCTCGGTGATCTACGTGCGCGACGTGGCTCACGTGCGCGACGGTTATCCGCCCCAGACCAACATCGTGCGCGTCGACGGCAAGCGCGCCGTTCTGATGAGTATCCTCAAGACCGGCTCCGCCTCCACGCTGGACATTATCAGCGGCGTGCAAAAAAAGCTGATTGCCATCAAAGGCCAACTGCCGCCGCAGTTGCAGATCAACGCCCTCTCCGACCAGTCGATCTTCGTGCGCGGCGCCATCGGAGGCGTCGTCCGCGAGTCCATCGTCGCCGCCTGCCTCACCGCCATCATGATCCTGGTCTTCCTGGGCAGCTTCCGCTCCACGATCATCATCGCCGTCTCCATTCCGCTCTCGATTCTCACTTCGCTCAGCGTTCTCGCCATGCTGCACGAGACCATCAACATCATGACCCTGGGCGGTTTTGCGCTGGCCGTCGGCATTCTCGTCGATGACGCCACCGTCGCCATTGAAAACATCAACAGAAATTTGGAGGCCGGCAAGGAACTGGAGCAATCCATCCTCGACGGCTCCGCGCAGATCGCCGTTCCCGCCCTGGTCTCCACCCTCGCCATCTGTATTGTCTTTGTCCCCATGTTCTTTTTGAGCGGCGTGGCCCGGTATCTCTTTGTCCCCATGGCCGAGGCCGTCGTCTTCGCCATGCTGGCCAGCTATCTGCTCTCCCGCACACTGGTCCCGACGATGGCCAAGTACCTGCTCAAGGAGCACGACGACGCAGAGGTCGAAAGAAAACGATGTAGCCGCAATCCCTTTATCCGCTTTCAGAGCGGCTTTGAATCCGCCTTCGAGCAATTTCGCCGCTTTTATCTGCGATTGCTCACCCTCTGCCTGGACCACGCGCGAGTCTTTCTCGTCCTCTTCCTCCTCTTCGCCCTCGGCTCGATCGGCCTGCTCGCCCCCAATCTCGGCGAGGACTTCTTCCCCTCGGTCGATTCCGGCCAATTCAAGATTCACCTCCGCGCCCGCACCGGCACGCGCATCGAAGAAACCGCTGCCCTCTGCGATCACATCGACGCAACCATCCGCGAGCAGCTTCCCGCCAGTGAGGTCGTCTCCATCGTCGATAACATCGGCCTGCCTTACTCCGGATTGAATCTCTCTTACTCGACCTCCGCGCCCATCGGACCCTCCGACGCAGATATTCAGGTGCAGTTGAGCAAGGATCACCATCCCACCGCGGCTTATGTTGAACAGTTGCGCGGCGTTCTGGCGCGCCAGTATCCCGGCGTCACATTCTATGTGCTGCCTGTGGACATCGTTACCCAGATTCTCAATTTTGGCCTCTCTGCGCCCATTGATCTACAGATCGTCGGCCCCGATCTCTACGGCAACCGCGCCCTCGCCGAAAAGATGCTCAATGAGATTCGCTATCTTCCCGGCGCCGCCGATGCGCGCATTCAGCAGCCCTTCAACTATCCCAACATGACGGTGAATGTCGACCGCACCCGTGCCCAATCCATCGGCCTTACACAGAAGGATGTGGCAACCAGCCTGCTCGTCGCCCTCAGCGGCAGCTTCCAGACTGCGCCCAGCTTCTATCTCGATCCCAAATCCGGCGTCACCTACAACGTCGCCATCCAGGCCCCGCAATACAACCTCAACTCTCTGGCCCAGCTTGAAAGCCTGCCCGTCACCGGAGCATCGATGCCGCAGAGCGATCCCTCCTCCGTTCCCGGCACGCCGCGGCCAACCGAGGTTCTCGGCAACCTGGCCACCATCACGCCCGGCGCCGAACTGGGCACCGTCAGCCACTACGACGTTGAGCCAGTCATCGACATCTACGCCAACGTCGACGGAACCGGCCTCGGCGCCGTCACCAAATCCGTCGAGGAAGTCATCGCGCGTCATCAATCCGAACTGCCGCGTGGCTCGCACTTCACCCTTCGCGGACAGAGCGAGACGATGAAGAGTTCTTACATCGGTCTGCTCGGCGGACTGGCCTTCTCCATCCTGCTCGTCTACCTCCTCATCGTTGTCAACTTCCAATCCTGGCTCGATCCTTTTCTGATCGTCTCGGCCCTTCCGGCGGCTCTGGCCGGCATCGTCTGGTTTCTCTTCCTCACCAATACCCGCCTCAGCGTTCCCGCGCTCACCGGCGCCATCATGTGCATGGGCGTGGCCACGGCCAACTCCATCCTGGTTGTCAGCTTCGCCCGCGAGCAGTTGGATGTCCTCGTCGGCGACGCGCGCCGGGCCGCGCTCAATGCCGGTTTTGTCCGTCTGCGTCCGGTACTGATGACCGCTCTCGCCATGATGATCGGCATGGTGCCCATGGCTCTCGGCCTCGGCGACGGCGGCGAACAGAACGCACCGCTTGGCCGCGCCGTCATCGGCGGTCTGCTGGCCGCGACCGTCGCCACGCTCTTCTTCGTTCCCGCATTTTTCTTCGTCGTCCACGGCTGGCTCGAATCTCGCCGCAGAACGGCCTTTTTCGCGCAATCTGCCGCCACCTTCGACGAGTTTGACGAGATTTCGGAGTAATTCTTATGACACTGCCTTCCAATCCGGACCAGCAACCAACTCACCATTTCGAGTCCGCGCCCACGCAAGAGCCCATCGCGCCGCACACGGCTCTCATCGGCTTGGCCGTCATCATCATCGTTACCGTCGTCTTGGCCGGCTACGGCATCCTCAGCCGTTCGCGCGCCGCTGCCGCGCTCGCTCAGCGCACCAATCAGCTCGCCGCACCCAGCGTCCTCGTCGCCACCCCCAACTCCGGCGCGCCCGTCGATTCCTTTGTTCTTCCCGGCAACGTTACCGCCTACACCGACGCCCCCATCTATGCCCGCACCTCCGGCTATCTGACCAAGTGGTACTTCGACATCGGCGCTCACGTGAAAAAGGGCGCGCTGCTGGCCGAGATCGCAACGCCCGAAGTTGATCAGCAACTGGCACAGGCCGAGGCCGACCTCAACACCGCGCAAGCCAATGCCAACAACGCCCGCATCCAGGCCGAGCGCTACTCCGGCCTCGTCCAATCCAATGCCGTCTCCCGCCAGGACACCGACACTTACGTCAATCAGGCCGCATCCACAGCCGCGCAGGTCAAATCCGCGCAGGCCAACGTCGAGCGACTGCGCCAGTTGCAATCCTTCGAGCGGGTCTATGCTCCCTTCGACGGCGTCGTCACCGCCCGCAACATCGACACCGGTCAGCTCATCGACGCGGGCGCGGGCAAGGAACTCTTTCACCTGCAAGCCATCCAGACCCTCCGCGTCTACGCCAACCTCCCGCAGATTTTTTCAGCGAATGTAAAGCGCGGCGCCAAAATCGATTTGACCTTCGCCGAGCATGCCGGCTCGCTTTATCACGGCACACTCGTTCGCACCTCCGACGCCATCGACCCCGTCAGCCGGACTTTACTCGTGGAGGTGGATGTCGATAATCGCGCCGGCGATCTGCTGCCCGGCTCGCTCGCCCAGGTCCACTTCAAATCTCCGCCTGTCGGCGCCACCTTCATCGTTCCCGCCGCAGCGCTCATCTTCCGTAAGGAGGGCTTGCGCGTCGGCACGGTCGTCAACGGCAGCGTCGCTCATCTCGTCCCCGTCGTTATCGGCGAGGACGACGGCGCAAATGTCCAGATCGTCTCCGGCCTCTCCGCCTCCGATCAGGTCATTCAAGACCCGCCCGACTCCCTCATCGATGGAGAACGCGTTCAGGTCGTCACTCCCGGCGGCCAAATCGCTGCAGGAGGCAAATAGTATGCCAGCGCTTCTCACTCAAAAAGAAGTTCAAGCCGTCCGTAAACTGCTGGATGCCCGATCCATGCCGCAGTTTCATCGCGGCATGGATGGGAAGCCTCGAAGCTGGGTGCCCCAGCTCCGGATTTTCGGAGCTGACAAACCGCAGCTCTCAACCATTCTCGCCTCTGCCTTTTTGTCAGCCCTTACCCTCCTCGCCGCCTGCAAGCCCGCCGGCCCCAACTACAGCCGTCCCGCCTACCAAGCCCCGCCCGCCTACAAGGAATCCGGCGCAACGGCGGTAGTCCTTCCACCGCCCGCTCCCAATGGCGGCGCATGGCAGCCCGCCAATCCTTCGGACGGCCTCCTCCGCGGCAACTGGTGGGAGATCTACCACGATCCCCAACTCAACCAGCTTGAAGAGCGCATCGCCGTCAATAACCCCACGCTCCGTCAGGCGCTGGAGAGCTATCTCGCTGCCCGCGATCAGGTCGCAGCGGCGCGCTCCACGCTCTTCCCCACGCTCTCTGCCGGACCCTCCGTCACGCGCGAACATATCTCGCAAAACGGCCCCTCCTACGCATCCGGCAAATCCACCACCTATAACGATTTCGTGCTTGCCGCCCAAGCCAGTTGGGAGCCGGATCTCTGGGGCCGCATCCGCCGCACCGTCGAGGCCGCCCGCTCCAACGCTCAGGCCAGCGCCGCCGATCAAGCCAACATCGCTCTCAGCCTTCACGCCGAGCTTGCCGCCGATTACTTCCAACTCCGCGGCCTCGACGCTCAAATCAAACTATTCGACGCCACGGTCGTCAACCTCGAAGGCCAGCTCGATCTGACGCAACGGCTTTTTGCCGGCGGCATCGGCACCGGAGCCGACGTCGATCAGGCCCGCACCCAGCTTGAAACCGTCCGCGCCCAGCGCATCGACCTCGGCGTCGCCCGCGCTCAATTCGAGCACGCCATCGGAACCATCGCCGGCTACGATCTCTCCAACTTCACGATTACGCCCACGCCACTCGATCTGTCGCTGCCGAATATCCCCGTTGGTGTACCCTCGCAACTCCTCGAGCGCCGCCCTGACATCGCCGCCGCCGAGCGCCGCGCCGCCGCCGCCAACGCCCAGATCGGCATCGCCGTGAGCGCCTACTATCCCGCCATCAGCCTCAATGGCACGGGCGGCTTTGAAAGCATCAATGGCGGAACCTGGATTCAGGGTCCGAGCGCGCTCTGGTCGCTCGGCGCGCAGGCTACAGAGCTTCTCTTTGACGCCGGCCAGCGCCACGCCCTTACCGATGCCGCCCGCCACACATACGAGGCCCAGGCTGCTGCTTACAAAAGCACCGTCCTCGCCGCCTTCAACGATGTCGAAGATCAGCTTTCGTCTTTGAGAATGCTTGAGCAGGAATCCACCGCTGAACAGCGCGCAGTCTCCAGCGCGCAAAGCTCCTTCGACCTCTCCAACCAACGCTACAAAGGCGGCGTCACCAGCTACTTGGAAGTCCTTACCTCGGAATCCGCGCTGCTTCAGAACCAGCGCGCCGCCATCGATCTTCAAACCCGTCAATTCGTCTCCAGTGTTGGATTGGTCCGCTCCCTCGGCGGCGGCTGGGACAGAACCCAGTTGCCGAAGTAAAATACTTCTGTCGAACGCGAGGTCACCCGAGAGATATGAATCCGCTGAAATGTCCTTCCATCGCTCTTTTTGCCTGCCTGCCGCTCATCGCGCCGCTTCTTCACGCGCAAGCTCCCAACGCGTCGCAATCCATCCGCTGGATCTCCAGCACGCAATCCGAGCCGTGGAAGCAGTTACCGCTCACTGCTGTTTCTTCCGGCCAGGCTCCTGCTTCGCCTTCCATCCAACTCGACAAACGAAAAACCTATCAGCAGATCGACGGCTTCGGCAGTTGCTTCAACGACCTCGGCTGGCAGGCACTCCAGACTCTCGACGAAGCCAGCCGCGAGAAGGCGCTCCGAGCCTTGTTCGCACCCGATGGCGCCAACTTCACCCTCGGCCGCGTGCCCATGGGAGCCAATGATTTCGCTACCGGCTGGTACTCCTTCGACGAGACTCCCGGCGACTACGACCTCAAGAACTTCAGCATCGATCACGACCGTCAGACGATCCTGCCCTTCCTTCATGCCGCCATGAAGTATCAGCCCACGCTCGCCGTCTGGGGTGTGCCCTGGTCGCCGCCTTCGTGGATGAAGACCAACGGCGCATACAAGGGTGGCGAGATGAAAAGTGATTCGCAGACACTTGCCAGCTATGCGCTTTACTTCTCGAAGTATGTGCAGGCCTACCGCAACGAGGGCATCCATCTCTATGCCGTCATGCCGCAGAACGAGCCGAAATACAACAACAATATCTATCCGCAGGCCGTATGGAGCGCCGCGCTGATGAACGTCTTCCTGCGCGACTACCTCGCCCCGCGCCTCCAGTTGGACCGCGTGAAGGTCGAGATATGGCAAGGCACCATCGTCAATGAGAAGCTGGAAGATTACATTCTGCCCGTCCTTGACGATCCCAAGACCAATCTCATCATCACCGGCGTCGCCTATCAGTGGGGCGGCCAGGATGCGATGCTCTCGACCCATGAGCGATACCCCGGCAAGAAGATGATGCAATCCGAGACCGAGTGCAACAACGGCGATAACTCATGGCAGCAGGGCCTCGTCACCTTCAGCAAGATCATCGACGACATGAACCACTTCGCCAACAGCTACTTCTACTGGAACACCGCTCTGAATGAAGAGGGTAAGAGCACCTGGGGCTGGCGTCAGAACAGCCTGCTTACCGTCAATCGCAGCACCAGGCAGGTGCAATACAATCCGGAGTTCTACTCCATGAAGCACTTCTCCGCCAGCGTGCTTCCCGGCGCCGTGCGCATCGCGGTCACTGGCGGACCGTTCAGAGAGATCGCTGCCTTCAAAAATCCATCGGGAACGACAGTACTGGAGTTTGAGAACGATTCGGAGAAGACGGTTGCCGCAACCATCCAGATCGGCGGAAAGTTCTACGAGTTGCAAGTCCCCGCAAATTCCATGAACACTGTCACCATTCAAGCGAAGAACTGAGGCACTATAACAAGTCCCGGAACTGTTCCAAGCTCAATCCGGCATCCCGCACAATGCCGCCCATAGTGAATGCATTGATCGGATTGTGGCGTGGAATTGTCAGGATTCGTATTCCATCCGTCATGATGATATGCGCTCCTTGACGCAGAACGCGGAAACCCGCTTTTTCCAAAGCGGCGACGGCGCGAAGATGATTGATCCCGGGAAGTTTTGACACAAGCTACCTCAGCAGTTCTGGATTAATCATCCGCTGCCTTCATACAGGTGTCAAGATCGCATTGGTTCTAAACCGTTACATCAAAAGATGTTATCTGAGATAATAAGAGATAATAAGTGACAACTGTTGATAGAAAAATACTGGAATTGCGTTGCAAAAAAATAATTGAGAACTACCTATATGTGGTCAAACTATCAGACGTCGGTCCCACGGTCTACGCAACCGCGACCTCCACGAGTCGGCCGTCATCCTCACGCGCCAGTTCCTCAGCGGCATCAACATACTCTCGAATGGCGATCTGGATGTTGGCAAGAGCTTCCTCTTCGGTAACCCCCTGCGACCAGCAGCCGGGTAGGCCGGGGCACGACACGCTGTAACCTTCCTCAGAGCGGCGCAGAGCGACGCGATAGTTAGCCATGAAAGTAATGGTACACCATTTGCAAAATCATCCGCAAAAGCGAATGAGGTACAGTCTTCTGATCCCTGAATCCCTCAGTCCCCGCTCCCCGCCTTCACCGCGTCCTGCCTGCGATGGCTGTAGGCCGCTGCCGGCACATCGTTCAGCGGCAGCGCCGGCCCCTCCCACAGCAGCCGCGGTTCGCCTTCGCTCTCCGAGTGCAAGCCCTCGATATGAATTACGTGTTTGCCCGCGCGCAATCCCAGCGAGCCGCGATCGTAGCGCATCGCGTTGCCCTGTGCGCCGCAGACCTGCGCGAAGGGCGGCCCGGTCTTGGCCACCTCCACGCCGTCGATCGTGAGCCGCGCGCCGTCTCGATCCAGCAGATGAAAGCTGTAGCCGCCATCGGCGGGAATGTCGATGAAGCCATCCCATGCGGCTGCGTAATGCGTAAATCCCTGCGGCTCCGCGTGCAGACTCGGCGATTCGCCGCTGAAGACCGCGCGCTGTGTGGAAAGATTCGGCAGCTCCGACCAAACTCCGGGATAGACTCCCCAGCTCAGCCCCGGCAGCATTGCTCCAACCGGCGCCACCGCCTCATGCCACTTGCCTACAACCACTATTCCCTGCGCCGCCCAATCCTCTCTCGCCGACCTCTTCGGCCCCAGCTTGTCTTCCACGTGCAGAAGCACTCTGAAGCGGCCCGAACCATCCAGTTCCGTGCCATCCGCGTCTGGAAAGCGATGTCTCACGCGTCGGCCCGTCGCTTGCGTCCCGTCGCCGAAGAGCCAGGTATAGCGCGCCCCCGGTGACTCCCGCGCCGTGAAGACAACCGTTTCGCCCGGCTTGAAGACCGTCGGCGCAAATGTAAATGCCGCCACCGGATCGTGTGGATCGGAAAACTGTGCCGGCTGCGCGCCGCCTGAGACCGTCAGCGGCACCTCCGCATCGCTGCCCACGCGCCTCTGACCATATTTCACATTGTCAAAACTCACTCCCGCAACGTCGCCCATGATCGTCGATTCAACCAGAGGCGGCTGATCCAGCGCCCAGATATTGCGAAACGCAATTCCGCGCAAGCCCGGAGACTCCTGCTCCACCTGCAACAGCGAGTACCAGTCATCGAGAAAGAGATTCTCAAATGTGTAATCGGAGTGGCTTCCCTTAGCCCCTTGCGCACCCCAGAATCCAAGCAACCCGAAGCTCTGCCCGCACGCGCCGATACCGCCGTGAAGAATATCCGAGTCGCGCAGCGTAAAATTCCCCGAGTTATACGTCTTGCGCGGCCAGCCCGCGCGCACGACATTCGAGATGCTCGTCGATAACACGCTCTTCTCGATAAGAATGTTCTCGACATCGTGGCCCGGACGCAGAATCTCTTCGTCTTTGTAGCCGTCCCAGTTGCCCTGCATCGCAAAGACATCATCCGAGGCGCGAATGAACGCATCGCGCACAATCGTGTCGCCGCCGCCCAGCCAGTCCATGCCGTCCTGGTTGGCGTTGCCGGGATTGCCCCCGATCACGCGCAGATCGTCATACAAAAATCCAAAGGAATCCTTCATCTGGATCGACCAGGTGCGCGAACGCACGATGCAGGTCAACCCGTCGATCTCCACATTGCGCGCCTCCAGCGCTCCGATGCAATGCCAATCCGGCCTCTGCATCCAGCCTTCGTCGCTGGAAGGGTCCTGCGGGCCATCGTACACAAACGTTCCCCGCCCCAGAATCTTCACATCATGCACCTTCCACAGATTCAGGCTGCCAAAAAAATAGGAGCCGGGGGCAAGATAATAAGTTTCGCCGCTCTTGGGATTGAGGCTTTGACGATAGACTCCCGGCTCGTAGGCGTGAATCGCCTGCTTGCGCGGCAGAGGGGGCGATGGTGTCCCGGCAAAGAGAAACAGCATCGTCGCGTGATTCAGAAACTCGCCCGGCCGCGTGATTGAGAGCTTGGCCGGCCCCGACAGCCGGAAGCGAATCGTCTGGCCTTCGCGCTCAGGCCGCAAACCCAGCCGCCAGGGCTGGATGTCCACTCCCTTATCCCAGAAGCCCCGCTCGGTTGCGGTAATCTCGACACTTGCTGGAGCGGACATCTCGAAGCTGACATACTCATAACTCGCTGCCGCGTGGGCCACGTCCACCGGCTGTCCGTTCACGCGAACCGTAAAAGCCGATGAGCGCATCTCCGGCGGCACCGGCGCGGCCTGAATGCGCACAGCCGCTTGGGCTGCGAAGGGAAGCGCAATAATAGCCAAAAGCAGTGGACGACAAACCAGCAAGAAGACAGACTCCGGCGAAATGTGGAATTGAAACCACTCTAGCACCGGAAGCCTGCAAGGCTGACTGCAAGCTGGGACAAACCAATCAATTCAATCGACCCCGATTCCCATCTCTTCTGGAATTCCTCTTTTATGGAAGCGTGCGGTCGTTGCGTTACAGCTTCGACTGCCAGTGTTGGGAAACGCGCAGTGATGTGCGAATGAGATAGTTCGTGAGCAGAAGAAGAAGACTGCCCAGTGTGAGCGTCAGCGGAATGATCCACATACCAAGAACCTCATGCGCCTGTGCTGGGTGCCCGAATTCAAATGCTCCTGCTCCTACCATCCGTCCATCCTGAACCCAATAGCCGGTGTGGGCAGGGGCGATTGTCTTGGCGAATGCGACGACAAGCAGGCCAGCTCCAGACGAATACCCGAAGAGACCGCAAGCGAAGACGAAGATCCCAAAGACGCTTTTGGTCGCCAGCCGCAATGCTCCGCGCAGCAGAACCAGTGGAGAGATGCTGCGGCTGGACTTGCGAATGAGATAACCATCGCGGTATTGTTTGGCCAGTTCATCGGCAGGCCCCAGTCGCGCCAATACTGCCTCAACGGAGCTGCCGGATTGCTCGGCGGAGTCGCGGATGTGAGCATTGATTTCGCGGACGATCTCCTCCCGCTCGACGATGGTAAGCGAGCCAAGATGCAAGCGGAGCGCGGTCAGGTAGCTTTCGATTTGCACTTCTACGGTCATTGTTTCTCCTGCCTTTCGAGTATTGGGGTTCCTGCGGAGAGATCTTTCTCAGCGGCGTGGAATACAGGTTCAAGAAGGCGGCTCACTCCGTTGGCGAAACTGCTCCAGGCCTCGGTCATTAACCGCAGGCGTTGGCGTCCGGCATCGCTCAGCGAGTAGTACTTGCGTGGGTGTCCGGCCTCGGCTTCAACCCACTCCGAGGTGAGCAGCCCCTCGGCCTTGAGCCGGTTCAGGATCGGATAGATCGTGCCTTCGGCCAGAATCAGCTGCGAATGACTCTCCAGAAAGCGAATGATTTCAAGGCCATAAAGGCGTCCTTGCCAAAGACTGGCAAGCGCGGCCATCTCCAGCACTCCCTTGCGCAGTTGCGCCTCCCAGCGGTCAGGCTGCTCGTCCAGGACAGGAAGCGCTCTTCGGATTGCCATAGCTTCATACCTCGTATAACTATGTATAGTGCTATATTTTATTCTTGTCAATACAAAGATGTACTTTTTTTAGGAGTTGGCTTCCATTCATGACAATATTTTTCACTGCCAGCCGTTCACAATAATTGGGCCGGTAACTCCGGTGCTCATTGATTCTTATCTTTTCCATGAACTTACGAGGAAATGACATGACCATCAGCCCCATTGACAACTCGCAACGAATCGCAGCAAAAGTCGCGGCCTGCGCTTACCTCATCACCTTTGCGACCGTGGTCTACGTCCATTACGGCATCCTGTGGCGTCTGACCACCGGCAATGCCGCCGAAACCGCGCGCAATATCCTCGCGCACGAACAGCTCTTTCGCATCTGCATCGCCGGAAATCTCTTTTTCTGCGTAGGGATTTTCGTGCTCCTCACTGCCCTCTATGTCGTTCTCAGGCCGGTCAATCGCGCTCTCGCCCTGCTCGGGGCCTTTTGGTGGCTCGTTTGGGAGTTCATGTGGCTTCTTATTACGCTCAATCTCTTCGATGCCTTGCGGCTTCTCGATGGCGGTGATTCCTTGCAGGCATTTGGCGCAGACCAATTGCAGTCCTTGGCCAGTTTCTATCTCCACACCGGTTTTGACCGCTATTATGTCGGCCTGCTTTTCTGGGGACTGGCATCCACAGCCTGTGCCTGCCTCTGGTTCAAATCGCGCTATATTCCTCGCGCGCTGGCGGCCTTCGGCGTACTCTCGTCAGCATTTGCCGTGGCCTGCTCCTTCGCGCTGTGCATCAATCCCAACTTCGACAAGATCGTCGGCCTCGGCTGGTTCGATACCCCGATGGGCCTCTTTGATATCGCGTTGAGTTTCTGGCTTCTCTTCAAGGGATTGAAGCAGCTCAAGGCCGCCGAAGCTTAAATCCCCTCGCCCATCGAGACATACTGCCGCAGCCTCTCCAACTCCGCGCGATAGGCTTCGCGCTCGGCGGCCTCGGCGGTAAACTGCTCTGCCGGAGGCTTGCCGTCCAAGCGGGGCTTGCCGCCCACCCGCTCTTCCAACTCATCCACGCGCGCCGACAGCGCAATCAGCGAATCCGAGAGCGGATCTTTGATGTCGTGCGGATCGGTAATCAGCACGCGTTCGCCGTTGCGATAGACAATATGCGCCGGCACGCCCACCACCGTTGAGTTGGGCGGCACATCGGAGAGCACCACAGAGCCTGCGCCCACGCGTGAGTTCTCGCCCACTGTCACATTGCCCAGCACATTGGCGTTGTTGCCGATGAAAACTCCGTCGCAGACCGTCGGGTGCCGCTTGCCGTGGCCCTTGCCCGTGCCTCCCAGCGTCACGCCCTGATACATCGTCACGTCGCTGCCTACAATCGCGGTCTCGCCAATCACCACGCCGGTAGCGTGATCGATGAAGAGTCTCCGTCCCAGCAGTGCTCCAGGATGAATATCGACGCCGGTATAGAAGCGAGCCACTTGTGAAAGCAGTCGAGCCAGGAGCCGCAGCTTCGCTCTCCATAGCCGATGCGAGACCCGATGGATCCACACCGCCCATAGGCCTGGGTAGCAGAGCAAAACCTCAAGCCGCGAACGCGCAGCTGGGTCGCGCTCCAGCACTGAGTCGATGTCTTCACGAATACGGGCAAACAATGCCATAGCGGGTCTTTCTCAATATGCAACGAGATCGTAATGAAACTGATGGGTGCCCCAGGTTTCGATCTTGAAACCTGGGATACCACAACACTCCTGCCAGCGAATAGCGAGCGATTGGCCGCACCGCAGGTGCCGAGCGATTGGCCCCGCCGCAGGTGGCTAGACGGCAATCGCCTCGACCGGCAACGCCAGCGCCTGCTGACGCAGGCTCTCGAACAAGATGCTGGAGAGATAGCGCTCGCCGAAGCTGGGCAGAATGGCGACAATCACCTTGCCGGCATTCTCCGGTCGCGCCGCCACCTTCAACGCTGCCGCCACCGCCGCGCCGGAGCTGATGCCCACAAACAAACCTTCCTTCAGCGGCAGTTCGCGCGCCGTAGCGATGGCTTCGTCGTTCGAGATCTGGATGATCTCGTCCACCAGGCTGGTGTCCAGCACGCTGGGCACAAAGCCCGCGCCGATGCCTTGAATCTTGTGCGGTCCCGGCTTGCCGCCAGAGAGCACAGGGCTATCGGTCGGCTCTACGGCAATGGCCTTGAAGCCCGGCTTGCGCTCCTTGATGTACTTGCCCACGCCGGTAATGGTGCCGCCGGTTCCGACACCGGAGATGAGAATGTCCACCTTGCCATCCGTGTCGTTCCATATCTCAGGGCCCGTCGTCGCATAGTGGATTGCCGGGTTCGCCGGGTTGTCGAACTGCTGCAGAATGTATCCGTTCGGCGTCTTGGCCAGAATCTCGTTGGCCTTGGCGATGGCTCCCTTCATTCCATTCGGGCCGGGGGTGAGCACGATCTCCGCGCCAAAGGCCAGCAGCAGCACCCGGCGTTCCAGGCTCATCGTCTCCGGCAGTGTCAGAATCAGCCGGTAGCCCTTCACCGCCGCCACAAACGCCAGCGCAATGCCGGTATTGCCGCTGGTCGGCTCAATCAGCACCGTCTTGCCGGGGGTGATCTTGCCAGCCTTCTCGGCGGCCTCGATCAGCGCCAAGCCGATGCGGTCTTTGACGCTCGAAAGCGGATTCTGGCTCTCCAGCTTGACCAGCACCGTTGCCGGCAAGCCAGCCGCCACTTTGTTCAACCGCACCAGGGGGGTCTTGCCAATGATCTCTGTTACATTCGCAGCAATCTGCGCCATGATGATCTCCTTTTCCCGGGACGCGATCCCGGCTGGTTCTGTTTTGAGGGGTAATGGTCGAGCTGTCAGGCGGGGAAGGCTGTGCGCGAACGCGGCGCACGTCTGCATCGCAACTGGCACCAGGGCGGTGTTAGCGACATCGACGCATAGATTGAGCATAATACCGCCCTGGCGTCGATGGCAAGAGGAAGTTGAGTGCGAATTCCGCAGACGTTGCACGATACTCCAATTCGCACTCCGTCTTTCGAGCATCCGGCCTCTTCCTTCGTGCCATTCCGATAAGCTAATCGTTAGGAGTAGGATGTGACTGGCCCCATTGAACTGCCCAAGCCCTTGCGCACCGAAGCGATCGCTTCGATTCAACGCTACTTTGAAGAAAATTTTCCAGAGCCGGTTGGTGAGCTTCCCGCTGGACTGCTGCTCAACTTCTTCCTGGAGGAGATCGCTCCAGCGGTCTATAACCGCGCCATCACCGATGCCCAGGATCGAATCCAGCAGCGGGTCATGGACCTGAGCGGCGAACTCTTTGCCGACGAGTTTCAGTATTGGCCCAGGCTCGCGGCTAAACGGAAGGCGAAGAAGTAGGTGCGCGTTCACTCATGCGGATTATCTATTCACCCCGTATTCCGCAGCCCCGCCGCGATTCCGCTGATCGTCGCCGCAATCGCCCGGTTGATCTCCGGCGTATTCTCGCCGGCCCGTTTGCGCCGCAGCATATCCACTTGAATCAGATGCAGTGGGTCAACATACGGATTGCGCAGCTTGATCGAGCGCCCCAGCACTGGGTTTGTCTCCAGCAGCTCCTTCTGTCCTGTGATCGCCAAAAGCGCTCGTACCGTGCGATGAAACTCAGCCTCGAAGATATCGTAGATGCGCTCGCGCAGTGCAGCATCCTCCACCAGCGCCGAGTAGAGACGCGCCGTAGCCAGATCCACCTTGCCCAGCGCCAGTTCCACATTGCGTAATAGGTCGATGAAGAGCGGAAACTCTCTCGCCATCGTCCGCAATAATTCCAGCGTGCCTGGCCGCGTCAAAAACTCCTCCAGCGCAAAGCCCACGCCAAACCACGCCGGCATTAGCAGACGCGATTGTGTCCACCCAAAGACCCAGGGAATCGCCCGCAGATCGGCCAGCTTCATCGATGCATTGCGCCGCGCCGGTCGCGAACCAATCTTCGCTTGCTCCAGTTCCGCTACTGGCGTGGACTGCTCAAAGTAAGTCACCACTTCAGGATCGTCCAGAATATGTTTGCGATAAAACTCAAAGGCAATCGCGGAAAGCTCGTCCAGAGCGGCCTCCCACTCAGGCTTCAGAACGCCGGTAAAATGCCCCTCCGGATCGCGCGCATTGGGCCGCGCCAGTGCGTCCAGTGAAGCCGCAATCATCAGTTCCAGACTGCGCTCCGCCAGGACTTCGTCGGAATACTTGAAGTTCAGCACCTCGCCCTGTTCGGTAATCCGCAACTGTCCATCGAAGGCATTCATCGGCTGCGCAAAGATGGCCCGATGCGTCGGCCCTCCTCCGCGTCCTACCGTGCCCCCGCGCCCATGAAAGAGCCGCAGCTTAACGCCGCATTCGCGCGCCACAACATGCAGGTCGCGATGCGCGCGAAATATCTCCCAAGTGCTGGTTAGCATCCCGCCGTCCTTATTGGAATCGGAGTAGCCCAGCATCACTTCCTGCCAGTTATCCCACGTGGCCATCAGCTTGCGATAGTCGCCTCGGCTCCACAGATCGCGGCAGACCGCCGGCGCATTGCGCAGGTCTTCAATCGACTCAAATAGCGGCACCGGAATTAGACCCGGATCGCGTTCCGTTCCCTCAACCCGCACGCCGCCCAGTCGCGCCAGACGCACCACCGCCAGCACATCCTCCACCACCGATGCGCCGCTGATGACGTACTGCCGAATCGCCTCCGGCGAACAGCCGCTCTTGATCTCCGCCACCACGCGAAAGCTCTCCAGCACGTTGGCGGTCTGCTCAGTAAGTTCGCCCGCCAGCGACGGCGCAGCAGTATCGGCAATCGTCTCCTGCAACGCAGCGGCATGAACCCGCGCGTGCTGGCGAATGTCCAACGTGTGCAAGTGCAGTCCGAAGGTGCGCACCTGCAAGATCAGCGGATCGACCAGCGTCCGCGCAATGCGCAGCCCGCGATTGGCCGCCAGCGATTCGCGCAGCGTCTCCAGATCGTCAATGAAATCCAGAACGTTGCAATATGCAGGCAGCGCCTGCGTCAACTTATCTTGCCCGCCCGCCAGCGTGTATGGCATCACCGGCAGCGCCGCGCCTGCCCCGCCCGGCTGCTCCGCCGCCTTCTCCAGCGTCCGCCGCAACCGCGCCTTCAAACAGATCGCAAAGCGCCGGTAGTATTCAAACTCATACTGCACGCCAAAGACCTGCGCCTCAGGTGTATGCACCAGCGCCACATAAGCCTCAAGCCTTTGCAGCAGCGCCTCGCTCACTCCAATCTGCTGCGCGCTTGTCGTCAGCAGATCGATCAATTCGTCGAGCCGCCGCTGATAGTAGAGCAGCAGATGCCCGCGCGCAAGACGGATCGCATCCCGCGTCACCTCCGGCGTCACATACGGATTTCCATCGCGGTCGCCGCCAATCCACGAGCCGAAGATCAGCACCAGCGGCAGCTCGTGCGCCTCGATCTCCAGCCCGTATGCCGCGCGCATCGCCTCGGCAATCTCGCGATAAAGATTCGGCAGCGTCGCAAAGATCGAGACGTCGTAGTAGTCGAGCCCCATCTTGATCTCGTCGTACACCGTGGGCCGCCGCGACCTCACCTCGTCGGTCTGCCAAAGGCTGGTGATCTCCGCGCGAATCGCCTCTTCTAGCCGCCCCATCTCTTCTTCGGGCACCGGTATGCGGTCGAGCAAGGAGAGAAATTCGCCGATCCGCCGGCGCTTGAACATCACCGAACGCCGCGCCGCCTCCGTCGGATGCGCGGTAAATACAGGCACAATCAACACCCGCCTCAGCCACTCCAGCGCCTCAGCCGCATCGATGCCCACGCGCCGCATCGCCCGCAACGTCCCCAGCAGCGAGCCGCGCTGCCGCCCCGCCTCTCCGCTCATATGCAGTGCCGTCCGGCGGCGCTTGCGATGATTGGTCTCGGCCAGATTGATCAGCTCAAAGTAAAACGCAAAGGCCCTCGTCAGCAGCGTAGCCCGCTCCACCGGCAGCGAGTGGACCACTTCCAGAGCCTCAGCCGCGTGCCGCGCAGCCTCTTCGATCTGCCCGCGCGCCTCTTCATCGCGCCGCCGGATCGTGCCCTGCCGCAGCGCCTCCACCTGCGCAAACAGCTCTTCGCCCGCCTGCTCACGCAGCACCTCGCCCAGCAGGATGCCCAGCGAGCGCACATCGCGCCTCAGCGGCGCCTCCTTCAATTCGCCAGACTGCGCCTCCAACTCGGCCAGCCGCCGCGCCCAACTCTCAGAACTCCACAAAAATGCCATCGTATATAGATGATGCACGAAGGTTTATTAAGGCTTCTTTGTTCATGCGCGTATGATTTCGTGCGCTGGCCTCCTGGCCGGCTGTCGCGTGGACGCTTGCGTCCACGCACTCTCTCCCCGCGGGCTCTCACCCCCGTAGGGAGAGAAGAATAATAACCCTGGGTGAAGCGACGCGGAATGCTGGGAACCCAGGCCAATGAGACATTGCGCCCCGTCGGGGCGCTGCGAATATGTCTCGATCTCCAGTTCCTCGATTGTTTGCGCATCGAAGGCGAAGGCCACTAGACCCGTGTTAACGACATCCTGTCTAACCCGATGGAAGCCGAACGCTGCACCGGCACAGGGAGATAATGAAAACCCGATTTCCAGTAATGAATTTCTAGCATTAGGCCGTCCAGGCCTGAGATGTCGGACAACATCGACGAGGTGTACAATTGGTCCGACCAAAGCTAAACAATCCAGCCTTCCTGGAATAAACGAGTTGGAGACGAACCAGCGTACGATTCGGAAGGCTGCCACCGGGAGCAACACTGAAGGACGAGGAGAGAAATGGCAGAATTCGTATACACAACAGTTCCAGGAAAGATCAAGATTCTGCTGGCTAAAATCAGGCAAGTGGGCGTTCCTTCAAAGGCCACAGCACAGTGGCTGAAATCCGTCGGATTCAGTTCGAGCAATGATTACTCGTTGATTGGAGTATTGAAATTCGTCGGCCTGATCGACTCAAATAGTGTTCCTTCAGCATTGTGGTCGAGTTATCGTGGAGCGAACTATAAGTCTGTGCTTGGCGATGCTGTACGTCGAGGTTACAGTGACCTTTTTTCCGTCTATTCAGATGCTGATCGACGGAGCCAGACGGATTTAGATCATGTTTTCAGCACGAGCTCAAACGGTGGCAAGCAAGTAATTGCGAAAACCATTTCCACATTTAAAGCGCTGGTCGAAGAGGCTGAGTTCTCTAGTCTGAGTGAAGACGCCAACTTGTCCGCACCAACCTCGTCAGGTCTGTTGTTAGCTCCTGTTGCTCAGAAACAGGTTAATCAGTCCTCGATAGGCGTACTTCCCGGCTTGCATATTGACGTGCAGGTTCACATTTCTCCCGAGGCTTCTACGGAACAAATCGACCAAATCTTCGCGAGTATGGCAAAGCATCTATACGGGGCAAAAAAATCTGACGAATGAGCAATGCACACATACTTTTCGACGCAGCAAAAGCAATCCAAGAAGAGGTCACCCGCCTGACAGGGCCCCCTGACGAGGGCTTGCGAGCCGTGACACAAAGTGTCATCCTCCTTTCAGTTGTTCGAAACACGCGTGGGTACATTGAAGCCGTATCCAATCAGATCAACGGAGCCTATGAGAACGGGTGGTACGATGCATGTGCAGTAATGATGCGGCGACTGCTTGAGACTCTGATCATTGAGTGTTTTGAGAAACACAATCTGACGGCAAAGATCAAAAACCCGGCTGGCGACTTCCTTTACTTGAGAGACCTTATCGACAGGTGCCTCCAAGAGCCAAGCTGGAATCTTAGCCGAAACTGTAAACAAGCAATGCCAAAGTTGAAGGATGTTGGAGACAAATCGGCACACAGCAGAAGATACAACGCGCACAGAGGAGATATAGATCCTCTCTTGAGAGATGTTCGGCTGGTCGTACAAGAACTAATCTACCTTGCTTTGTTGAAATAGCCGGAATGCCCCCAAATCCCGATTTTCGGACCTGAGATAGCAAAAAAAGCTCCTGCGAGCGAATAGCGAGCGATTGGCCCCACCGCAGGTGGTTTGCAGATAATTACCATCATCCGGTGCACTCTATATCTATACCGGGAGAATCCACCATGACCGCAAATTCCACCACCGAACTCGCCCTCATCGACGCCATTCCTCAACCGCCACTCGCCCCCAACCCCATGCCGGCACGAGCCGCCATCAAGCGTTGCTGCGCCGCGTGGCAGCGCGCCTACGATGCATCTATGGAGAAATCCAAAGGAAACAAGATGGCCGATCTCTTTGCAGTTCGCGAGGCTGGTCCCGCGTACTGCAGGGCTTTGCCGCCCCTGGCCGGCTATGAAAGCATCCGCGACTTCGTCGCCTGCGTCGCCCACGGTATCCTCATCAACGCGATTCCCGAAAAGCGCGCCAACCAGCTCCTTTACGCCGCGCAAGTCGCGCTCGCCACCCTCCATCACGAGCCGAAACCGGGAAAATCATGAGAGCTTTTTCGCCCCCTGTTCGCTGTTTCCTGTTCCCTTTTTCAGCTACCCCCACCCCCCTAATTTATTTCGGCCCTTTCCCGGCCCACGTATCACCATTAACACGCTATTAATCAATGGTTTGGAAAATTTACCTATTAATTAACTGGGGTAATAACATACTTGACTAACGGCGTAAACAAAGCGAAACTGAAGTAGCCGTGACAGGGCAGCGTCGTTAGTCAAGGAATGTGGCTGTGGAGAGGTGAGAAAGTGAGAATCCTTGGCTACCGCGTTACCCCAACCCGTTTTGTCTCCGTGCATCACTAGTCATGCGCTGAAGTTTCCTGACGATTTCCCGCGTCTTCCCGTAAAACGTCCACAACGTCGAAATGACTTCGAGTCCTTCTGCCGCCGTTTCGCTCGGGAAGACTACTTGAATGGTCGCATGTCCGTGATTCTTGACGTGAGAACCTGGCGGGATTCTGACGCGGTAGCCGATGTTTCTGTCGGTCGCAATAATGCTATGCATAATAGCCCCACCTTCATCCTCCAGTTCCACGCCATCAATCCTGACGAAATTGACAACTGGAATCAGGAGCATGTGTTTGTCGTCAATGTCGAGGGCGTGGATGGCGCAAATATCGGCGTCCCCTCCTTTGTGCGATTTCACGCGCTCAACCATGAAATCGTAGACGGGGGAGGTGGGGCTTATTTTTCCTGTCTTCGTAATATCGCCTATCAGTTTCTGCCTGCAATCGGGAACAGGAAACTGTGTATGCCGAGTGAGAGCGGTAGGGCTGAACTGCTTAATAACGCCACACCATGCGAAATCGAGAGCGCATCGAAGATTGTGAATTGCATCTCCGCAAATGAGAGCAATTTCTCTCTTGAAGGTTCGGTCAGTCAGGGCGTAGTAAAGGAATTGTTCCCCCGTATTGCCATCGATTTTGAGGCTGGGTGGGTAAGCATCCGACGAAGTACGGATTCGCTCCTCAAGATCCGTGATGTGCTTCTTGGCCCGTTCGACCTTTAACTGTGCATTGCCGAACGGATGCTCCCAAATTTCAGGCATTCTCTAAGCCTCAGGAAGATCAATAAGATGAAAATCGAAAACAGCGGTATCATCTTTATAACGCTTTGTTCTCGGTGTGGGGTAGATCAAATGGGAAGTTCGGAAGATTGGGCTCGATCTCTTGGCGAGGAAATCGAGATAAGTACGAGGGTAGACAGAGAAATGGCCCAAACGGTCGCAATGAACCGCGACATTGAGGCCGAGAAGATGCCGCTAAAGTGGGAAGAACTCTGCACCGCATTTCAATCTTGCTGCACTGCCTATAACGAGCAATTACGGCCAGAACGAAAACTTGCCGGTTACAGGAATGGCACCAATCACTTTTCGGTTCGACCTGACGCCCTTCCAGAGATTGTAGAAGCGTCTTACGACACTAAGAGAATTCGTATTCAGACTCATGGAGTTTCGGAGTGGTTTATTCCTCATGTAATTCTCGTGGGAAGCGGCGATGTGGAACTAATATCGGTTTCGACGAGACGAGCGGTTCCCGTTGACAAGATCGCGCAAAATGCTATTCGAGAAGGGTTGATGAGTAGATGAAGACGAAGCCGCAATCCGCCGAATACAAAGCATTCGAGAACTTGCTTGGATCTGTTCTCAGCGTCTCCAAGACAGAACTCAATAGGCGCATAGCCGAAGAGAAGCGCGAGAAGCTAACTCCTAGAGGCCGCGCTTCCCGCGTTGCTGCCGTCCCAACCAAGCCAGTTTAGATCGACGGATTACCCACCTTGCCGGTCAGTTCTGCATAGGTCAGTCTCTTCCCTGAAACCTGCGAAAGAACCAGCGCGAAGCGGTCTTTGTCGGTCAGCGGATTGTCTTTGGTTGCGCGGTTGTTGTAGCGGAATGCTTGCTCATCCACATAACGGTCAAGGTGGAAAGGCTCTACGCTGATATAGGTTCCGCCCAGGGACCGCTTGAGCAAAGCCCAGAAGTTTTCGATACCCTGAGTGTGGACCTGTCCATTCACGTACTCGACGGCATGATTGATGATTCCGTGGGTTAGGTTGGTTCCTTTGTATCCGCCCCATTCATCGGTCATCAAAGTAGCGCCGTACTGGATGTGTTTGTTCACAAGCGCGTGTAATGTGGGTTGAGTGCGCTCCGCTACCACCTCAGCTCTAACGTGTCCCTTGCGTTCCAGCATCCCGACCACGATAGTCTTTGCCATTGCTCCGCCAGCGATACCGCTAAACCCGGTCCCTTTGGGTTTCTTAGACTTGTGCATATTCTTCAGCTTGCCGCCGATGAAAGTCTCGTCCATCTCTATGGGTCCACCTTGCGATCCGAGCTTGATAACTGACTTGTTCTTCATCGCAAGGCGAATCCGTTGCAGCATGAACCATGCGCTCTTTTGGGTGACGTTAATATCGCGTGCGATCTCGTAGCTGGAAATTCCATTCTTGCAATTGGCGAGAAGCCACATTGCAGTCATCCATTTGTCGAGCTTGATGGGCGAATCCTCAAAGATCGTATTGACCTTCACCGAATACTGCTTGCCGCAATCCCGGCACTGCCATCGGCGCTGATTCTTGAGCCAGTGCTGGCGAGTATTAGGCATGAGGCAAGCGGGGCACTGAGGGCCATTGGGCCAGCGCATCGCGGCAACGGTATCAATACAGATCTGCTCGTCGGCGAAGTATCTGATTGCATCTGAAAGGGTTTTAAGTTCGTTTTCCATAACAACTCCAGCGTAGCAAGAATTCTATCATTAGTCAAGTATATTATTACCTTAACTGGTAACTGCAAACCTCGATTTTGACCCACTTTTTGGCCCAAAATGCCTCGGTTTTTGCCAAAAATGCCCACTTTTTCGCACTTTTTGAAGCCCTCTTCACGCGGCCTCCAGTTGCATCATCAGTTCTTCCCATTCGGCGGTCAGCGCTGCCAACTGCACACGCAACTCCTCGGCCAGAGCCGTTAGCCGCTGCGTCTCATCGGCACTGACGTAAACGCCGAGTTGCTCCTCGGTATGCGCAATTGCGGCCTCGATGCGCGGCACTTCTTCTTCCAGAAACGCGCACCGCTCTTCCATCTGCTTCTGCTTGATCGGATTCAATCGTCGCGGCCGCTCCTTCACCGCGTCGGCCTCATCCTCCCTTTCGCCGTTCGAGAGCGCGACGGTCTCCGGCTGTTTTCCCTTCGCTGGAATCACAACCGAAAGGCTGCTGGATGCAATCCCTTGCGCCTCCTTCCAGCGAAGATAATCCTCATAGTTGCCTTCATGGCTGGTCACGTTGCCACCTTCCACTTCCAGCACGCGTGTAGCCAGCCGATCAATGAAGTAGCGATCATGCGAGACAAAAACCACTGTCCCGCTGAAGGCCGCCAGAGCATCGAGCAGCACGTCTTTGGCGCGCATATCAAGATGGTTGGTCGGCTCGTCGAGCAGCAGAAAATTGGAGGGCGAAACCAGAATCCGCGCCAGAGCGTAGCGGTTGCGTTCGCCGCCCGATAGAACGCCCAGCGGCTTGAAGACATCGTCGCCGCGAAACAGGAAGCAGCCTAGCAGCGAGCGCAATTCGCTCTCCGGCACTTTGAGCGCGGCGCGGCTGATGTCGTCCAGCATCCGCGCATCGCAGTCCAGCACCTTGTACTGATCCTGCGCAAAGTACTCGCTTACCACATTATGTCCCAGCTTGACGCGGCCTGCCGTCGGCGCTTCGTCGCCGGTCAGCAGTTTAATCAGCGTGGACTTGCCCGCACCGTTCACGCCCACCAGCGCCACGCGGTCGCCGCGCTCGATGCCAAAACGCACATCGCTGAGCACCTGCTTGGCGCCATAGCTCTTGGAGAGCGCTTCTGCCTCAACCACCATGCGTCCCGATGGAGGCGGCTGCAGAAACTTGAAGTGTATCGCCGGCTCCTCTTCGGGAATCTCGATGCGCTCAATCTTCTCCAGCTCCTTGATGCGGCTCTGCACCTGCTTGGCTTTGGTCGCCTGCGCCCGGAAGCGATTGATGAAGGCCTCCAGGTGTTCGATCTGGATACGCTGATTGCGATAAGCCGCCTCTAGCTGCGTCCGCCGCTCGTCCTTCTGGCTGAGATATTTCGTGTAATTTCCCTGATAGGTATTCAGTCTTTTATTCCAAATCTCCACAGTCCGGTCGATGGTTACATCCAGAAAATAACGGTCGTGAGAGATGAGAATGTAGCCGAAGGGATAGCTTTTCAGATAATCTTCCAGCCAGTTGCGCGTTTCCAGATCTAAATGATTCGTCGGCTCGTCCAGCAGCAGCAAATTCGGTTTAGCCAAGAGCAGCTTGGCCAGCGCAATCCTCATCTGCCAGCCGCCGCTGAATTCATCCGTCTGCCGCGCCCAATCTTCTTTTCCAAAGCCCAGGCCAGTCAACACGCCGCCCACCTGCGCATCCAGCGCATAGCCGTCCAGCGCGTGAAAGCGCTCTTGCAGCATCGAGTAGCGCTCCGCCGCGGCCTCGTACTCCGCTCCTTGATGGTCGAGTACAGCCAACTGCCCCGCCAGTCGCTCAACCTCCCGCGCCATCTCGCGCAGCTCGTCAAAGACCGTCAGACACTCCTCGAAGACACTCCGGCCGGTCAGCGCCAATCCTTCTTGCGGCAGGTAGCCGATGCTCATCCCGCGCGTCTGCTGCAAGCCGCCGTAATCCAGCGTCTCCAGGCCGCAAAGCACCTTCATCAGCGTCGATTTTCCGGTGCCGTTAGCGCCCACCAGCGCAGTCTTCTCCCGCGCCCGGATCAGCCAGTTGGCCTCCAAAAACAGTACACGCGGTCCAAAGCGCTTGCCGGCATTTTGCAGTGAGAGCATCTACTACTATTTTCGCACCCCCTGCGGTGGGACAGACGCTCGCTCTTCGCTCGCATGAGATTGGATGCGATTTACAAATAATTCACTTACGGCCGAATCTCCACCGGCGTGCCCACAGGAACCAGCTTGAATATCTCGTCGATCTCCTCGTCAGTAACGGCGATGCAGCCCAGCGTCCAGTCGTAGAGCCGATGCGCCGCGCCGATCCAGCCCTCGCCGTTGGGCAGGCCATGAATCATGATCGAGCCGCCCGGCGCGACGCCCAGCCTCGCCGCTCGCGCCCGGTCTGCGGCATTCGGATACGAGACGTGCATCGCCTTGTGATAGTGGCTGGCCGCGCTTTTAGCGTCGATTGTGTAATGGCCCTCCGGCGTGCGCGCATCGCCCTCGCGCTCCTTGGGCGCAAGCCCGCCGCGCCCGAGCGCAACCTTGTAACTGCGGATCACCTTGCCGCCCGCCAGCAGTTCCATTACATGATCCTTCTTCAGAATCAAAATCGAGTCGGCCTGTTGCTGTGGCGTCTGAGCCGGGAGATTACCGGCGAACGCCCAAAAGACCAGGCAAACGATGACGCAAATAGGTAAAACGGCGAAGCGAATATGAATTTTGCATGAATTCATGCGATCACTCTACTACAATCCACAGGGTTTCGCCTATCGATTCATCTCCCTTTCATCTGCCTCCTTTATGAATTATTAGTCCGTGCTTAACTTCCCCGCACTGCCGGACAGAGATTCCCGTCTCACAGGAGCCTTTCAATGGCCGATCTGGCAACTACAGTGGAAACGCTGCCCGCCGGGGCATCGCTGCTTGACCGTAAGATGAAAAAATCCTCCGCATGGGTCAGCGGCGCGGTCGTTCTGGTGGCGCTCATCGGCGGCCTCGGCTACATCGGCTATCACATTGCTCAGGACCTGGGCGAGATCGCCATCACCAGCATCTGGCCTTATGCGCTTCTAGGCGTAGCGCTGCTCATCGCCCTCGGCTTCGAATTCGTCAACGGCTTTCACGACACCGCCAACGCCGTCGCCACGGTCATCTACACGCACTCGCTCGATCCCAACATCGCTGTCGTCTGGTCGGGGCTTTGCAATCTGGCGGGTGTGCTGGTTTCATCCGGCGCGGTAGCCTTCTCGATCATTACGCTGCTGCCTGTCGAACTGATCCTGCAGGTCAGCGCCGGCGCCGGCTTCGCCATGGTCTTCGCATTGCTGATCGCAGCCATCATCTGGAATCTCAGCACATGGTGGTTCGGTCTGCCCGCCTCCAGCTCCCACACCATGGTCGGTTCCATCATCGGCGTGGGCGTGGCCAACCAGCTCATGAGCATACATAGCGGCACCTCCGGCGTGGACTGGGAACAAGCCATCAAGGTCTTCAAGGTGCTGCTGATCTCGCCGCTGGTGGGCTTTGGCTGCGCGGCTATCCTGCTGATGGTTCTGAAGCCAAAGCTGCGAGTCGCAGGCTGCGCTCTCTTGAGCCTGTTGGCGGCACTGAGCGCCCATTATGGCCTCTCTCTATCCTTCTTGATTTCAGCTTTGATCGGTATCGGTATCGGCGTCGGCGTGTGGGCGGCACTCTTGGTCATTCACGTCCCCAATGCGCTCTTTACGGCGCCCAAAGGCAACACGCCTCCGCCCTGGCCAATCCGCCTTCTGCTGGTCCTGACTTGCAGTGGCGTCAGCTTCGCCCACGGCTCCAATGACGGCCAAAAAGGCATGGGACTCATCATGCTGATTCTCATTGGCACCGTTCCCACCGCCTACGCGCTCAACCATGCGGTCACCGGTCACGATATTCAGGACTTTATCGCCGCCAGCGAACAGGCAGGACACATTCTCGACCGCCATGTGGATCAGAGCGGTATTCTCGGCGCCGACGCCCGCACCGAGGTCACTGATTATATCCGCACCAAGCAACTTCGCCCGGATACCGTGCTCGCACTGCGCGAACTGGTCGAAGACCTCAACCACGAAGTCGCGCTCTACAAGGAGTTCAAATCGGTTCCGGCCAAGGATCAGACCAACGTCCGCAACGATATGTATGTGGCCAGCGAAGCCATCCGCCTGATGCAGAAGAACAACAATCCGGCCTTCACTGCCAGCGAGAGTGCCGCGCTCGCCAATTACAAAAGCAAGGTTGACAAGGCCACCAAGTTCATTCCTTCCTGGGTCAAGGTGGCCGTGGCGCTGGCTCTCGGCCTGGGCACCATGATCGGTTGGAAGCGCATCGTTGTAACCGTCGGTGAGAAGATCGGCAAGGAGCACCTGACCTATGCGCAGGGTGCCTGCGCTGAGTTGGTCGCCATGTGCACCATCTCGGCTGCGGACAAATTCGGCCTGCCGGTCTCGACAACGCACGTACTCAGCTCCGGCGTGGCCGGCACCATGGCCGCCAATGGGAGCGGCCTGCAGTTTGCCACCATTCGCAACATCGCCGCCGCATGGATATTTACTCTGCCCGCAGCGGCTCTGCTCTCCGGCTCGCTCTTCTGGGTCTTCCGGCATTTTGCAAGCTAGAGCCTGTTCACCGGCTGGGCAATCGCAATTGGGTTAATGCGATTGCCCTGTGTTCACCGGAGAGATGAGAGAGCGCTGTCTACTTCTTCTTCCATGCGCCGACAATGGCGCCCATCACGGTCAGGCTAAGCAGCAGAAAGCCGGCGTTGATAGCCAGCAGACTCACAGGTCGTACCTCGAAAACATATTCGAGAGACAATGTAGTGAAGACAAAGCCGAACCACAAGAGCGCCGCTACCTTGATTCCGCGCAGTGCCGTCTGTTCGCCGGTCAGTTGAGTGATGCATGAAATAGCGGACGCAATCACCGCCGCCGCGACCAGCGCGACGGCATACTGAAACGCGGGGTTGACGCCGGAGCTGAGAAGCCACTCCCGCGAACGGCCGATGCCATCAAGCCAGCCTTGCAAGAAGAACGAGTACCAGCCTGCCTCCAGCAGAAAACTGACTATGGCCGCAATGAGAATCGCCAGATAGTTCTGCCTGACCTTCGATTCCTGCATGGTCATCTTTTCCTCCGATTCTTGTCTCGCCGGGAAAGTATAAGTCATACCGGATGAGTTTTGGCCAGGAAAAAATGAAGATACAGCCTAATCCAGACGGGTGAGGAAGGCCTCTCCCTCGGCGGGGCGCAGGCGGCGGGCGATCAGCTCGGCCTGCGCGCGGTTGTCGCCGCGGGGGCGAATCCGCACCCAGTAGCTCTCTTCACCGGGAAACTCGATCACGTTGGAGCCGGGGTACTTGTGCTCCAGTTGCGCCTTGAGTTTATTCGCCTTGTGCTGGCTCTTGAAGGCGCCAACCTGCACGCACCAGCGGCCGCCGCTGGCGATCGGCTTGGGCGTAAGATACACATCCACACGCACCCGCGCGGAGCCGGAGCGGTAGATACCGGTGGCCTTGGCCGAGGCAATGGTCAGATCGATCAGCCGGTCTTCCACAAACGGGCCGCGATCGGTGATGCGCATCGGGCTGGACTGGCCAGTGGCCAGATTCGTCACAACGATCAGCGATCCCATCGGCAAGGTGCGATGAGCGGCGGTCAAGGTCCGGTCGCTGAAGACCTCTCCATTGGCCGACCTGCGTCCCTTGTAGGGCGCGGTGTACCAGGTGGCCAGCCCCTCTTCGCTCTGGATTGGCCGATGCCTCTGGATGTAATCGAGATCGTCGGCGCTGATGCCGCCCGGTGGCGTGGGTGTCGGCGCAATGCGCGCCGGATGCGTGGCGGAGGGCGCTGCATATGAGCCGACAGCGGGAGGAGCCGCTTGCGGCGCAGGCAGCGAGGACTCCGTCTGGCGGTGTCCGCAGCCGGCGAGAATCAGCAACGCCGGCGCCAGCGCCAGAGCGATCCCCGGCAAGGCGCGGCTTCCGCCTCTCAAGGGCGCTCTCCCCGGTTCTGTTCGAAGCGGTCGGCCAGATCGCGCAGCTTGTCGGCGACGGTGCGCAGAGCAGAAACCGATTCCTTGCGTACCTGGGGAACCACCGCATCGTTCACGTAGGCGATGGCGTGGCGCACCTCCATCTCGATCAACTCGACGGCCTCTTCAATGCGTCTGCCTGCGCCGCCTGCGCCGAATCCGGGCGGCGGCGTTGAATTTGCACTCATGAATACCCTCCCCGCTCAAGCTATCTTCTATCAGTCTGCGATGCGCGCCTGACAGCGTCAATCGCGGATCGCGGAAAGGTGCCGCAATGGTCAATACATAAGGCGGATTCCACTTTCACTCCGCCGTCGAGCACTGAATCTGCGCCGAGGCAACTTCACCATTCAAAATCCGTCAGACGGACTGAAGAGCGGTACACCTGCGCGGCTCCGAGAATCTGAGTTACGCTAAAGAGTCGCATCCGGACGCGGGCGGATCTTGCCCGGATGGCGTGGTCAACACTTTCCTCAGCGAGGGTCTTTTCTTGGTACGAGCTTCGAGAATCTGTGCCGCGAGGGATTGCGCTGCCAACGGCTGGTCGCCGGGCAGGGCACTGGCGCATCGTCGCGCCCTGCTCGTGCTGATGGCTCCTGCATTGCTCTTTGCAGCGTCTTCCGCGCAGACTGCGATTCCCAGCCCAGCCGTGGCGCTTCCCGATGCGCCCCAGCCGCAGACTCCCGCCAAAGCCGGTGCGCCGCTCTCACAGCCTTGCCAAGTTCAAGGCAACTCGGCCACCGCTGCCTCACCTCCCTGCCAGCCTCAGCCCCCAAAGAACTGGTTCACACGCTTTCTGACAGGACCTGAGGTCAAGCCTCTGACTCCCAAAGAAAAGGCCCTGCTAGCGGCGCGCAATCTGGTGGATCCCTTCAACGCAATCACCATTCTGGGCAGCTCGGCGATTGCGGTTGGCTCGGACGCCGACTCTCCATACGGACCCGGCATGAAGGGCTTTGGACGATCGGTTGGAGTCAGCTACACCCAAGACCTTACCGGTGAATTCTTCGGCACCTTTCTGATTCCCTCCATCGTTCACCAGGATCCGCACTACCACCGGATGCCCAGCGCCACCATTCCCCGCCGCATATTTCATACCGTTGTGCAGGTGGTTTGGACGCAGGGCGACAACGGCAAGCCGATGGTCAACTATGCCAATCTCTTCGGTTATGCCATTGGGGACGAAATCAGCAATCTTTATGTGCCCGGCCGGGAGACCAATCTTCCCGCCAGCGCCGAGCGCTACGGCACCGGCCTGGCCACAGCGCCCATCGATAACATCGTTACCGAATTTCTGCCCGATGTGGCGCGCCACATTCATCTCCGCGTGGTC
The DNA here is from genome assembly GCA_049587335.1 of Occallatibacter sp. Taxonomy (GTDB): domain Bacteria; phylum Acidobacteriota; class Terriglobia; order Terriglobales; family Acidobacteriaceae; genus Telmatobacter. The sequence continues at coordinate 48,637 of JBAVDS010000035.1, read as the reverse complement.
CTGATCCAGCGGATCATCAACCAAGTGGCCAAGACCGATGCGGCCGGAGCATCCTGAGAATCTCACTCACATCGAGCTGAATTATTCTGCAAGTTTTTGGGGTTGAATTATTTTCTATTTGCTCTTTTCCGCCCAAATGATTCCGATTGGCCATTTTCCCGTTTTAGGCGTCAGACTAACTTCGAAGAGCCTGACTAGTTTGCCCAGGCCTCGATGTTTTGAGACCTGGCAGGGTTGGGCGAAGCGAAAGAAATTACGCGATTTGATGCGCGCCGTCGGAGGCGTGGCAGATGTGAATCTCCGGCTTGATGCCGGTTTTGGCTTGGTAGCGCTTGCCTAACTCTTCGGCGAAGGCTTTGGCCTTGTCTTGCTCCACCAAGTTGATCGTGCAGCCGCCGAAGCCGCCGCCGGTGAGCCGTGCGCCGATGATGCCAGGCAACTGGTTCGCCAGATCGACCATGAGGTCGGCCTCGACGCAACTGCCCTCAAAATCCTTGCTATAGCTGGTGTGAGCTTCAGCCATGAGGCGGCCTACTTCCTTGATGTCGCCTTTGAGGAGAGCTTCACTGGCGGCCACGGTGCGCAGGTCTTCGCTGATGACGTGCTTGGCGCGGAGATAGGATTTAGGCTCCATCTCGTGACCCCACTTGGCCAAGTCGTCGAGAGTCGCATCGCGCAGGAAGGGAACGCCGCCGCGATGGCCGTTGATGATGGCGCAGGCGGCCTCGGACTCGGCGCGGCGGGTCTTGTAATCGCCGCCGACGATGGAGTGCTTGACCATGGTGTTGGCGATGACGAGCGCGACGTTGGCCGGGATGGGCGCGAGACGGAAGCTGAGGTCGCGGCAATCCAATAACAGAGCGTGATTGGCCTTGCCGTTGGCGCTGATGAACTGATCCATGATGCCGCAGTTGGCGCCGACGAACTCATTTTCGACGCGCTGACAAAGCTTCGCCAAGACGGGGCGCGGATACTCTGCTCCGATCAGCGAGAGGATGGCAAGCGACGTGACGACTTCGAGAGCGGCGGAGCTGGAGAGGCCGGAGCCGAGGGGCACGTCGCCCCAGAGGCTGAGGCTGAAGCCGGGAATCTTGTGGCCTTCGCCGGAGAGGATGGAGACGACGCCCATGGGGTAGTCGCTCCAGTGCTTGGTGGCGACGGGTTTGGCGGCGGCGTCAAAGGTCTTTTCCTCTCCATAGTTCTCGGCCCAGATAACAATCTTGCCGTCTGTGCGGGGCGAGATGGCGGCCAGTGTGGCGAAGTTGATGGCGACGGGCATCACGAAGCCCTCGGCATAATCGGTGTGTTCGCCGATCAGGTTGACGCGGCCGGGAGCGGCGAAGACTGCCGGGTCGGCGTGGAAGCGGGCTTTGTGCGAGGTGCGAAGTACTGCGGGATCATGCATGGTGGGTCACATCCTTATCAGGGTTCAGAGATCAAAAATCAGTTGTCAGCTATCAGCGTTCAGTTGTCAGATTGGGCGGTTGCGGAGAACTGACAAATGAATACTGACAACTTGTTCAAAGCAATTCGAGATCGACGGTCATGGGCCAGGTGAAGGATTCGCCGGGGGCCAGGGTACGCGACCAGGGGCCGGTGATGCCGAGCGAATCGACGGGGGCCGTGGTGGGTTCGAGGGCGACGCAGTGCTGCTTGGTTCCGGCGCGATCGGGCCAGCCGCCATTGCAGATCCAGATGCCGAGGTAGGGCGTGGCGGTAGGATTGAAGCTGATGCGGAGACGGACACCAGCGGAGGGGCGCTCCAGGGCGCACCAGTTTTCTGCGGCGGTAAGAGGGCCGGCAAAGAGCTTGTCACCGGTGTTGGATTCGGGAGGGGTGGCGATGCCGAGGTTGGTTTCGCCGCCCGTGACGAGTTTGGCGATGGGCCACTGAACGGTGTCTCCGCCCTTGCCGAGACGTCCGCCACCGGAGCCTTCCAGACGCAGCGTCTTGATGGAGGCGGGCAGGATGACGCGGTCGCCGGCCTGCGAGGTATAACCGGGATGCGCCGACCAGGCCCAGGGAGTCTGCTTGTCGCCTGTGTTGGTGACTTTGTAATCGGCGTGGAGGCGGTATCCCTTATCCGTTTGGGTGAGGGTGACGGTGCGGAGCAGCGAGAGTGGCAGCGAGAAGCAGTTGCCGCGCATGGTGAGGGAGCCGTTGGCGCAGGCCAGGACGCTCCACTCAACGCGCCAGAGGTCACCGTGATCGGGAACCTCAACGGGGCCGTTGGCGGTTTGGACGGTGCAGCCGGCGACCGAGGGCAGACACTCATCCCAACCGCTGGCGTCGCCCTGGTCGAAGCTCATGGTGCGGGTGCGGGGGCCGTATGGAGCCAGGGGGATTTGCAGCAGTTCATGGCCCTTGACGAGGATGGAAGAAATCTTGCCGCCGAACTGGGGCAGGATGGTGACGGCACAATCGCCGATGTTCATGAGTATGCTGTCTTTTTCAGTGCGAGTGACTACTTCTGCTGCCATCTTTCTTTTTCTCCTAAGACATCCGCGCAGGCCGCGGAGAGCCGATTCCAGATTTCGTCCAGCCAGATTTCGTGATCGGGCTTCATCAGCACCGAACGCAGGCAGGTGACCGTCTCCGAGCGGCTCGCCGATTCAGCGCCAACAACGGGCTGAAACCACGCCAGCGGCAATTCTACAAGAGCAAGGTGCAAATCCCGAAGGGCACAGGCGGCGAAGATTCGCTGCGCGAGTTGGGAGGAGTGCTCGGGCCTCTCGGCATTGATCTTCCAGGCGACAATATCCAGCTCTGGGCGGCCAGCAAGTGGCTGAAAGCGCCCGCCCTTGTCCGCGCGGAGCCTCCGGTCGAGCTCGACAGCCGCGGCACGGCCACGCGTGAGACCACGGGCAAATTCCCCGCCGGGAATGAGCGGCAGGAGCTGCAGCGTAGCCCAAAGCGCCACCGCTGCGGCACCGGCGCGGGAGCACTCCAGGCTGATCTCGCCCAGGTGGAGCTTATCGGAAGTGAAGTAGGTATACGGCGAATCGTGCTTGTAGAAGCGCCCTACGGAGGGGTCGCGGAAGAGAATGCAGCCGCAGCCATAAGGCTGGAGGCCGTGCTTGTGTGGATCGACGACGATGGAGTCGGCTTGGTCGAGGACGGCATAGGCGCGACGGGCCGGAGAATCGAGCGCTTCAGGAATCAGCCGGAAGTAGCCGCCGTAGGCCGCATCGACATGGACACGGAAGCCGTACTTTTGACGCAATGCCAGAATCTCGTCGAGGGGATCGACGGCGCCAATCGCTGTCGTTCCCATCGTGACGACAACGGTGCCGACATCGCCATGGCGGAGTTCGGCTTCCAGCGCTTCGAGGCTCATGCGTCCGTGGCGGTTGGTAGGGATGGAAGTGAAGTCGAGCTTGAGCACGGCGGAGATGCGCTGGTGGGTGTAGTGCGCCTGCTCGGAGCCAACGATGCGTGTACCCGGCGCGAGCTGCCCTGCGATCCAGAGGGCTTCCAGGTTGGCGAATGTGCCGCTGGAGGTCAGATGGCCCAGAAATTCTGACCAACCGAAGAGGGCGGCGATCTGACGGACGGCTTCAATCTCCATCTCCGAGCTGGCCCGGCCTCCGTCGCGGGCGTGATTGTTGGGATTGATCGTCATGGCCAGCGCATAGGCGGCCCGCGCCACCGGGTGAGGCGGCTTGAGCATCTGTCCGGCATAGAGAGGATGAAAGTAGGGATAGTTGTCGCCGAGGCGGCGGGCTACCTCATCGAGAACCGGCGCCAGGGTATCCGGGCTGAGAGCGGAATCAAAGTCGGGCAGGGAAGTGAACTGCTCTTCCAATCGCTCTGTGGCCTGCGAGAGCAGCGCGGGAACGGGATCCTTCGGCATGGTAACCCTCCGGGGTAACACAAAGGAACTTCGAAAGAAAGCGTTTTGAATGAACGGCTTCGGGAGAGGAAAACTTCCCGAAAGGAAAAATGACGAACAAAATTCGCACTTTTTTCCTAAGATGGATGGTACACTGCTGTCAGCGTTAGGTCCGAAGCGGGCGTGAGCAGCACTCGCCCAAACAAGCAAGATTCTGCCAGTGGTCGCTCCGATTCATCCAGCGCAATTCAATTCAGGAAACACGAACGCAATGGAACAAGGTACTGTGAAGTGGTTCAACGACGCGAAGGGCTTTGGTTTTATTTCGCGCCAGAACGGCGAAGACGTTTTTGTGCACTACTCTGCAATCAATTCAAATGGTTTCAAGAGTTTGCAGGAAGGTCAGGCCGTGCAATTCAACGTGGTGAAGGGACCCAAGGGCTGGCAAGCGGCAGACGTACAACCGCTCTAAGGCTGGATTCCGGCAGAATCGAGCAGTGGCAGACGAGGGCAAGGAGCCATCCAAGCTCTCGTTTGCTTTATGGCGTGGATTTAGGTTTGCGCTTTCACAGGGCGGATGAAACGGCGGCTCGTGCTGATGCGCGTTGCAGCGCGGGTGTATACGGAGAGAGCCGTTAGGCGAATGCATCTGCAGAGTAAGATGGCTGTTATGGAATTTGAGCCGTGCAAGCCGCCAGGAAATCCCAGCTACAAGAATAAATGGTGGACGACGCGGCTCGTCTGGCCGCTGATCGCTGCCGCTATAGTGCGTTTCGCTCTGCTGGCTGTCTCGCTTGCCCGAATCGGAAGCGACGGTATTATCCGGCTCGATACCAGCAGCTATCTCATACCGGGACGCAACCTGTTACTCCATGGCTGTTTTTGTGCCGATGGAGCTCCTGATCTGTTTCGCACACCGGGCTATCCTTTCTTTCTCTCCGTCACCAGCCTTCCAGGTCTCCCGGCGGCTGCTTTTGCAAACGTGATTCTTTCGGTCTTCTCCGTAATACTTGTTTGGAGGCTGGGGCGGGCAGTCTTGAACGACGACAGCATCGCACTCGGCGCGGCCTGGCTCTTCGCATTTGAACCGATTGGGGTTGTGAATTCTGTCGTTCTCATGTCGGAGACGCTCTTTCTCACTTTGCTTTTGCTCAGTTTGGAGCGGCTGGCCGTGTTCTTGCGCACACGCCGCTTACCGCTGCTTGCCGCGGGAGGATTATGGCTGGCCGCGGCGACATTTGTCCGTCCTGCCGCCTATTACTTGCCTCCAGCATTGGCCTTGGGCTTTTTTCTGGTGTTGGCGCGTGTGCCCGGATTGCGCTGGAAGGCGCCAGCGGTGTTTCTGATCAGTGTGTTGCCGTGGCTGGCCGCATGGCAGATTCGCAACCGGGTTGAGACCGGCTACAGCGGGTTTTCCAGCATTTCGGATTTCAATCTGTACTTCTTCAGTGCTGCCGATATGATTGGCAGGGTGGAGCACCGGAATCTCTCGGAAATTAGACAGGGGTTGGGCTTACAATGTGCGCTTGGCTGCGGAATGCAAGCCTATCTCTATCAGCCTTACCTTGCATTGCATCCGGAGCAGGCGGGATGGAACCAGGGCCAGCGTCTGGCTTATATGCACACCGAGGCTGAACGCGTTCTCCGGGCGCATTTTGGGCTTTATCTTCATTCCTGCTTCGAATCCCTCGTCAAGACGCTGATCGATCCTGGCGCCAGGTCCTTCGATGCCTTGATGAGTCGGGATGAGTCCCGGCATATTGTTTACTTGTTGAGACGCGATGGGCCGTTACGCGGGCTGATCCAGTTTGCCAAATCAGAACCCGGGGCGGCGGCCGAGAAGACCGCATTTACGGTAGTGATGCTGGGATTGTATCTGCTTGCGGGGCGCGGAGTATTTCTCGCCGTGCGCGCGGCCCGTTGCGATGCAATGCAGAGTGCGTCTCTATGGCTGTTGCTGGGTACGTCGCTTTACTTTGTTGCTATCTCAGCCATGGCGGGAGGTGCGGGGGCGGATTCTCGCTACCGGCTGCCGGTGATGCCGATTGTATGCATTTTTGCAGCTGCGGGGTTCGGGGCGATGAAGATCGCCGAGCAATAAGAAGGCCAGAGGCGGCCGGCTGAGAACGAGTGGAATGGAGAGGATTCGATGCAAACCGTATTGATTACTGGCGGCGCCGGGTTTTTTGGCGGAGTCTTGAAACGCAAGATGCTGGGCGAGGGGTATCGCTGCGTCAGCTTCGATCTGGTGCAGGATGCGGACCGGCATGAAAATCTGGTCAGCATCCAGGGAGACCTGCGCGACAAGGCGCTGGTGGAAGAGGTCTTCAGCACATATCAATTCAGCGCGGTGCAGCATTGCGCCGCCATGCTGGCGCACGGACTCAAGATCGACGAAGCGGAGGTCTGGAATTGCAATGTCGAAGCCACGCGCAATGTGGCGGAGGCCTGCAAGCGGCATCAGGTGCGAAATCTCATCTTCACCTCGACCAATTGCCTCTGGGCGAGCAACCTGGGCCATGCCATTGCCGAGGATGAGCCTCCCGCGCCGGTGGAAGTTTACGGCCGCGCCAAACTCGAGTCGGAGCGTGTGCTGCGCGAGTACTCCAGCGAGCTGAATGTAGTGATCATCCGCTGTCCCACGATCATTGACAGCGGACGGCTGGGGCTGCTGGCGATTCTCTTTGAGTTTATCGACGATAACAAGACGGTCTGGCTGGTTGGCGGAGGATCGAATCGATACCAGTTCATCTATGCGGACGACCTGGCTCAGGCCTGCGAACAGGCGATGGAGCTGGGACGATCGGAGACCTTTCATATCGGATCGGATCACGTGGAAAGTTTGCGCGAAGTCTTTGAGGCGGTCATACGTGCCGCCGGGTCCAAGTCGAAGACGCGGGCGCTGCCGAAGGGACCGGCAATTCTGGCCATGAAGCTGGCGCATCATCTGCACATCTCCCCGCTCGGCGCATATCACTACAAGATGATCGCGGAGGATTTTTTCTTCGACACCACGCGCATCAAGCGGGAGCTGCACTGGCAGCCGACGCTGAGCAATTCCCAGATGCTGGTGCGCGCCTATCAATACTATTCCAATCACCGGGCCGAGATCGAGAAGCGTTCCGATGTATCGGCACACAGCAAGCCCGCATCGATGGGCATCATACGGCTGCTGAAGTGGATCTCCTGAAATCCGGCAGGGCTGCGATGGGCGGGCGGAATCGGGTACTCTTGATGGGGGAGTTTGCTGGCTGAAGAGCCAGCGCGCAACCTAGATCTGTCATCCCTTCCATGCAAACGAGGAAATGCCGTGTCTGATAAGAAAGCGATCATTATAGGAGCGGGACCTGCCGGGCTGACCGCGGCCATCGAGCTGCAGCGGCGCACCGGGGTCAAGCCGGTGGTGCTGGAGGCGAGCCAGGAGATCGGCGGCATCTCGCGCACGGTACGCTACAAGGGCAACCGCATGGATATTGGCGGCCACCGCTTCTTTTCCAAATCGGATCGCGTGATGCAGTGGTGGCTGGATCTGATGCCGGTGGCAAGCGGCGGGGATGGCGATGCGCAGGAGGGAGCGCTGCGCTATCAGGGCCAGCAGCGCGATCTGCCTGCGGGGAACGGCGCGCTCGATGCAGAACACGAAGACCTGGTGATGCTGGTCAGGCAGCGCAAGAGCCGCATCTACTTTCTGCGCCGCTTCTTCGACTATCCCATTAGCCTTTCCGCGGCGACCTTCCGGAATATGGGGCTGCTGCGCACGCTGCGCTGCGGAGTGAGTTATCTGCGCTCGGCGCTCTTGCCGCAACGCCAGGAGAAGTCGCTGGAAGACTTCATCATCAATCGTTTTGGCAAGCAGCTTTATCTGACATTTTTCAAGTCGTACACGGAAAAGGTCTGGGGCGTTCCCTGCAATGAGATCAGCGCCGAGTGGGGGGCGCAGCGCATCAAGGGACTCTCGCTGAAGGGCGTGGTAACCCACTTTTTCAAGAAGGCTCTGCGCAAGAAGAAGCCGGGCGACATTGCGCAGAAGCAGACCGAGACCTCGCTGATTGAGAAGTTCCTTTATCCCAAGCTGGGTCCGGGGCAGTTGTGGGAGTATGCGGCCGGGCTGGTGCGCAAGAACGGCGGGGAGATTCATTTCGGCATCCGCGTCGATCGTATCGAGGTGAACGGGAATAACGTTGTCTCGGTGGAAGGCGTGAACGACGCGGGCGAACGCGTCCGCTTCGCGGGCGATTACTTCTTTTCGACGATGCCGGTCCGCGATCTGATCCGCGCGCTTGGCGCGCCGGTTCCCGGCGAGGTGCGCAAGGTGAGCGAAGGGCTGATGTACCGCGACTTCATTACCGTCGGACTGCTGGCCAGCAAGCTCACGGTCACCGAGAAGGACGGCGCGCCGCTCAAAGATAACTGGATTTACATTCAGGAGCCGGACGTAGTGGTGGGACGACTGCAAATCTTCAATAACTGGAGTCCCTGGCTGGTGGGAAGCCCGGAGAAGGTTTGGATCGGCCTGGAGTATTTTTGCAATGAGACCGATCCGCTCTGGAAGCTCTCCGACGAGGAGATGGCGAAGTTTGCGATCGCCGAGGTTGCCCGGATCGGCATTCTCAACGCTGAGGATGTGGAGGACTCCCATGTGGTTCACGTGCCCAAGACCTATCCCGCTTACTTCGGCAGCTATGAGCGCTTCGACGTGATTCGCAACTATCTCGACGGTTTTGAGAATCTCTTTTTAGTTGGCCGCAACGGAATGCACAAGTACAACAATCAGGATCATTCGATGCTGACGGCCATGGCGTCGGTGGAAAACATTGCCAACGGCATTACCACGAAAGACAATATCTGGGCGATCAATACGGAGATGGAATATCACGAGGAAAAGACGGACAAGTGAAGGCGCCGCCGGTTGAGCCGCCAGAACTCTTCGTTCAAGACGGCGGCAAAGCCGGTCCAGGCCCAGTAGGGAGCCATCAGCCATGCGGCCGCGGGTGAGACCCGGTTGAAGAGCAGCGCGGTGGCGCCAATGGCAAACCAGAGAAGGATCGCTTCCACCATCGCGGCTCCGATGGCGTGATAGCGGAAGAAGATCAGCGACCAGGCGACGTTCAGCGCGAGTTGCACCAGGAAGAGGACCAGTCCCCAGTTGCGCAGGGGCGATGGCGCCGACTCCCAAACCAGCCATGCGGCAATGGACATCAGCGCGTAGAGCAGCGTCCAAACCGGGCCGAAGAGAGAGTTGCGCGGAGTGATGGCCGGCCTTGTCAGCGTCCGATACCATTCGAGGAGCTCGCTGGCCGTCCAGCGCGCGCTGATGCTCGCCGCCCCAAAGCAGAGTCCCAGCCAGCAGATCAAAGAAATCCAGCGCATATTGGCCCCGCCCGCCCCTACCAGAGATGATTCCGCAAGAGGGATAAAGACTCTGCAATTTTTCGAGAGGCTCTGGTTTTGAATCTGCCCATCCGGCTCGACTTCCATAGGCCGCGGCAACTATCCTGTTCAGTTGCGCTGCATTTTTACTGCACGTAGAAGTCAAAGGACTCTGAAACGATGAGCACGCAAATGATTGCCGTATACCTGCCCGACGGGGCGAAGCGCGAAGTGCCTGCCGGGACGACACCTCTTGAAATTGCCAACTCGATTTCGCCGCGCCTGGCCGCTGTTTGCGTAGTGGCGCGGTTGAAGCCGGTTTCCATTCCGCAGCCGCAGGAACACAACTGCTGCGGAGAGAAGGCTGCGGAAGAACCATCGGCCGAGGCGGCGATGTATGCCGCCGGGGACGCTGCCGCGCCGCGCCTGGTGGACCTGACGACGCCGCTGACTGCCGATACGCGGTTGGAGTTGCTCAAGGAGACGGACGCCGAGGCGCTTCAAGTGCTGCGCCACTCCGCCGCGCACGTGCTGGCAACGGCGGTACTGGAATTGTTTCCGGAGACCAAGCTGGGGCACGGTCCGGCGACTGACGCAGGATTTTTTTATGATTTTCATCGTGAGAAGCCCTTCACGCCGGAGGATTTGGCGCTGATCGAGGCGAAGATTGCCGAGGTGATTGCGCGCGACGAGAAGTTCGTGCATGAATCGACGCCAAGAGCCGAAGCTTTGAAAGACTTTGAGCGCGACGGTGACTTCATGAAGACGCACTTCGTGACCAAGTTCACTGTGCCGGGCGATGAGGTGAGCTTCTATCGCAACGGCAAGTTTGTGGATTTCTGCCGCGGGCCGCACGTGCCCTCAACCGGTCGCGTCAAAGCGGTGAAGATTACCAGCCTTGCCGGTGCTTATTGGCTGGGCGATGAGAAAAATCCGCAGTTGCAGCGCATCTACGGCACTGCTTTTTTCTCGCAGAAGGAGCTGGACGCGCATTTTGCCCGCCTGGAAGAAGCGGCCAAGCGCGATCATCGCTTGCTGGGCAAACAGTTGGATCTCTTCAGCATTCAAGAACTGGCCGGACCGGGGCTGGTCTTCTGGCATCCCAAGGGAGCGATGATCCGCAAGATCATGGAAGACTGGATGCGCGACGAGTGCCTGCGGCGCGGCTACCTATTGGTGTATACGCCGCACGTGGCCCGCGTGAATCTCTGGCAGACATCGGGGCACGAGGGATTCTATGCGGCCAATATGTTTACGCCGATGGAATTGGACGATGCGAATTATCGCATGAAGCCGATGAACTGCCCCTTCCATATTTTGATCTACAAAAATTCGCCGAAGAGTTATCGCGACCTGCCCGCTCGCTATGCGGAGTTAGGCAATGTCTACCGCTATGAACGCTCCGGCACCATGCATGGCCTCTTGCGCGTGCGCGGCTTTACGCAGGACGATGCGCATATCTTCTGTATGCCGAGCCAGATCGAGGACGAGGTCGTCGCCTGCATCGACTTTGCCGAAGCGGTGCTGACAACCTTCGGCTTCAAGGAGTTCAAGGTCGAGTTATCGACGTGGGACCCGAACGACCGCGCACACTATGCGGGATCGGATGAGAATTGGGCGCTGGCGGTCAACAGTCTGAAGAGCGCTCTGGAACGCAAGGGGATCGACTATAAGACTATTCCCGGCGAAGCGGCGTTTTACGGTCCCAAGATCGATGTGAAGCTGGTCGATGTGCTGGGCCGTCTGTGGCAGTTGTCGACGGTACAATTCGATTTCAATCTGCCGGCGCGCTTCGAGTTGGAGTATGTGGGCGAAGACGGCGAGCGCCATCAGCCGGTGATGGTGCATCGCGCGCTCTTTGGCTCGGTCGAGCGCTTCTTCGGCGTGCTCATCGAACACTATGCCGGAGCCTTCCCGCTGTGGCTGGCGCCGGTGCAGGTGGGGTTGGTTCCGATCAGCGAGCGGCATCACGAGTACGCCAAGAAAATCGAGAGCGCATTGAAGGCAGCCGGCCTCCGCGTGGAAGTGGACGAGCGCAACGAGAAGATGAACGGCAAGATTCGGGATTTTGCGAATCAGAAGACGCCTTACATTCTGGTCTTCGGCGACAAGGAGCAGGAGGCTGGGGCCGTCAGTGTGCGCACGCGTGGTAAAGGCGATCAGGGGTCGATGCCGCTGGCGGAGTTCATTGCGAAGGCCACGGCGCTGGTGGAGAGCCAATCGACGGAGTTGTAGATTTCTCTGTTTTCCGTCTGATTCTGGTATTGTTATCAGTAATCCGGTGACACCTTTATGCGCAGTTCGATAACGTCTCCAATGCGCCGGTTTAGTCTTGTGCTTCGTGGCTATGGCTGGGTAATGGTTGCCATAGCCATTTGCCATTGCAGCTTGTTCTCCGCGACAGCGCAGGACAAGCCAGCCCAAGTCTCTCCTGTCCCTGCGACAGTCACCACAAAGCCTCCCGACATCTCCAAGGAAGCCCTGGTTCTGGAAAAGATCTCAACCCGGATTCGCATGGAGACCGATGGCACCGGAACCCGCCAGACCACAGCCAGAACTCTCATCCTGGCTGACTCCGGTGTCAAAGAGATGGCAGTGCTTACATTCACTTATACGGCTTCAAACCAACAGGTGGAGATCGGTTATGTCCGCGTCATCAAGCCGGACGGCTCGGTCGTCGTTACGCCCGACTACAATGTGCAGGATATGCCCGACGATGTAACTCGAACGGCGCCGATGTACTCCGACATCCATCAGAAGCACGTGGCTGTCAAGGGGCTGGGGGTGGGCGACATACTTGAATCCCAGGTCACGCTGCGCACCCTCAAGTCTGAGATTCCCGGCCAGTTCTGGATGGAGTATTCCTTCGAGAAAAACCTCATTATTCTGGACGAACAATTAGATATTGATTTGCCATCAGACAAGGCAGTAACGGTTGCCAGCAATGATATTCAGCCAACCGTAACGACCGCTCGGGGCCGCAAGCTCTATCACTGGGCTAGCTCGAATCTGGCGCGGCCCGATCCCGACGCGCCGCCCAAGTCCGCAAAGCACTGGAAGCCTTCTGTGCAGGTGACAACCTTCTCCAATTGGGAGCAGGTAGGTGCATGGTACGACTCGCTTCAGAAAAATTCTCTTGCTGTCACTCCTGTGATCCAGGCTAAAGCGGATGCGCTCACCAAGGGACTTTCCTCAGACGAGGAGAAGTTGCACGCTATCTTTAATGATGTGGCCCTGCACATTCACTATGTAGGATTGGATTTCGGCATTGGCCGCTATCAGCCGCATCCGGCCGACGATGTGCTTTCCAACGAATATGGCGACTGCAAGGACAAGCACACGCTGCTGGCCGTGCTGTTGAAAGCCGCTGGCATCGAAGCCTGGCCCGTATTGATCTCCAGCATTCGCGAACTCGACCCCGCAACGCCCTCGCCCGCTCAGTTCGACCACGTCATCACGCAGGTTTCGCTCAACGGCAAACTATTGTGGATGGATTCGACCGAAGAGGTCGCGCCTGTCGGCCTGCTGATGGACAGCCTGCGCGACAAGCAGGCTCTTGCCGTTCCCGCGGGTAAGCCGGCGTATCTCGAAAAAACTCCCGCCGATCCACCATCTCCAAGATCTATTCGTATCCAGGTCGAGGGTAAGCTCTCCGATCAAGGACTTTTCACCGGACACCTAGCGCATACAATGGATGGCGACGTAGGTATACTCTTCCGATCCGGTTTTCGCCGGGTTCCGCAATCCAAGTGGAAAGAGTTTCTCCAGGGAATTGCGAATTCAGAGGGTTATGCCGGAGAGGTTTCCAATCCGCAGGTCTCCGATGTCGAAAAGATTGCCGAACCCTTCCATTTTTCCTACGACTACACGCGCGAGAAATATGACCAGTGGAAGGATAATGTTTCCTCGCACTGGATTACTCCTCCACTTCCGGCGATGGGCGGAGAACTGGCTCCAGGAGTGAAGGAGAAGAAACCGGGCGACGATCCAGAACTTGGTTCCATCGGCGAGACCATTTACCATGCGGTGTTGAAATTGCCGGAGGGCTGGTCGATGATCCCTCCCAAAGACGCCGACCTCAAGGAAGATTGGCTGGAATACCAGGCAAAATACAGTTTCAACGATGGAACTTTCACGACAGACCGGCGGCTGCTTGTCAAGAAGACGGCGGTTCCGCTTGAGCAGTGGGAGAAGTATCTCGCCTTCCGTCGTGGCATATTTGAGGACTTTAACAATCAAGTTCTCATCTCGCCGCCGGAATTGGCGCTGTTGCCAGATATGCAAAGGCAGCTCATGAATATGAGTGCGGTTGACAAGGCGCGAATGGCCGAAAATCTGGCTGTAATGCAACCCTTGCACGATGCCACGTTGATCCTTGCCGCTGAACCTCCGCCAAATGCGGCCGATCTTGCCAAAGCGGCCGATCTCTCCAACAAGGCGGTTGATGCCATTGAGACGAGGTCTCTTCAATTGTCAACCGAGGAGGAACCCTCGCTCTACTGGGCGCAGGAGCTTGCTCTTGCGTGGTCAACGAAGGGATGGGCCGCACTGGAATCCAAGGATTTGCCTACGGCAGAATCGTATCTCCGCGCCGCATGGAAACTGAGCCAGGACCCGATGGCAGGCTACCAGCTTGGCCGTCTGCTGGAAGCCAAAGGCGACAGCGACGCCGCCGCTCACCAGTACGAGTTGGCCAGCGTGGCCGATGCCGGAGATGGCAATATGGCCGGAAGATTGCTCTATCACGGTTACAACGTGCATGAGCACATTCTTCATAGCTACGAGAAGCTGACCGGCAAGCCTCTGACGGCCACATCACTGAATCACGGCCAGTACAAAGGCAGCATGCGCGCCGAACTGGACAAGAAGATTGAGATTCACGGCATTACCCCTAACAGCAAGTACACCGGTGAGGCTGTTTTTACTCTTGCCTACGAGGCGGGTAAGCCGGTGAAGGCGTATCTGTTTCACGGTGAGAAGAAGTTTGCATTTCTGGCTGGAGTGCTCGAAGCGCACAAGTTTGATGTCCTACTACCCTCGGGTTCCAAGGCGAGGCTGCTACGGGAGGTGCGCCTGATATGCTCCGAGTACGGAGGCGGTTGCGATGCTTACCTGCTCCTGCCATCGGCGATTCAGATTCCGGACGAGAAGACTACGACATCGAACGGGTTGAAGGTGATTCATATAACGAATCTACCCAAGCAGTGAACAGCACGTCCTCACGCGTTGATCGCCATGCCCTCGACTGCGCCATAGGCATCCAGCAGCGACTCGGCCAGCGTGGGATGCGCGTGGATGGTAAACATTATTTCCTCCACCGTGCCTTCGAGTTCCATTACGGCGACGGCTTCGGCGATCAACTCGGTGGCCTGCGGACCGAGGATGTGGACGCCGAGAATCTCGCCGTACTTGGAATCGGAGACAACCTTCACAAAGCCATCGTGACTTCGCATAATTGTGGCTTTGGAGTTGCCCGCGAAGGGGAATTTTCCTACTTTCACTTCGTAACCTTTTTCGCGCGCCTGCGCTTCCGTTAAACCGACGGAGCCTATCTGCGGCTCGGTGTAGGTGCAGCCAGGGATGCGGTCGCGGCGAATGGGGCGAAACGGCTTGCCAGCGATCTTGGCAGCGGCAATCATGCCAGCCATCGCGCCGACGTGGGCGAGTTGCGGCAATCCGGCGACGATGTCGCCGATGGCAAAGACGCCCGGCTCGGCGGTCTCCTGAGCCTCGTTGACTTTGACGAACCCGCGATCCAATTCGACGCGAGTCTTCTCAATGCCGAGGTTTGCGGTGCGAGGTGCGCGGCCTACGGCGACCAGCACCTTTTCGGCTTCTTTGGTTTGCGTCTTGCCGTTGGCGTCAGTGAAGGTAACTCGCACGCCCGATTCTGTCGTCTCGACTAACTCGACTTTCGCTCCGGTGTTCACGTCGATGCCGCGCTTTTTGAAGAGGCGCGTGATCTCTTTGGAAACCTCCTCGTCTTCCACAGGAACGACGCGGGGCAGAAACTCGATGATTGCAACTTCGCATCCGAAGGTGCGGAAGATCGAGGCGAACTCCATGCCCACCGCGCCCGCTCCGATGACGATCAATGATTTGGGAACCTGGTTGATGGCGAGGATTTCGATATTGGTGAGGATGCGATCGCCGGGTGAGAGGCCGGGCAGCATCTTGGCTTCGGAGCCGGTGGCTAGGATGAGGTTTTTTGCCCTCACTCGGCTGGTTTCACCGCTCGCTGCCTTTACATCGACGATATGCACGCCGCCCGCTGCGGGGCCTGCAAGCTGTCCAAAACCTTCAAGGCGCGCGATCTTGTGCTTCTTCATCAGGAAGTCGAGGCCCTTGACGTGCTTGGCGACGATCGAGTTTTTACGATCTAGGACCGCAGGCCAGTTGAGCGTGGGCGCGCCGATGCCTTGAATACCAAACTCGGCAGCGTGCTGGAGATGATCCCATATCTCGGCGTTGAAGAGCAGCGCCTTGGTGGGGATGCATCCCACGTGCAGACAGGTGCCGCCGAGCTTGGAGGACTGCTCAATCAGGGCGACCTTCAGCCCGTACTCCGCTGCGCGAATGGCCGCCGTGTAGCCGGCCGGACCGCCGCCGAGAATGGTTACGTCATGGATCGTCTCTGTGATTGCGTCTGCCAAGGGAAACTCCATTCCGGAATGCTGCGTCCGATTGCGACGGACAAACATCCAAAGTCAGTTTAATGGATGCGCCAGATCGAGATTGCGGATCGGCATCATGCTTTGAACCATAACTGTTGCTGCGCAGATCGTCTCCGGCTCATCGCCGAAGGCATTGATCCAATGCACATCCGGCTCGCGGCGAAACCATGTGAGCTGGCGCTTGGCGTAGTTGCGATGGCCCTGCTGCGCGGCGGCGACCGCTGCGTCAACATTCAGAGTCCCGGCCAGCACGGCCATCGCCTGCCGGTAGCCCAGTGAGTCGAGGGCCTTCACCGGGCCGTAGCGTGCAAGCAGAGCGCGAGTCTCCTCGATCAGGCCAGCATCGAACATTGCGGCGCAGCGGCGGTTGAGTCTCTCATAGAGCGCTTGGCGCGGCGGGTTGAGGCCGATGCGCAGGAGGCGGAAACCTGTGAGGGGATCGCGGGCTTTTTCCTGATTTTGCAGAATACTGGAGAGCGGTTTGCGCGCCTTGATGCAGACCTCGATGGCGCGCATCAGCTTGGGCGTGTCGTTCAAGTGAATGCGCGCGGCGGAGGCTGGGTCGAGGCGCTGAAGGATGCGATGCAGCCGCTCTTTTCCTCGCGTTTGATGTATCCGCACGAGACGGGAACGCAGCTCTTCGTGCCGCTCCGGTCCGGCGAAGAGTCCCTCGATGAGTGCGCGCAGGTAGAGGCCGGTGCCGCCGGTGACGATGGGCAGATGGCGGCGTGATGCAATCTCAGCGAGTGCCGCCCGCGCCTGACGGCTGTACTCGCCGGCGGTGAAGGGCTGATCGGGATCAGTCACGTCGATCAGATGATGGGGCAGCCGCGCGCGCTCTTCTGCGGTGGGCTTGGCCGTGCCCAACTCCATGCCGCGATAGACGGCGACGGAATCGCAACTGACGATCTCGCCGCCAAATCGCTCGCCGACCGCAAGCGAGAGCGCCGTCTTGCCGCTGCCAGTGGGGCCGAGAAGCAGGATGGCGAGCGGCTTTTCGCTTGTGATAGCTCCCTCAGGGGCTAAAGCCCGCGCCGATTCTGCGGTGCTAATGTACGGGCTAAAGCCTGTACCCTTCAATTCGCTCATGGCCGCCACCAGCCCTGCGGAAAGATCCATTTGGGATTGGTGCGCAGCAACCAGGAGAGCAAGATAGCAGCGGCTACCAAGAGCAGGCCGAAGACCTGATTGCGCCGGTAGAGGCGCAACTGCACGGCGCGCCGCGTCTGCTCGGCGAGCTGCTGGAAGTACGGTTTGATGCGCGTTTGCACCATCGCGCGTCACCGGTCCCGCGAAAAGGCTCTGGGAATTTCATTGAGACCGCATCGGAGCGAATCAATGAGATTTTCAGGAAGTTTGGCACCAAGTCTTGACCAATCGTAAAGTGTCGCTGAAGCCTGCGGAATCAACTCAGACCATTGTTCAGTTGTCGTTGAGCTTTTATAGGGCTCGTCTTCACTCAACGGAGGCTCGGATGCTCCATGTGAAATCAGAAACAGAATCCATGTTTCGATGCTCCACTTCGGAATCAGTCTCGCTATTGTGTCAGTCGCTGAATTGTACCTTGGCTGATCTTCGGCCACCAATGCAGCATCCAGTTCGGACAAGTGTTCTTGAACAGTCCCGTCGTCTGCGTCTAGCAAAACGAACATGCCAGTCGAAGCTCGTGCGTGCCGTGCATTCCTTGCTCTGCATTTTCTCGCCTGCCGCGCGAAGTTCTTGCGTACCCACTGTTCCGCGCTACCTTGGCCAGATGGCGACACTTCTATCGTCATCTGGCGCAGTGAAAGCCCAGCATGAACCAGGAATCTGTATATAAACTGCTTCTGGCGTTGGTCTTCCGCCATAACATAGACAAAAGATGGGTTACTCATTCTCCCATCCCCGCGCGATCAACTCTGAAGGTTGCAGAATCCCGTCCGGATCAGTCTTGAACTTCTCAGTCCGCGCATGGCCGTTCTCTTCCCGGAAGAAACTCAGTCCGTATTCCTGCGCCCATTGATTCAAAATTTCTGGATGATGAGAAATCAGGATCAGTTGACCTTTGCTATCCTCAACTGATTCTTCGGCAGCCAACAACCATGGCTGAATCTCACGCAAAGAAATGAAGTTGTCCGGCTCATCAAGGAAGACTGTGTGGCCCTTGGCAATCAAGAAGTGGAGAATCATATAGAGTGCGATCAGACAGCGTTGTCCATCTGAAAGCTCATGGAGCGAAAACGGCGGCTGCTTTTCCGGTTCAGGTGATGAGAAATCAAGGCGAAGCCTCCTTACACCATCATCTTCGGTGGAAAAGCGTAGGTTCAGAAAAGCAGGCATTGCCTCCCGCAAGGAATCGCGAAACCGTACAATGCCATCAGGATCGGAAGTTGCTAAATAGTTATACCAGTCCGGCAAATCTTCCATTTCGTAGTCCGGATATTTACTCGCAGAATCTGAGGTTTCATCCATCTTTGTTTCATATGCATCGATTTTGATGCACTGAATGGAATCCATCCAGTCAAGGAATGTGCGTACGTTTGAGTTCGCATATGCAATTAGATGCAAGGAGGACTCGGTAGCTTCCCCGCGCTGGAAACTTGACTGTACAGCACCTTGATCGTAAGAGCGCATCTCGCCTTCGCTTAACTCAAACAAGGGAGATCCGTGGAGAGTTAACCTCTCCAGTCCGACTGTCGGCGCACTTGTTTTCGAGGAATAACGGATTTCGATGCGATAGGAGTAAGGCAGCCTCCCATTGTCCAACTCTGCGTCGATTTCAAAAACTTGCACGGGACGCTTTTGCCAGCGTGTACGCGAGGATTGTGTGAACGGGATGTCCCGACCTTTAACAAATTCCTTGAATAGCCGAATCGCTTCCAGCAGCGACGACTTGCCGCTGCCGTTTGCCCCCAGCAGTAGTTGCTTTCGCTCCGGCTTGTACTCGAAATTGACGAAACAGCGAAAATTGTCGATGTAAATGCGTTTCAGCATGGCAGAATTATACGTCGATTACCCCTTTTCGTCTCTTCCCCCGTTTGACTTCTCATCTCCGGTTTGCTGAGATAATCATTCGTGAGCTTTGAAGACAGGGAAGAGCAGGGACGGGACGATGAAAGTATTGATTTTTGGTTCGGGAGGCCGGGAGCATGCGCTGACCTGGGCGGTGAAGCGCAGCAAGCGGGTCACGGAGGTGGTCTGCGCGCCGGGCAATGGCGGCATGGCGGAGATTGCGCGCTGCGTGGCAGTCGATCTGAAGGACGTGGCCGCGATGGTGCGGCTGACGGAGACGGAGCAGCCGGGGTTGACGATTGTGGGTCCGGAGCTGCCGCTCTCGCTGGGTGTTGTGGATGCCCTTCAGGAGCGGGGATTCCGCGTCTTCGGGCCGACGCGCGCGGCGGCGATGCTGGAGTCGAGCAAAGGCTTCGCCAAGCGCTTCTTGCAGCGGCACAAGATTCCCACCGCCAATTACGCGGTCTGCAACAACGCCGCCGAGATCGAAAAAGCGATCGAACTCTTTCATCCGCCGATTGTGGTGAAGGCCGACGGGCTGCACGCTGGCAAGGGCGTCATCATCTGTTCCTCGCGCCACACCGCAATGGAGGCCGCCGTAGATTTGCTCAGCGGCAAGCTGCTGGGCGAGACGGAGCAGCACATCATCATCGAGGAGTTTCTGGAAGGCGACGAGATCAGCTTTCTCTGCCTTGCCGACGGAAAACACGTGCTGCCGCTGCCTCCCGCGCAGGACCACAAGCGCATCGGCGAGGGCGACACCGGACCGAACACCGGCGGCATGGGCGTCTACTCGACCGATGCAATGCTCGACGCAGGCATGACGGAGTGGATTCTGCATCACATCGCCGAGCCAACCGTGCGTGGCATGGCCGAGGAAGAGACGCCGTTTATGGGCGTGCTCTACTGCGGGCTGATGATGACAGCGCGCGGCCCACAGGTGCTGGAGTTCAATGCCCGCTTCGGCGATCCGGAGACGCAGGCGATTCTGTTGCGCCTGGAGAGCGATCTGGTGGATGCTCTGGAGGCCTGCATCGATGGGCGGCTGGCGGAGACGGCGCTGCGTTGGAGTTCCGGCGCCTCGGCCTGCGTGGTCGCCAGCTCTTGCGGCTATCCCGGTAGTTACAAGACGGGGCTGCCGATCACTGGCCTGGAGGCCGCCGTGCGGCTTCCTGGAGTACAGGTCTTTCACTCCGGTACTTCACGCGCCGATGGGCAGGTGCTGACCGCTGGAGGCCGCGTGCTAGGTGTGACCGCAGCCGCGCCTTCGCTGGAAGAGGCTTTGGCGCGCGCCTACGAGGCGCTAGAGTTGATTCACTTTGACGGGATGTACTTTCGCAAAGATATCGGGCATCGAGCACTGAAGAAGAAGCCATAGAGCCTCCATGAACTTTCCCTCGCTCGAAAGTTCATAACAGGTTCTAGGCGCGGTTAGGCTCAACAGGAGGGCGGCTCCGGTCCTGGTGCTTGTTGTCCGTCTGACTCCTGTGCCAGTTGTGCGGGTGTCTTTTGCTGCTTGAAGCAGACGCGGCAGAGCACCGGACGGCCCTGTGTGGGCTTGAAGGGAACCGTTGTTGCCTCGCCGCATTGCGAGCAGTTAGTCCGCGTCTCCGGACGCACCCGCGAGCCGCCGCGCACACGCTTGGCCTTGCACACCTTGCAGTGCTTGGGGTCGTTCTTGAACTGCTTATCGTGAAAGAATAGCTGCTCGCCAGCGGTGAAAACAAACTCGGCGCCGCAGTCGCTGCACTTCAGAATTCTGTCTGAAAATTCCATGACCGGCTTCCCCAAAGAAGGGAAAAACATTGAAATCGGCCATGATCCCGAAGAGCTTGCCGGTCCCGTTTCCCTTGCTTCGTGCTGCTATCAACAACGAGGGCCCGGGCCGCAACAAATTCTGCGGCAAAACAATGTCTCTCCGGAAACCGGAAAGACGCAATCAGCACTGCTACGCAATCCGCGTGCAATCTGCTGAAGAAAAGAAAGATGCGAAACACGCCGTCCGGCCTTGCAAATGGGGGGTCTGCGGCCTGCTGCCTGTATCCTGCTGCGCGCAGCAGGCCGGGACGGCTGGTGTTTTTGAATTGTTTTGAAGCTAATCCTGCTCTTTACGAGCCTTCTTGCGATTCCGCTTGCGCGCTAGTGCTGCCTTGACGCGCTTCTTTTCGCCGGGCTTCAGATAGTAGGAATGACGCTTGACTTCCTTGATGATGTCTTCCTGCTGAACCTTCCGCTTGAACCGGCGAAGAGCATTTTCCAGCGGCTCGCCTTCCTGTACGCGAACCTCTGCCAAAAAATCCACCCCCAAACCCGCCATATGGCTTTATCTATCATACTGGAAACATTGGATGTTGGGTCAAGTGCGCAGGCTCTTTCTTGTTGATTTCTCTCCCAGCGGATGGATTTTCGGCACAAATCATACTCTTGAAGGGCCTCTGGTTCCAATTTGGGATGGATTTCTGGCATGGCAGGAGCAGCGGGGGCAGGGAATCGGCTCTTTCGGATGTGCGCATTGCCCTACACTTGTCTGGGAGGCCTTGACGCGATGATTCGCAGCTACAAGGGGTTGGCGCCCCGGATTCCCGCCAGTTGTTATGTGGATCCGTCGGCGCAGGTGATCGGTGATGTGACGCTGGGCGAGCGCTCCTCGGTCTGGATGAATGCCGTGATCCGCGGCGACGTGTATGCAATCCGTGTGGGCGCGAACTCCAATGTGCAGGATTGCGCCGTGCTGCACGGCCAGCGCAATCTCTATCCGGTGCTGGTGGGTGACTGGGTGACGATCGGCCACAATGCCACCGTGCACGGCTGCGTCGTCGAAGACGAAGTGGTTATCGGCCTCGGCGCGCGTATCCTCAACAACGCGCGCATCGGGACGGGATCGATCATTGCCGCTGGAGCCGTGGTGCCGGAGGGAACGCAAGTGCCACCTAGAACGCTCTGGGCTGGCGTTCCCGCTAAACTCCGCCGCGAATTGGGTGAGAAGGATCATGCGTTGATCCTCGAATATGCGCGGAATTATCTGGACTATGTGGATATTTATCTGAAGGAAACCGCCAGTTGAGCAGAGTGTATGCGCGGCGAGGGATGCGTGGTATTTTGAAGTAAGCGGAAGGGTGGCAGAGCGGTTGATTGCATCGGTCTTGAAAACCGACGAACCTTCACGGGTTCCGGGGGTTCAAATCCCTCCCCTTCCGCCAGCTATTGCCTTGTGCAGCCGCTCGTAATAGTCTTCATATCAACTCAGTAAAATCCAACCTCAAGCTGATGTGTGGGGCGAATCCCCGCTGCGCCAACTGCGCGGGCGACGGGTTGATGCCGACATGAAGCCCTTCAAGTCAGAAATTTGCGACATTGGCTGTCTGGTCATTGCAATCGAAACTGGCGGACATCGGCAGGGGCGGAAGCCCGAAATCATCAATAGATAAGGGTTTTCGACATTAGCCTATAACGAAGCGATTAATGGGTGATACAGGTCGCTTAGTAGTTTTCACTTGACTCCGCAGTAGGCCTACCGGGATAACGGCAATCAGCATCATAACTCAGAAGTTTTTTCTGGTTTTGGCCTGCGGTGCCGTAACACTGTTACGACGTCCTATTAAGGCGATTTAACTTATACTCTATTGCGGGCTCCAGCATTCCTTAGTCGCCTGGAATTTAACATAGCGGGAACCACTGTATGGAAGCGTAGGCAATAAATTGACAATTCTTAAACAGTACTTTAGTAATTTGACGATAACTACTTAAACGTTTAAGTTTGCTCGTGCAGTTGAGAAACCGCAGAATTCTTCACTGTAAGGCTCACGTTTTCAACTGCGGAACTGGCCACTGTTTTGTGGTCGACTTTGAGTAAACCATACTTCTTTTTTTGCTCGTGAAAGCCGATCCTTTGCGACAGTTCACTGATCGATAAAGTATCGTTTTTTAGACAATGCCTGCATTGAGGTATTACTGCAGCGGTGCTCGATTGCTTCTCCTTTGTTTCCTAATTCCTAGTTCTTTCGTTTGATAACTTGTACAAGCTGAGCGAACGGGCACCATTAGCCGTACTCGGACTCGCAATCTTGTGCTCAAATACTGGCTTTATCAACGCAAAAGGGCGCTCATCCCTATGTGTACAGGTGAGTTGTGTTTAAGGAGAAACCATGTCCAAGCAGTCCATGTCTTTCGGCGATGTAGTACGAGTCTGCCGACTGAGCGAGTACATAGCAGTTCTCGCGGTTCTACTCTTAACTTTTGTCGCACCGCGTGCATTCGCGCAGGTGACACATGTGACCAATCCATATGTTGGCGCAACTGTATATGTCAGTATGGACTATACCAACGAAGTCAATACCGCGATTGCGGCAGAGCCAGCCGGTTCAACGCTTGCCGAACAGATGAACACGATTGCAAGCTATCCGACATTTGTCTGGATGGATCACATCGGCGCGATTGCAGGCGGCGCAGCGAACAGCGGCCGTTTAGGCCTTCAGGGGCATATCAACGCGGCGATTGCGCAGCAAAAGGGGAGTGAGCCGGTTGTGGTCCAGGTCGTCATTTATGACCTGCCCGACCGCGACTGTGCCGCGTTGGCCTCGAACGGCGAACTGAGCATCGCCGGTGGAGATATACCTATCGGCCAAACCACACCGCTAACAGGCACTGGAATACAGGAGTACGAGAACGATTACATTAATCCGATTTTCAATATTCTATCGCAATACAAGAACAACCCGAATGTCCGATTTGTGCTTGTGATCGAGGACGACTCGCTTCCGAATATGATCACCAACACTGGGCTAAGCTTTTCGCTCCCCAATTGCATCGCAGCAAACGACGGCCAATCCGGGTCGCCCTCGTTGAACGGCATTTACGTGCAGGGAATTCAGTATGCGCTCAATGAGTTTCATTCCCTGCCGAATGTATATAACTACCTCGACATAGGTCACCATGGCTGGCTTGGCTGGCCATCTAACTCCACCATTGCGTATCCATTTTTTGCAAGTGTGGCGAAAGGAACGACGGCAGGGTTTGCCAGCGTGGATGGATTTATCACCAACACGGCCAACTACGGTCCCACCAAAGAGCCGTATATGACCGCCTTTTCAGAACCCGGCGGCGGCACCGGCACAGGTACGCTCTGTGCCAGTCCTGAAGCGTGCTCTGGAACCTTCTATCAGTTCGACCCGATGATCGATGAGGAGGATTACGCAGCCTCATTCGAGCAAGGACTTATCAGCGCCGGCTTCCCCTCTACCCTTGGGTTCCTGATCGATACCTCGCGCAATGGCTGGGGCGGACCGTTGCGTCCAACTGGCGCGAGCACCAGTACGGTTCTTGACACTTTCGTGGACGATACCAAGATCGACGAGCGCGATGACATGGGCCAATGGTGTAACCAGGAGAATCAGGGAGTGGGTGTTCCTCCCACTGTGAATCCAGGGTATTTCTCGAATCTTCAGGCTTATGTTTGGGTCAAGCCGCCGGGAGAATCGGACGGCAACTATCCAGGCAGCAACTACGGCGGCACGAGTTCCAAAACTGGCGATCCGAATTGCGATCCGGCACACTCCAACTTGCTAGCCAACGGTATGTTGACAGGCGCAATACCTGATTCGCCTCCGGCCGGCACATTCTGGATAACTGAGTTTGTTCAAGATGTCCAGAACGGGTACCCTGTGGTTCCAGCTACACCTTTAGGCTCATCCGGCTCATTTGCAATATCGACCGCCGGGACCGTGACGGTGGAGCAGGGCATGACGACGGCCAGCAGTGTCACAGTGAACGATTCAGGAAGCTTTGACGGCACCGTCACATTGAGCGTCAGCGGTCTGCCCGCTGGGGTTACGGCGACGTTCACCCCTGCTTCAGTCACTGGCTCCGCAGGCAGTTCCCTCACCTTTGTCGCATCTGCAACTGCCGTGCCAGGTACATATCCACTCATCGTGACAGGAGTCAGCGGTACCACAACAAAGTCCGAAGCGCTGAGCCTTGTCGTCATTTACGCGCCCAACTTCTACATCATAGTGCCTTCCACTCCGGTTACCCTGACACCGGGAACGAACCCGACTGACACATTCACTGTCACCTTTGTCGGCGGTCTTACTGGGAGCGTCTCGGTAAGCGCTGGTAATCTGCCGTCAGGAGTAAACGCAAACTTCGCACCTTCCTCCGTGAATGCTCCAGGCGGTTCCATCACAGTAAACTTCAACGCGCAGACGAGCACGGTGCCAGGACAGTACACCATCCAGATCATTGGCACCAATGGGACTATTACGCATTCCACGCCGCTGACTCTCATCATTCCTGGTCCGGGTGGCAGCTTCTCGCTTTCGGCTACTGCGCCAACCCTATCGATTGCACAAGGCGGCAGCGGTAACGATTCCATCCGGATTACGGATGTTAGCCCCTTTGCGGGCAGCGTTACGCTTGTCAACTCCGCTCTGCCCATCGGCGTTACGGTTACGTATGGGACCAACCCTGCTACAGCGAGCAGTACGATTAGCTTCGCCGTAAGCAATACGACGATTCCTGGAAGTTATCCGATCACCATCACCGGATCCTCAACCGGCATTCCATCGGCCACAACAACCATCACACTCACTGTGACTGGCACCGGGAGCTTTAATCTTTCGGCCGCACCAGCAGCTCTTTCGATCGTTCAGGGCAAGAGCGCTACTGACACCATCACTGTAACCGACACGGGCACATTCACGGGTCCGGTAACGATTACACTATCCGGCACTGTCACTGGCGAAACAGTCTCTGGTTGCAGTACTCCAATCACTGGAGACGGAAGCTGCACAATAACCGTGTCAGCCGGAAGCTCAACAGCTCCCGGAATCTACAATCTGACAGTTACCGGAACCTCCGGAACTACAGTGAAAGTCATCACGATTCCAGTTACTGTGACTCCAGCGACTGGATATACGCTCAGCGTCTCACCCACTATTCTCACAATTCCGCAATGCGGTTCCGGTACAGCCACTATTGGAGTTACTGACATTGGCGGATTCACGGGAAGTATATCGCTGACTGCAGCAGGCCTGCCCACAGGTGTCACTGCGGCATTCGCACCTGCCTCCGCCACCAGCACCAGTACGCTCACCTTGAGCGTCAGTTGCACCACAACTCCCGGAACCTATCCAGTCACAATTACCGGAATTTCCGGCACGCTTACCAGCAACAATACTCTCACGCTGATCGTCACTGCTAAGAGTGGATTTACGCTTTCGGCTTCGCCGTCTCCATTGACTGTAGTCCAAGGTAAGAGCGGTACCGAGACCATCTCGATTACGGATCAGGGCGGATTTACCGGAGGTGTCACACTTGTTGCCACCGGTCAGCCAGCAGGCGTAACTGTCACGTATGGCACTAACCCTGCAACGGCTACCAGCCAACTCGCGTTCGCGGTAGGCTCTTCAGTAACTGCTGGAACCTACCCGATTACCGTGACCGGAAAGTCGGGCGCACTAACTCCAGCTACGACGAGTTTCAACCTTGTCGTAACTCCAACCGGCGGTTTCTCCTGCCACGTTGTCTACACGATTTCCAGCCAGTGGCCGGGCGGATTCGGCGGAGGCTTGAATATCGAGAACACTGGCTCGACTGCCATTTCCAACTGGACATTGACCTGGACCTACGCCAATGGACAGACAATTACGCAGCTATGGAATGGCAATGTCACCCAAAGCGGCGCGAATGTGACTGTGACCAACCTGAGTTACAACGGTAGCATTCCCGCCGGAGGCAGTTACAGCGCCGCCGGATTCAATGGAACATGGAACAACGTAACCAACTCCGTGCCGACCAACTTTGCGGTGAATGGCACTACCTGTCAATAGCGCATCCCAACCGCCGCATTGCACTTACTCCATAAGCAATGAAAACGCCCACCCTATTCAATTGGGGTGGGCGCGGTGACTAACAAGGAGAATTATGCATCAGCCGTTCAATTCCTCCCGCGTGCAGAGAGTGGCACGTCGATTGAGCGGGTACTTAACAGTACTCGCGGCATTGCTTCTAACCATCTTTGCGGCGGACGCTCGCGCGCAATTCGCGTGTAACGTCGGCTACACGATTACCAACCAATGGCAGGGCGGCTTTGGCGCGGCGCTCACCATCAACAACACCGGCACAACGGCCATTTCCAGTTGGACGCTGACCTGGAGTTTCGCCAATGGACAGACGATTCCATCGGGCAGCATTTGGAATGCCAATGTAGCTCAGAGCGGCGCGAACGTGACCGTGACCAACCTGAGTTATGACGGCAGCATCCCGGCTGGCGGCAGCCTGACTTCCGTTGGATTCAACGGAACATGGAATAACGCGACCAATGCCATTCCGACTAACTTCGCAATCAACGGCGTGGCCTGCAATGGCGCGAAGACGCCGAGCTTTACGCTTGCTGCGGCGCCGGCCAGTGTGACGGTAGCTGCTGGCGGCAAGGTAACCGATAACATCACCGTGACGGGCGTGAATGGCTTCACCGGCAGCGTAACTCTTGCCGCCACCGGCCTGCCCACGGGTGTAACTCCCTCGTTTGCCACCAATCCCACCACCGGGAGCAGTGTGCTCACGCTTACCGCTAGTACCACGGCTCCGGCCACCACCACGCCGGCAACAGTGACCATTAGTGGAAGTTCTCCGGGAAGCTCCGGCACATTGACCGCATCGACCACGATTGCGGTGAGTGTGACCGGCGGCAGTTGCGTACCTACTGCGATCACACCTTACTTGCAAGTGAATGGCGCGGCGTGGCAGCAAGCCTCCACCGCAACGGTTGCCGCAGGAGCCAAGGTCAATCTTGGTCCGCAGCCGATCAGCGGTACATGGAGCTGGAGCGGCCCCAGCGGATTTACCTCCGCTTCGCGCGAGATAGATAATATTCCTTTGGTGTCGGGCGTCAATACATTTGTGGCGACTTATACCAACGCCGCCACCTGCAAGAGCACACAGAACTTTACCATCACCGAAGGCATATCGGGCGGCTTTACGCTTACGCCTGCGTCGCCGACCGTGACGATTATCCAAGGAAATAGCGGCAGCGATGTTGTCACGATCACGGACCTCGCTCCGTTCACCGGGAGCGTCAATCTAACATCGTCAACTCCTCCGGCTGGAGTCGGGATTACCTTTGGCACCAATCCTGCGACTGCGACCAGCACGGTGGCCTTCACGGTTGGCGCCTCGGTAGTTGCCAACACTTATCCAATCACGATCACCGGAACCGCAACCTCGGGCGGAGCCACTGCCAGCACGTCAATCTCGCTGATCGTAACTCCGCAGACGACAACGGGCTACTCATTGAGCGCATTGCCGATTACGGTGAGCATACCGCAATGCGGTTCTGGCTCATCTGTCATTACTGTGAATGACATTGGCACCTTCAATAGCGCTGTGAATCTCGCAGTGTCTGGTCTACCAACCGGGACGTCCTCAACCTTCACGCCAAACCCAACGGCCACAACCAGTACTCTTGGTTTTAGCGTGGGCTGTTCCACAGCGACTGGAAGCTATCCACTTACGATCACTGGAACTTCCGGTACGCTGACTTCTGTGACGACTGGGATCACCCTGGTTGTTACACCTAAGACCATAGGCAGTGGCTGCACAGGCACCCTCTGCACCACCTTCCAGGGCTACTTCCAAACGCTCTATGGCGACTTCCACAACTCCGCAAACGGGTACTTTAGCCCGCAAGGCGTTCCTTATCACTCAGTAGAGACGCTGATCGTGGAAGCTCCTGACTACGGCCATGAGACAGTATCTGAGACATACAGCTACTACATCTGGCTGGAGGCGCTGGAAGCTAACATCACCAAGAATTGGACTCCTTTGCAGACGGCATGGAACAGCTTTGCGACCAATATGATCCCAAGCGCTGCTCTTCAGCCGACTACCAGCGGTTATAACATCAGCTCACCGGCTACTTACGCTCCGACTTGGGATAGTCCGAGTAACTACCCGTCGGTTCTGGACTCTTCGATTCCGACTGGAAAAGATCCTCTGGCGCAGGAACTGCACGACAGGTACAACACCTGGAATATCTACGGCGCGCACTGGATCGTGGATAGCGACAACTGGTACGGCTATGGACAGCAAGAGGATGGAAGCTCCAAGCCATCGTGCCTCAACTCTTATCAGCGCGGACCGCAGGAGTCGGTGTGGTTGACGGTTCCGCAACCATGCTGGGATAACTTCAAGTGGGGCGACACTAGCAATGGCGGTTATTTGAGCTTGTTCACCTCCGGTCCATATACGCCGCAATGGAAGTACACGGATGCTCCGGATGCCGATGCGCGCGCGATCCAAGCCATGTATTGGGCGCAGCAATATGCCAACGCTCAGGGTGGAAGTACCGTTGTTAACAACCTGCTTCCGTTGGCTTCGGAACTGGGCGACTATCTGCGCTACTCGTTCTATGACAAGTACTTCAAGGAACAGGGCTGCCAGAGTCTCCAATGCCCGGTGGAAAACGGCACCAAGAACTCTTCCGCTTTCCTGTTGTCCTGGTACTATGCATGGGGCGGCGCACTGCCGGCGGATGGAAATTGGTCTTGGCGCATCGGATCGAGCGACGTTCACTTCGGCTACCAGAATCCTTTGGCGGCGTACGCATTGTCGAACGATGCTTCTCTGGTTTCAACCGCGGCAACCGCGAAATCGGATTGGACCACCGGCCTCGAACGGCAGCTTGAGTTCTATCGCTGGCTGCAATCGTCGAATGGAGCCATTGCGGGCGGCGCTACCAATAGTTGGGGCGGCGGCAGCAATGCAGAAGAAACCGCATGGGGAGGGCAGTATGCAGTTCCTCCGGCAGGCACCCCAACCTTCTATGGAATGTCGTACATTGCCGAGCCTTCCTACGACAATCCACCCAGCAACCAGTGGTTCGGATTCCAGGCATGGTCGATGGAGCGTGTCGCCGAATACTACTACGTGACCGGCGATCCGAAGGCTAAGATCATTCTGGATCCATGGATTGCATGGGCTGAAGCCAACACCACGACAACCGGGACGGCCTACCAGATTCCGTCTAGCCTGCAGTGGACCGGAGTACCGGCTCTCAACTGGAACGCAACTACCCAGAATTGGACGCCGGGTACTGCATTCAACGCCGGGTTGAATGTAAAAATTCTGAACTACTCTCAGGATGTCGGCGTGACGGGTTCGCTTTGCAAGGTTCTGCTCTACTACAGCGCGGGAACTGCGAAGTGGGCGACAGCGCAAGATATGCCTTCCTATAACCTGGCCGTGACGCTCCTGAATGATGTATGGGCGAACGACCGCGACGCCATCGGCCTGTCGGCTCCAGAGACAGGTACAACCTACAACCAGTTCGACACACCGATTTACATTCCTGCGGGTTGGACGGGCGTCATGCCAGACGGCGATCCAATCAACTCCAGCTCAACCTTCCTCAGCATTCGCAGCAAGTACAAGCAGGATCCAGCCTATCCTGGCGTCGCAGCATACGTCGCTGGAACCGGTCCGGCTCCTGTCTTCCGCTTCCATCGCTTCTGGGCGCAGGTGGACATTGCCTCAGCCTATGCGGTCTTCGCCAACTTGTTCCCGAATGACTAAGGGAAGCATCATGCGGCTGGGCCAGTGCCGGGATTATCAATCCCGGCACTCGCCTGGCTCCCAATTCTATTTATCGCGGATCTCGGATTTTGTCTATTGGGTTGGCGACTTACGCTGCGACCTGCTTGACAATGCAATGGCTCTCAATGAACGACACATAATACGCTTGACAAATAAGTAAGTCTGTTATTGTCACACGATCAGTCTAAAATCGCTTACGATACACCCGCTCACATCGGAACATACTCCTCATTCGCTCAGGATGACAGTCAACTGCCGATTTAATCTGCAACTGTTCAGTGCATCTTATGCATCTGGCGGATCGGCCTCTGGAATCCAGGTCCACAAATCTTTAGTGTGCCTGGATCCCAGAGACTGCGTTCAGAAACTGGTAAACTTCCATTGCTGCCATGAGTTTCCACCGTATGGATACTGGTCGATCTCTTCGCCAACGGTGGTGCCACCTCCATCAATACTGAGAGCCAAGCCGCTGTTTACGCTGGTCAATTCGAAAGCGCCTCCGGCTACAGAGATAACACTCCACTCCTGATTTGTGTTGCCATTCGCGGGCCATTGATCGATGAGAGCGCCGCTTGACTTGGATGCCCCAGTCACGTCGAGCAGTTGACCGCTCACTACATTGGTTAGCGTAATGACGTTGTTACCCAAGTTGTTCACGGTCCACTGCTGATTGGTCGCGTCCGTTACTGTCAGTTGCTCCATGTCCTCAGAGTGGGCACTCGATGAATTGGGATCGCCGAGAGCAAGGCCACTGTGAATGCTGGTGATCACGTATGTGCCATTCGGAATCAGGTTTCCACCACCGTTGCCGCTCACAGTGATCGTGAAAGTCTGCGTGCTTTTGCATCCGCCAGTATTGGTATAAGTTGCCACAAATGAATCGGTGCCTGCGGTCAACGGAATGCCGTTAATCTGACGCGAGGTTGAGGAATAACCGCTGGGTCCTGTCCAGCTCCATGATCCTCCCGATACCGGTTGCGGGCCGAGGTTCACTGTGGCGCCAATAGCTACGGAGGCGGTAGGTGTTTGCTCCCATGCAGCCCCATTCACCTGAAGATAGGGTGTAATCGTGGTCGGGGTGCATCCGCCGCCGCTCGACAACAGACCGTAGACAGCCACCAATTCGGAATCCGTTCCAACATAAACCTTGCCATTCGCAATGGTCGGAGCACAGAATTTTGCGAAATTGCCGTACCCATCTCGCGATGAGTTCTCTGATGTGCTCCATAACAGTGTTCCAAGATTAGTCGCGTCGTAGGCGTACATATTACCGCCAACTGTCGCATGGTCGGGATCGCCCGTGGGAGAGGTCGCCCAGACAATTCCTGTGCCCGCTGTAGTCCCATTCGATGATACGGAAACTGTGCCGCTGGTTGTTCCGCCGGGGGGCGAGTATGCGCTTTGCGATGAGGGAGAAGTGTTGAAGACACTGCCTGTAAAGTGATATTCCTTGAGCGGCTCACTGACTCCCCAGATATAGAGGTTGTTGTTCCAAAACGCCGGATTGCCCCACAATCCATTAGTTGCCTGAAATTCCTGAACATTTTGGTCTTCCGATGTGTTCAGCTTGCCCATGTTGTTCGTGTTGACAACATAAAGCATACCGGACTTGCTTCCACCTGCAATATAGCTCGTTCCGGGGATGGCGAATGCGCCAGTGGAACCTAGATCGAGATCATTGCCGTTCCAGTAGTTATACTCTTTCGGTTTGAAGTAATCGGCCACCGTCAATGTATTTCCACTTGAAACAAGCTTCAGAAAACTCTGCCCATAATCCTCCGAGGCATTGTCCGTGCTCTGCGTGCTGTTGGCAGTAACTACATAAAGATTGTTGGACGAGTCAACAACGAGGCCTTGACCTCCCATCCAAATCGCTCCCTCTCCGCTATTGGGCGTCACGTTGAATACCTGAACCTGTTGCAAATTGCTCGCATTGTATCCAAGCAGCCATCCGTGGTACGGAGTGTAGTCTTCGTGTGATCCGAAGGCCAGATAGACAATTCCATTCACCAGCGTGAGCGCTGCCCGCTGATTCCCTTTCGCCGCAACAAACGGGACGATTCCCCCGCTGCTTGCCATACCTGTGCCGCTGACCGAGGCCGCAATCTCCACAGGGCCGCCAAACTTTTCTGCTCCAGTGGCAATGTCGAGTGCGTGGAGACGGAAGATTTGCACACTATTTTCGTAGGTTTTGGCAACTACATAAATGGTATTGCTGGAGGGATCAATCACAGGCGTGCTGATGATGCCGACTTCGACCAGGATATTTTGCGTATTGATGACAGAGCTAGGAACAGGTGTTCCAAGAGAGACGTGCCAGTACTGTTCGCCGGAATCTGCATCGAAGGCGTATACACTGTCATGCGCAGTTGCAATGTAAACAACGTTATGCACTCCACCGGAGATCGTCACACCCGGATCATAGAGGGGCTGTGCGTAGGTAAAGCCGTCAATCGGCAAGGTAAAGAGCTTGCCAAAGGAACTCTCATTCACATTGCTGGTGGTGAGAATTGTTTCTTTAGGGTTTGCGCCGGATCGGCTCAGGTCATTGTGCTGGGTTAGTACGCTGACGGTTTGACTCACACCGGGTTCCAAGAAGGACATCATCAGAACGATGAACGTCAGCAAGGCTGCTAGACGCGCCTGTGAAATGAAACGAAGCATGGGGAGTGCTCCTTTCTCGATTGTATGGAAGATTACCGCTCCGCCAATGTCATTGGCAAGCATAATCGTAGAAAGGCTATGCGCAAAATGTCGGGCTTTTCCGTGCGGCCGTCCCTTTGTATATGTCAGTTCGCAGCCAAGCTCAAGGTGAATGATCTGAAACCGCCCCGCAAGTCATTCCCGCTGTTCCGCTAAGTTGGTCGCCAATTGGGAGAAGATACCGCCTTATGGTATTTCTCCTGAATTGATGGTAGAACGGCAACAGCATGCAGTGCACATTGTGTTTCATTGCTTACTCATCTGCCTGATTTTAGAAGCGATATAACTCTCCTGAATATCCAAGCGATCTTCGGTCGTCGTGAACTTCAGCTCCAAGTTCATGATGTTATTCACGTCAGGCGTTTTTTATTTGACAGAAGCACCAATGTGAGCCTATATGTTTACGTGCAATAAAAAATATGCTCTGCTGAAACGATTAAGCAGAGGTTAATTCGCTTAATCTTGCAAGACGGCTCTGTACTCTAACCAGCGATCGCGGGCTCTTGCCGCGATTCTGAGTTTAAGGTCCAGCAGCCACGATTCAATTGAGCCTTGATTGACACAAGCAGGTAGTAAGTAAGGCGCTCCATAACCATCCCCCTGAGGTGCCCCATGAATTTTCGTACACGTTTCTTTGTCCTTGCTGCGCTTTTGCTTGGCAGCGCGCTGAAACCGGCTCAGGCCCAACTGACCCTCACCAAATCAAGTTCCACAGACTGGAAGATCTCCAACGGTGCGATTTCCATGGACTGGGATTCAACCAACGGTTCACTATGGAGTATGTACCTGACAGGATATTCGACCGATCTGGTCGATACCACTCATGGCAGTTCCAACGGCCATCCCAGCGGTCTCTACATGGACAACACAGCGACCGGCTTCACGGGCATAACGTCGGCCCCCAGCGGAGTTGCATCGACCGCCGGTTATAGCCTGGTCGACGGTAGTTATCTGGACTGGTGGATCAGCTGGCCCGCGACATCCTCCAGCCCATGGGCGTACTCGCAGCACTTCATTGTGCAGCCCAACGACGCCACCGTTTATGTCTATACCGTTACCAACCACCCCTCTTCCTCCGGCGCGGCGACCTGGGGTCAACTGCAGTATGTCTATCGCATCAATCAGACGGAGTTCAACAACACCTACCAGTACAACTCGGGTCTGAATGCTCTGGGTGGCTGGTCGATCAACCTCCCCAGCAAATCCGATCTCTCCTCCTCCGATCCAGGACGCGCGGTGGAGAATGCCGTCGAGGATCTGCACGGCTTCACGGATCTTCCGGCTGGTTTCGGTCGTGAGTTCTACACCAAGTACGACTACGCCTCCTACGAATATCTATTACAGGCAAACGGCAGTTGGGGTCCCAACTTCGGCGCTTGGGCCGTCTTTCCCAGCACCGAACACTTGGCGGGCGGTCCGACCAAGCAGATTGAGGTTTACACTGGCAATGTGCTGATGGGCGAATTGCTCTCCGGCCATTTGGATAATGAAATCAGTTACAGCGTAGGCGCGGGCGAAAACACCCAGCGTATCTGGGGCCCGATGGGCTTCCACTTTAACCGTTACACGAATCTGCCCGCCATGTATCAGGACGCGATCGGCATCATTCCCGGTGCATTGGAACTCTTCGGCAAGGATGCGGAATTGATCGCCAACGGCTATGTCCCGAACGGCAGTGGGCGCGGGACATTGCAGGCTAACATCAGCGGCGTCGGCTCCAGCTTGCAATACGGCGCGTGGACCGTCCTCAGCGACCAGAACACGAATATGCAGTACTCGACCCAGGGTGCGCAATATTGGGCGGCCAATAACACCAGCGGCAGCGCTACCATCGATAACGTCACCCCCGGAACCTATCGTCTGAACGCCTATGTGCTGAACGAGTGGGGCCAGTTGCGCGAAGACGGCGTCAAGATCGATGCCGGCGGCACCACCACCGCGAATCTGACCTTCTCACCGGAAAACTTCAGCGCCAATGCGCCCATCTGGACCATCGGAACTCCGGATCGTTCCGCCCATGAGTTCCTGCATGGCTCGAACACCAGCGGCAACGCCGGATCCTGCCCCGGATGCGACGATAAAGAGTTCTACGGCAATTGGAATTACTGGAAGGACTTCGAGGCCACCGACGGAGCCGTGATTTACTATGCGACGGCTGTCGGCTCAACTCCAGCGACCAACAATCCACTGGCATGGAACTATGTGCAGTGGGGTGAGTTCGATCCCGGCCTGTATGCCGGCATCTATAATTCCTCTGACGATACAACAGATGGCTATAAGTACATCCTGCCCTCCTATGTCGGCAGCGTGACGGCGAAAGTGCCTGCATGGCAGGTTCACTTTGCCACCACGGCCACGCAGAACGCGCAGGGCAGTTATGTCGATCTGTCGGTCGGCTTGGCCGCCACGGAAGCGGATCTGACCGCTTCGCTGAACGGCCACTCGATTACCTGGCATGCCAAGAATCAGGCCGACGCCCAGGCGCGCAGCGGTCTCTCCGGCTACTACCAATGGATGGTCTTTGAATGGCCCACCTCCGATCTGGAAGCTGTCGGCGCCAACAACGATCTGACCTTGAGCGTGAGCGGCGGCGGCGGGAATTTGTACGACGCGCTGCGCATGGAAATCTCTGAAAAAGGCGCCAACCCCTCGATTACCGGCTGGCACGACTACGAGTATCTATCCTCAAACGGCACCGATACTCCGGAAGACGTTGCCGTGGACAACAACAATACCGGTACGGTGGTCACTGGCGGTTGCACGCCCACGCCCATTACTCCTTATATCTATGTGAATGGAGCATGGGTTGAGGAATCCAGCGTGACGGTTAGTTCCACATCCGCCGTTCTGGATCTCGGTCCTCAGCCACTTACCGGAACATGGAGTTGGACAGGACCAAATGGGTACACCTCGACCTTGCGTCAAATTAACAGCATTCCCCTGACCGCGGGTACTGACGCTTATGTGGCCACTTATACCAACTCGAGCGGATGCGTGAGCCAACAGACGTTTACGATCACGGTTGAGTAAACCTCTTCGATTCGCCAAATACCGAAGTATCGCTCGCACAAGCAAAATCTCCAGCACACAAGAATTGTGTGCTGGAGATTATGTGGCTACATACTTTGATGCAGCCTATGGTCTTTTGCGTCTAACCGAATTCCTGTCAAATAAGGAGAATCCAGATGACCAATATAACGAAATCGCACCGGCCGGCTGTTTGCGGATTTGCCTCCCTCATCCGCCTTCTTGTCGCTATGGTACTCATACTCTGTTTTGACCTACATTCTGCTCATGCAGCAACGGCAATTACTCCCTATCTCCAGGTGAATGGCGCTGCATGGCAAGAGAGCAACACGGCAACCGTAGCCGCAGGTTCGACAGTGGATATTGGCCCGCAACCTACGAGCGGTGGAACTTGGAGTTGGACCGGTCCTGACGGCTTCACATCCACAACGCGTCAGATCAACGCCATTCCTCTGAGCACTGGCGTGAATACATTTGTAGCGACGTACACCGACGACGGAACATCAAGTACCGAAACATTCACCATCACGGTTACCGGGCCTAACCTTATTGTGCCCTATATCCAGGTGAATAGCGCTGCATGGCAAGAGACCAACACAGCAACTGTCGCCGCAGGTTCGACAGTGAATCTTGGCCCGCAGCCGACCAGCGGTGGAACATGGAGCTGGACCGGCCCCAATGGATTCACATCTACAGCGCGACAGATCAACGCTATTCCGTTGTCCGGGAGCACCAATACTTATGTGGCAACATACACGGTTAACTCAGTCTCGTATACTGCGACATTTATCATCACGGTTACTGGAACGACGCCCGGCTTTACACTGTCTACTTCACCCTCGGCACTTACGCTTTCACCAGGTGTTAGCGGCGTCAGTACAGTCAGCGTACTGGATGCGGGTGGATTTACTGGCAGTGTGACTCTGAGTGCTTCTGTAACTCCGAGCAGCGAAGTGACTGCATCGCTCAATTCCAGCTCCACCACAGGAACAAGCACGCTGATGTTGGCGGTGAGTGAAGCGACCGCGCCCGGAAGTTATACCGTCACGATTAGTGGGATCTCTGGCAGCTTGAGTGCATCCACTGCCATCGCGCTGACTGTGACCGGCAGCGGATACTTGCCTCCTGCTACCGCGCGCGTGAAATACAACTTTGACATGGACTGGCTCTTCATCCGGGAAAATGTCTCTGGCGCACAAGCTGTTGGATTCAACGACTCCTCATGGACCACAGTGAGCACGCCGCATACCTTCAACGACGTAGATTCGTACCGTTGCATCATTAGCCACAGCAGTGGGGATACCTGCACCTGGACGGGACAAGCCTGGTACCGCAAACACTTTCAGATCCCGGCCAGTCTGAGAGGCAATAAAATCTACCTTGAATTTGAAGGGATGCGCCAAGCCGGCGTCATCTATCTGAACGGAACGCAAGTCGGGCTTTCTGAGAACGGGATCACGGCTTATGGCGTTGACATTACCAACTATCTAAACTACGGCACGACGGACAACGTGCTGGCTGTCATGATTGATAACACAACTAACTACGAGGAAAAGGCCACTTCGACTACCTTTGAGTGGAATCGAAAGGATCTATATCCCGACTATGGCGGTATCAATCATCATGTCAATCTGTACGTGACAGGGACCATTCATCAGACTCTGCCACTATACTACGGCCTGGGAACCCAGGGCGCATATGTTTATGCGACCAACTTCGATATACCCGCAGGCACCGCGACCATTACACTTCAATCCGAGGTGGCAAATCAATCCAGTGCCAGCGCAAATGTAACTTTGCAGGCAGTGGTCGTTAACCAGCAGGGAGAGACGGTGGCAACCTTCACCGGCGCGCCAACCGCGATTGCGAACGGCTCTATGCAGGTTCTCACAGTCTCTGGCGCGGCATCTGGATTACATTGGTGGAGTCCAAACAATCCCTATCTGTATACCGTGTACACCAACCTCTCAGTCAATGGCACGGTCGTTGATTCCAGCAGTTTGGTCACCGGCTTCCGCGAAGTGCAATTCAAAGGTGGCGCCGAAACGGGTGGTGTTTGGATCAATGGCGAATTTACTTATCTGAAAGGCTACGCACAGCGCTCGGAGAATAACTGGGAGGGACAGGGGCAGGCTTATCCAGACTGGATGCATGACTATAACGCCCAACTTATCCGTGACTCGAACTCCAACTATATCCGCTGGATGCACGTTTCTCCGCAGCGTGTTGATGTTTCGTCGTTTGACCATTATGGTATTGTCGAGATATGCCCGGCTGGCGACGCCGAATCAGATGTTACAGGCGTACAGTGGAATCAGCGCGTGGCGGTAATGACGGATAGCATTATTTACTTCCGCAACCACCCCAGCATTCTTTTTTACGAAGCGGGCAACAATCCACCAACAGCCGCCCAGATGCAACAGATGGTCAATTTGAAGAACGAATGGGATCCGAATGGTGGGCGAGCGATGGGCTATCGCGACGGAGACAACGCGACTACAGATTCTGTGCTGAACGACATCGCCCAATACTACGGCACCGAGGTCGGCGAGTCGGCCACGACCGACAAACTGTCCGATACTGACTTAGTGCAGGCCGACCAGACAGACCCAGGGATCATGTTCAGAGGTTACAGCGCGCTACGGCGCAATACAGCTCCGTTGATGGAGGCTGAGGACTTTCGCGATGAGGCTGCCCGTCGCTATTGGGATAAGTACTCTCCGCCCTTCTACGGATTCACACAAGGATCGAACGACACCTATGACTTGACCCAGGAAACCATGACCGTGGGCGGCGGCAATGCAGCCTCCGATACCCCCGGCGGCGGCACAGGCCGTTGGTACTGGTTTTGGGCTAATCGTATCTCCAATCCCGACACAGGTACGCCCAAGGGTGCAGCCTATACCAACACATCTTACTCGAAATGGTCGGGCTATGCATCGATTTATTTCTCGGATTCCGATGCCGATGGCAGACAGGATTCGAGCGAAGTCGCACGAGTCAGCGGTAAGGTCGATGCGGTCCGTTTGCCGAAGGAACTCTATTATGCCACCCGCGTAATGGGTAACCCAAACCCAGATATTCATATTATCGGCCACTGGAGTTATCCAGCTGGAACCGTGAAGAATATGTACGTAATCTCCAACACAGCGTCGGTGCAACTGCTTTTGAATGGCAAATCGCTAGGTACTAACTCTACGCCAGTAACGGTTGCAGGAGTTTCCGGTCAATTTGTCTTTGAATTCCCTAACGTAGCTTTTGCGGCAGGAACTTTAACGGCCAATGGACTTGGTTCATCGGGAACAGTCGAGACGACGGAAACACTGACGACAGCAGGTCCGGCGGCGGCGATCCGGCTTACTCCATACACGGCTCCCGGCGGAATGCGAGCTGACGGCGAGGATGTGGTTTTCATTGACGTAGAAGTCATAGACGCGAATGGAAATCGCGTTCCCACAGACGACGCCCAAGTCAACTTCACCTTCAACGGCCCTGGAATCTGGCGCGGCGGTTATAACAGCGGTATTGTCGATTCCACTAACAACCTTTACTTGAATACGGAGTGCGGAATCAATCGTGTTTCTGTCCGCTCTACGCTGACACCCGGTACAATGACCGTCACAGC
Organism: Occallatibacter sp.; assembly: GCA_049587335.1. Taxonomy (GTDB): domain Bacteria; phylum Acidobacteriota; class Terriglobia; order Terriglobales; family Acidobacteriaceae; genus Telmatobacter. The sequence goes on along the minus strand of JBAVDS010000035.1, from coordinate 8,826 downwards.
CAGCCGCGCCGGACTCACCTCCGCAACCATTAGTTTCACGTCCAATGCAGTTCCGCTTACTAACGGATTGTCTACCAGCTTCCCGCAAAATCTGTCGGGACCAGCAGCCGACGAGTAACTCCAGATGAAAAGGGCAGGTTAGACAAAGAATTCTGGATTGCACGAAGTAACTGGCAAGTGTACTGGTTGATTTTCGTTTGATGTATTGGAGCTTGCCTTGGGGCAATCGTGATGTACGCACGACAGGCGCTTATTTCTCCGTATGTTCTACGAAAGCGATAAGCGCCTCATGTTTACAGTCATCTTTGCAAGGTTTATGGTGGCTTAGTTTACATAGGGCCAGCCGTCGGAGGTCCAGGAGAGCAAGTTGAGTCCCAGAGTAGGCTGTCCGTTGTTGTTGCCGTCATAGTAGTGGTAGGCGATCATCGGCCCGCTGTTTGTGGACAGGATGCTGGCGCCGCCCGGACCAATGATATTCGAGTGCGTGCTGAGGACGATGGTGCCACCGCCGCTCAGCATATTAATACCGCCCCGGTCAACATAGGGTCCGGTAATATTGCTCGAACGGCCCACCACCGTGCGATAGGTACTGTTGACGCCGTTGCAGCACCCGTCGATCGCCGCGAAGAGATAGTAATAGCCGTTGTAGTAGTAAACAAACGATCCTTCAATGCCGTTCGACCGCTCGGCCAAGTGGTAGGTGGTGGTGTTGGCCGTCGACCGCAACATAGTCGTGTTGTTGAGCGCGACCATGTGGAGGCCGTCAAACCAGGAGCCGAAGGCCATCCACCAATTTCCACTCGCGTCCTGGACAGGATTTGGATCGATTGCGTTATAGCCGCTTGAATTGGTCGACGAAATCACGATTCCCTCGTTGGTCCACGCAGTGTTGCTGGGAGTCGTCGACTTGGCTAACCCGATGGCCGAATCCTCAGACCCGAAGCTTGACGCGGCAAAGTACTGCCAATAATAGCCGTTATGATAGACCACATCCGGTGCCCACAGTTGGCCGATGCTGTTGTAGTTCGCTACCCAGGAGGGGAGCGGATCGAGAGCCGGGCTGTCACTGGTCCAGGTGGTCAGATCGTGCGAATAGGCAAGCGTGTTGCCAGTTCCATAGAGCCAGTACACATTGGTAGTGGGGTCCAGGACAATCATAGGATCGTGAATATAGGTGCCATTGCCGGCGAGGGCTCTGGGACTGTTGTAGGGACTGACTCCCGTGTTCTCTATATTCCACTCCTGACAGGTGCAGCCGGTGAGCGACCACTGATCGATTTTGGCCGTGTCGGTTACGCCCGCTTCGTAGACTTCGAGGTAAAGGCCGCTATTCACGTTCTTGATGTAGTAGCCCGTGTGAGCAGCGATGACCTCCCAGAGGTGATCGGAGGTGCTATTGTCGGCCCATTGCAGTATCTGCGCACCGTTCGCCGTGGATCCGTTGGAGACGCCCAGTACCTGGTGAGTGAGCATATTCTCAATGTTGTACTCGCCGTTGCCCATAGGCATGAAATGCCAGAGGTGGTCTGTGGTGCCGTCGTCGGCCCATTGGACCACATCGGTCCCGGCGGTCTGGCTTGCACCGGAGATGCCCAAAACCAATCCGCTGTTGACGTTCTTGATTTTGTATTCGACGCTGGTGTTCATTGTGACTTGCGCATGGGCAAGGACAGGCAAGGTGGCCAATATCGCCATGCAGATCAATCGATGTTTCATCTGTTGCCTCCTGGATTGCTTAGGTTGATCGAACGTGTAAAACAAACATGGCCGGACAGACAGGTGTTTTGGATCTGCTTGTAAATATCGAAGACGTGAAAGTTCGGCGTCACGATGAACTTGTTCTTGTGCGCAAGGGATAGTGCATTAAGAAAAGAACTTTCGTCGTTTTTCAAACGATGCTTGCAAACCAAGAAGTATTTCATCGTGCCGGTGCGCACTTTAACGCGCACCGGCCTCGATTCGTTGTAGACAGAGCAAGCCGGAACATCATCTTTCAATTTCCGCCGAACTTAGTTCCGCTCTCTCTGCTATGGGTTGAAGTCTTCGATGGTGTAGTCGACCGGACGCCATGAGCCATTGGTTTCCAGCATCTGGTAGATATCGCTCTCGGTACCCGAATCATATCCATAATCCCAGATACCAAGACCGGCATAGCCACCATTGTTCGTATTACTCAGGAAGTTCGTCTCCGCTTGGTTTTGGAGAGTATCACTCCACTCGTTTGTACCTTGGCCGCTTTCACCCATGTAAATTGGTTTATCCAAGGCGAGCGAGGCCGCTGTTGGAACATATCCATCGTCCGCGTAGACGTGGAAGTCATAGAAATCGAGTCCTAGCCCTTTGAAGTTGTCGATGTTGGTCCAGGTGTGCCATCCAGTTGAACAAGATACCAAACGATTTGGATCGGCTTTGTGAATGGCCGATGAAACCGTCCTGATGTAATTCTCTGCCTCTGACCAGGTAGATCCAGTGCTGGTGTAGTTGCCGGAATTCCCTGCAACCGTGCCGTCGATCTCGTTCATCTCATCAATCGCCCAGACGCCAGGGTTTCCCTTGTAGCGATTAACCAGCGGAATCAACGCATTGTTGATAAATGCGGTGAGCATGGCTGAATTCTCCTGGAAATCCGCTCGACCGTTATTCAATGTCAGGTAGAGAGCGATGCCGTTGTTCTGGGCCAGTTGCACAGCATTATCGAGATTGTTCCAGAACTCCTGAGTAACGCTTGTCACATATCCGTTACTGTCAAGATTGCATCCCATATCGCCTTCCATGATCCAGACGCGCACAACTTTAATGCCCATCTTATGCATATCGGCCAAATGGTCATTCAAGGAGGCTGAGTTGTATGCAACACCATAACTTGGCTCGTGCGGATCAACGCCCAGCCAAGTGTTGTATGCTCCATCGAGCCAGGCTAGATTTGCGCCCTTAATGTATCCGCAAGTCCCGTTCACAGGAAGAAACTTCGATCCGCAACTGGATCCTCCGCCTCCGCTGGTCGTGACCGTAATCGTGAACGTTTCTACGCTCTTGCATCCGGCGGTATTGGTATAAGTCGCGATGTAGGAGTTGGCGCCGGTGCTCAATGCAATGTTATCGATCTCGCGCGCGGTAGAAGTAAATCCGTTCGGTCCGGTCCAACTCCAACTTCCGCCGGTTACCGGCTGCGGACCAAGGTCTACCCCGGCTCCTGAAGCGACGCTGGCCGAGGTCTCCTCTGTCCATGCTCCGTTCGCATAGATATAGGGAGTAATCGGTGTAGAGGTGCAACCCGTCGATCCGCCAACCTCTGTGAAGGACCAGAGCTGGTTGGCGTTTCCGCTGATGGTGTATTGATCGATAGCGGCTCCCTCGGTGGTTGAATCCCCGTTTACGTCCAGCGCTTGACCGCTGTTCTCGTTGATGAGTTCATAGTAGCCGCCGCCTTTGCTGACTACTTGCCAAATCTGGTTCTTGCCGGAGTTATAGGGCCATTGATCAACCTTTGTGCTGGCGACCGTCGATGCCCCGTAGACCTCCATTGCCAGACCGCTGTTGACATTAATTAGCGAGACGTAGTTGCTGCCCAGATTAGTAAGTTTCCATTGCTGATTGGCATTGCCGGTCAACGCCCATTGCTCAAGGTCGGTTCCTTCAGTTGTGGAGGCGCCGGTGACGTCGATAACTTCGCCGCTGTTCTTGCTGGCAATGGTGTAGGTCCCGTTGGCGATGAGGTAACTTTGGGCAAAGGTGGGGATAGCCAACAAACAAATAGCTATCATCAACACAAAAACTCTGCATGGCAATAGACCACCGAGTTCCTGCAAACTGCTCGTGTTGTGACGATTGAAATTCAGATGCATGGTGTTCCTTTCGGGGAGGGCTGATTCCGGGCACGCGGCCAGCTCGGAAGTAGTCTCTCATAAGGCAAAAAGCGCACACAAATGCGCGTTTGCATTGCCGCAAAGTAAAAGATACTGTTTGCATTCAAATCGAACACAAATAGATTCATTCATCGCATGGCAACAAATGGAGTAGTAATGCAGAAAGGCAGTTTGAGCCGGCTTAGTTCAAAGCCATTATTGCCAGTTCGCCTCAATGACATAAAGAAATCGTCCGCGAACTGCTACATACACTGCGCTCAAGGGAATTGTAACGATGTTGACGATTGTACCTCTCGGCGTGTTTCCAACAACGCAGACATTTTTAACAAGATTGTGTGTGCTAGTCAAGGATAATCTTTGAGCGTATCGATATACATTGTGTACCATTTGAAATACTCCTAGAGCAATTCACTCCAGTAAAACTGAAAGGTACTATCAACTGCGGAAATGCAAGATGGATACCATCATCCAATTCAATGGCACCTGCTACCTTAAACACTCAATCTGCATAAACACCCTCAAATGTGCCAAAGAGATATCCAAACTGGAGGCTCTTGGTTTATACAAACCAAGAACCTCCTAAGCCTGAGTGTTGAAGTTAGTTGAAGGACCAGAGCTGGTTGGTGCCTCCATTGGGAGTGTACTGATCGAGCTTTGTGCCCTCCGTGGTCGAGTAAGAGGGAACTTCGAGCGCGAGCCCGCTGTTCTCGTTGATCAGTTCATAGTAGCCGTTGCCTTCGCTAACCACATGCCAAATCTGATTTTTGCCGGAGTCATAAGGCCACTGATCGATCAATCCATCATTGGCCGTTGATGCTCCATAGACATCGAGTGCGTAGCCGCTGTTCTCATTGATCAGCTCGACGTAATTATTTCCCAGATTGGTGAGTTCCCATTTCTGATTAGTCCCACCGGTGGAATCCCACTGTTCCACATACGTGCCTTCGGTTTTGGAGGCACCTGTTACATCAACAACCTGACCGCTGTTCCTGTTGGTGATGGTGTATGTTCCGTTGGCAATCAGATTAGTGCCGGTTGTAGTAGTTACTGTAAAGCTCATGGCATTGCTGGTTACACCTGCCACGCTAACAGTAACACTAACCGCGCCTGCTCCAAGACTAGGTACCGTAGCTGTAATCGACGTACTAGACCACGCGGTGATGCTTGCGTGGGTTCCACCGAAGCTCACGGTGCTCGACCCTTGTGATGCGCCAAGATTGGTGCCGCTAATGGTAACGGACGATCCGGCTACCCCAGAGGTTGGGCTGAGGGAAGTAATTGTCGGCGAGTTCGATACTACACCGGTTGCTGGAATTACAACTGCAGTTTCGGTGTAGGCTGGAACACTGATCGTAAAGCTGTTTCCAACTCCGCTGATCGAACTTTCTTCGATGCCGGAATTTGCGTAGCTCGATCCGCCAGTGTAGTTCGCGTTGCCAAATTGATAGCGTGTGCCGGTGGTTGACAAATTGGCACCCGATACGTTGACAGTGACATTAGCACTCTCGTTAGGATTGTCGTTAATCAGGACTATGCCAACTTTGCCGTCAGTCCGGCTGACTGCGTGCGCCCGGAGCAGTGCATTATTCGAAGTTGCGGTAACCGTGGCGTCACCAGGGCGTGCGATGGTACTGTCAAAACTTGCTCCATACCAGGGCCCCAACGGCGTGTTGCTGCTGTCGAGAAATCCGTTATGCAACTCCTGATACTCGATATTCGCAGTGTTGTTTTCAATCCAGGTCAGATACTCGTCCGCCGCGAAGAGGAATGGAAACAGACCGCCGGCACTGCCTGATCCAGACTCAGTAACCGCAATCTGAATGCTGCTGCCGTTGCTGAGTTTGTAGTAGTTCTTGATGTCGGAACGAACCTGGGCGACCGTACTTGCAATCGTCGCGTTTGAAGCCAATACCTGCGCGTTCGAACCGCCCGGATAGTAGTGGAGGATTACAAAATCCAACGTATAGCCGGAACCCTCAAGCGCATTGGATACCGCGGTCAGCACATCCTGATCCCAGTTGGTATAGTAGCTTGCAGTGTTCACAAAGACGCCGCACTTGATGTTGGGATCGACCGCCTTCATCGCCTTGATAAATGCTGCTGCGTTGGTGCCATAAGCGGTGGGCGAGAGCGCCGAATTGCCAACACGAGCAGATGCATTGGTGTTGGTGTCATGCAGATCTTCTTCCCAATCGAGGCTAGTGCTGTAATAGCCGTTTCCGTAGACCTCGTTGCCGATCTCCCAATACACAATACCGTAGTTGTTGGTGACATTGGCGTACTGGACCCACGAGGCAGCCTCGCTCGGCTGGCCACCGCCAGTGGCCCCAATGTTGGAGCCATAGTTGACAGTTATCACAGCTTTTCCGCCCTCTGGCAGAACTACATCATTCATGAAATTGTTGAAGGTGTCGCCGGGTGCAAAGTAGCCGCCGTTGAGGGTCTGGTCAGTCCCACTGATGAAGTTGAAGATGTCCGCATAGGAACCGCCAGGATAGCGAATCGCACCGATTCCGCCGTCCTTGAGTTCTGTAGCGACTCCACTGCTGGTCAGGTAATTGTCATAGACAGCGGTGTCGACACCATATGCTTCCGGGCCAACTGTCGCTGTTGTCGCAGAAGCGTTTACAGAAACACTGACGTTAGTCTGGCACCATGCGGCAGAAACCGATATGCCTAGCAGTGACGCCGTCGTTAATGCTCTGCTAACGAGCGTCATAGCAGAGCTTCGAATTTTCTGAGACTGAGGAGAATGCAGATTTGTGGACATAAATTCCTTTCGGGGAGGGCTGATCACAAGCAACCGGCTGCTCGATAATGTGAGATTGCTTGGCGGCGATTGCCGGATTTTAACTAGACACTTGCTTCAGGTGCCACCAGGCGAGGCTCTTGATTATTCACAACAGGGATATGAAGAACTACATCCCGTGCAGGAATCTATTTCAAATAATGCGCGTCTGTCAATTTAATTCTGGAAACTTTCTGACGAATATCCATCATATAAGCAGATGAATTATTTCTCTTTCGAAAAGGCTTATCTTTGGAGATTCACGGCAGATGAAATATCAATAAAAAACTGTGATTCTTGTGATCAGGAGGAACATTCAGACCTTTTATTTCTCCCGATCACAGTAGCGAATACCAAAAGATTACCAATACGGGAATATTGTGCAGTTGCTATAGCATAAAAAATGGTTTGATGCACAATATAGATCTTCATGCTATCTAACTGACTTCGCTGCATAATTACTTTACGTCACATGTTTGTGTCATTCTTTGCTCTTGATATTTCCATACGATTTGAATACTGTGTTTGTCGATTTCTACTCGACGTTAGAGTGAGTCTTATTGAATCCTCCCCCGATAGCCGTTTCATCAAGCTATGTGTTTATGGTCGAACTGCCCTTACTGGCGGTTGGAAGAACCTTGATATATTTTTGCTCGCATTCCCTGCAACTAAACGACTACCGCTCGAAAGGCGGTAGTCGTGTACTCGGAATTATCGAGAAAAGGATAGTCTTTTCTAAGGGGAAATAATTCATCCGTTCACATGGCAAGAATTCGTCAGAAAGTTTCCAAAATTGAATTGACAGTCGCCCATTATTTGAAATAGATTCCTGCACGGGATGTAGTTCTTCATATCCCTGTTGTGAATAATCAAGAGCCTCGCCTGGTGGCACCTGTAGCTAGTGTCTAGTTAAAATCCGGCAATTGCCGCCAAGCAATCTCACATTATCGAGCAGCCGGTTGCTTGTGATCAGCCCTCCCCGAAAGGAATTTATGTCCACAAATCTGCATTCTCATCGAGTGTCAATGTTACAGTCTTTCGCAATCGCAGTTGGCTTTCTCGCCCTCTGTGCAGTCACTTCCGTGCCAGCGATGGCCTATTCGTGGAGCTCGTGTAGTCGATACGAAACCTACACTGAAAACAATTACAACCTGTTCACTGACGAATGGGGCGCGACATCCGGCCAGTGCGTTTATGCCAACAGCTCTACCAATTGGTGGTCGGTCGCGAATTACTCCGGCGGCAGCGGTGTCCAAGCGTACCCCGATTCGGAAATTAGCCTGGGCAACGTAAATCTCAGTTCCCTCAGTTCCGTAAACTCGTCGTTCAACTTCTCGGTGACAAGCGGCGCGCCATATTACGACGCAGCCTATGATCTCTGGACGAATGGTAATGTGGACGAAGTCATGGTCTGGGAGCAGTGGAAAGGCAACGGCCCCATAGCCAGTTCGTATAATTGCAACCAACTTGGAGTCGGTGGCTGCCCGTTTGCCACAAACGTCGAGATTGATGGTGTTACATACGATGTCTTTCAGGGCAACACTGGCCACAACGTCGTTTCCTTCCTGCGCACCTCGCAGGCGTCGAGCGGCACCGTGAATCTTCTGGATTTAATGAATTGGCTTGCGAACGAGGGCAGGCTTGAAAGCAAGACCTTCTCCACTGCAGATTTCGGCTTTGAAATCGGAGATACCAACGGTTCTAAGACCTTCACGCTAAATTCCTTCAGTGTCAGCACCTCCACGGGTGGTGGCGGTGGCGGCACTGGTTCGAATCTGATCGCCAATGGAACGTACACCATCAAGAACAAGAATAGCGGCCAGGCGATCGATGTTACCGGCGCCTCAACGACGGAAGGAACTTATGTTGAGCAGTGGAACTCGACCGGCGGCACTAATCAGCAATGGAAGCTGACCAACTTGGGCAACAACTATGTCGAGTTGACCAATGTCAATAGCGGTTTGGCTCTCGATGTCGTTGGATACTCCAAAGCTGATGGAGGACTTATCGACCAGTGGGCTTATGACAGTGGAGAAAACCAGATATGGAAGGTTGTCTCCGAAGGCGGCGGCTACTATGAACTGATTAACGAAAACAGCGGCCTCGCTTTGGAGGTTCCAAACTACTCAACTGCCGAGGGTACGGACCTGGATCAATGGACCGTCAGCGGCG
>JBAVDS010000034.1:0-5124 GCA_049587335.1 Occallatibacter sp. | reverse complement strand
CTGGTGTAGAAACCACGTGCGACGTTCGGCTTCATCGATCCAAACTTCAAGCAGGCTTGCAGTAGCGACATCCTTGAATTCATCGCAAACTTCATGAGTTGCACGCATGAGCTTCGTCAAACAGCGGTTGTCGGCGAACAATTCTTCAAGCATGCTCTTGGCTGTGGCAGATTGTTCATCATTGTCGAGCAATCGTTGATGTTGGGCGATGTCACCGATGGAGCGCAGTGTTGTACCGCCAATTTTGCGAGCCCTCTCCGCAATGGGGTCCGTCATTGCGAAAAGTTGCCTCGCTTGCTCGTCGAGGAGAAGGTGGTAGTCGCGGAAATGAGGACCACTCATGTGCCAGTGAAAATTCTTTGACTTCACATACAGTGCGAAGACGTCTGCCAGCAGTTGCCGCAAGGTTTCAGAAATCGCCGCAACAGCCGCCGGCGAAAGATCCGTCGGAATATCAAGGCTCACTGCGATTCTTCCCTTTAAGGGCTTTCTCATTTGCCTGGATTTCACTCCCTCTCCTAGAGAGTGCGTCAACCGAGCCTTTATGCGACCTTCGATCATTTCGACCTCTCAGATATTCCTGGTAGATCTAGGTTTAATTTGATCGGTGCTTCTCAGTCTTGGATATTCCGGGCACCGCTGGGATATTCGGAGCACTGAATTGCTGAGTCAAGAGCGGTACCTATATCATCGAAGAAAATATCGGCCACTCTGGGAGGGAGAAATGACCGCTAACCGCGACGCAGTCCGAGAGCGGTTTGAAGTTCCCGGATTTGTGAGTGAAAATCGGCCTGAATTTGAGAAGGTTCGCTCGGTTCCAAACCGCTCGGAGCGACCACTCTTTTTTGCGCGGTATCGTCACGATAAACCGAATCTCGGTTTGCTCGAACAAACGCCCTTTGCGGATCAGGTCATCGTGTCAGTGGAACTACGCCCGTTCCGACCGATCAACGTGTTTTGCGACGGTCATCACAAGCGGAAACCGGCTTCTGAGGCCGGCGCATTAGCTCTCTACGATATGCGCAGGTCATGGTGTGCAGACATCAGAGATCCTTTCGACACCCTGCAAGTCTTCCTGCCAATGATGAGCTTTCGGGATTTTGCGGCGGAACGCCGCAGTAGCTTTCTTGACTTCCGCTACGACCTAGAAGAGCCACGTTACGATGCAGTCATGCTGCACTTGATGCAAGCGATGCTACCCGCGCTGGAGCGACCGCACGAGGTTAGTGCCCTATATCTGGATTCCATATTTCTTGCCGTGCGTGACCACATTGCCGAAGCATACGGCGATTTCACGACAAGGGCTACGAGCGACAGGCTTGGCCTTACCGCTCGTCAACTTCGTCATGCTCTCGAATACATTGAGGCGAACCTAAGCGAGGATGTCAGCCTTGCCGATGTTGCAAACGCATCGGCCACCTCAGTGAGTTCACTTACTCGTGGATTCAAGACCGCATTAGGTATTTCGCCGCATCGCTGGCTGCTAAACCGGCGAATTGCCTTGGCGCAGCGCCTGATCTACAAGGGTGCTGCGCCGCTCAATGAAGTTGCCATTTCTTGTGGGTTCGCCGATCAGAGTCATCTGACGCGCGTTTTTGTGCGCAGTGTTGGTAGCTCCCCTGCTGTTTGGCGACGGAACGCCCAACGCTGATGAGGTGCACTGCGGATCATTGCCGCTATGTCGCCATTGCGCACGTTTCCGTGTCTCGGCGCAGCTCTGAGAACGTGACCGTTCACCAGGCAGTTGCTGGTTGATCAACACTCTCACACGTATCTGTCGGTGATATTACTGGTTCCTCACGGGATAGCCTGGCGGCAGAACTCTGTCTCGATCGCGGTATCGATAGTATTCCGCACCGGAGCCTATCAAGCAGCCTTTGCGGCCTTCTTCTTTGCCCTTGGCAGAGGCGCAACCATAGTGTTCAGGTTCGCCTTGGAAGCGCCCTTTAATGCCGCCCACCGCTTGATCTGCGCCTGCCGTACGCGCTCCCGCCCCTCTGCGCTCATCTTGCCGCGCTTCCTGGTCTTCTGAACCTTCGGAGTCACAACAGTAGCGACCTTCGCAGGCCTGCCGGGTTTACGCTTGGCGCTTACTGTGCCCGATGCGCTCAGTAATGCCTTGGCCTGTTCGAGGCAGGCGATCTCGTTGTCGATTGCGGCAAGAATATCTTTCACCATGGTGCGCTTAGCACCTCCCATCGAAGAATACACGACCTGATTCAAAAAACCAGAGTTTACTGCCCCAGGAGGAACCATGGCGCGCAACGCGGCGCGGTTGAAGATGGGCTACTACCCGCTTCCCGAAAGCGAGGCCGTTCGGCTTCGCGCATTGCTAAACTTTACTGGCCCAGCGTCGGTCGTCGATCCTTGCGTCGGTCAGGGAACGGCACTCGAAATCATCACGCAGGGCGCGGAGGTGCACCGCTACGGCGTCGAACTCGACGCCGAGCGTGCACTGACCGCGCAGTTGAAAGGTATCGAGACCATTCAGGGCAACACTTTCGACGCCGTCGCCAAGCCGGAGTCCTTTTCGCTGCTCTATCTGAATCCACCCTACGACTCAGAGATTGGTCAGGTTGCGAACAACCGCATGGAGCGGTTGTTTCTCGATCATACGTTTCACTGGCTTGTGATAAATGGCGTGCTGGCGATGGTCATTCCCTTTGAGCGACTGATGGACTGCGCCGGCCTGCTGAGTTCGTACTTCACCGCACTCAACGTCTTCCGCATGACCGACGTGGAATCGGTGCGTTTCCGGCAGATCGCCGTGCTTGGGCTTCGCTCGAATGTGCGCGGCGCGGCCGTTGACGCCAACAAACGCCGTTTGCAGCGCATCGGCCTCTACGGCAGCTATCAGGAGTTGCCGGAGTTGGCGCCTGATGCCTGCGAACCATATCGAGTCCCACCTTCAGGCGAAACGGATCTCACTTACCGTGGCCTCCCCTACGACCTGCTTGAAGACCTACTGACGCATTCCAGCGCGTGGAAGCAGATGATGCCGTTTCTCGCTCCACATGAGGAGGTAGCCACCGGGCGGCCGATCACGCCTCTGCATGGAGGCCATGTCGGACTGCTTTGTACGGCAGGCCTGTTGAATGGCATCTTCGGCCAGGGCAACGACCGGCACATTGCGCGCTGGCGATCGGTCAAGCACGTCACCACATTCGTCGAGCACGACGAGGAAAACGAGATTGTTCATCACCGCGAGCGATGGGCCAACGAACTGCAGTTGGTCTACGCCGACGGTAGAACGCTGAAGTTGACCGAAACGCCGATCCGGCAGGAGGAAGATGCCGATGCAGAATGCGCACCTGCGGCTCGGGCTGCTTGAGTATCACCGCATCACAGAAAAGACTTCAACCAGGATTCGCGTGCGGGTTCCCTCCTATATAGGAGAGGATGAGCAGGCGCATTTGGTCGGCGTTTTTGGAAGCGACTCCGACATTGGCGCCATCACGGCGGCTGTCCACGAAAAGGCATACTTCACGCTGACCTTTCCCGATGGCGCAATCAAGGAGATCACGCTCGGCGAGCACGCCTCGTGCTATCGCAGTTCGGTGATCCTGCCGGGCCGCAAACACCCGGTGCGGCACCTGATCGCCATCTCCGAGCAGTTGCACGCAAATGGTAGCGTGGGCCGAACGATTCTTTCGCGCAAAGCTCCCGACGAGGCCTGGGCGTGGCTGTCGACCTTTCTCGGCCTGCCCGCCGTTCCTGCGTGGGCGGAGCACATCTGCGGAATTCTCGAAGCCGAAGGACGCTTTCAGCCGCTCGACGGTATCGGCTGCGAACCAGTGCTGGTAACGGCTACGGCCGACGAGATGCTCGCCTGGATCTCGGTGGGGCTGAAATCCGGCGCGATTGCGTTTCCCGAAGAGAATGGACCGGTCAAGTGGCCGAAGCACTCGTTGTTTAAGACGCTATGCCAGATTCAAGAGCAGGACGAACCGTAGCTCTACCGCAGAACCATTTCCAACTTGCACCCCAGTTCCAGAATCATGCCGTGAGGTTTCATGCATGAGCCAAGAGAGCCTAGTTGATATTGCATCCTACCTGCGCGCTCACGCCAACGAATTGGGATCGCGCATCCTCAGTACCTTCCCCCCGCTGCAGAACACAACCGATTTTGTTGCGCCGCGCATCTCGACGCTGTTGCGCAAGGCGCTTCCGGCACAGGCGTTGGCGATTACCGGAACAGCGAAGTATCTGCGCAAGGCCAAGGCTGCGCGGATCGTGGCCGAATGCGGCGCTGGCAAAACCTACATGGCGCTGGGCGCAATCCATGTTCTTGCCGATGGGCGGCCCTCGACGACACTGGTGATGTGCCCCTCGCATATTACGCACAAATGGGCGCGGGAGGTGCTGGTGACCATCCCGCGCGCCCGCGCCTTCCTGATTGAGGATCTGCGCAACGGAGGCGATCCGAGAAAGGCGCACGGCGTCTGCGAGGTCAAGCTGCGCAAAGGCCGGATTGTTTATGACGGGATGCGTCTGTCGCTCTCCGATCTGCGGCGGATGAGCCGCCGGGAGTGGCGCAAGAAGTGCCCGGCGCCGGCTTTCTTCATCACCGGCAAAGACAAGGGCAAACTCGGCTACTTCTGGGAGCACGTCTTTCTCAAGGCGAAGTCGGGGCCGAACCTGGGCGGCGTCGTCAATCCCGACACTGGTGCTGCCATCCTCGATTCAGAGCGGCAAAAGCTGACCTATCTCGATTTCGGAGACAAGGTGAAGCTTTCGGAGATGCTGACTCGGCCACAGAACGGAACGACGCGGTACTCCGCTTTGTGGCAGGCTAATCGCAACCGCATTCAACGCATGGCTCCCATCGAATTCGCGGGCCGCTATATGCGGCGCTGGTTCGATTTCGCCATCGCGGACGAGTTGCACCAGTTGGCCGGCGACACGGCGCAGGGCAACGGCCTGGGAGTGCTGGAGCGCGCGGCCCGCAAACTGATCGCGCTGACCGGCACGCTGATGGGCGGCTATGCGGACGATCTCTTCAACATCTTCTATCGCATGGAACCGCACGCGATGGCGGGCGAAGGCTTTGCCTACGGCGGCCAGGGGCGGCGCGACTTCCAGGAACAGTACGGCGTGCTCGAAACCATCGAAAAGGTGCGCAAG
>JBAVDS010000033.1:0-26719 GCA_049587335.1 Occallatibacter sp. | reverse complement strand
AAGGGCGTTGCCGGAGACGCGATCAACGCCATCCTCTCGGCCGCGGCGATGAACTTCCAGAAGTTGCTGAGAGCCTGTGAGGGCAAACTTGTCGCCCAAATCAGGGCTATTCTGGGCCGACTCCTGCACCAATCGACCTTCACCGGCTTCCTGATCGACTTGCCATCTGCCTGAAATCGGCCTTTTTCAGGATCGACTTGCTATCTTATTCCGCCGCGTGCAAGCAACGTTGTTTAACAGAGATCGAGCCCTAGCCCAATCTCGCGCTATCGTATGCCGAGAATCTTGTGCGTCTGCAAGCTCAAGCGCCACTGTGGATGCGCAAGGCAATAGCACAGTGCCAGCTCGGTATTCGTCTCACGCTCCGCTCCGTCCATCGGCTGCAAGAAAAAATGCCGGAAGCTAAGCTGCTCAAACTCCTCAGGCTCCGCGCCCGCCTGCGGATAAACCAGTTTCAACTCATCTCCGCTGCGTTGCTTGAGTTCGGCTCCTGCCTTGGGACTGACGCAAATCCAGTTCACTCCGTCAGGCGCTGCAATCGTGCCGTTGGTCTCGACGGCAATCTCGAAGCCTCGTCCGTGCAGCGCGGCAATCAGCTTGGAATCCAACTGCAAGAGCGGCTCACCCCCCGTGCAGACCACAAAGGGTTGGCCCAGATTCAAGTCATTCGTTCTGCACCCCGCGGGCCACTTCTCTGCAATCGCCGCTGCCAGCTCCTCGCCCCCTTCAAACCTTCCCCCGCCCCCGCCATCCACGCCCACAAACTCCGTGTCGCAAAACCGGCAAATCGCCGCCGCACGCTCGCTCTCGCGCCCCGACCACAGATTGCACCCCGCAAAGCGACAGAAGACCGCAGCCCGCCCCGCCTGCGCTCCCTCGCCCTGCAGCGTATAAAAGATTTCCTTGACCGCGTAGCTCATAAGACCAGTTCTCAGTCAGCAGTTCTCAGCCTGGGTTGCCCCTGGTCCCGTCTTTGGGACCAGGGAAACCACGAACCCCAATCCGCCCTCTCAAAACGAACCCTGGATTTTCTTATACCTCACCGGATCCTCGATTCCATTCTCCCGGAATCCCTTCCGTCGCAGCAGGCACGAGTCGCACTCCCCGCACGGTTCGCCCTTCACGCCGGGATCGTAGCAACTGCTCGTCAGCCCATAATCCACGCCCAATTCGATCCCCTTGGCGATGATCTGCGCCTTGGTCAGCGCGATCAGCGGCGTATGAATCTTGAGCACCTGACGTCCCTCGACTCCAGCCTTCGTCGCCAGATTCGCCATCCCTTCAAATGCCTCGATGAACTCCGGCCGGCAATCCGGATAGCCCGAATAATCGAGAGCATTCACGCCGATAAAGATGTCGCTTGAACCTAATACCTCCGCCCACGCCAGCGCAAAGGAGAGAAAAATTGTATTGCGCGCCGGAACATACGTGATCGGAATCCCGTGGCTCATCTCATCTGTGCCGCGCCCTTTGGGAACCGCAAAATCCCCAGTCAGCGCCGAGCCGCCGAAGACCCGCAAGTCGATCGTCGCTACGCGATGGTCCTTCACGCCAATCGCAGCCGCAACCCGCCGCGCCGCCTCCAATTCGATGATGTGCCTTTGACCGTAGCTGAAGGAAAGCGCATACAACTCGTAGTCCTGGCTGCACGCAAGCGCCAGCACCGTCGCCGAGTCCAGCCCCCCGCTCAGAAGCACCACTGCTTTTTTGGCTTGGGTATCCATATCAATGCCCGGACGGCAACTCTCCGCCTTTGCCAATATCGATCAGGGCCAGAGTTGCATTGTTCTCGTCGATCATCGCTTCGTGACACTGCTTCAGCACGCCCTTGGCCGACAGGATGAATTCGATCGCGTCGCGCCCCGCGCCCTCGCCTCCCCGGTTTGGTGTCACATAATGCGCCTCGGCCTTCACCTCTGCTCGCGCATTGGCCACGGCCACGGCCAACCCGCACTCCCGCATCACTGGCAGGTCGATCACGTCGTCGCCCACATAGGCAATCTCCTCCAGCCTCACGCCTTCTTTGGCCATGATCTCCCGCACTGCCTGCATCTTGAAGGCCTGACCCTGATACACAAACTCCAGCTTCAGATCGCGCGCCCGCATCGCCACAGTCTCGCTGATGCGCTTGGTAATAATCCCCAGCTTCATCCCGCCCAGCCGCGCCAGCGTCACGCCCGCGCCATCATGTGCGTTATAGCCCTTGGCCTCCACCATCTTTGTTGTCGTCGCCCCATCCGGCCCTGCCATCGGAACTGGAATGATCCAGATGGCTCCATTGGTCAATACGCCATCCACGTCGAAGAGAATCACTTTGATGCGCCGCGCGCGTTCCTGTGCAGTGTGTGTCATACTTCAATTCTACCTATCGCAAACCGGGCATCTTCGAGAGAATCGATCTATGGACCAAAACCTGTCAGATCCCCTGCCCACGACTCCGCTTGCGCCTGAGGATTATTACCTCGAAGATTCAAAGATGGTCTTCACCGCAGCCTATCACCTGAAGCGAGGCAGTTGCTGCGGATCGGGCTGCCGTCACTGCCCTTATGAGGTTGCTGAGAGCGGCGTACTGGAGATTGCCGATGAATAACTTCGCATAAAACCGGGGGCCATTAGCGCTTAGACAAGTTGCTCAGAGCTTTACTTGTGACCTTTCTGGGAATTCCGTCACGCTCAACATATTCCCGTCCGGGTCCTTGAACCATGCGACTTTCGCGCCGTAAGGCGAATTCCAGATGCCCAACTCATTCTGATTCATACCTTCGAAGCGCTCAAAGTGAACTCCGGCTCGCCTCAGATTCTGGACAGTTGCCGTGATCTCCGGGACTTGCCAGCCCAGCACTGTGCCATGAGCTGGCGGGAGTTCTTTCGCCATTCCGAGGCGTAGCATGATGCCATTCGCCTCAAAGACCAACGCGAATGGCGGGTCTTCCGAGACCAGGCGCAGGCCAAGAGTATCCCGATAGAATTCTCTGGCGCGGGATACGTCGACGATGGTGACAAATGCAATGATGTTGTATTGGCCGAGTTCTGACGGTTGCGACATACGATTATGATGAGCCATTTTATTGGTCGCCGCAAGTGCGCGGCTGCGCACCGCCACGAGTACACGGTTCCTATTCCCTGTTTTGTGCCCTCTCAGTTGGTTTTCAAAACCTTGCAGGTATTTATTCCAGCCATCGCGCAAATTGGAATGGGAACCATTCAAACCAACGATTCATTGTGGCGCGGTAGCAGGCGGACGCACCAGCAACGCAAAGCGCGGAAAGGCAAAGCTGCCCTGCGCGTCGTCGATCACATTCAACTGGCAGATATATTGGCCGGGTTTGAGTCCGCTCAACGGCAAATCCAATTCGACGGCCACCGCATCGCGGCCTTCGATATTGATCGCCTTCGCCTGCACCAGCGGTGTTTCGTAAACCTTCGTCGCGCCTTGAATCAATTCCAGACTGCTGAGTAGATTGATGCCGGTTTTTGTTCCCTTCGGCGCATTGACAGCCGTTTTTTCTCTTGCCGGCGAGTACACCTCATACAGCAGATAAAGATGCTGATCCTGGCGGAAGACGTGGCTGATATTCGGCACATACTCCAGGCCGTCGCGTACCAGCGGACTCTGCTGCTTGTTTGCTTCACGCATCGACGCCAGCACGATCGAACTCATCTTCAGTGGCGCCTTCTTCATCTCCGGCAGCGTGATATTAGCTTCAAATGATCCCATGCGTCCGCTCTGATTCTCGCGCACCACAAACTTCAGTTGGTACTTTCCCGGCGGAAGATTGAAGCTGGTGGTGTACTGGATATTCTTCTGCCGCGCCTGCAAGCTCGGATCGAGATTCAGCTTGACGGTCTCTCTCGCGTGCCCAATCGGACGCTTGGCCTCGTCGATCACCGAGCCGATAATGTCCAGCGTCGCCTTGTCCTTGTCGCCTCCTTTGACAAAGGGAATCTGCGAGCCGGGCACGATCAGAGAAACCGGCACATAAAAACGATTCTCGTCGAGACGGAAGTAGAAGGCATCCAGATAGACGGCCATGTCGGTGGCGGGAAGGTCGCAGGCTAACTGCTCTTCCAATTCGCGCTCGCGGTCTTCCTTGCCGGAGTGCTGGAAGTCAGCCGGAGCGTAGTAGCCCGGACGATATTCCAGCTTCACTCCCGGGCGGTTGATCTTGATCGTCAGCTTGCGATAGCGTCCATCACGCGCCAGATTCGAACTATGAAAGCCGATGGCATAGTAAGCGGAGGTGTCGCGCTCAACCTGTGCAAAGGCCGGTGCAAAATCGTTGGAATCGAAGAAGGCCTTGCCGCCGGTATCGGTGCTCAGCGTGGCCATCACCTCCTGCGTGGCGAAGTTTGCATTCATGTTATTGGTGAGCGCCGCTCCGTTGAAGGCGCCGCTGCCGCGCAGGCTTCCGGTCGAGGCATCACCCAGCGGTGTAATCGCCTGCAAGCCGCGTGTGTCCACGCTGTAGATCGCCAGGTTGGCTCGCACCGCCGCATTGATAGCTGATCGCAATGATGCTTGATTCTCGATGCCGTCCCGCGAGATTCCGCCGGAAAAATAGAGCAGGGATTTCTTCTCGGTAATCTTCTCCAGAGATTTTGCCACGGCGCGCAGCGCAAACAATTCGCGGTCAGTATTCAAGTCGTTGTACTCGCTCTCATCGGGCGTGTAACCGGTCGTATCTTCCACCTGATTCGAGTTAGCTGTCGCGCCCTCGGCAAAGCCTTGCCCCTCTGTTCCGTTGTAGACAGCAACTTCATGAATGAGCGCATTCTTGTCGGCGGTAAAATCCTGATCGACTTTGAGCGTATCGCCCAGCGAGACCAGCGCTACCAGATCGGCAGCCTGCATCTTTGTCTGCAAATAATCCTGTGCCGCCGCCACGCTGCGATCCAAGTCCTCCGGCTGCATCGAGGTCAAATCGAAGAACATTACAATCAAACGGTGATTGCGCAACTTCTCCGGGCGAGCGTCGACTCCAGACTTGCTTCCGTTGTCGCTTGCGGCCAGACCGCTGATTGTGGCCTCGTTGAGCGGAGCGGCCATCTCCACACTTTCGAAATCGAAAGAGGCGATCTGCTGCGGCTTGCCGTTTTCAAAGATGGTGAAGTCGCTCTGCTTGAGGCCGCGCACCAATTCGCCGGTCTTCGTATCGCGCGCCACCACGTTGGTCAGCACCAGGTCGCTGTTCAGCTTGAGAACGAAGCCGCCCTGCGGCGTCGAGGTCACCTGCGCGGTAGGAGAATCCTGCGCAATGCCCTGCGCCATCGTCAGCGCCATCGCCGCCAAACCTGCTCCGATCCTTTGCGCACACCCCTTCATTCACGTCCTTTCTGCATTGACTAGCTGGTGCGCTAACTCCGCTGACTCCGCTAACTCACCTAGCTGATGTACTAACTCCGCTAACTCGCTAACTCGCGCGCAGTGCGGCTAACTCGCTGTCAAACTAAAACCTGTATCTCGCGGTAAACTGAAATGCCCGCATCGTGCCGGCTGAAGTTACCTGCCCGAAGGTCGGTGAAGCAGCATTGGTGTCCACACCTGCATACTGCACGGTATTGAAGACGTTATTTGCCGTGGCTCTCAGCTCCATACTGCGCGTGCTGCCCAACTGCATCGTCTTCGAGAGCGTCATGTTGTTCTGAATCGTCCCCGGACCCGCAACTGAGTTGCGAGAAACATTGCCGCACTGGAGACAGTTTGGGTTCGTCGAGCCGTCAGGCGGCTGCGTGAAGGCCGCGGGATTAAACCACTCTCGCAGCGAGCCTGCGCCTGCAGTGACGGAAAC
Source organism: Occallatibacter sp. (assembly GCA_049587335.1). Lineage (GTDB taxonomy): Bacteria > Acidobacteriota > Terriglobia > Terriglobales > Acidobacteriaceae > Telmatobacter. The sequence goes on along the minus strand of JBAVDS010000033.1, from coordinate 20,930 downwards.
GCCGGGAACGCGATTCGGTCGCTGTGTGCCGGCCGTGCCATTGGCCACGTCAGTCACTGTTGCCTGATAACTCGGCGTCAGTGGTGTTCCGGTTGCGAAGGTATAACTGCCTGAAACCGAGAATCCATCGAGAATATGCGCGCCAACGCCACTGGTAATCCAGAATTTATCCTTGCCAAAGGGCAATTCATAGAGATAACTTCCGCTCACCTTGTGGCGTTGATAGCTGCTCGAATTGCCTTCCTCGGCTCGCAGATCCTGCCAGTTCTGCGCCACCACCGTCGATACGCCGCCCAGCGTCCCCGCATCGTCGATCGAGTGCGAGTACTGATAGTTTGCGCCCAGCGCGATTCCGCTCGATAGCCGCTTGTTCACCCGCAGCGTTCCGGCATTGAACTTCGAGAAGGCCGCGGGCTGATCGTAGGTGAAAAGCGCAATCGGCAGGTCGGTGTTGAAGTTGATGTTGGTGTCAGGGCTGTTCGGCGTCGAGCGCGGCGCGCTGCTGATGTCCAGATGATTGCCGCGCGAACCGTTGTAGCCCGCATTTAGCACCACGCCCCACGGCAGCGATTTCTGCACGTCCAGATTCCACGCCTGCACGTACGGCAGATGATAGTGCGGATCAAGCGCATAGTTGCCGGGCGCAGCCGTCGTGGCCACGGGACAGAATCCCTCGGCTAGCGTAAGAGCGATGCAAGCAGAACCGGCTTCATTGGTCTGCTCATTCACAAACGCCACATTGTTGGGCAGCGGCTGCCGCGCCATCGTCGAAGCAAACGACGCGTACTCACCCACACTATAGTTCACGCCATAGCCTGCGCGGACCACTGTCTGCTTGGGCAGCCGCAGCGCCGCTCCCAGGCGCGGTGCAAAGGCAGTGCGAAAGGGGAAGACCAGTGAGTCGGGCAGGTTGCCGTTATAGCTTCCCGCGCCGCCAGCCTGGACTTCATCCGCAACTTCAAATGGCGCGGAAAACTTAGAATTCGTTGCCGGATTGGTATCGATAAAAGCCAGACGGTTGTACTTCTCCGTGTAGGGTGCGAAATACTCGTAGCGCACTCCGTAGTTCAAAGTCAGATTGGGCCGTGCGCGCCAGTCGTCGTTAACATACGCGTCCCACACATTGTCGCGCAGATAGCTCTTGCCCGCGGAGGCGTCGATCGCCGTTTCCTGCGGCAACCCCAGCAGAAAATCCGCCAGCGACGAGCCGGTCGTCGCATCATGTGCTGCATCTTCGGTGAACAGGCCGGAGAAGGTGAAAGTTCCCGTGGCATTCGAACTGCCGAGAAAATCTCGATGCACGCGCCGGTAGTCGCCGCCGAAGCGCAGATTGTGCTTTCCATGAATCCAGCTCAGCGTCTCGGAGAGTGAGATGGTTTGTGTGAGAGAAAAGCTCGGCTGCTGTTCATTGACTCCGGTGATGTTGCTGAAAACGATGTCAGGCAGGCCATAGTTGAGCTTCGAACTGTCCGTGCCCTCGATGCCGATCTCGTTCGCAACATCGCTTCCATTCGTAAAGTAGTTCGTTGCCTGGCTGGCGCTGCGATTCCAGTTGACGTTGAAGATGCTGGTGATCTTGTGATAACCAATCGTATAACCGGTCTGTACTGAGTTCGCATTTGAGGAGCTTTTGCCGCCAAGTTGCGGGAAGATATTCAAATTGTCCGAGGCCGAATCGCTCCAGTTGTAATTGAAGTTGATGCTCTGCCGCAGCCCCTGATTCTGCGATCTGCGCCCCCCGCCGCGGCCACCTCCCGGCAGTGCGGCGTTCTTGCCCAGGTTGCGCATATAACGCACGCCGGCCTGCGTCGCATTTGACTGCGCAGTGGCCAGCAGATGATAGTTTTGCGTATCGCCGGGCAGGTTCTGATAGGGAATGTATTGCGGCTGTGGTGGAGTCGCACTCTGGTTTCCCAGAAGCAGTGTCGTTGCTTGTGAAACAATGCAGCCTTGAGGAATTATGTTGTCCGGAAACTGCGCGCCCGGTGTTGCACCGAAATTAACGCATTTGGTGTCGTTGGCCGGATCGAAGATCGCTGGTTGGCCAGTGAAGTCGCCTGTCCTCTGGTCGTATGTTCCTTGATAGCTGCCATCCGTTGGCACCGTTGCATACTCATCCAGCGGATTGGAACTGCGCGTCCCGCTCAGCGTCAGAAAAATTGTGTCCTTGCCGCTGGGCTTGGTCACTCCCGGCAAATATGGCGCACTCATGAAGGTGATACCGAAGCGATTGGTGCCCGAAGGCGGCTGCTGCGGCGATTGCCCGCGCAGGCTGAAAGGCTCCGCATTGAGCGCCGAGTTGCTGCCGATCCAGAAGATTGCTCCATGCGGCTGGCCGGGATTGAAGCCGCGAAAGTTGCTGCGTCCGCCTTCTCCGAAGCTACCCCCTCGTAATCCGCCGCCGAAGCCTCCTGCCATACCAGAGAAATTACCGCCATTCTCGCTGCCGGGCAACCCGCCTTGCGCGCGAAGACCTTCGATTGCATCGCGGAGGCGATCCATATCCACTCCTGCCAGCGGACTCACCGCGCCTGCCTGTCCGTTGATGGCCACAGAATCTCCGCTGAAGCCGGCGTCTCCGGCAATCGACGGCAGCGCCGCGCCACTCGCACCCGATGCATTATTCTGCATATCGGTATCGCCGCTTATTGCGCTCATCAGGTTCAGGTTTTGCGCCCCGTTCGCTGCCAATTGACGGATCGCCGACTGGTCGCCGGAGCTGCTTGCCGTGGCGCTCTGCTGACCTTCAGCCGCGCGCGAGGCCAGTGTCAACTCAAAATTCACCGCTTGGTCGCGGCTCGCAGTGTTCAGCACCGTCTCCTGCGCGTCGGGCGCGAAGGCCGCAAATTGGGTGCGGAGAACGTAGCGGCCATTCTGCGGAATCGTCAGCGACCAGGCGCCATTGATGTCGCTCGTCGTCGAATAGCGCTTTCCGGTGAGCGTGTTCTGCGCGGTCACGGTCACGCCCGGCAGGGGAGTGTTTCCGCTTTTGACCACGCCGTGCAGCCTGCCGCCCTGCACCTCCTGTGATGCGGGGATTCCAGCCTCCTGCGGAGTTGGAGGCGCCGCGGGCGAGGCAGGGAGCGTTCCCGGAGATTGAGCCAGTACAGTCAGACCGCCAACCACAATCATCTCCGCTATCAGCGCTAATCGCCTGAGCTTACGCCCCATGGGTGCTCCCGGTCATTCTGCTCTCGTAGTTATTCAGACGAAGCCCGCGCGGCAAAGGTTTACCGCGCAGACGCTTGCGATCGCAGACGGAGATATTGCGCTTCACACCTTTGTTTTCAGGAGATGAGTCAGGGGCTTGCATTCCTTCGCGCTCCGTGTTAACTATTGAGTCAATAATCTTTTGATAGCTACCGAGCGGGCAGCGGCGGCCATCGAACAGGAGCTTCCCCATGATGAAGATTGGCACTGCCATCCGTGCGCACCGGCTGCAAAAAGGTCTATCCCAGGGAGATATTGAAAAAAAGACCGGCCTTTTGCGCTGCTACCTTTCTCGCGTGGAAAACGGCCATACGGTGCCTTCTCTGGAGACCTTGTCGAAGATTGCCCGCGCACTCGATCTTCCCATCACACAGTTTTTCACGGAAGACACCATGGGCAAGCAGGCAAACCTGCAAAAGCTCACCGATGAGGAGTTGCGCTTTCTCACCCAGATTCGCCGCTACTCGACAAATCTGAACGAGAGCGACCGCAAGCTGCTGCTGGCGATGGTGAAGAAGTTTGCCGCCACGGCGACACGATAGCAGGACAGTTGTCTTCTCTCCTCGAAGCAGGTGCCTGATTTCGCTACCGAGACGGGGAAATTGAGAGCAATTGTCAGTTAGGTGGCCGCACATGGGAGATAAAGAAGCCAAAAAGCACTAGAATTCCCACCACCATTGCAATCGCCATGCGCAGCCGGAAGAGAAACTCTTCGCGGGGCGAGCCGATCCGTGGAACCAACGGAAGCGCGAAGAGCAGTCCGCAGAGCACACCGCCCAGATGTGCCGAGTTGTCGACGCTCACTCCGGTATGTCTTGCCACAACATCCAGGCTAATGGTGATGCCGATCGCCAGATTGATGGCGGCAAAATAGATGACCGATCTGCGCAGCTTGTGCAACTCGAGCGGCGGTACTGGCAGCCGGTGCGACTTGAGCAGAACAATCAAGGCTCCGGCGATGCCAAAGACTGCGCCGGATGCACCAGCGCCGACCGGAAAATAGACGGATCCGGAGGAATCATGAAGTGGCCAGCCCCAGTTGTAAAAAGTGGAGAGCAGGTTGCCTGCCGCGCCGGTAAGGATGTACACCGCCAGCACGCCCGCCGAACCCATCAGCGGCTCGGCCAGTAAACCCAGATTCCACAGACACCACATATTCGTGGCCAGATGGATAATACCCACGTGCACGAACATAGCGGTGACGATGCGAATCCATTCGCCGTTGATGAGCACCGAACCGGCATTGTCGGCGCCGAAATGCAGCAGTTGATCTGGGGTGGGATTCCAAACGCTGACGCCGCGCGCCGTCATCCACAGAAAAACCAGGCAATTGATGGCCACAAGCGCGTAGGTTGCAGGCGCATAGGCCCATGAGGGACGCGGCCTGCGCACCGGAGGCGGCGGATTAAAGCCGGCCTCAGGAGCTAAATACTCTGGATCGGGAGTCGAGGGATTGCTTCCCATTTCTTCACTTTAATGCATTTATCTGCGATCTTGTGTGACGGATGACCGATACGCGCAGCTCACTCGCAATCGAGTTCGATGATTTTGGCCTTGAATTCGCCCTCCTCATCTACCTTCAGCAGCCCCACCGTGACCGGCAGCCGGAAACGCCGGGGACCGCAGGAGCCGGGGTTGAAGTAGAGCACGCCTTTGCGGCGGTAGAAGTTGGGAACGTGGGTGTGGCCGAAGAGCACTGCGGCAAAACTCCCGGCGGCGGGGTCCAGATGCAGAGTCCGCAGGTCGTGCAGCATATAGACGTAGCGGTCGGCGATTATCACCACATCTGTCTCCGGCAGTTGGCTGAAGGGTTCCATGCGGTCATTGTTGCCGCGAACTGTCGTAACCGGAGCGATCTTGCCCAACTCATCCAGTACAGAAGCCTTGCCCACGTCGCCCAGATGCAGGATGCGCTCAACGCCATGCAGCGCTCTTGCTACTTCCGGGCGGAAGAGGCCGTGTGTATCGCTGACTACGCCAATCCTCATGACAGCCTCATATCAGATTCCGATTTCCAGCCGTGTCCGCGGGTCAAGCTGGTCGCGCAGCGCGTCGCCGATAAAGTTGAAGCCGAGCACCGCGCCGGCGACGGCCAGGGCAGGGAAGAGCACCAGATGCGGCGAGTCGAAGAGGTGGGAGCGGGCATCGTTCAGCATTGCACCCCAGCTCGGCGCTGGGGCGGGAATGCCCAGACCGAGAAAGGAGAGAGTCGCCTCGGCGAGGATGACGCCAGCCATGCCGATGGCGGCCTGCACCAGAATCGGCTGCATGATGTTGGGCAAAATATGGCGGAAGAAGATGCGCAATCCGCTTGCGCCCAGTGCGCGGGCGGCATCGACGTACTCGCGGTCGCGCACGGCCATCACCTGCGCGCGGACAAGGCGCGCGTAGCCGGCCCAGCCTCCAATTGCCAAGGCAAGCACGAGGTTGAGGAAGCCGGGGCCGAGGAATGCTGCAAAAGCGATGGCCAGCAGAATTCCCGGCAGTGCTAGAAAGGTGTTCATTGCAAAGGTGGTAAGCGCGATGTCGATCCAGCCTCCCCAATAGCCTGCAAAACCGCCTATCGCGATACCCAGTGCCAGAGAGATCGTGACCACGGTGACTGAAACGGTCAGCGAGAGACGCGCGCCGAAGAGCAGCCGTGAGAGCGTGTCCCGGCCCAGTTCATCGGTTCCCGCCCAGTGCGCCGCGCTTGGGCCTTCGAGGCGATGCATCAGATCGATGCTGGTGGGATTATGTGGAGCAAGCCAGGGCGCAGCCAGCCCGCCTGCAACAAAGGCCGCCAGCAGCAGCACGCCCGCCACGGACAGCGGCTGGCGGCGGATCCATTTGCGGAGCGCGGAAATCGTGCTATCGGCAAAAAAATACATAGGCACAGCCAGAATACCGCGACAGCCGCAGTGAAATGGGGTTCAATAACATATGAGCGTAATTTGGCGGGGATTGGGGTTGATTGTGGTCGTGAGTGCGTCGCTGGCCTGGGCGCAGCTTCCCTCGCATCCCGCCTTCTTTCCGGATCGAGCGGGCAGCATCCAGCCGGAGGCATGGCAGATTGTTCAGCTCGCCAATCAAGCCCGCGCTCAGAGCGGCGCTTCGCCACTGAAGTGGGACGCTGCTCTGGCTGCCGCCGCTCGCCAGCATTGTCTGCGCATGGCCGCTGAGGGACCGATCTCTCATCGCTATCAGGGTGAATCCGGCCTTTCGGAGCGCGCCGCGCAGGTTGGAGCGCACTTCAGTCTGATCGAAGAAAATGTCGCGGTCGGTCCCGATCCGGCCACGATTCACCAGGAGTGGATGGACTCAGCAGGTCATCGCGCCAATCTTCTGAATCCCGATGTGGACCGCGTAGGTGTGGCCGTGGTAGCCAGCCGGGGAACCCTCTATGCCGTGGCCGATTATGAACGTACTGTTCCGGTATTGACGCAACTCCAGATCGAGTCCGCGGTCGCCCAACTGGTGCGCGTCAGCGGCCTCACCGTCCTGCGTGATAACGCTGCCGCCCGTGCTCTTTGCGCCACCGACCAGGGAATACCAGATTCCTTTTCCGGACCAAAGCCGGGCTTCATCATGCGCTGGCAGGGCGCGGACCTGACCCAACTTCCACGGGATCTGGTGAACCGGATGGCATCGGGAGAGTATCGTCAGGCGGCGGTGGGTAGTTGTCCTCCGCAAGGAGATCAAGGAGCTTTTACCGCCTATCGATTGGCCGTGCTGCTCTACTGACGAAAAAGGAATTCCTCACCCAAAGTTCTGAAAATCCTTCCAGAATTCAGGCCATGGTTTGCGCGGTCCCGCGCAGATAAATATATCGGGGTGATACTGGCTCTCTTCGTTTTTTACACCTTCGGAGTTGCCGTTGTGTCCGGCCAGGCGGCAGGACGTGAGATTATTCTCCACATACAGGCGCGGTAGACCGACCACAATGAGCGTGGAGGGTGGTTGGACGGGGTAGCCGCGCAGCCATGCGGAGTTGGTGCCGCTGATCGGCAGGGGCAGGTGATAGGCCGGACCGAGCATCTCAATAGCGCCCTGTTCCCCATAGTTGCCGACCAGGACACCAACGCTGGCCTGCTGCTCAGCCGGCAGGGAATCGCGGATGCCGGCGACGGTTTTGACCAACTCCGGCCAACCGATCTCCTCGCGCAGATCCTCGCTGTGATCCAGGGCAAAGTTGCGCAGAGGGCCACTGGATGCCAAGGGAACCCAGCCGGCAAAAAAGTAGGCTCCGCTGGTGACCATGCCAGCGAAGAAGACGGCCTCGACTGTGCGCCGCGCCCACATCGGTATGCGCGCAGCCCAGCGTTCGCAGGTGACGGCGCCCATGGCCAGCAGAATGGGATACGCTTCGGCGAGATAGTAGAAGCGGCCCTTGTCGATCCAGAAGACGAGCAGCGGAACGACATACATCCACGCCAGCATCCGATAGCGGCGATCGCGCGCGAACGAGTAGAGTCCGATGAGCCACACCGGAGCTGCGAAGAGATTGGCGCAGACCCAAAACTGGTAGGAGAGAAACCCTTTCGCACGGCCCTCGCCGAGGTCGCGCGTGTGAATATGCTGGAGAAACCGGTACGAGATGAAGTCGTGGTGGAAGAGCCAGATGAGATTGGGCAGAAAGATCAGCAGCGCCAGGGCTACGCCAGCCCAGAACCACTTTGATGCGAGGAACTTGCGGGAACTTGAAAACGCCATACCCAGCAGGATTCCGGCGATATAGAAGATGACTGCATATTTGGTGAGCAGCCCCAGCCCCAGGACCGCTCCGATTGCCAGCCACCAGCGGGGATTGCCCGTCTTGAGCAGGCGAATCGTGAAATATGCGGCCAGCACCCACCACAGATATGCGAATGAAGTGTACTGGAACTGAGTGGCTTCAAAGATGGGCAGCGGCGAGAGTGCAACCGCCAAAGCTGCTGTGCCCTGAGCCAACCGTCCGCCGCCGAGCTCCCGTGCCATCAGTCCGGTGAAGATGACAGCCGCTGCCTGCGCAATCACCGAGAACAGCCGCAGCCCAACCAGCGATAAACCGAAGATACCCAAGCTGATACGCTCGATAAAGGGCGTAAATGGTGGATACGAGACATAGCCCCAGTCGAGATGGCGCGCATCGCTCAGGAATTGCAGCTCGTCGCGGTGAAAGCCATATCGTCCGTTGGTAGCAATGTGAATCAGTGTGACGGCAGCCGCAATACCGAGCAAAACCGTCCATTCAGCCCGGCCTTCCGTGCTGACCGATTGAGGCTTTTGCATACTTTCGATGGTCGTCATCCAGACTCCGGCCATTCAAATTCTATGGAACTCTACGTTTTGCTGAAGGCTCCGGTTCCTATGCTTGCGCTCTCACGTTCGGCTCGCTCCTGCGGCGAGGCGATTTTGACGGTGGCCATCCCCGCTGCGGCTGCGGCGGCAATACCCATATCGGTGTCCTCGAAGGCAAGGCAATCCTTCGGCGCGATGCCCAGCCGCTCAGCCGCCAGCAGAAACGCATCCGGGGCGGGCTTGCTGTTCACATAGTCTTCCGATCCAACGATGGTTTCGAATTTGTCCAGAAGATGCAGCGCGCTCAGTGCCCTGGTCACAGAGATGCGCCTGCCGCCCGATACCACGGCGAAGGGAATCCGGCCATGCTCGGCCTCGATGATCTCCACCACCTCCGGGATTGCCTTGAGTTGCGGAAGAAGCTGAAAATAAAGTTCTTCCTTGTGCTCTGCGAGGGTCTCGACGGGCATATGCAGTCCATGCATCTCATTCAGAGTGGCGATGATCTCGCGGGTGGGTTTGCCGCCCCATGAATAGAAAAGATCTTCGGGAAAGGGGCAATTCCACTCCGCAAAGGCCGTCTTCCAGGCAATGTAATGCAGCGGCATGGAATCGACGATGGTGCCGTCGCAGTCGAAGAGGTAGGCGCGAAATGGACCGGTGGGCAGTATCAACTTCATATGGATAGAGAACTCCTTGATGAATAATCACTTATGGTTATCCTCAATTGCCTGAGGGAACCGGATTGAAGGGGATTGCGGCGATGCGGTCTTGCACTTTCCTACTCCGAAGCCGCGAGATTCAAGGCTGCTTCTCATTGAAAAGAAGACAGCTCGGAGAGCAACTACGGGGAGCAGGAACCGGAACACCGCTCTCCATTCACTTTATCGTATTCAGCGCTGGCCAGGAATGTACTCACCGCCGGGCTTGTGTTGACTGGTGCTCTGAGATGGAGCCGCTTGCGGCAATCATTTGCGCGGCGTGCTGGAGGCTGGTATCTGTGACCGTCGCACCGGAGAGCATTCTGGCGACTTCATGGGTGCGCGCGCGGTCGTCCAGCAGGCTCACCTTTGTCTTGGTGCGGCCGTCGGCTTCGCGTTTGTCGATGAGAAAATGCTGGTCGGCGAAGGCGGCGATTTGAGGCAGATGGGTGACGCAGAGTACCTGCTGGCCGCGGCTGAGGGATTTCAGCTTCTGTCCCACGGCCTCCGCGGCACGGCCTCCAATGCCGATGTCGATCTCGTCGAAGACTAGTGTGCGCGGGGTGGGCGCCTTCTTCTTGGGCTTGGCCGCGCCCTCTTCGACGCTGACTTTGAGGGCCAGCATGACGCGGGACATTTCGCCGCCGGAGGCAATTTCATGCAGGAGCTTGAGGGGTTCGCCGGGATTGGTGGAGATGCGGTACTCGACCAGGTCCCAGCCGTTTGCACTCCATTGGGATTGTTCTTCGCTGGCGGCGACAGTGACCTCGAACCGAACCTTCATGGCGAGAGAGTTGATTTGGGCCTCGGCCAGTTTGGCGAGTTTGGCGGCGGAGGCGTGGCGCTCGGCGCTGAGTGCGGCGGCGGCTCTTCGATAGTCTTTGGCGGCTTCTTCCTGAGCCGCGCGAAGTGTTTTCAGAATCTCATCCCGGTCCTCGACCTCGGCCAGCTTGCGGGCAACCTCTTCGCCAAAGGCGATCACCTCGGTGACGGTCTTGCCATATTTGCGCTTGAGCCGGTCGAGGAGGGCAAGCCGGTCCTCAATCTCGGCCAGCCGTTCGGGCGATGCGTTGATGCTCTCGGCGTAGTCGCGCAGGCCGGAGGCTACATCGCTGACCGTGGCGCGGACCGATGCAAGCTGCTGGGCGGCCTCGGTAAAGCGGGCATCGTAGCGGGCCAGTTCCTCCACATTACGTAGTGCGGAGCGGAGAGCGGCTTCAGCCGAGCTGCCACCTTCATAAAGCTGATCGAATGCGCCAGTTGCGGCGGCATAGAGCTTCTCCGCGTTGGCCAGGACGCGCTTCTCGGTTTCCAGAGCCTCGTCTTCGGCGGGAACGAGGTGGGCAGCCTCGATCTCCTTGCTCTGATAGCTCCAGAGATCGACCATCCGCAGGCGGTCCTGCTCGCCTTGCAGCAGATCGTCGAGCTTCTGTTGCGCATCCTTCCAGCGGGCGTAGGTCTCTGCTGCGGCGTCGGTGGAGAGGCCGCCGAAGCGGTCAAGGAGTGCGCGCTGCTGGGATTGGTCGAATGAGCTGAGGCTCTCGCTCTGCGCGTGGACGAGAGCCAGCTCCGGCGCGAGTTGGCGGAGGACGGCGACCGTCGCCGGCTGATTGTTGACGAAGACGCGGCCCTTGCCGGTAGAGAGAATCTCGCGGCGCAGAATCACCTCATTGCCGCCGGAGTCGATGCCGTTCTCTTCGAGGATGATTTCGGCGTTGTGCGTGGACTCAAAGACGCAGGCGACGACGGCCTTGTCGGCTCCGTGGCGGACAACTTCGGTGGAGGCTTTGCCGCCCATCAGCAGCGCCAGAGCATCCACGAGGATGGATTTGCCCGCTCCGGTTTCGCCGGTAAGGAGATTGAGTCCGGGGCCGAAGACGGCAATCGCGTGATCGATGACGGCGTAATTTTCAGCGCGCAATTCGACGAGCATACGAGCGCAGCATAGCATGAACGGCGGCACTTCCGGTTCAGAGTACGGCTGGCTGGCGCCGGGAGGCACCAAATCGATAACTTGGAGGCGGTCTCTGCGTCTGCTACCGTAATGGTGAGGTGAACGCCGATTTTGATCGCTGCATACGTTTTTCAACTGCCGGTTGACGCAGGCGCGGGCCAGGTTGCGTCGCCGCTGGTTCAAGGCTCCAACGCGCTGTTTGAGATGGTGATCAACAGTGGTGTCGTTGCGCAGGCCGTGCTGGCGCTGCTCTTTGTGGCCAGCCTGTACTCCTGGACGGTGATTCTGGGCAAGATCACTTCCTTTCGCGCGGCGACGCGGGAGAGCCGGCGGTTTATTCACTCCTTCCGCCAAGCCACGCGTTTGCAGGAGATTGCCACGCTGGCGGCGGATTTCAAGTCAAGCCCTCTGGCGCAGATCTTCGAGGAAGTGTATGAGACCTACAAGCGGCAGACGGGCGGATCGGGACCACCGCGCAATATGTCGCCGCTGGAGCGCTCGGCGCAGACGGCGGCCAATGAGGCAGTCACAGGCCTGGAGCGGCGCATGACCTGGCTGGCGACGATTGCGGCGGTGAGTCCATTTGTCGGGCTTTTCGGCACGGTCATGGGAATTGTGGACGCCTTCCACGGCTTGGGCACGGAGGGATCGGCGACCTTGCGGGCTGTGGCTCCCGGCATCTCCGCGGCGCTGATTACGACGGCTGCCGGTCTGTTTGTGGCCGTACCCGCAGTGGTGGCTTACAACCAATTTACCGCGCGGATCAGGGTCTTTGCCTCGGCCTGCGACGATTTTTGCCGCGAGTTGTTGAACTCTCTGGAGGAGATTCCGGTGCGTGCTCCCGCGCGGCCCGCGAATGCTTCCGCTCCTGAGGCTGCACGCGAGGTGGACCGTGGCGTTTACAAGTAGCAGTGGTCAGACGCGGACCTCGCTGGCGGAGATCAACATCACGCCGCTGGTGGACGTCGTGCTGGTGCTGCTGGTGATCTTCATGATTACCGCGCCGGTCTTGCAGTCGGGGATCGAGGTGGCTGTGCCCAAGACGCGGACGGTGAAAGAGATCACCGAACAGCGCATGGTGGTGACGATCGACCGCGATCAAAGGGTTTTTCTGAGCGATCAGCCGGTGAATATCCACGAACTGGCGCAGAAGTTGCGGCAGGCGGGCGGATATGACACCAAGAAGATGATCTATCTGCGGGCCGACGAGCGGGTCCCATTCGGCGCCTTTGCCAGCGTGATGGATGCGGTGAAGCAGGCGGGCATCACCAACATTTCGATTGTGACGCAGCCGCTGGTACAGAAGGCTGCGAATCAGTAATTCTGTTGCGATCTTGTTCCCGCCCAGGCGCAAAATAACGCGCTGCGGAAATGAGCGGAAGGATTCATGGACACACTGCTGGAAGGCGGCGAGCAACTGGAGCGGGAGCTGGCGCCGGAGCCCTTGGCTGGCCCGGCGGCAGGATCGCTGTTGCTGCACGGCTGCCTGATCGCCGGCATTGTGCTTTACGGGCTTCTGGGCGGATTCTTCCATCATAGCCAGTGGGGCGGTTCCGGAGGCGGCGGAGCGATTCAGGTGCATCTCACTGCCTCGCTTCCTCTGCCTTCCGATCAGCCGCTGAATGAGAATGTGCTGGCCACGGATACGCCCAGCCAGGCTCCGGCGGAGACTGCGCCCCAGGCCAAACAAGCGGTCGACGAGACGGCAATTCCGATTTTAGGGCCGCAGACAAAACCGCAGCAGCAGAGTTCGGTAAAGACGCCGCCGCATCAACAGCAGATGGACAATCGAGCGCAATACGGCGAGCAGGCCGGCTCATCGATGGCGCGATCGATGCAAACGCAGGGCTACACCAGCGGACAGACGACAGTCAGCGACAGCGGCTTCGGCAATCGCTTCCCCTGGTATGTGGATAACCTCAATCGCAAGATGGCAGCCAATTTTTTCAAGCCGGAGGTGGATCCGCACACACCGCGTGGTGCACGCGCCTATATTCAGTTTGCGATTCATCGCGACGGCAGCGTGAGCAATGTGCAGATGAGCCTTTCCAGCGGAAGCGTGACTCTGGATCGCGCCTGCCTGCGGGCCGGACAGCGCGTGGACACCTTTGGCGCGCTGCCCGCCGAATACAACCAAAGCACGCTCATGACGTCCTACTATTGCGAGTATTAGATTGTACAAAGCGTCTGATCTCACGGAAGTAGAATGAAGTCATGGACTGGAGCGGCGTCTCCCTGCTGCGCTTTGCAAGGATGATCCGCAGTTTACCGAGGAAGGATTGCGCACTGCATGAAGGCTCATTCCCGGCTTTTCCCCTTTTCACTCATACTTGCCGCAGCGGCTATTGCGGTGATGCCTGCGGCAGCGCAGGATTGGATTCATACCGGTTCGAATCTCGGCAGCGACCGCATCCGTCTGGCGGCTGCGGATTTCAAGCCGGTTGGCGCCGATCCGCAGACACCCGCTTTGAAAACGGAGTTTGACGCCACACTCTTCTCCGATCTCTTCAACGCGGGCATCTTCGATCTGGTCTCCAAGAGCATGGCGCCGCCTGCGTCGCCAGGGTCACCGGCTGAGATCAATCTGGCGCAATGGTCGGCGGCGCCTGCCAACGCCGCGATGGTGGCCTTTGGAGCCATCTCCGTCACCAATGGCAGGCTGGTGGTCTACGGCTGGCTTGACGATGTAGCCAATACCGCCAACCCGCAGGTGCTGGGCAAGCAGTACAACGAAGATGCCAGCCAGGATATGGCGCGCACAATCGCCCATCGATTCGCCGACGAGATCATTCTGCGCCTGGGCGGAGGCATCAACGGCATTGCCGAAACGAAGATCTACTTTGTCAGCTCGCGTAGCGGCAGCAAAGAGATCTGGGCGATGGATTATGACGGTCAGAATCAGCATCAAGTGACGCACCTGGGCACGATTTGCCTTTCGCCCCGCATCTCGCCGGACAACTCGCGCATCGCCTTTGCCTCTCTGGGCCGCGAGGGCTGGGCAATCCGGATGTACTCGCTGGAACTGGGCCGGATGGTTGGTTTTCCGGCAGGCATGGCGGGAGGCAGCAATCAGTCTCCGGCGTGGTCGAGTGACGGAACCAGGATCGCCTTTTCTTCTTCTCGATCAGGGGACCCGGAGATATGGGTTGCGGATGCCGGTGGCGGCAATCTGCGCCGCCTCACCAACTTTGCCGGACCGGATGTCGCACCGACATGGAATCCACGGAGCAATGCGCAGTTGGCGTGGGTTAGCGGGCGCACCGGTCTGCCGCAGATCTACACCATGGACGAGGATGGCGCGAATGTGCAGCGCTTGACCGACGGAGGCTATGCGATCTCGCCCTCGTGGTCTCCCAGTGGACTCCTGCTGACCTTCAGTTGGAATCGCAAGTATGGTCCAGGCGCGCCCGGCGGGCAGGACATCTATGTGATGGACATCTCCAGCAAGCCGCTGAAGTGGCTTCAGCTTACCCATGACGCAGGCAGCAACGATTTTCCTTCGTGGGCTCCGGATGGCAGGCACATCGTATTTGAGCGGACGATCGGCAAGAAGACTGAAATCTGGTCGATGCTGGCCGACGGCACCGGCCAGCACCAACTGACGCAGACAGGCAACAACTTCATGCCCAACTGGAGCTGGAAGTAGCTTGAAAACGGCAGCGCTGCAATCGGCAAACAGGCTGCAAGTCCTTGTTCCTGCTCTATCATGTTCATATCGGCAACGAAACTGCGGAAGGAGTAATCTAGTGAATCGATTGAAGTCCCATGTCATTCCTGCTGTTCTGCTCGTCTCTTTGGTTGCGGTCGCGGGTTGTGGCAAGAAGACAAACTCGGCTTCCAAAGAAGAGACTGCGCCCATTTCTTCGTTTGAACCGACGGCGCAGCTCTCGGCGACTCCCGCGCTTATTTCGGCTGGAGATCAGGTTCAATTGAGCTGGCACACGACCAACGCCACATCGGTCTCCATCGACGGCATCGGCGATCTTCCCACCGCGGGTGTGAAGACCGTGACTCCAGATGTTTCCACGACCTATCATTTGGTGGCAAAAGGCGAGGGCGGCACTGCCGAGGCAAGCGCGCAGGTGATGGTAAATGCGCCTCCCGCTGTGCAGGTTCCCACCAGCACCATGACCGCTGAAGAGGAGTTCAAGTCCAGCGTCCAGGATATTTTCTACGATTATGACACTTATGATATCCGCGGCGATGCGCAGGCTACGCTCTCGCGCGACGCCTCCTATCTGGTGAGCCATCCCAATTTGAAGGTTCTCATCGGCGGCTATTGCGACGAGCGCGGCTCCAACGAGTACAACCTGGCGCTCGGACAAAACCGGGCGGATGCGGCTAAAAACGCTCTGGTGACGGCCGGTGTTGCAGCCAGCCGCATACGCGTGATCAGCTACGGCAAGGAGAAGCCCTTCTGCACGGAATCGACAGAGGAGTGCTGGCAACAGAACCGCCGCGCCGGCTTCACGCTGGACCAGTAAAAATCGCTGGATCCGGGAATGGAATTCAGCCGTCAGCCGCGCTTCACGCCTGCTCTTGACTTGAAGATCGCTGACCGGCCACTTTCTTTGAATAGGTGAAAGAATGCATAGTAAAACACTTCGCAATCGTTTTGTTGTGGCGGCACTGTTCGCCCTGGTTTTCGTTTCGGCGCAGGCGCGTGCGGCATCGAAGGAGATCATCGAACTGCAGACGCAGGTGCAGCAGTTGCTGGACAATGTGCAGCGCATCCAGTCGACGCTGGACACGCGCTTTGGCGTCTTGCAGAATCTGGCGCAGCAGACTGCCGATAACGCCACCCAGATGAATGCCGCCGTGACCGCGCTGCAGCAGAAGATCGCCGCTGAGAGCGAGGCGACCAACGGAAAGCTGGACAGCAACTCCGGCCAGATTCAGTCGCTGAATGATTCCGTGGACGAGCTGAAGTCGCGTATCGCCAAACTGGAAAAATCGATTCAGGATCTGCAAGCGCAGTTGCAGAATGTGCAGAGTCCTCCTGCTGCTATGCCCGCCGTACCGGCTCCGGCGGCAAGTGGAACGGCCCCTGCTGCTCTTCCGGCGGGAGTTCCCTCGGCTGCCACTCCGCTATCGAACCAGGCGCCGCCCTTGCAGGAGACTCTGCAAGCCGGCGTGCGCGATTACAACGCGGCCAAATATGAGGTCGCGTCGGGCGAGTTCGAGGATGTGGTTCACTACTATCCATTGGACGATCTGGCCGGGACAGCCCAGTTTTATCTGGGCGAGATCGCCTATCGGCAGATGGCCTATGCAGATGCAGTAAAAGCTTACAATGCCGTGCTGGAGGGATTTCCCGGCAATTCAAAGGCTCCGGCCGCGCAACTGCACAAGGGATTGGCATTACTGAAGTTGAGCCGCAAGGAGGCGGGCGTTACCGAGCTTCGCCTGCTCATCAAGCGCCATCCGCAGACCCCAGAGGCGGCGCAGGCTCGCACCAAACTGAATGCCTTGGGCGTGAAGATTTTAGCGGCACACTGAGCGTTGGATCAATGCTGTGAGCTGCGGCTTGGCAGCAGCTGTGCTCTGCGGATTTCATGACAAATCTTGCGCGATCGGCAGCCAGGGCGTAGGCTGCCTGGGCGGGGCATTCGCTTGCTTCATCAAACCTTCACGTGCAAATCCACCCGATTTGAAAGAGAATGAGTATAGGGAACTTCAAGAAGAAGACGACCGAGGAACGATTGACAGGCATACAGACAGAAATTACGCGATGGAGTGCGCAGCAGTTTGAGCGGCTGGTTTTAGATAGCCACCCCAAAGTAGCGGTCTTCGATTGCGATGGAACGCTGTGGGGTGGAGATGCAGGCAGCGGCTTCATGCGCTGGTCGATCGAGCAGGGACTGCTCTCCCGCTCCAGCAGCGACTGGATGGATACGCGCTATCGCGCTTACATCGCCGGTGCGGTGAGTGAAGTGGATATCTGCGGCGAGATGGTGCAGTTGTACGCGGGGCTGCGTGATGAGGAGCTGCGTGCGGCAGCAGCCCGCTTTGTGGATTTGTTCATTCAGCCGCGCATCTTCGCTGAGATGGTCCGGCTTGTGGACAGCTTGCGGCAGGCTGGTGCTGAACTCTGGGCGGTCAGCTCGACCAATAAGTGGGTAATCGCTGCTGCCGTGCACGCCTTCGGCATTTCCGAAGAACGCATATTGGCCGCTGAGGCCCGTGTCGTCAAAGGCTTGATCACCACCGAGTTGGTGGACGTGCCGACCGGCATCGGCAAAGCGGACGCCTTGAAGCGCGTGGGGCTGCCACATCCCGACGCCGCCTTCGGCAACTCCTTCCACGATCTGGCGATGCTGGATATTGCGCGCTGCGCCTTTCCCGTCAATCCCTCGCCGGCGCTGATCGAGGCGGCTGCCAAGCGCGGCTGGGGCTACTTCCGTCCGCAGAATGCCGAAGGCGCCGAAGCGGCGGTAGCGGGCGAGTAACGAATCCGCCATACTCTCATCCGGCGTCCCTCAACCTTTGTATCCTGTTCTGGCGTTTACACTGGAAACGTGGAAGAAGATCAAACGCAATTGGACCATCGGCCCACGGCTCCCGCGCTGCGTTTTGTGGCGGCGGCGCTGATTGTGCGTGGCGGCGAAGTCTTGATTGGACAGCGCCGTCCCGATCAGCCGATGGCGCTCTTATGGGAGTTTCCCGGAGGAAAGATCGAAGCTGGAGAAACTCCCGAAGAGGCTCTGGCGCGTGAATTGGATGAGGAACTCGGCATTCGCGCCGTTATTGGACGCCGTGTGACCCACGTGCGCCACAACTACCGCCATGGTGGCGCCGTGGATCTGACCTTCTTTGCCGTCCATGACTTCGCCGGAGAGATCGAAAGCCGCATCTACCATCAGGTGCGCTGGGTACAACTCAAAGACCTCGCCGAATATGAATTCCTGGCAGCGGATCGAGGACTGATCCGCGACCTGGCGGCGGGAAAGCTGCTCTGAGCACCCAGATCCGAATCTAGGCGTCAGCCCTCATCCCTCATGCTTTGTATCGTTTTTGGTGCCAGACCCACGCCGTGCGGACAATCTCGTCGAGCTGCGTATAGCGGGGCTTCCATCCAAGTTCACGGACCGCTTTCTCCGAACTGGCGATCAGAGTGGCGGGATCGCCGGGCCTGCGGGGACAAAGCTCCACAGCAATGGGGCGTCCGGTGACACGGCGTGCTGATTCAATTACTTCCCGGACGCTGAAACCCTGCCCGTTGCCGAGATTGAAGATCAGCCGGGCCTTTTCGGCGGCCGGAGACTCCAGGGCATCGAGAGCCAGCAGGTGGGCGTCGGCCAAATCCGAGACATGGATGTAGTCGCGGATGCAGGTGCCATCGGGCGTGGAATAGTCGTCACCGAAGACTTTGATGGAGTTACGCCGTCCCAGCGCCACATCGAGAACCAGTGGAATCAGGTGCGACTCCGGATCGTGCGCCTCGCCGCGGCTGATGCCGCCGGCTCCCTCCGGTGCTCCGGCCACGTTGAAGTACCTCAAGGAAGCTGATCGCAGACCATGAATCCGGTGCATCCACTCCAAGACGCGCTCCACCAGCAGCTTGGACTCACCGTAAGGATTGGTCGGCTGCACTCGCGCATCCTCTTTGATCGGAAGCGCCTCCGGTTCGCCATAGACCGCTGCGGTGGAACTGAAGACCAGCCGCCGCGGTCCGTGAGCCAGCATTGCCTCAAGCAGGGAAAGTGTCGACGCAGTATTATTGCGAAAAAACTCCTCCGGATGAAGCATCGACTCTCCGGCTTCAATGAGTGCGGCAAAGTGAAGGACGCCATCGAAAGGCTCTCGTTGAGCGGTAAAAATTCCCTCAAGAGCACTCCGGTCCGCCAGCTCTCCCTCAATGAATTCCACGCCGGGGGGGAGAAGATCGCGCCGTCCGTGGCTAAGATTGTCAAAAACGACGGCCCGGTGACCCTTCTCTGTCAGTAACCCCGCAACCGTACCACCGATGTACCCCGCGCCTCCTGTTACTAATATCTTCACAAAAAACTATCCTTTCTCAAACTCTTTGGTATAGCCTAAAGTCTATTACAGAAGGCATGGCAGAGGGATCGGGTACTGTGTCCTTCAGACCGTCGGATGGACGGCTTTGCATGCCTGTTGTACCATGCTTTTTTTGCTGGCGCAGTGGCGCTTCTTCTTGAATGCTTGGGTTTTGTCTTGGAATTCAATTGGAGATTTCGAATGTCCAGGCTCCAGGCACTCGGCAATTCCCACGATGCGGAATCTCGTAAAAGAGCTTCCAGCAGCAGTTGCGCCAATTTTTCTGCGCCACTCGCTATCTTGATGAATAAAATACCGTTATTTTTCCTGAAGACGTACACCGTTGGACAACTTGAATCGATACGTTCCCCTTCAAATTCATCCCCAAGAACCGATATACTACGAACAGTGAGCAATACGGAAGCGGGTGAGCCTGGCGCTCTGCGCACGGGTATGTGGCAATCTTCCGCTTCCGTCGCTTTCCCCATTGCGGGAACGGTACAACGCTGCCCCCAAGGCCGTGAACGAGGAATGAGATTATGCCGGTGAAACCCTATCCAGGTCAGGCCACCTTCGGATTGCTTCCGGAGCCCGAACGCAGTCCCGCCTCGTTTATTACCAGCGCTGTGATCAACGCGCTCTTCCTGGCGGCGCTGATCATTCTTGGCGCAACGGCCAAGAGGGCGATTGATGAGCACAAGTACGAGGAAACGCTGCTGATTCTTCCCGCCAAGCCGACCCCTCCTCCTCCCAAGGTGAAGGTTACCCCCCCGCCTCCGGTGCAAGAGCCGCCTAAGCCGCCTGAGATCAAGTTCGAGGCGCCGAAGATCAATATTCCCAAGCCGGAACCCAAACCGGAGATGAAGCCGTTGCAGATGGAAGCCAAGCTGGCGCTGCCGGTGATCAAAGAGGCCAAGCCCGCCGTGATACTGGCGCCTCAGCCCAAGGCGGCCATGTCACCGGCGGCCATGCCGGCGCAAGACAACAAGGTCAAGTTCTCGACAAAACCCGTGCATTATGGCCAGGAGTTTGGTGTCACGCCCAATCCGAATGCCACGCGGCCAGCGACGGTCGCGGCCATCGGCAACCCTTACGGCGGAATGCAAGGGCCGGCTGTTGCGCCCCACGGAAAGGTCGGTTCGACTGGTTTTGGCGGTGGAAGCAGAGTCGGCTCCGATTCTGGAGTCGTCGGCAAGGTAGCCTCGGCGAGAGTTCCCGGTACGACCGCGCCGACTTATTCGGGTAACCAGGGCAAGGTCGCTTCCACGGGAATCGCCGTCACGCCAGCCGCTGTCGCGCCGGTTGCGAGGACTGTGGCCGGACCGCCTCCCACCGACTTGGTTGTCCTCTCCAAGCCGCAGCCTCAGTACACCAGTGAAGCCAGACAGCTCAAGGTGCAGGGCGATGTGATCTTGCGCGTTACCTTTGCCGCCAATGGCCAGGTGATGGTGCAGGGGATCGTGCATGGCCTGGGGCATGGACTGGATGAAGAGGCGCGGCGGGTGGCGCAGCAGATTCGATTCCGTCCTGCAACGCGCAATGGTCAGGCCGTGGATATGACCACCAACATTACTATCACCTTCCAGTTGGCGTAAGATCGAAATGGTATACAAGAAAGATAGCCGTCGCTGCACGCCTGTAGGGCGAGAGCGGATGGAAGAAGACTTGAAAGAACTCAGCTTAGGAGCCTGACATGACGTTTCGGAAGATCTCCCTCACTCTGCTTCTCATCACACTGAGTGTGGCCAGCGCGGACGCGAAGAAGAAGGAATCGAAGTATGCGCCTGCGCATCAGTTGACGCCGG
>JBAVDS010000032.1:0-4429 GCA_049587335.1 Occallatibacter sp. | reverse complement strand
CCACGCATTCATGCCAAGCTCTACCACTCGGCCGAGCAGAACCGCAAGCTCGGCGGCTTCACGATGAGCCAGACCAAGGCCATTCAACGCGCCCGCAAGGAACATGAGACCTATCGGGCGGAGTTCGAGTCGATTCTGCGCGGCATCGAGGGATCGATGGAGGCGGCGAACCTTGGCTCGCGGCGGCTTACGACCCAGGAGCTATTCGAGTCGTTGAAGTACGCACAGCACCCAACGCGCCGTGATCACCGCACCTTTGTACCGCCCTCGCAGATGATCGAGTACCGCAGCGCGCGCGATCAGGCGGCAGATGCGAGCATCCTCAACGAGACGGAAACCTATCTGAACATCGACGGCTATCTTTACGGCGTAGTGAGCCTGAAGGAACTGCCCGACGCGACCTTCCCGGGAATGCTTCAGAACTTTTCGACGCTTGGTTTTCCGATTGTCATCAGCGGTCAAATCGTGATTCCCGATCAGGTGAAGGTGCTCAAGAGCTACAAGAAGCGGTTGCAGAAGATGACGGCGGCGCAGAAGGATGCCAACGGCAACTTCAAATCAAACCCGGAAGCCGAGGTTGCGCAGGCGCAGTTGATGCAGGTGCAGCGAGACATTATCTCGTCGTCGCTCAAGACGGCGAAGCTCAGTCTTTCGGTTGTCGTGCGGACCTCGCATCCGGCCGTGACGCTGCGCGATCTTGAGCAGTCGGAGCGCGAGTTGGCCAACCGGACACAGGAGGTTCTGAACGCCTTCACGCACATGAATGGCGCGAAAGCCGTGGCGGAGACGATCGCCAAGCGCCGCATCTTCCTGGGGACTTTGCCTGGCCTGGGAGAGGCAGACAAACGTGACCAGGACATGCTGACCTCGAATGTAGCAGATCTTGTCCCCGTCGAGATGCCGTGGATGGGCACGAGAAGAAGCCCGCTGATTCTCTTCGAGACGCCCTACCGGCAGCTCATCCCCTTTTCGATGTTCGATCCGGACCTATCGGATGCGAATGGCCTGTTGATGGCGAAAAGCGGTGGCGGCAAGACCCTGGCCGCGCAGCAGATGCTTCTGATGGCTGCGCGGGCAAATCCGCTGATCTCGATTCTGGAGCGTGGCGACTCCTATCAGCCGTTGGTCGAGTTGATGGGCGGAGAGATGATCGAAATGTCGCTCGACTCGGATCAGACGATCAATCCCTGGGACCTGCCGAAGGGCGAAGACCGGCCCTCAAACGATCAGATTTCGTTTCTCAAAAATCTGACCCGGCACATGCTGGGCGAGAATACGCCGCCCGATCTCGACATCGACCTGCTCGACAGCGTGCTGCTCGAAGCAATCGGATCAACCTACAAGCGTTGCAGCGCGAAGACCTCGAATCCGATCCCTCTCTTCGGCGATCTGGCCGCGGAGTTGGCGCACTGGCAGGACCGGGACCGCAACCAGAAGATCAATGCGATGGCGCAGATGGCCTCGACCAAGCTGCGGGCCTGGGTGGATGAAGGACCGTATGCACGGCTCTTCGACCGACCGACAACCGTTGAACTGAATAATCCCTGGCTCTACTTCAACGTTGAGAAGTTGAAGGACGATCCGCGCCTTGAACGCGCCATGAGCCTCTTGATCGCGCACACGGCAACTTACCGGGCATCTGGCATCACCGGCCGACCCAGTATCGTCCTGCTCGATGAGTGCTGGGCGCTGCTGGAGTCGCCGATCCTGGCCAGCGTCGTTGTGCAGCTGTTCCGCACGGCGCGTAAACGTAATGCCAGCGTGTGGGGGATCAGCCAGACGCCGGAGGATTTCGTCGGCACGCCGGACAAGCCCAACGAGCATGGCGCAGGCATCGTCAAGAACGCGACAACAAAGATCATTGGCAAGCAACCCGGCGATATGACCGCGCTTCGGGATCACGTCCACCTGAATGAGACGGCTCTCAACCAGATCAAGACCTTCGCTCATCCGAAGAAGGGCCACAGTGCCGAGTTCCTGATTGCGATTGGCGAGAAGGCCGAGTCCACGCACGCGATCCGCATTGTGCCGAGTCCGGTGGACTACTGGATCACGACAACCTACGCCCGCGAGCGCACCTACCGCAAGTGGTGGATGACAACGAACGCGTCAATGGCGCGGATCGAGGCGTACGAAAAGCTCGCCGAGCGGTTCCCGCGGGGATTGGCCGATCTGGCGCCGCTCAAAGAGGAGTTGTCTGGCGAAATACAGGAGGTACTTGCGCAATGAAACAAAGTGAACGCAAAACAGAGGAAACAGTTCTGTTGAACGGAATCCCTTACGCGGGGGATGCCGCTTCACTGGCAAAACAAAAGAACTGGCGCCGGCGCTGGAAATGGTTGACGGCTGTGTCTGTCATTGCGATCGCAATGATTGTGCCAGCAAGCGCCCACGCTGGCATCTTCGATGTCTTCAGTGAACTCTTCGGCACAATCCAGCGCGACATTGGTGGTTCGCTCAAATCGATCAACCAGTTGACGCAGCAGGTGCAGCAGCTTTACCAGACGACGATGTGGCCGCTGGCTGCACTCAATCAAGCTCGCGGCTTCGTTGCGAATTCAATTTCGAGTTTTCGCAACCAGATGAACCAGATCTTCAGCATTCCCACAACCAGCGCGGTCACGGCGGGGCCGCAGCAGTTCGAGACACTCTTGCATAGCCGCCTCGCGGCGCAGATTCCATCGCTCGGCACTAGCTTCACGGTCAACTACGGTTCGGTTCCGCAGCAGAACAGCACCGCGCCTCAGGACCGTCTGATGATGGACATGGACGACGCTCTGGGCCAGGAGAACCTGAAAACAACGCTCATCGCAGACCAGGGCGCGGACACAATCCTCCAGACCGCTAACCAGATGGAGAACCAGGTAGCCACCACCACGCCGGGATCCAATCCATATCTGACAGCGCAGGCACAGGTCTCGAATCTTCGCTGCCAGGCCTATTTGCAAAAGATGCTGGTCGCACAGTTGCGGCAGGAGGCCGGCCGCATCGCTCACGACAACGCGCTGTTAAAGCGCAGAACCACCATCACCGGCGGGATTAACAGTCTGATCACCGGCGCGCTTACGGCGCATTGAGGAGAGTGTCATGTCCGACAAGAAGAAGTCCACCAACAAAGTGCGCAAGCCTTTTCCGTGGCGGCGCAAGCTGGAACCGACGGCCGATGCTCCAGCATTCGGAGAAGGCTATGAGCCTACGCAGCCAGAGCGTACCTGGCGCAGGTCTATGCTGCTCAAGGCCGCTGCCGTTGTGCTGGCAGCGTTGACCATTCTGCCGATGCGGGCGCATGGACAGTTCGGCATCGATCTCGCGGCGATCCTTGCGGCGCTTCAGAAGATGCAGTCGTTGATGTCCACCTACATCTCCGCGCCGCTCAACACGATCAATCAGTACGAGCAGAGCGTTGCCAAGTACGAGCAGCAGGTGATGTACCCAATTTCTGCGATCAACCAGGCCAAGAACTCGGTGACGCAGTTCGAGAGCCAGTTCAGCCAGATATCGAACCTCTTTCATGTGAATGTTTCGAGCGCCACCTTGCCGCAGTCGAGCAATCTTGAGTCGCTCTTGCTCTCGCGCAATGCCGGAAACGTTAGCAGCGTTTCCAACCAGTTCCAGTCGGTCTACGGAGGGGTGATGCTGCAGAACGCCGCTTCGCCCGCTGTACGGACAATGACCGACATGACCGATGCACAGGCGCAGGACGCCATGAAGCGGGCCATCGAGATCGATGCGCTGGCGGATGCGGAATTGAAGGAAGCTGATCAGATGGGCCAGCAGATCACGGCCGCGGCACCGGGCAGCGCACCGATTCTAGAAGCCGAGGCCGACGTGTGGGTGATGCGAGCCAATGCCTACACGCAGGCCGCGTTGGCGGAGTTGATGCGTACGCGCGGGATCGATCTCGCCAATCAGAGCGCCATCACAAAGCTGGCGACCACGAACAATACCAGCAACAACGGCCTCATTAACGGGGCGTTGACCAACAGGTAATGCGCAATGAGTCTTTTGATTCCCAATCCGCACGTTGCCGTCACGCTGCTTGCGTTCTTTCAAGGAACGCAACTGAATCTCTTCGAGCGATTTCTGACACAAGCTGTGGCCGGGATCGATTCGACGAGCATCACGAGCGGAATGCAGACCGTCGCCTACGTCGTCCTGCTCGTAGGCTTTCTCTGGCAGGTCTACCAATCGGCCCTGCACGGCGGCGATGTGCGCGGGTTGGGAACGAATCTGATCAAGTACATCGTCACAGCCGTGGTAATCATGAACTATGGGGCTGTATTCACAACGATCAACCAGGGGTTCGTTAATGCCGGGAACTGGATCAGCAACGCATCTGGAGGAAATGTTCTTGATAACTGGAGGAACGATATCTATAACCAGTTTAGTCAAAATGGATTTCAGAATCTTTGGGGATTAATCACAGGCG
>JBAVDS010000031.1:0-55430 GCA_049587335.1 Occallatibacter sp. | reverse complement strand
GCAACCGGCCCACTGTCTCCATATTTCCTCCTGGAAACAGAAGAACCGTTGAACGCTTCATCGAAAAGTATCAAGACGGATGCGGAATCTGCTCAGTTAACACTTCCGTTCATGCGATTGCCCTGGGGCGAGCGGGGGCCTCCCAATCCGTTACGCTCCCGCCGCTACGCATTCGCAATCCTTGCCGATGAACTCGATGCGGGTGATCATCAGCTCAAGACAGGCGTGGTTTTCACGCCCTTGACGAGAAACCAGACACCGATGACGAATTCAAAGGGAATATAGGGAACGACGACGTAGAACGATAGGTTGATGCCGAGGACCGAGAGTGCGGTGGCGAAAAAAACGGGGATGACGGTGATGAGTCCCCAGAGTGAAAGAGCGCGAGGGACGAGGCGCGACTTGAAGAGGAGCCAGTAGAAGAGAATGGCGCCGGGACCAAAGGCAAGCAGAAGGAGCGTATAGCCAAAGTTCATGGAAGCTAGGGCGCGGTCTGCCTCGGCGAGAAGAGACGCGGAGGGTGTGGCGGCGAATTGGCTGGAGAGGGCGAGAAGCGGGAAGGCGGCGAGGCGGCTGACGGCGCCGAGCACAGCCTCAAGGAAGTAGAGGGCGCAAGCAGTAAGCGCAGAGACGCGGCCATAGGCGCGAAGAGTCTCATAAAGGACCACGCCGAGCCAGATGACACCGGCGACGGCGACCATCTCGTCGAGGATGTCGACGCGGAGAAGCCATGGCCGGGCATTGATGCGAAGAAGGGCGGCGGCGGTGTCGCCGGGAATACCGAGGCCCATCATGAGAATGAGGCCGCCAGCGAGCGAAGCAAAGAATTGAAGGAGGAAGGCGAACCCTAGTATGCGAGAGCTGGGTTGAGGTGCATTCATGCGGGCACTGTCTTTCTGCGCTTGGCGCGAAGGTCTTTCGATGTTGAAAGTGGATATGCTGTCGCCGCGTGACAGGTTCCCGCACCGGCCTCCCGCGGCTTATTGTCGACAGGCAGTGCGTGTAACCCGGCGCGATCAGGTCGGCTCGTTGGTCTCTTCGGAAGGCCTTCCGCAACCGTGCCAGCGCGAGCGCATATCCGTGCGAAACTTCTCGCGCTCTTCGGGTGTCATCTTCTTCCATTTCTCGTCCGATGGCCGTTGCCATCTGGAGTGATCGTTGCCGCCATGATGCCAGCGTCCGAAGAGAATCCGGCAGAGCAGCATCAGACCGAGCGCCTGCCAAAAGGTAATGATCCTCCATCCGAAGAGCGCCGGCAGCAGCCAGTTCCACAGATGCATCACCACTTCGCCGCCAACCCAGATGAATGCTACGAACGCCAGCGGGCCTGCAACAAATATCCACTTGTTTCTTTTGACCCATTCATTTCCCATCATTCTCTCCTCAAATTCCCGTAAACTCATCGTGAATGCGCTGCAACCGTTTGCGCAGACTGAGCACCGCATAGCGTTTGCGCGCCAGCAGCGTATTGACGTTTACTCCTGTTTCCGTTGATAACTCCTTGAAGCTGCGCCCCTCGAATTCGTGGGCGATGAAGACCACGCGCTGCTCATCGGGCAGTTCATTGACCGCGGCTTCCAGCTCATCCAGCAGACGTTTGCGCAGGTAGAGCGACTCCGGCCCGCCCGCTGGCGAGATCAGCAGATCTTCAATTTCCAGCCCTTCGCCGTCCTCGTCCTCGAAGGCGGAGTCGGTAAAGTTGACCGCCCTCTTCTTGCGAAAGAGGTCCGTGATGCGATTGCGCGCCACGCGAAAGAGCCAGCCAGTCACATAGTCAATCGGCATCAGCAGCCGGTTGGCTTGCACCAGTTCATAGAAGACCTCCTGAAGAAGATCCTCCACATCGGCCTCATTGGGCACCCGTCTGCGGATGAAATTGCGCAGACGGCATCGTTCTTCCGCGATGATTTCGGAGATACGCAGGTCTTGCTCGATCATCGGGGAGATGCGCAACGGCTCTTCCTTCCATTCCTGTAGACGAATGGCGGCTGCAGATATTGTAGGGCTATCTGGGCAAGATGCGATCCCCTCCGCTGAGTTGCGCGGAACTTCAAGGACTCATACGATGATAGGCATGGAGACAGCCACCATTGCCGGAGTTCAGGTTTCGCGCATCGGCCTCGGCACCTGGGCAATCGGCGGCCTGGACTGGGGCGTCATTCCCGATGATGTTGGCGTCGCCACCTGCCTCAGCGCCATCGAGCGCGGCATCAACCTGATCGACACCGCGCCCATCTATGGCCGCGGGCGCGCGGAGGAGATCATCGGCAAGGCGATCCGCGCTCACGGCCGCCGCGACGCCTTCTTCATCGCCACCAAATTCGGCCTCGATTGGCAGCAGGGAAATGACCGCGGCGTCTTCGCCAATTCGACTGCCGCACGGCTGCGTCTTGAGATCGAAGCCAGCCTGCGCCGCCTGGGAACTGACTATATCGACCTCTATCAGGTCCATTGGCCAGACACGCGTACCCCCATCGCCGAGACCGCCGCGTTGCTCTCCCAATTTCAGCGCGAGGGCAAGGTGCGCGCGCTCGGCGTGAGCAACTTCAGCATCGCGCAGATGAAGGAGTTCCGTAGTGCAGCCCCGCTGGCCTCTGACCAGCCGCCCTACAATCTCTTCGACCGCCAGATCGAGTGCGGCGCGCACGGCGAAAATATCTTGTCGTGGTGCGAGACCAACAACGTCGCCATTCTCTGCTATAGCCCGCTCTGCCGCAGCCTGCTGGGCGGACGGGTTACGCGCGGCATGAACTTTGAAGCCGGCGACATTCGCCGCGTCGATCCCAAATTTCAGGAGCCGCGCTTCTCGCAATACATGACCGCTGTCGAAAAATTGTCTACCTATGCGCGCGAGCGCTACGGCAAATCGGTGCTGGAATTGGCCGTCCGCTGGGTTCTCGACCGCCCCGGTGTCAGCGTTGCTCTCTGGGGAGCCAAGCGCCCCGTGCAGCTCGATGCCGTCAGCGGCGTCCTCGGCTGGAAGCTCGATGCAGCGGCGATGGCCGAGATCGACCGCCTCGTCCAAGAATCCGTTACCGATCCCATCGGCCCCGAATATCTTGCGCCTCGTGTGCGGGTTGGTTGAAGGCTCCCGCTACAAGGAACCGGGGATCGGCCAGGATTGCACCTCGGCCATCGACGAATCCCCGCTTACCAGACTGCAGAATGAGCCAGAACTGATTCTCAATAGGCAAAACTCCAAAACTCGATTCTTGCAAACCAAATTGGCTTCCTGTTCTGCTTTCATACACCATTCGCTGGAAGTTGGACCTGCTCCTGCGACCGCAGAATCGCCGCGTGGAAGGAGGTAGTGGCCAGAAAGCCCATCCAGCCGGAAGACCGGTCGCGGCAATTCTCGCACCAGGCCCTGGCTTTGCACCCAGTCTCGCCTATTCACCAGCCCCAAAATCTGTAAAAATAGAAGGTACTATGACGACTGCTGTCTCTTCTTCCAAGATATTTGCCGACCGGATCGGTCGCATTGAGGTCTCCGCAACCATGGCCGTGGCCGCAGAGGCCGCCAAGCTGCGTATGCAAGGCATTAACCTCGTCGATTTCGGCGCCGGCGAGCCTCACTTCCCCACCCCGCGCCACATCAAGGACGCGGCCATTGCCGCCATCGAGGCCAACTTCAGCCGCTACACCGTCGTCCCCGGCATTCCCGACGTGCGCAAGGCCATCGTTGATCGCCATGCCGCCGACTTCGGCTCCGACTACTCCATCGACGAAGCCGTCTTCACCACCGGCGGCAAGCTGGCGCTCTTTGACGCCATTCAGGTCCTCGTCGATCACGGCGACGAGGTGATCCTGCCCGTCCCCTACTGGGTCAGCTTCAAGGACATCATCCAGTACGCCGGCGGCAAGGTCGTCTTTCTCGAAACCCAGGAGGCGGAGAACTTCCGCATCACCGCCGATGCCATCGAGAAGGCCATCACGCCCCGCACCAGGGCCATCATCCTCAATACGCCCTCGAACCCCTCCGGCTCGGTGGTTTCTGCTGAAGACTTGGAGCGCATCGTCCACCTCGCCCACGAACGCGGCATTTATCTGCTGCTCGACGAGTGCTACGTCTATCTGAACTATGCCGGCAAGCCGGTCAGTGGCGGCTCGTTTACATGGGCCAAGGAACACATCGTCATCCTCGGCTCGCTCTCCAAGAGCTACGCGATGACCGGCTGGCGCGCCGGTTTTTCGCTGGCTCCCAAGTCCGTCACAGCCAACCTCAGCAAGCTGCAATCGCAGTCCACCTCGAATGCCACCAGCTTTGTGCAAAAGGCCGCCATCGCCGCGCTCACCAGCTCGCAGGAGTGCGTCGCGGAGTTCCGCGCCGAGTTCATCGATCTGCGCGATTATATGCTGGCCAAGGTGACGGCCATTCCCGGCATCACCTGCACCAAGCCGGAGGGCGCCTTCTACATCTACCCCAACATGAGCGCCTACATCGGCAAGGGCGGCATCAAGACGGCGACGGAGCTGGCCACGCGCCTCTTGCATGAGGCGCACGTCGTCACCGTGCCCGGCGAGGCCTTCGGAACCGCCGAGCACATCCGCATCTCCTACCCGGTGACCAAGCAGAATATCGACGAGGGCACGCGGCGCATGGCCGAGTTCCTGACCAAGCTGGCGTAGACGGAGGAGTGGATTGTGGCCGATGGCCGCGAGGAGCGGGAAGAGCGCGAGAAGCGCCGCGAGCTGGAAGAGCGGGAGGATCGCTCCGACCGGCTCGACCGCGGCCGCGCGGATCAGTGGGAGCCGGAGCGGAAGGAATCCTGAAACAGAATAGCTTTCAGTTTTGCAGCACTGTCGGCGGTCTATAATGCGAGTGGGTTGAACTTCATACGGCACAAGGACTGGCTGGGATCGAGCCGCTTGGCGACGACGTGGACGCATGGCGTCTACGCGAAGGAGGCCTATGCGCCCTTCGGCGAGAGCTACAACGAGGCCGGAACCCCCGACCGATCCTTCACCGGCCAGGACCAGGACACCGTCCCCGGCGTCTACGACTACCTCTTCCGCAAATACGATCCGGCCGCCGGACGCTGGCTCTCACCCGACCCGGCTGGATGGGCCGTTGTGGACCAGAGCACGCCGCAATCACTGGATCGCTATGCCTATGTGCAGAACAATCCGATGACATTGATCGATCCCAGTGGATTGGATTGCTCGTATTCTGATGATGACTCGATCTCTGAAGATGACTATTGCGATAACGGTAGTGAAGTTGATTCGATCTGGGATAGTGGAGGCGAATATTACGTAGGTAGTGGCAACAGCTTGGTTGTTGACGCAGCGCCTTATTTCACATGTTCTGGAAAACCTGGTGATCCTTGTGTACTGCATACAAATGGAGTGGGGTTCCTTAGTGACTGCGATCCCTCGTCAAATGAGTATTGCAATATGCAATACCAAAAACTGCTCCAGCAGTTAGGTCTGTTTCAGACCTCACCTATGAATGCGAATGCAAATGCTGGCGGAAGCGGTGCCCCAAATAACGGCCGCACGCCAATCTTTTGTACCACCGGGATTTGCAGTGCACCCACGTTTACTTTGAAAGACTATGTGGACGCTATTTCTCATTTACCGTCATGCGGCCAGGTCAAGAATGGACTTCAGACCATCGCACGCGAAGGGGCTGCTATTGAGATCATTGCATGGGCCGCACCTCCTGCGTGGGCAGTTCCAGAGATTCCCGCTGGCGGTGCCGCGGCAATTGGAGCAGCCGAACTAGTGGGAGACGGAATGGAATATATACCTGGATGCAAGTGAGGATTTATATGCAAGACAAAGTACGAATTGAAGAATCTGATCACATCCTACCCGTTTCACCATTCGTGTGGGGTGGGGCACTGCTTGCTTTGCTTATTGCAGAGTTTGTGGTTATACATCTTCAGATCAAAAGGAATATGTACGGTGTGACCTTCTTTAAGTTTTACGGTAACCCACTCATGATTACGCTCCCGTTTTTTGCCGGGCTCAGCGCTTGCCGACGATTTAAGAGAAAAGCGGCGTTGAGAAGCATAAACGACATGGAATACCTTTCACGCGATTTCGGTTACCTAACAGTTCTCTTCTATTGCACGCTTTCGTCGGCACTGCTCTGGTTTAGTTAGAGGCTAACTAGGTAGCAAAGGTATGAAGTCAAAAAGAGGGTGTTCATGTTGTTGCCCCAAATAACGGAGCGAAACCCCCGTACCATTACGAGAGCCAAGCACCGTTCTGGGGTACCAGAAAACCAAACGGCGGATGGCCCGAGCCACCGGACGCTAAGGAGCAACAATGCAAGCAAGCGGAGACGACAGGACATATAGCGAATATTGGTACAACAGTGACCGGCATAGGCCTAACATTTAACCCTGTCTTCTTGCCGTACTTTATCGGTTTTGGAGCCACAAGCATCCTGACCGAAGGAGCACAGCTTTCTGCTTGCCATTAAAGGGGAGGGCGTCCAATGAAAAACACAGAAAATATGATTGAGACTGAACCGCTGGGACCTGAGAACACGAAAGGAATCGTCGTCAATTATCGAATTGTCATGGCGTTCCTTCTGCTTCTTGCCATCGGAGGAGCCGCGTTTCCGCTGGTGTACGCCTGGGGGCCACATGAAGTATTGAGACGTACCCTCGCGCTGTTGTTGGGGATTGCAATCCCTACGCCATGGGTTTTCGTCGTTAGAATGAACCACCGGAATATGGCGCTTTTGCACTCCGTGAAGATGAATTCAGAGGATCGACAAGGACTTCTTGCCACGACGCTTCAACAGTCCATGTCACTGCTTGGTATTGTGTACGCAGTAATCATCGTTCTCTCGGGCAATCTGTTTTCGCGCTGGCGATAAGCGAACGGATAGCGCAGGCTGCTCTTCGGGGCATCCTCGCCCCAAATAACGGGCAGGTGGCCCGGTCATAAAATGACCAAGAACCACTGTGCCCCATTCATCCACAGTTTTATCGTGGATGAGTGGGAGACCACGAACCTCGACGGTCCGTATTTGTGTTCTTGAAGGATTGAGTTTCACGTTTCCCATCCGTTTCACAAAAAACGTGAAATGGATGGGGCACCCAACATTATAGGTTTGTTGAGATTTTGAAAACCAAGTGTCCCAATCGCAGGAGGATGATGGAGATGTGGGAGAATCGTCTTCTTGCGAGCTTTAGCGCTGTCTGCGCCTTCTGGCTTTGTGCAGATGCCACCGGACGGGTGGCGCAGGTGCCCATCCACAAAAGCGGTGCGCGCGACGGGATGGGTTGGTCGATCCCAGCTCTTAAAATCGAGAGCTGGGGCACCCGGCCTTGATTAAGGACGCTTCGGAAGCGTGTTGGGTACACGAACCATTCGGGCACCTCATTCGATGAAAGAAGCTCAGTCAAAGGCATACTTTTACTCACTATCTACCTCAACATATGGTTCAAAGTCAGGTAGAGATGGAGTTACGTGCATATTTTCCTCGTTAACACTTGGATAGACACCGTTTGCGACAACATAATCTTTCCAACCATCCCCGACTAAAGTGAACACGCGTTCTCTTTCATTGAAGGACCTTCCCAGTCTCGCTTCCATTGCCTTTCGATCAAAGTCATTCCCAGCTTCAATTACACATTCCCCGGGATATTCCCGTAAACAAATGTAGCTAACGCCAGTAAAGACAATGTCGATATTATTCTTCTCCGGCGATCCATTTGGACTTCGAATTAATAGTGTGCTGAGAGATACATAGTACCTCCACACTCGAAACTTTCGGCCAGTCATCAATTTTGCAAGTGAATGCAAACTGTCTGTGAGCATACGCTCCTGGTGAATGCGGTTTTCGACTCGATTCTTCATAATGGCGGGTGGCGCACCCTTGTTTTTCGGAATCTTAACCTTCTTACAATAGTGGGTGCCCCATCCTTTTCACAGTTTTATCGTGGATGGGTGGGAACCACGAACCTCGGACAGGGTGTAGAATTCTTTCGTCATGACGAAACTTGTCCGTTACCGGGCAGGTTGCCCGGTTATAACAACCACCAGTCTTCCAGGGCCTGTCTTCACAGCCTCTGCCGTTTGAGGAAGTGAGAACAGGCCCTCTTGTTGCCGACGATTAGGAGTTAGCTGCAACCACTCGTGGACCCGCAGCTCATGCAGCGGTAGCAACTGCCGTTGCGAACCATGATGGCTCCGCAGACCGAGCAACTGGGAGCGTCGCCCATCTCGTACATCGTGCGCATCGCGTCGGCGGCGTGGTAGATGCCGCGGTCGGTGAGGCTGGGCAGGGGCGCGGCAGTTGGCGATGCCGCCAGCGGATCGGGAGCGATGCCGCCGCCCGAAGCTCCGGCGTTGCCGGTCGCCAAGCTGTTTTGACTGCCGACCTGCTGCAAGCGCCGGGCAACCTCTTCCGCCAGTTCGGCCAGATGGCTCTGCGAGATCGTATCCAGATCCCGCTCCGGTTCGGAGTCGGGAATCATGCTCGGCGGCGCCGGCAGTTGCGAGGCCTGCGAAGCGAGACTGGAGAAGAGCGAGAGCTGCGTTCCGGAGAGGAAGCGCAGATTCAGCCAGCGGAAGATGTAATCCATCAGGCTCTTGGCGTAGCCGATCTGCTCATTGCCGGTCCAGCCCGATGGCTCAAAGCGGGTGTGGGCGAACTTCTCGCAGAGCACCTTCAGCGGCACGCCGTGCTGCAGCGCGATGGAGATCGAGGTGGCGAAGGCATCCATCAATCCGGAGACGGTCGAGCCTTCTTTGGCCATCTTGATGAAGATCTCGCCCGGCTGGTTGTTGGGGTAGAGGCCGACGGTGATGTAGCCTTCGTGGCCGGCGATGGCGAATTTATGGGTGATGGAGGCGCGCTCGTCCTGCAAGCGGTGGCGGACGGCGCGGGGCGGTCCGTTGAGGTCCTGCTGGGCGGCGTTGGCGCTCTCTGCTGCCGTCTCCAGCGTGCTGGAAGGCTGCAACAGGGGTACAGCGGCTGCGGCGGCAATCTCGTCCAGCGCGCGCTTGAAGGCGGCGGCGGCAAGGCTGACCGACTTGGCGCTGACTTCGAGTTTTTCACTCGATTTTGCCTCCAGAGCCTTCAGGTCGGCCTCGGCGGCGGGCTGTCCCGCGGCCAGTTGCGCCAGAATCCGCGAACCGGCGGCATCCAGCGGCGAAGGCTCGCGCTTTTCGTCCATGCTGGTATTCAGCGGCTGCGTGCCCTTGGAGCCGTCGCGGTAGATGGCCACGGCCTTGATGCCCTGACGCCAGCTCTCGGCGTAGGCCTCGGCAACATCCTCGACGGTGGCCTCCTGCGGCAGGTTGACGGTCTTCGAGATGGCGCCGGAGAGGAAGGGCTGCGTGGCGGCCATCATCTTGATGTGACCCATGTAGTGAATCGAACGCGTGCCCTTGGAGGGCTTGAAGCTGCAATCGAAGACCGGCAGGTGTTCCGCCTTGATCCCCGGCGCGCCTTCGATCGTTCCAGTCGCGTCGATATAGCTGACGATGGCGTTCACTTCATCGCTGGAGTAGCCCAGCTTGAAGAGCGCCTCGGGGACCGTATTGTTGACGATCTTGATCATGCCGCCGCCGACCAGCTTCTTGTACTTGACGAGAGCCAGATCAGGCTCGATGCCGGTGGTGTCGCAGTCCATCATGAAGCCGATGGTGCCGGTGGGAGCGAGGACAGTGGTCTGGGAGTTGCGGTAGCCGTGGCGCTCGCCGTAAACCAGCGCCATATCCCAAGCCTCGCGGCTGGCGTCGATCAGCGCGTCGAGCTGCGGCACGGTGAAAGGCTCGCCGCTCTGGCGCGAGCGGCCAATGTTATTGACCTCGGCGCGGTGCATCCGGATCACGTCGAGGAAAGGCTCGCGATTGACGTAAAAACCGGGGCAGGCGCCGCCCTCGTGATCGACCTGGGCGGTCAGCGGCGTCGCCGAGGCGATTGGCGAGCAGTTGGCGGCAATGATCGCCGATTGAAGATACGATTGACCGGTCAGGATCGCAGTGAAGGCGGCAGCCAGGTCGCGGCCGGTGGCCGAGTCGTAGGGCAGGCCGAAGGCCATCAGCAGCGCGCCCAGGTTGGCGTAACCCAGGCCCAGCGGACGATAGTCGTGCGAGTTGCGCGCGATCGACTCGGTGGGGTAGCCGGAGTTGTCCACCAGAATCTCCATTGCGGTGATGACGATGGAGATCGAGTGCCGGTAGGCGAGAATATCAAAGCCGCCCGACGGAGTGACATACTTCATCAGGTTGAAGCTGGCCAGATTGCAGGCCGAGTTATCCAGGAACATATACTCCGAGCAGGGATTCGAGGCATTGATGCGCCCGGAGTTCTTCGCGGTGTGCCACTTGTTGATGGTGGTGTC
Organism: Occallatibacter sp.; assembly: GCA_049587335.1. Classification (GTDB taxonomy): domain Bacteria; phylum Acidobacteriota; class Terriglobia; order Terriglobales; family Acidobacteriaceae; genus Telmatobacter. The sequence continues at coordinate 45,114 of JBAVDS010000031.1, read as the reverse complement.
GAATTGCATTCCCGGATCGCCGCAGAGCCATGTGGCCTTGGCGATCTTGCCCATGATCTCGCGCGCCTTGAAGCTCTCCACCGGCTTGTGGTCCTTCACCGTATAGGTGGAGAAATCGCCGTCGCTCTCGTAGGCGTGCATGAACTCGTCGCTCACCCGCACCGAGTTGTTGGCATTCTGGAAGAAGATCGACGAGTACGCCTCCGAATCCGGCCCCGATCCGTCGTAGCCCGCCTTGATCAGCGTGAAGGCTTTGGCCTCTTCCTTGGATTTGCAGTCGATAAAATCCAGAATGTCGGGGTGCTCCACATTCAGAATCGCCATCTTGGCCGCGCGGCGGGTTTTGCCGCCGGATTTGATGACCCCGGCAAAGGCGTCAAAGCCGCGCATGAAGCTCAGAGGCCCCGAGGCCGTGCCGCCGCCGGAGACCGACTCCTTGCTGGAGCGCAGCGAACTGAAGTTGGTGCCCGTGCCGGAGCCGAATTTGAAGAGAAGCGCCTCGGTCCGCGCCAGCTCCATGATGCCGGCCATCGAATCCTCGACCGAGTTGATGAAGCAGGCCGAGCACTGCGGGTTGTGGTAGCCGGTGGCCGAGTAGCGCACGCCGCCGGTCGAGGGATCCCAATGCCAGTTCTGCCCCTCCGCATCCGGCTCCAGCCGGTCGCAGCCCACGTTGAACCAGACCGGTGAGTTGAAGGCCACCTTCTGCGTCAGCAGCATATGCGCCAGTTCGTCGTAAAAGATCTCCGCATCCTCGTGCGTGGCAAAGTAGCCGCCCTGGATGCCCCAGTTACGGATGGTCTCCGCCACGCGGCTCACAAGCTGGCGGACGCCGGTCTCGCGCTCGGGCGAGCCTAACTTGCCGTGCAGGTACTTGGAGGCAACGATGTTGGTCGCGGTCATCGACCAGTCGACCGGCACTTCGACCTCCTTCTGCTCGAAGATCGTGTTGCCCTTCTGATCGGTGATCGAGGCGGTGCGCCGCTCCCACTGGAGTTCGTCGTAGGGAGAGACGCCCTCGGTGGTGAAGCGGCGGGTAAAGATCAGCCCCTGCTGGGCACGGGCTGAAGAAAGGGTGGGAACGGCAGTCTGAAACTGGGCTTCATGCATCAAATCGTCTCCATCGGCAAAATCGGTGAATCAATGGCCCCCTCCGGCGCAGAACAGCCAGGAAGCGGTCAAGGGTGAAATTCCTCGGCAATGAACCAAAAACGGGGAAAAGAGAAAGTACCGCGAGTTCTCTGCTCACAGCGGCCTCCGGCGGAACCTTTCACACCGAAGTTCATTACAATCCGTTAAGAGCCGCAGATGAAAAAATACCGCTGTCTGTGGTGTATGTCAACAAAAAACCACAATATCTAGTATTTTGTTCGCGTTTCGGGTATTCATCTGCACAACATTGGCATTTCCCTGTGGAAAGCTCCAGAGCCCCTTGCGGAGTGCAGCTTCCACGGGCGCAATCCGCCTCAAATCCAAGCCTATTCCTCGCTGATTGGGCATACAAGGTGAAAAGCCGGTGCAGAACCCCTCCCGTCTGTGTGAAATGTGGAGATCCGCACGCGTGGGACAGAGACGGTCGGCACTTCACCCTGGCAGTCATTGGCTGGCGACGGTCTGAGGCTGGTGGCAAAGCTCACACCTCCGCGCCCGCTTGCAACTCCTCCCGCGTGCTCTGTATACTCCAGTGAAACTAAAGAAAATGTGCCTCGTGATCCCCTGTTCCTCTGCACAAACTCCTGATTGCCCTGGCTTCACAACGATCCTTGTCCTCTGCGGGAGCGATCTGGCGTCGCCGGAAAATGCCCTCTGAACGGCAAGCCTCGAATCGTCCTTCCCGCGCAGCGGGAAAATAACCGGAAAAGTGACGCTGCACAGGAGAGTTCACGATGGCCAAGATCACCACCCTGCGAAAGTCCTGTCCAATCTGCAACCACATTCTCCACCGGGGGCCGCTCACCCTCGGCCCGCGCGTCATAAAGTGCAGAAAATGCGGCAGTAGCGTCAATACCGGCTTGAAAAGCTGGCTTGATCTCTCCGCAGGCGGCAAGATAGGGGTGGTGGTTTCAGAGCTGCTGGCTCCCAGCTTCCTCGCCGACCAGGATGGCTTTGGCCGCTTCATCATGAACTTCCTCATCTGCTGCTTTGTCTGTATGCCGGCTGTCATTGGCATCGGCTCCTCCGCGCAGGAGTTTGCCGCGCACAGGACCACTCAGGCCATCGCAGACTTGGCGATCATGCCATTGGGCCTCTGGTATCCCACCCTGCTGTTGTGGCGTGTGCTGCGCCTGCGCTCTCAGTCCATTCGCTACAAGCGCGACGGGCAACTCTTCCAGTGGTGAGGAAGACTCCCGAAGCGATTCAAAACAATACGGATAAACCGGCCTGAAAAGACTCTGCATCTGCCAACGCCCAGCAGCCTCCGCAATTTCGCGTGAAGCCGCCGGGCGTTTGGGCGGGTCGTCCTTGCCGGTTGCCGCCGGCTGCTACTGCAAGGGCATCAATTTGGTGGGAGTTCCTGCTCCAAGCGGCGCTACTTCGTTTCAGACTTGGCTTCCGGCCCCGCCGACGGCAATGCCGCCTCCAACGCCGCAAGCCGCTTCTCCAGCAAGGGCAATGCCGACAACTGGCTCTCCAACTGCTGAATCGTCTCCGCCTGCCGCGCCACGGTTTTCCCCTGTTCTTCCAGTTGCTTGTGCTCTTTCTGCACCTCGTTCAGCAGCATTGGCGTCAGCTTTTGATACTGCACGGTCTGAATCTGGCCGTCGGAATTCTTCACCACCAGGTCGGGATAGACCTCGGCGACCTCCTCAGCGATCAGGCCGTAATCGACCGGCTTGGAGCCGTCGTCATAGGGCTGCTTATACCGATAAGTGACCGGGCGCAGCTTCATCAGCCCATCGCTGGCCGCCGCCATATCGTGCACGTCTTCCTTGAAGCGGATCGAGGAGTTGACGGTGCCCAGTTGGCCGTTGCTGTCGATCATCACTTCGACGGCATTTTTGGAACCAGTTTTTGTTCCTCTGATTCCCGCTGCAAAAAAGGCAGTCTGTGTGCCTTCTATTCCGATGCGGATGACACTTTCGTCGTTTGCCGCGCCGTAGCTGCCAATATCGATATTGTTTGAGGAGCTATTGGGAAGGAGATACCCGGCCAGACTTCCTAATGCTATGTTATTGTTTCCCGTTGTGTTATTCACGAGCGCGTAGTAGCCGCTGGCCGTGTTTTGGCCGCCTATAGTGTTGTCGTAGAGTGAGCCGTAACCGGTGACCGTGTTTTCAGAACCAGTCGTGTTGAGTATAAGTGCATTATCCCCCATAGCCGTGTTTGAAGAACCAGTCGTGTTGAGTAGAAGCGCATCATACCCCACACCCGTGTTTTCAGAACCAGTCGTGTTAGCTAGAAGCGAATTAACCCCCGTAGCCGTGTTTGAAGAACCGGTCGTGTTAAATTGCAGCGCTTCAAATCCGAAGGCCACATTAGCGTCCCCGGTTGTGTTGTTCTCAAGCGCATCGTAACCGAAGGCCGAATTCCAGTTGCCTGTCGTGTCGGAAGCAAGTCCGCCTATGCCATCGGCTGTGTTGTACGACTGCGCTTGCAGCGCAAGGCTGCCGAGTATGCCGATGCACACTGCAAGAATCGCTGTACGGATGTTTTTCATAAAGCCGAATTCTCCTTTTTTTCAGATGGGGTAACACCTGTTGCCGTGCGTGCAAACGCTATTCCTGGAGATCCCAACTCTCGATTCTGAGAGCCGGGATTCCTGGAGATTCCTTACTTCGTTACAAGCCGGGTTTCAAGCAGAGTGGAGGAAGGCTGCGCCGCCTCCAACGCCGCAAGCCGCTTCTCTAGCAAGGGCAATGCCGCCAGTTGCGTTTGCAACGCCTGAATGGTTGCTGCCTGCTGTTCCAGTTGCTTGTGCTCTTTCTGCACCTCGTTCAGCAGCATCGGCGTCAGCTTTTGATACTGCACGGTCTGAATCTGGCCGTCGGAATTTTTGACAACCAGGTCGGGATAGACCTCGGCAACTTCTTCGGCGATCAGGCCGTAATCGACCGGCTTGGAGCCATCCGCATAGGCTTTCTTGTAGCGATAAGTCACCGGACGCAGCTTCATCAGCCCATCGCTGGCCGCGGCCATATCGTGCACGTCTTCCTTGAAGCGGATCGAGGAGTTGACGGTACCCAGTTGGCCGTTGCTGTTGATCACCACCGGGACGCCGCTACCGACTCCGACTCCATACACGCCGGCGGCATAGAAGGAGGTTTGGCCGCCGCTTCCGATGCGAACCGTGCCGATGTCGTTTGCCGATCCCCAATTGCCAATATCGATGTTGTCGTGTGCAGCGGGAGAGTTGTAATATCCGGCAGCATAACCAACCCCGACATTGCTGCTGCCGGTCGTGTTGGGAGCGAGCGCAAATGCGCCGATGGCCATATTGCTGCTACCAGCCGTGTTGTTCAGTAATGCGTTGTAGCCGCTGGCCGTATTTTGGCCGCCTATGGTGTTGTTCTCAAGCGCACCCATGCCGGTGGCCGTGTTTTGGTAGCCGGTCGAGTTTCCGTAAAGCGAATAGGCGCCGGTGGCCGTGTTTTGATAACCATTGTTGTAAAGCAGAGCACCGAAGCCAGTGGCCGTGTTAAGAACACCTGTGGTATTTCTTCCTAGCGTACCAACACCGGTGGCAGTGTTGTCGTTGCCGGTGGTGTTGAAATTAAGCGCCTGAGCGCCGCAGGCAGTGTTGTTGCTGCCGGTGGTGTTGTATTGAAGTGCTTGCAGACCAATTGCCGCGTTATCACTTCCCGTGGTGTTGGATATTAACGCATCGAAACCATCGGTCGTATTGGTGTTTGACTGCGCCTGGAGTGCCAAGCTGCCAAGTGCGCAGATGCAAACTGCAAGAATCGCCGTGCGGATGAGCTTCATAAGTCTTTATTCTCCTTGCTGATACAAACAAATTTTGGTGCGTCTCTGACGGCGTTCCCGGAGTGCGGATGCGTCCGGAAGCGGCAAACAATGGTTAAAAAGGAGGGGGAGGACAATCTTCCTCTATTCAGACTGCGAGAAACAGGGGAAAAATGGGTCAGAACTCCGAGTGAATTCTTTATCTTCAATCTTCTTTGTCGATCGAGACGGCATTATTCTATTGATTTCAAAATACTTGCAAAACAATTGAGCGGTATAGCAATCCCCTTTGGGGCCGTTCGGCGTTGCCATGATTTGTGCGCATAGAGCACAAAGGCGCCATGAGACAAGGTGACGGCGCAGAACAGCTTGCTCTGCGCGCTCGTCCAACTGTGCCAAAAAAACGCCGCCCGTTGCCAGGCGGCGTTTTCATTGGTTCAATTGAGCGGAATTACTTGCTTTCCTTGGTTTCAATCCTCATGCCATAGAAGGATTTGTGCACGAAGAACATCGAGACCAGGAAGAAGGCGACGGTCAGCACGTGGACTAGCATCGGGCTGCTGACGGTCATTTTGACGGCCAGCTCGACAGCCAGCAATCCGAAGAGGGTCGTGAACTTGATGATCGGGTTCATGGCCACGGACGAAGTGTCTTTGAAGGGATCGCCAACGGTGTCACCGATGACGGTTGCATCGTGCAGCGGAGTGCCCTTCATCTTCAGATCAACCTCGACAACCTTCTTGGCATTGTCCCATGCGCCGCCGGCATTGGCCATGAAGATCGCCTGATAGAGGCCGAAGATCGCAATCGAGAACAGGTAGCCGACAAAGAGGAACGGCTCCATGAACGCAAAGGAGAGGGTGGCGAAGAAGACGGCCAGGAAGATATTGAACATACCCTTCTGCGCGTACTTGGTGCAGATCTCGACCACCTTCTTGCTGTCTTCCACCGAAGCCTTCTCGACGTTTTCCAGCTTGATGTTCTTCTTGATGAACTCGACCGCGCGGTAAGCGCCGGTGGTGACGGCCTGCATGGATGCGCCGGCGAACCAGAAGATCACCGCGCCACCGCAGATCAGCCCCAGCATGAAGGGCGCGTGCAGCAGAGAGAGCTTGTCGACGTTGGTGGTTAGTCCATTGGTCAGGGCCATGATGATCGAGAAGGTCATGGTGGTTGCGCCGACGACGGCGGTTCCGATCAGCACCGGCTTGGCCGTAGCCTTGAAGGTATTGCCGGCTCCATCGTTGGCTTCCAGCAGATACTTGGCGCGTTCGAACTTGGCATCGACGCCGAAGTCTTTCTTCAACTCGGCTTCGATTCCAGGAATGGTTTCGATCAGAGACAGCTCATAGACGGACTGGGCATTGTCGGTTACAGGGCCGTAGGAATCGACGGCGATGGTGACCGGTCCCATGCCCAGGAAGCCGAAGGCAACCAGGCCAAATGCGAAGACGGCGGGAGCGAGCATGATGAGATCCATCGACCCGCCAATCATGCTGAAGTAGTAGCCCAGTCCCATGAGGGCGACCATGCTGAGTCCCAGCCAGTAGGCCGAGAAATTGCCGGCCACCAGGCCCGACAAGATACCCAGAGAAGCGCCGCCTTCCTTGGCGGAGGTGACAACTTCCTGCACATGGGCCGAGTTGGTGGAGGTGAAGACCTTGACCAATTCGGGGATCAGCGCGCCGGCCAGGGTTCCGCAGGAGATGATGGAAGCCAGCTTCCACCAGAGCGTCGGGTCACCGGCAAGGTTGGGGATCATCAGGTAGGAGACGACGTAGGTCAGGGCGATGGAGACGATGGAGGTGATCCATACCAGCGAGGTCAACGGCGCTTCAAAGTCCATCTCATCGGAGTTGCCGTATTTCATCTTGGCGATGAAGCCGTTGAGGAAGTAGGCGCCGGAGCTGGAGAGCAGCATGGCCACGCGCATGACAAAGATCCAGATCAGCAATTCGGCCTGCGTCACGGGACTCTTGACGGCCAGCAGAATGAAGGTGATCAGAGCCACGCCGGTGACGCCGTAGGTCTCGAAGCCGTCGGCTGAGGGTCCAACCGAGTCGCCCGCGTTGTCGCCCGTGCAGTCGGCGATGACGCCGGGGTTGCGGGCATCGTCTTCCTTGATCTTGAAGACGATCTTCATCAGATCGGAGCCGATGTCGGCGATCTTGGTGAAGATGCCGCCGGCGATACGCAGAGCCGCCGCGCCGAGGGACTCGCCAATGGCGAAGCCGATGAAGCAGGGGCCTGCATAGGTGGCCGGAACGAAGAGAAGGATGATGAGCATGATGAGCAGCTCGACGGAGATCAGCATCATGCCGACGCTCATGCCGGCCTTCAGCGGAATCGCAAAGAGCGGATAGGGCTTGCCCTTCAATCCGGCGAATGCCACGCGGGAGTTGGCAAAGGTGTTGACGCGAATGCCGAACCACGCCACGCCGTAGCTGCCCGCGATACCGATTAGGCTGAAAAACAGGATGATGGGCAGGGTCACCGCTACATTTCCAACCGGCGCCAGCCAGCCGAAGTAAAGCGAGATGATGACCGCGATGAAGACCCAGAGCAACATGATGAACTTGCCCTGCGTGATCAGATAGGTTTTGCAGGTCTCATAGATCAGCTCGGACATTTCGCGCATCGATTTATGAACCGGCATATTCTTCAACTGCACCAGGATCCCGAGGCCGAAGATCAGGCCGAGAACGCAGAATGCCAATCCGATCATCAACAGCGCGGGTCCGCTCAAGCCGAAATGGCTCACGACCGACAGATCCGGCAGCTTCAGGCTGGCTTCGCCGCCAGCGGCCTCCTGCGCGCCGGCGCATGCGGGCAGCAGCAGCACGCCCATGAGGGCCGCGGCGGTCCTGTACCGGCGGTTCAAGAACGCCATAGCACGAGCAAAATTGAAGGCCACAATGAGCGAAAGCGCGCTCACGGCCAGAAAGAAACACACCCAAAACTGTGCGGTCACAAGTCCTCCCAAGCGGAAATTTGATGGTTGATCAAGTACGGAATCCGGAAAACACGACATAAGTCTTCCAGAAAAAGGGTCACTCGAAGGTTATCATCCGCGTGAAACACTGTCGAGTGATCGCAATCACACCGAAAGGGAGGTTTTCAGCAGCGGAACCGGGAGCGGAATCGCACTTCCCTTCCCGGCACGCCACTCTTTATTTGGTCCCGCGAAGCTCCGGAATGCCGTCCCGCAGTGTAAAATTCACCTGCCATGCCCGAGCTGCCTGAGGTCGAAACCATCGCCCGCGGCGTAGACGCGCGTTTGCAGGGCGACCGCATCGTCGAGGTCTGGTTCGGTTCGCACCGCGAGCCTTTCAAAACGCCCCCGGCACGCCAGGCCAAAGGACTCGAGGAGCGCGTGATTCTGGCCGTTCATCGCACCGGAAAGCACATCGTCTGCGAACTCGGCGCGACCGGAGCCAGCCCTATAGATCAGCGCCAAGCGGCTCCGGCGGCGCAATGGATTGTGCATCTGGGCATGACCGGCAGATTGCTGGTCACCACGCCCGGCGCGCCGCTGGCTCCGCACACCCATGCCCGCCTGACGCTGGCCAGCGCCCGCGAGCTGCGCTTCGTCGATCCTCGCCGCTTTGGAAGGCTGGAGTGGCGCGATCTGCGCCACCTTCCCGGCTTTGCCGCTCCCGGAGCCGATCCTCTGACTGTTCCGGAGGCGGAGTTTGCCGCGCTCTTCCGCGGGCGAAAGCTGCCCATCAAGGCGGCACTCCTCAATCAGAAGCTGCTCTCCGGAGTGGGCAACATCTACGCTGACGAGAGCCTCTTTCGCGCCGGAATCCGCCCCCGCCGGCTCAGCGGGCGGCTCAGCTTCGCCGAACTCGCAGATCTGCGGCAGGCGTTGCGCGAGGTTCTCAAAGACGCCATCCGGCTGGGCGGTTCTTCTGTCTCCGATTATGTAGACGCCGACGGGGTGCGGGGCTTCTTCCAACTGGAGCACTGCGTCTACCTGCGCACCGGCCTTCCCTGCCGGAGCTGTCAGACTCCCATCCGGCGCATCGTTCTAGCTGGGCGGGGAACACATTATTGTCCGCAATGCCAGCGCTAGCGGAGGGTTTCTATGTTTTTTGGAATTTTCCGTCACTATAAATTTCATATTGCAGATCTTCCCATTTTGCGAAATCCACAAGTTACTGAAAATAAAGATTTCATAAGAGGTCTCCAAGTTGGCACAGCGATTGCTAATAGATAAGCGCCAGTGATGTACAGGCGCTGGAAGCAATCTGACCAGCCCAAAGAAGAGCAGGCCCCGGCAAGAGTCATCGCCAACGAAGCGGTCCTGAAACAAGGACAAACCGGCCGGGAAAGTCTGATGTGAGCACGGTGGAGCAAACCACCGGCCACAAATTGTTTGGGAGGCCAGTGGCCAGTGCAGGAATCGAGAAGCGCTACTCCAGCGAGTAGCGCTTTTTCCATTCTGGCGGCAACTTTTCAGGCATGAAACCGGGACCATATGTTTCCCCGCCCCAGAAAGACTCACAAAGGTCACTTGCCAGCCGCTGCCGTCCGCTGTAGTATCAGAGTTGCCTATCAAGCGGCTGACGCGAGCCACCCGGAAGGGCAGAGCAAGCTCGCCGCGAGCAAGGAAACTTCGCCGGTTTCATTTCATTGCAATCCGCAACGGCGTAATTTTCCATAGGAAGAGCATCAGCTGAAAGATGCTGGTCGCGCTGTCACGATCCTGACAACTGGAGGGAGCTGCTGGAGCGGGCTCCTGTGTGCGCGGCGGAAAGAGCGCGTTTTCGCAGAGGTCTACACCGATTGGTATTTTGCAGCGTTATTGCTGCTTCGCCGGAGGCCCCGCCAGGAATTGGGGGAGCTAGCGCCCGGTTGAAAGAGGCTTTACAACACAAGGCTGAATCGAAAAACACAGCGCAGCGATCACATCAGTTTGCAAGGCAACAGGAAGTTTACGCATGACAACAGAATTGATACAGCCCCAATCTGAATTGGGGCCGGAGCCGGTCAACGGCCAGCCACAGTCGCCGGGGCATCGTCGCCGCCGGCGCCGCCGCAAAAACAAGAGCAGCCAAGCGGGAGCGCCTCCCGCGCAGCAGCTTCAAGCGCCTCCCCAGGCTCCGCCGCAACTTCAGCAGCCGATGCAGTCTCAACCTCCCAAGCACAAGCAGGCGGCGCGCCCCGGCGGTCATCCGAATCAGGGACGAAAGAAAAAGAAGTTCCCGCAAAAGAATTCTGCGCCCTCGGGGCAGCCCGGCAATAACAACTCCGCTCCGCAGCAAGGCAGGCGCAAAGGCAAGCAGAAAGGGCCGAGGGAGTTTGTCGGCCCGATGGACCACAGCTATCGCGTGGCCAATGGCAATATCGCCGACGGACCGCCCTCCACGATTCAGATCACCAGCAGCGGCCATAACGGCCACAGCGGCCAATATCTGGACGACTATCCGATGCCGGCTCCGGCAGCCATACGCGAGGACGCGGCCACCCGCATCTTCTGCTTCATCGAGGATCTCTTCTTTCTGGCGAAGATTCAGGAGACGGCCCGCAAGCTGGGCGTGAAGGTGGAATTCGTGAAGGGCGGCGACAAGGACTCCGTGGCCCGGTTGATGGATCTGCCGGAGGCCGAGCGGCCCAAGCTGCTGGTCTTTGACCTGAACAACTTGAATGCCAAGCCGATCTCGCTGATCCCCAAATTCAAGACCAAGTTCAAGAAGGCTACCTCGGTGATCGGCTTCCTCAACCACCTGCAAGGGGAACTGAAGGCCAAAGCCATCGAGGCCGGCTGCGATACGGTCATGCCGCGCTCGGCCTTCTCGCAAACCCTGCCCAATCTTCTGCGCCGCTATGGCATCGAAGACGAAGAAGACAACACGCCGCAGCCGAATTGAGATGGGTTCAGTGCATTGCAAAGGGGCGCTACCAGCATAGGTAGCGCCCTTTTTTGCGTATGCCGGAAGCTATCCCGGAGGCCAGGTAAGTGAGCGTCCGCCAAGCAGATGGATGTGGAGATGATCCACGGTCTGGCCCCCGTCTTCGCCGGTGTTGATGACCACGCGATAGCCTTTGGCAAGTCTCTTGGTGCGCGCGATGTGGGCCGCGGCCCAGAGCAGATGGCCGAGCAGCGCGCGATTGTTTTCTTTGCAATCGTCGAGCGAAGCGAAATGTTCGCGCGGGGCCAGCAAAATATGCACCGGAGCTTGCGGATGAATGTCCGCAAAGGCATAGCACTGCTCGTCCTGATAGACGGCGGTGGAGGGGATGCTTCCGTCAACGATCTTGCAAAAGAGGCAACTCATAGCGCGTTCAGTGTACAGGAATAGGACACTTTTTGGTTCATCCTGTGAAAAATTTCCGGTCTGCGCGAGTGGGCGCAGTCTTCCTGCACAACCCTCCCTGTCGTCGAATACGGCCAGAACGCTGTCAGATTAGCTCCTGTCTCCAATTGCACAGCACGTCGGACCACCGTGTGCAAGACTCCTGATACAGGCCTTTCACGTGTCGGCCGAAGAAGGAGACGACCATGCCCCAAAGTGAACATTCCCAAGCCGCGGAACTCCACAACCACGCAGCCCACGCACACGCAGTCGCCGCCTGCGGACATAGCACCGGCGATCATGCCACCGATTCTGAATTGACCCGGCGGGCCTTCGATCGCTCTCAGGAGGCTGCCCGGCTCTCCAGAAAAATCGCCAAGGAAGAACCGGATCTCATGAGGGTCTGAGCCTCGCTCAACGCAGGAAAGTAGCATTGCAACAAATTTTGAAAAAGCATCTCTCGTTTGCAGCTCCACTTACTTGTCCGCGCTTACAATGGCTCCATGCGAGCCATACGACGGGAAAGAAGAGTGATGAGAACGCGAGTTCTTCTGCTATGCGCCTGCGGTGCGGCTGGTGGCCAGTCGCACCACTTCACTTCTTGTCTTTGGAGACATCGCCCTCGGCCGCCGATACTGCATCCGTTAAGCTCTTCCACAGATCCTGCGACGCCAAATTCGAGAATTTCTTGGCGCGAAGCGTGTTCTTCAACTTGATGTACAGGGTATCTTTCGCTTCGCCGTTGCCGACCGAAAGCTGATCAAAGACGCTGTTGTTATTATCGCCGGATACGACATCGTCATAGGTGATATTATCGCTGGATTCTGGATGTGGCTGCCACTGAGCAACTCCATCTGACCTGAAATATTCATCTTTAGAATCCAAACTTGCATTGTGACGGCCATATTGCACATCCAGGATATGCACCAGCTTCGGGATATCCTTTCCAGAGAAGCTGTAAATAATCTCGCAAGCCTCGTTCTTGAGGAATTTGAAGGACATGGTATCAGTATTGCCGGCGTTTACTGCCCCGGACGCCTTTGCATCGCATTGGCGAGCCGTGGGGACAATTTCCTTGCACGTAAACTCAGTCATGCCGTTGGCCCGCGCCACCGTCCTGGCCTCCTCTTCGGATTGCCCCAGATGATAGCCAAGAACTGAATACTTGATGCCAACAGGCGGGGGTGCGTGTTTGTCAACAGCAACCGGCGGAAGTACGGATAAGTGTGTCGCCGATGGAGCTTCAATCCCTTCCAGCTTTATCTGAAGATATCCGGCGACTCTGCCAGGGCCAACGCGCAGTCTATCGACGGGATAGCTCGTATTCTGGTCTTTGCCGGTTTTCTCATGCGTCCAGGAAGCGCCTTCGGTGCCTTCATGGGGCGCCCCATATTCCTTTTCGAGGGAACGCTTCAACTTCTGCACATCGTTTCCAGGAAATTCATAGAGGATTGTGGTGGCTTTCCCATCGCTGAACGTAATCGTTATTGCTCTGGATTTGGCCACATGCGACCCTTCATCTGCGGTGCACTGGCGCTCATCACCGAATAAACCCCCATCTGTGCAGACAAAGTTAGTCATGCCGTTGGCCAGCGCCACTGTCTTGGCTTCCTCTTCGGATTCTCCCAGGTGATGGCCAAGAACTGCATACTGTTGGCCAAATGACGGAAGTGTGGATGAGAAAAAAACGATTGCTGCTAGAACGGAAAAATAACCGCGCATAGACTCTCCTTACGCCGTTCGGTTTGCTTAGTTCGAAGTTTTCTGCAAGACGAACAGCGCAGCCAGCCTATCAAGAAATCGAAGGGATTTCAAATTGGAGTTTCCAGCTCCGTTTACTCCGAGTGCCCCAGAGGCCGCCCTGAGTCAGTCGAAGGGTCCGGTTTCTGAGAGCAGAGATCGCAAAAAGCGGCTTCAAAATCTCCAAGTCTGAAAATCTAGACATGGGACACCTCAAGTTTCGAGAGAAGACATGGCGCTCCTCCACAGCCAGCCCCGCGTTTGCGCTGATAGAATCTCCTGCATGGAAACCATTCAATATAATCTGCCGCAAACTCATATTCCCCTCGCCTGGTACAACATTGCCGCCGATCTGCCCAAGCCGATGGCTCCGCCGCTGCACCCCGGAACGCATCAGCCTCTCGGCCCGGAGGATCTGGCTCCGCTCTTTCCGATGAGCCTGATCATGCAGGAGGTAAGCACCGAGCGGGAGATCGAGATTCCCGGCGAGGTGCGGCAGTTGTATGCGCAGTGGCGTCCCGCGCCTCTCTACCGCGCGCGCCGGCTGGAGAAGGCGCTCGATACGCCCGCGCACATCTACTACAAGTACGAGGGCGGCAGCCCGGCCGGCTCGCACAAGCTGAACACCGCTCTGCCGCAGGCCTATTACAACAAGATCGACGGCACCAAGCACCTCTCGACCGAGACGGGAGCCGGACAGTGGGGATCGGCGCTCTCGATGGCCTGCGCGTTTTTCGGCCTCGATTGCAAGGTCTTCATGGTGCGCGTCAGCTACGACCAGAAGCCTTATCGCCGCGCGCTGATCGAGGCCTTCGGCGCTACGGTCACCGCCAGCCCCAGTATTGAAACCGAGTCGGGCCGCGCCATTCTCGCCGCGCATCCAGATTCCAATGGCTCGCTCGGCATCGCCATCTCCGAGGCCGTTGAAGTGGCCGCCAAGGATCCCAACACCAAGTACGCGCTCGGCAGCGTGCTGAATCACGTCCTGCTGCATCAGACGGTGATTGGCCTGGAAGCCATCGAGCAGATGGCGCTGGCCGGCGACGAACCGGATGTGGTCATCGCCTGCGCCGGCGGCGGATCGAACTTTGCCGGTCTGGCGCTGCCCTATGTAGGCCGCAACCTCAAGGGTCAGAGCAAGGCGCGCATCGTCGCCGTCGAACCAGCCGCCTGCCCCACCCTCACCAAGGGAAGATTCACCTACGACTTCGGCGATACCGCGCACCTGACACCGCTGGTCAAGATGCACACCCTCGGCTCGACCTTCATGCCGCCGGGGATTCATGCCGGCGGGCTGCGCTACCACGGCATGGGTCCGCTGGTCTCGCACGTGGCGGATCTGGGCCTGATCGAGGCTACCAGCGTGCAGCAGTTGGATGCCTTTGCCGCCGGAATTCAGTTTGCCCGCTCCGAGGGCATCATTCCCGCGCCGGAGTCCAACCACGCCGTCGCCGCGGCCATCTCTGAAGCTCTGCAAGCCAAGCAGGAAGGCAAGCCGCGTACGATTCTCTTCGGCCTCAGCGGCCACGGCCACTTCGACATGGCCTCCTACATCGCCTACCAGGCCGGTAAGCTGGAAAACTACGAGTACCCGGAGGAAGAGATCGCCATGGCGCTCGCCGGGCTACCGTCGCTGGGATAGGTTTCGTTGAATCCCAGGTCTCGGAAACGAGGCCTGGGGGACCAGGTAATGCGGAGCCAAACTATGGATGACTCACGCAAACAGTCTTACAGAGAATTTTCCTAATTCAGCTTGGCCGATCTGGTTGCTTTCTTTTCGGTGATCCGCTCAACCACTTTGGCAGCCAGAGCTGCAACCGCGCGACACTTCCACGCAAAAAAGAACCTGCGGAAAACCGCAGGTTCTTTTTTTCACTTCACTCGATCTTTTGCGATTGCGCCCTATTTCACCGTCAATACAAACGATGTGGAGTGCAAGGTGGCAGTCACGCCGTTGGTCGATTGCCCGGTAACGGTCACCGTGTAGGTTCCCGCAGGAGTCGGCGGGTTGGCAATCGGGCCGTGGTGCTCGTAGTTGTAGCGGGGATTGCAGCCGGTCGTCCCCAGCAGGGTCACCAAACCGACTAAGCAGACGAGCGCAAGCCGGCTGAGCCAGCGGCGACGCGCCACCAGCCCGCCCAATCCCAACGCGCCGGGCAGCAGAAAGGCCCAGGCGATGGGCGTGCGGCCTTTGACCGGCGAAGCTGCGGTGGTTGATGCGGCAACGGTCTCAATCATCATCGTGCTGGTGGGCGGGCAGGCAGAAGCGGGCGAACCGCTCGCGCAGCTTGCCGGCGTGGAGGAGAGAATCTCCGCTCTCTGCGGGATAAAGTTGCAGGTAGCCTGATCGGGAAGCCCGGAGCAGGAGAGCGCGACAAACATAGGGGCAGTCAACGCGGCGTTGTTCACCGGCGTAACCGTGACCACAATCGTTCCCGCATCGCCAGGGGTCAGCGTAAGCGTGCCCGGAGCAACGGAGATTTGAAAGTCGGGCGGGCCGCTGGGCGCCATCGCGTTGACCCTGGCTGTATCCGAGGTTGAGGCGAGGTGGGTGGCGTCGCCGGCATATTCCGCAGTCAGCAGATGATCGCCGCCGGCCAGATCAAGCACGAGCCGGGCCTTGCCCTGTGCGTCCAGCGCCGCACCGGCCAACTGCCGTCCCTGATCGCGGATGGTGACGGCGCCCGTAACCGGAAGCCCGTCCTCGCCCGTCACGGTGACAGCTACGCTGGCTTGCGTGCGTCCGCCCTGATCGCGGGTCTCAGCCGTCAGCGCCGTCTGCGTCGCCAATGCACGCGCGCTCTGCGCAGAGACAGCCTGCGCCGGCATCATCAGCGCGATACCCAGTCCTGCAATCAAATCAAGCCGCAATCCGCGGCAGCTCAAACCTCTCACGTGCACCTGCTCCAAAACTCAGAATCGTCTGCCGCCCATCTGCCGCGGCCAAACCCTATTGTATCCGGCGCGGGCGCACCCAAGCCATGCCCATGCCCTTCATTGGACGTAATGGAGTGAAAATGGTGTTCCTTTGTGCGGCTGGGGATTCTACAATTAAGCACGATGATCGCTCATCTGCGCGGAAAGCTCATCCACAAACAGCCCGGTCAGGCCATCGTCGAGGCCTGTGGAGTGGGTTACGACGTCACCATCTCCATACCCACCTTCACCGCGCTGCCCTCCGTCGGCGCCGAAGCCGCGCTGCACATTCATACCCAGGTCAGCGACGATGCCATTGCGCTCTTCGGCTTTCTCGACTCTCAGGAGAAACGTCTCTTCGAGCGGCTGATTACGGTTGGCGGCGTCGGCCCCAAGCTGGCCATCAAGATGCTCAGCGGGCTTTCGCCAGAACGCACGGTGCAGGCGATTCGCGGCCAGGACCATGCGCAACTGACGCGCATTCCCGGCGTCGGCAAAAAGCTGGCCGAGCGGCTGGTCGTCGAACTCAAAGACAAGCTCGATGATTTTGCCGTTGCGCCTGCTCAAGCCGCGGGCGTGGCCGGTCCCGCGGTGGACGATGTGCTCTCCGCGCTGGTCAATCTCGGCTACCAGCGGCCAGCAGCCGAGAAGGCCATCGAACAGGCCGTCGCCAAAGAGGCAGCGCTTGCTGCCGACTTCGATGGGTTGTTCCGCGGGGCGCTCAAGGTGATTCGATAAGGCACCCGGGGTGGGGCCAGCCGGCGCTTACATGCCATTGGGTTCGTGGTTTCCCATGTATCTTGACTTGACCCGGCCGCCAAAAATCGGTATATTGCAAACATATACAGAGGCCGTCCATGCACTACACCGGGTTTGACTGGGACGAAGGCAACGCCAGGAAGAATGAGAAGCACGGCGTCTCCAAATCCGAGGTTGAGCAGGTCTTTCTCAACAAGCCTCTGTTGCTGGCCGACGATCAGAAACACAGCCAACGCGAGCGGCAATTTCATGCACTGGGCCGGAGCGATCAGGATCGCTGGCTGCACGTAACCTTCACCGAGCGGCAGGCGGGAACGCTGGTTCGTCCCATCTCGGCGCGGGCGATGAGCCGGAAGGAGAGAGCCATTTATGAGCAAGCAGTTGAAGCCAATTCCTAACTTTGCCAGCGAGGCCGAGGAGCGCGCCTTCTGGGAGTCGCCCAAAAACGACAGCACCGAGTATGTCGATTGGAGCAAGGCCAAGCTCACGACCTTTCCCAAGCTACGACCATCCACCGAGACAATTTCGCTTCGTATGCCGGAGGATGTGCTGAATACCATCCGCAGCCACGCGCGCAGGTTGGATGTGCCGTATCAATCGCTGATTAAGCTTTGGTGCGCGGAGAAGGTCGCCGAACTGGTTCCCCCGTCGCCCGTTGCCCGTCGTAGCCGGGTTTCGTAGGGCCTCGCGCTGGGGCGCGTTGTAATTGAAGGAAATATCGGGTGGCTTCTGCGTTACACTCCATCCATTATGGTTTCCAAAGTGAAAGCATCGATTGCACCCGCCCACCTTCGCCCCGATGGCCTCACCTTTCTGCGCAATCTCGCCCGCCACAACGACCGCGAGTGGTTCACACCACGCAAGGCCGTCTTTGACGCCGAGCTGAAAGAGCCCATGCTGGCCATCATTCGCAAGGTCAACACGGCGATGGAGAGCTTCGCGCCCGGCTTTGTGCGGCCCGCGGAGAAGTGCCTCTTCCGCATCTATCGCGACACCCGCTTCAGCGCCGATAAGAAGCCCTATAAGACGCACGTGGCCGCCTGGTGGATGCCAGAGGGATTTGCGAAGACGAGCGGGGCTGGATTTTACTTTCATGTTAGCGCCAAAGAAGTCGTCATCGCCGCCGGGGCGTGGATGCCGGAGAAGGAACAACTGGCCGCGATTCGCCATTGGCTCCTCGATCACCACGTGGAATTCCGGAAGCTCTTGCAGAAGGCTGCCATTCGCAAGACCTTCAGCGAGTTTGAAGGCAATGCGCTGACCCGCCCGCCGAAGGGCTTTCCCAAGGATCATCCCGCGCTCGATCTGATTCAATGCCGCCAGTGGGGATTGGCAACGACTCTGCCCGCCACGGTAGCGCTCGAAGCCAACTTTGCCGCCACGCTCGTTCGCCACTTCCGGCTGGCCGCGCCGGTGGTGGATGCGTTGAACACGCCCATCGTCGCTGCTGCCTCGCCCCGCAAGAAGGTGCTCTTCGGGCTGGAGTAAGCCCAGACGCATTCTGAAATCCCCGCTTTGAACCGCCCGCACCGCGAGGCCGGCGGAGTCGCATTCCCCGCATTTTGACTGTGCGAAACCCTATCCAAATCGGCAAAACCCTGCAAATATCGGCAAAAAACGACAAAAATAGCATAAAAACCAAAGAAATTTGTGGAAATCACGGTTTTTGCCTTGACTTTACCCGCCCAAAAGTCGCATTGTAACGAACGACGGGGTTTCCGACCCGCATGAATACAGGGGTTTCGAGCACTGATTGCCCGCTTCCTCCATGCGGCTCGCGCCTCGCGATGGAAACCCACAGATCACCGGCGCGCCCACGGGGCTCGCTCAAAGGAGAACAAAAGAATGGCAACTGGATTGACCAAGACTGCCCTGATTCGGCTACTGGCCGAGAAACTGGAATTGACCAACAAGCAAGTCGCGGGCTTCCTGGACCTGCTGGCCGAGACCGCCATCAAGGAAACCAAGAAGAACGGCGTCTTCGTGATTCCCGGCATCGGACGCCTGGTGAAGGCGGAGCGCAAGGCCCGCATCGGACGCAACCCCCAAACCGGCGCGGCCATCAAGATCAAGGCCAAGACCGTGGTCAAGTTCCGCGTGGCCAAGGCCGCCAAGGACGTGATCGCCCCTGTGAAGAAGTAGTTTCCACAGCGCCATTCCAGGCTGCTGGATCAAAGCGGTTCCCTGGACTGCGGACAACAAGAGAGGGAGGAGCCCCAGACTCCTCCCTCTCTTGTCTTTGCGGCTGCACGCGCGCTACCAGCCCAGCACGTACGCGAAGAGCAGCGGAGCGACGATCGATGCGTCGGACTCGATGATGAACTTGGGCGTCGCTTCGCCCAGCTTGCCCCATGTGATCTTCTCGTTGGGCACGGCGCCGGAGTAGGAGCCGTAGCTGGTGGTCGAGTCGCTGATCTGGCAGAAGTAGGCCCATAGCGGCACGTGTTCACGCTGCAAATCCTGATGCAGCATCGGCACCACACAGATGGGAAAATCGCCCGCGATGCCGCCCGCAATCTGAAAGAAGCCCAGCGGCGTTTCCGCCGTGGTCTTGGTGTACCACTCGGCCAGCTCCATCATGTACTCGATGCCGGTGCGCACCGTGTGAACCTTCTTCACGTCGCCGGAGATGCAGTGGCCGGCATACATATTGCCCAACGTCGAATCCTCCCAGCCGGGAACGAAGATGGGCAGATTCTTTTCCGCCGCGGCCAGCAGCCAGCTATTCTTGGGATCGATCTGATAGGACTTCTTCAGATCGCCGGAGAGTAGGATCTTGTACATGAATTGATGAGGGAAGAAGCGTTCGCCGGCCTGATCGGCGCGAACCCACTCCTTGAGCACCTCGTTCTCGATGCGCCGCATCGCCTCCATCTCCGGAATGCAGGTATCGGTCACGCGATTCATGTGGCGCGAGAGCAGCTTGGCCTCGTCGGCGGGAGTCAGATCGCGGTAGTGCGGCACGCGTTCATAAAAATCATGCGCTACCAGATTGAAGACATCTTCTTCAAGATTCGCGCCGGTGCAGCAGATGCCGTGAATCTTCTCCTGGCGAATCATCTCGGCCAGCGAAAGCCCCAGCTCGGCGGTGCTCATTGCGCCGCCGATGGTGACGAACATCTTGCCGCCCGTGGCCAACAGCTTGTTATATGCTTCGGCTGCATCCACCAGCGCAGCAGCGTTGAAATGACGATAGTGATGCTTGATAAATTCAGAAATTGTCGGCATATTCTTCTAACTTTCTCCCATTTTTAAGCTACCACAGGTGGATTGACGACCAATGAATTAGCGGGGATTCCCACCCCGGCCACACAATCAAAAAGTGGCGAGGGTGGGGCATAGGGGACCAACCGGCAGCGATCGAATCGGCAAAGGCGGATCAGGCCTTATTGGCCTCCAGCTTTTCATTCACCTTCGCCATCACGGCAAAGGCGTCGGCAATGTAAACCACGTCGGCCTTGCCACGCGTCCAGCCGCAGTTGGGATCAAGCGAGATGGCGCGCCGGTCGGCGATGAAGCGCCAGCCCACGACGTGCGGCTCTTCGCCGTGGCAGCAGGTGGACAATCCCTTCGCATGGCGCGGCGTTGAGCCGGTCTGTCCGATCTGATTCAGATGCGTCAGAAAAGGAAGAACGGAGTTTCCCTCCCCGCCCTGATCGACGAGAGATTTGCTGCTGCCCAGCGATGAACTCGTGTTGCGCAGGAAGCCGAGAATCAGTTCGCCCGCCTCGGCGGCGTGGGTCTGGCCGTCGGGCTGCTTCTTCGTCCAGCCTGCGCCGGCGACAAAGAGCATCTTCGCGTCGAGACGAATCGTCTGCGCGTCCTGCGCGGGAGCGCGGAAGCCGCTGACCGTGGTGCGAATCGAGGGAAGTTGAACGGCGATCTCCTCGATCTGCGCGGAGCCGGTTGCGCCCGCAAAGGCCGCGTGCGTGCCGGCGTCGAGCAGCAGAAACCAGGGACGCACAGCGCGGCTGATCACGGCCTCAATGCGTTGACGATAGAACCAGCGCGAGGCTTCCACGGATTCCGCGCCGCTCAATGCGGTGATGTGGGTATCGACGAAGCCTCCCACGCGATGCGCTACTCCGGCCGCGATGCGCGTGAAGCGCGAGCTGCCAGGGGCAAGAACGATGGTGGCATTGGCGGCGCGGCAAATTGCTTCTACGGCGGCGGCGTCCGAGGCGTAGCGGGCCTGTGCGAAGGCTTCGCCGGAGACGGCCAGCAAGCGCGCACCGGTTGAAGCAACGGAGCCGGCTGCGGCTGCGGCGTCAACGGCGACCAGGCCGATTGTGAGCGGAGCTTTCAATCGGGCGGCCAGTTCCAGGCCCGCCGTGACGGCTTCGAGCGAAGCCTTGGTGAGCGCGGAGCCAGAGTCGTCGGCATGAGTCAGTACAAGAATGTTTTCCATTATTCGGCTCCAATCCACGCCACCACTTCGGCGGCGATCTCGTCGGGTGTCATGTCTTTGACGACGCGGGTCTCGCGCTGCTGCTTGGGCAGGGCGACGGAAAGGTAGCTCAGCCCGTTAGCCTCCAACTTCGCAACTTTGGCTTTGGCAAGAGCGGGCATGATCGTTCGCATATTGGCCATGCCCACCTGAGGATTATTGCGCGGCTCGGCGAGATTACCCGTCGCCCAGCCCAGCACGGCGGGCATTCCCGCGCAGACCGAGGCTTGATGCTTGCCGCCCTCGACGCGCTCCAGCACTTCAAAGCTGCCGTCCTCGCGCAGGTCGATCTGGTCAACGCCCTGAAACTGGTCGGTGATGCCGAGGCGCTCGCCAACGAGTTGCAATGTGACTCCTGCGCCGCGTGTCGCCGACTCCCAGCCGCCGAACAACAGGAGCTTCGTGCGGTCGAGTCCGGGCAGCGCGGCAATGGCTTCAGCCAGCGCGGCCGCGGTTGCGTGGGCGTCGGGAAAGCCGCCGATGGGGCCGTCGATGGGAACCAGCTCGAAGGCGACCTTCTGCGCGACGGTCATCATCACCTGTTGCAGCTTGGCCTTGGGGCCGAGCGAGAGGAGCCAGAGCTTGCTGCCGGGGTTCTTCGCAGCCAGCGCGGCGGCTTCGTAGAGCGCGCTCGCGGCCCAGGGGTCCAGAACCGCAGGCAGGACCATCTCATTTTTCAATCCCGGTCCGGCCGGGCCGGTCACAGGCTCCAACGTTTGCAGCGGATCGGGCACAATCCCCGCGCAAACTACGATGTGCAGTACATTTGCCATTGATCTTTCCTTCAAGGTGGTCTTATTTCACAATTTTGGCTGTAGCGGCTTGCGGCGTCTCTTCATCGACTGGCGCAACATATAGTGTAGTATTTCCGGCAAGGCGGGCATCATAAAACTGCTTTTGCAGCAGATATCCCGCCCGGCGGCGTGTGGTTACAATATCCACTAGGGAGCCGTCCAATCACCATGTCCAGCATTCCCGCTTTTTTCTCTCGAATCTCAGCCCGCCATCTGCGCAGCAATCTTTGCTTGAGCCTTGCCGCTGCCGCGCTTTTCAGCTTCACGGCCGCCGCAGGCCGTGCCCAGTTCGGCCCTTCCTCCGCCCCTTCAACTCAGGTGCACGACACCACGATCCTCAGGCCGCCCGAAGGCGTCCGCGTCGCGATCATCGAGTTTGCCGACATGGAGTGCCCGGTCTGCGCCACCTCCAATCCCCTGCTCAAAGACGCAACGGAAAAGTACCACCTTCCCTGGTTGCGCCATGATTTTCCGCTTCCCTATCACGCCTGGAGCTTTAACGCAGCCGTCAATGCGCGCTGGTTTGACAGCCAGAGCAAGCCCCTGGGCAACGAGTACCGCGACCAGGTCTTCGCCAACCAGTCCTCGATTTATAGTCCTGAAGTTCTCAGCCAATTCACGCAGAGGTTTGCCGCCAGCCATCACATCGCCCTGCCCTTCGCCATCGATCCGCAAGGCAAGCTGGCCGCGGCGGTCAAGGCCGACTATGCTCTCGGACAGCGCGTCGGCATCGAACACACGCCCACCATCTGGGTGGTCACCTCAGGCTCCAGAGGCGCGCCATATATTGAGGTTGTGGACCGCAGCAGGCTTTACCAGATCATTGACCAGGCCATCGCCGATACCACACCAACGGCCAAATCCGCGCCGGTGAAGAAACCAGCCAAAGCAAAATGACCGCGCAGGGATCTAGGCTGTATCGACCTATACTGGCACGACAGCGACGGGAGCCAATTTTTCTCAGTTCAAGGCGCGAGGAGCGAACTGTAGCCGGTTACTGGAGCGACGAGCAACGAAGAAATGGGGAAAATTGGCCCCGTCCCTTTGGGTTGCGGCGAAAAATCCAGGGTTCCCAATGACAGGTCTTCGTCGCTGGGGTGGAAAGCCGCTCATACTTCGTTGTCGTCCTTGTGCTTGGAACAACCAAACCCTGCGGACTCCGTCTCGTCTGAGCGGTTTTTCGCTCGCAACGCTGCGCGTCAGTATAGGTCGATACAGCCTAGGGATTGTGTTTAGATTTTGCGGGTGGAAAACTTGATTCGCGCACGCTTGAGTAGCGCCCCATCCGGGGCAGAGGAAGATTTCCCCTGTCCCGGAAGCCAAGAAGATTTTATTTAGAATGCAACCTTCAAAAGGTAAGCTCGCCGTGCAACTTCTTGTACGCTCTTCGATGAAATTCCACTAGAATCCGGCTCGTATCGCGCTTGTTTCGGCTTGCGCGACTTGCATTGCGGCCACATTCTCCGCTTCGCCATAGTGAGTGGCCACCAGCGCGACTGCACTCTGCCGATCGAGATACCGCTGCACTTCGGCCAGCTTGATCGCCGATTGCTGCGCCATCCGCGCCAGGGCGACTTTGCTCGAAATCGAGCTGACCAGCGCCAGAATCGCCGTCACAATCGTCGCCACGCCGTTGATCGCATTCAGTACGTGCGCCTGGCTGTTGGGATTGGTGATCTTCGCCGCCGACAGCAGCGATGCATTCACCTGCTGCTGAAAGGTGACGACTGCTGTTTGCAGTTGCGCCAGCACGCTCGCCGTCGGATTAGCCAGGTAAGCCTTGGCCTGCGCCACCAGCAGGTTGGATGCGGCATCGAAGCCCACCGTGGCGGCCGTGAAGACCGGCGCGTCGGCGGGAGCCAGCAGAGCGGCAGTTGAATCCACCGTAGCCACAGCGCCTTGCAGCGCCGGCGTCCAGTTGACGATATTCTGCGCCACACTCGTCCCACTGCAAGCCGTCATCGGCGCCGAGACCAGCAATGCAATCAGCGCCCAGACGCCCAGCTTGGCGGTTGAGGTGGGAGTGGCCGGGGAGGTTGCCGGGTCACGTGCAAGGAGGCCGAGCACAGCGCTGGCAATGCCGCTGGCCAGTGCGACCACGGTGCCGCTGCCAACTCTACCCAGCGTGATGCCCTGCTGGGAAAGCACGCTGGCAATGGTGACGACCCCAATCAGCAATCCGGCAGCCGAGGTCTTGGGGGATTTCCAGATATTCGCAATAGGATTCATACGGAAAAGCTCCTCACTAACAAAAATGAGGCGGTCGCAGCCGCCTCAGAGTTCATCGAAGTTCAAAGATGCGGAGGCGGATTCACCTGCCGCCGCGCAAAAAAAATCGAGAGCTGCGGGGAGCCCCTGTGGGCCAGCCGCTGCTCTCGATTTGCCGATCTCCCCCGAATTCGAGCGCCCCCGTGGTTGCGGTTCAGGCTCGCGGCGGAGAGCCGCTTAGAAGCAGACCAGAGACGGCCCCGAACCCCGGAACCATCCGCAAAGGGGAAGGCGTACACATTCGCCGGGTCCGGCACTCCCGTCTCTTGTCTCGCTACCTACAAGACTAGGCACTCTTTGCCATATCTTCGGCAAAGCCCGGAAAAACTTGAATGTTTTCAGGATCAAAGGTTTACAGGGGGAAAACGAGGGTGGGCCGCTTGACAGTGCGAAATCCTTCAAAATATCTCATGGCCGGCAAGAATCTGTCGCACTACGATGCAATCAGCAGAGATCCCGCTGCTTCTTCACAAACCGCCGATCGCGGATCTCGTACTCGCCGCTGGCCACGCGGGCAATCGCCTCGGAATACGCGATATGCTCTTCGGCCAGGATGCGCACGGCAAGCGTGTGTGCGTCGTCCGTCTCCAGAACGGGTATCGCCCGCTGCGCGACGATCACGCCATGGTCCAGATGCTCATCGACAAAGTGGACCGTGCAGCCGGCGAGCTTGACGCCGTAATCGAAGGCCTGTGTCTGCGCATCGAGGCCGGGAAAGGCCGGCAGCAGCGAGGGATGGATATTCAGGATGCGATTGGGAAATGCGGCGACAAACTCCGGCGAGAGCAGGCGCATATAGCCGGCCAGGCAGATCAGGTCTACTTTGTGCTGGCGCAGGCACTCGATTACGTCGGCATCATGCTCGGCTCTCTTGCGGCCCTTGGAAACAAAGAGCGCCGTCGGCAGGCCGAGTTCTTTGGCGGCTTGGAGTCCGCCAGCCTCGACGACATTCGAGATGACGACGGTAATCTCGACGCCCTTGAGCCTTCCGGTACGAATCGACTCTGCAATGGCGAGAAAGTTGGAGCCGCGACCGGAGAGCAGGATGCCGAGGCGAAGAGGCCGATCTGTTGGAACTTGTTGCAAATCTTCACTCATTCACTGCCTACGTGTACTGCACGCGGCGCTCGCCCTTGACGACGCGGCCGATGACGTAGAACTTCTCTTCGGAGCGGTCGAGCAGGTTCTTGGCGCGCACGAACTTGGCCGCCGGAATCGCCGCAATCAAACCGATGCCCATGTTGAAGGTGCGCATCATCTCCTCTTGTGGAACGTTGCCCAGCGCGCGCAGATGCTCAAAGATCGGCAGCACCGGCCAGGAGCCGATCTCGATCTGCGCGGTCACGTTCTTGGGCAGAATGCGGGGCAGATTCTCGGTGATGCCGCCGCCAGTAATGTGCGCCATGCCTGTGGTAAGGCCCGCCGTCACCAGCTTTTGAATCACGTGCAGGTAGCTGCGATGAGTCTTCATCAGCGCCGCGCCGGCCTTTTCCTTGATGGCGGTCACATACTGCGAGGGCTTGTATCCGGCCACTTCAAAGAAGAGCTTGCGAGCCAGTGAATAGCCGTTGGTATGCAGCCCCGTCGAGGGCAGGCCGATCAGCACATCGGTGGCCTTGATGCCCGCGCCGGTCAGCATCTTGTCGCGGTCCACCGCGCCCACGATGAAGCCGGCCAGATCGTACTCGCCATCGGTGTAGAAGCCGGGCATCTGCGCTGTTTCACCGCCAATCAGCGCGCAGCCGTTGGCCTTGCAGGCCTCGGCGAGGCCGGAGACGACGCTTTCGGTCACCTCCGCATCCAGCTTGCCGCTGGCAAAGTAATCCAGGAAAAACAGCGGCGTAGCGCCCTGCACGGCAATGTCGTTGACGCAATGGTTCACCAGATCCGCGCCCACCGTGTGGTGCAAGCCCATCTGGAATGCGATCTTCAGCTTGGTGCCCACGCCGTCGGCTGAGCTGACCAGGATGGGATTCTTCCAGCGCTGCGAATCCAGCCGGTAGAGCGCGCCAAAGCCGCCAATGCCGCCTAAGACATTGCGATTAAAGGTCTTCTGCGCCAGATACTTGATGCGTTCCTTGGCGCGGTCGCCGCTGCTGATGTCTACACCGGCATCGGCGTAGGTCACTGATTTGCTTGTGGGTTCGTCTGGCATGGTGCAGCTTTCTGCGGATGGAGTTGTGGAACGGCGCTCGTGGCCGGGAAGATCAATTTTAGCAGGATTTCGTGATTCTTTGACTAGCTACTACTGAAATCTGTATCTCACTCGATTACAAGAGTCTGACAGCTTCTATACTGAAGCCACAATGAGTTCACCGCACCAAATACTCGTTCGCACCCGCTCGCAAGCCCTTCAACAGCGCGCTGAGCGCTTCTTTCCCGGCGGTGTCAACTCGCCGGTGCGGGCCTTTGGCGCGGTGGGCGGAGCGCCGCCATTTGTCGAGAGCGCGCTGGGCGCGTATCTTACCGACGCCGACGGCAACCGCTACATCGATTACTTCGGCTCCTGGGGTCCGATGATTCTGGGCCATGCCTTTCCGCCGGTGGTCGAGGCCATCCAGAGAGCGGCTCGCAACTCGGCCAGCTTTGGCGCTTCCACGGCAGCCGAGGCGGATCTCGCCGAGCGCGTGATCGCTTGTTTTCCGGCCATCGAGAAGCTGCGCTTTGTCAGCTCCGGCACTGAGGCCACGATGAGCGCGATACGCCTTGCGCGAGCCGCTACCGGTCGCAAGATCATCGTCAAATTCGAGGGCTGCTACCACGGCCATGCCGATGGGCTGCTGGTGAAGGCCGGTTCTGGCGTAGCGACATTTGGGATTCCCGGTTCGGCTGGCGTGCCGGAAGAGATTGCTCGCCTCACGCTGGCGCTTCCATACAACGATTTGAACGCCGTTGAGTCCGCATTCGCTGCCCATTCCGGCAAGATCGCCGCAGTGATTCTGGAGCCGGTGGTCGGCAACGCCGGCTGCATTCCCCCCGCTGACGGCTATCTTGCGGGCCTGCGCGCAATCACCGAACGCGAGGGCGCGCTGCTGATTGCGGACGAAGTCATGACGGGTTTTCGTGTCGCGCTGGGCGGAGCGCTGGAGTTGTACGGCGTGGATGCGGACCTGGTGACTCTGGGCAAGATCGTCGGCGGCGGATTGCCCGTCGGTGTCTTCGGCGGCAAGCGCCGCTTCATGGATATGCTGGCTCCGCTCGGCACCGTCTACCAGGCTGGAACTCTCAGCGGTAATCCGCTGGCGATGGCTGCGGGAATCGCCACCATTTCATATCTTCAGGCTCATGCCGGCGAGGTTTATCCGCAACTGGAAGCCGCGGCGAAGGCCGTTGCCGAAGGCGTTGCCGCCGAAGCCGAAGCCGCTGGAGTGGCGCTCACGCTGAACCGCGCCGGCTCGATGTGGACCTGGTTCTTTACCGGCGGAGCGGTCGCCAACTACGCACAAGCCGCCGCGAGCGATACGGATGCCTTTGGGCGCTTTCATCGCGCGATGCTGGAGCTGGGCGTCTGGCTGCCTCCCTCGCAATTCGAAGCGGCATTTCTCTCCACGGCTCATGGAGAAGAACAAATTGCCGCCACCCTGGCCGCAGCCCGCCTCGCATTCCGGGCGGTGCGGCAGTGAGATTGATAGGGGGCGCAATGAAAATGCCGTACACTCAGGCAGGAGCTTACACTTTTTGAAATCTGGATTCGTTGCCATCCTCGGCCGGCCCAACGCCGGCAAAAGCACTCTGCTGAACGCCCTCACCGGCGAAAAAGTCGCCATCGTCTCCGCCAAGCCGCAGACCACGCGCAACCGCATTGCGGGTGTCGTCGAGCTTGCGGCGCGTAAGGGCGTCCATCCGGCAGCGCAGATCGTCTTTGTCGATACGCCCGGCGTTCACAAACCCGGCTCGCATCTCGACCGGCGTATGCTGCAGGAGGTCTACGAGGCTCTGGAAACCCGCGATCTGGTGCTGGTTTTGATGGACGCGACACGGCGCGTGCAGTTGGAGGCGGCAGCCGAGTCTCAGCTTTCTGAGTCGGAAGCAAAGGCCTCCGATTCTACGGCATCCCGCGAGGCCAACCCTCCCAAGCATGAGCGCACCAACTGGGCCAGCGAGGATGAGTTTCTCTTCGGCCTGATCCGCAAGCTCGACTGCCCCGTCTTCCTGGTGCTCACCAAGATCGATCTGGTTGCCAAAGACCAACTGCTGCCGATGATCGACACGCTGACCCGGCACTTCGGCTTTGCGCAGGTCATTCCGGTCAGCGCCCGCAAGCGCGATGGGCTGGAGCTTCTCCTCGGCAAGATCGTTGAGGCGCTGCCCGTGGGCGAGCGCTACTACCCCAAAGACCAGTACACCGATCAGCCGCAGCGTTTCATGGTTGCCGAATTGATCCGCGAGCGCATTTTGGTTGAGACCGGCGAAGAGGTTCCCTACGCCTCGGCGGTCGTGATCGAGCGCTATGAGGAGGCAGAGCCGCCCGCTCCTCCGCGCAAAAAAGGCCAGGCTCCGGCGAGGCTCCCGCTTACCCGCATCGCGGCTGCCATCTATTGTGAGCGCGAGGGGCAGAAGGCAATCCTGATCGGCAAGGGCGGATCGAAGTTGAAGGAGATCGGCACCGGCGCGCGCCGCCAGATTGAGTCGCTGATCGGCACCCGCGTCTACCTGGAGCTGCACGTCATCGTCGAGCCGGGCTGGCGCGAGTCAAAGGCCTTCGTAGAGTCGCTGGACTGGCGCAATCAGTTGGAGAGGCTCGCTGGAGATCAGATTACCGGGAAGCCGGCGGAAGACGGCGAATAGCCAAGCGATCAGAGCGGTCTTCCCCGGAACGTTTCGATACGCCCATTCAGCGCTCTGCATCGACTCGCGCAGTTCAATGCAGAGCGGCGATCTCCGGCACGAGCCGCTCCAGCAGTTGAGCCAGCCGGTGCTCGACCTGGCGTCCTGTCTCCTCCACTTCTTCGTGGCTGAGCGGCGATGCGCCGATTCCGGCGGCCAGATTGGTAACGCAACTGATGCCCAGCACCTCGATTCCCATGTGGCGCGCCACAATCGTCTCCGGCACTGTGGACATTCCCACCAGCGTAGCGCCCAGCGCGCGAAAGGCGCGAATCTCGGCTGGCGTCTCAAAGCTCGGTCCAGAGACCGCCAGGTAAATGCCATCTTCGAGCGCGAATCCCAGCGTGGCCGCCGCTTCCCTGGCCAGCTCGCGGAGCCGTCTGGAGTAGGCCGCGGTCATATCCGGAAAGCGCAGCCCAGCGCCAGGATGGATGGCAAATCGTGGCTCATTCTCTCCCGCCAGAGGATTCCTGCCCATCAGGTTGATGTGATCGCTGAGCGCCACCAACTGGCCTCGCTGATAGCCTTCGCCGATGCCGCCGGCCGCGTTGGTCAGGATGACGGATTGAATGCCCAGCAGACCCAGAACGCGCATGGGAAAGGTGACCTGCTGCGGCGTGTACCCCTCATACGAATGCACACGCCCCTGCATGACGGCCAGCGGAATCTTGCCCAGCATTCCCGCTACGATTCGTCCCGAATGTCCCTCGACCGTGGATCGCGGAAAATGCGGAATTTCAGCATAGGGAACGATCACCTTCTCCGTGAGCGACTCCGCCGCCGCGCCCAGCCCGGAGCCGAGGACGATGGCGATCTTCGGAGTGCTGGGGCGCAGCATGGCGCGGAGAAATGCGGCCGCCTCGGATACCTGATCGAAGTAGGTCATGGATTTGCCTGCCGATCTATTGAGCACATTCTACAGGTATGGAGGACGCACTGGCATGGCAAGTGATAGAGCTTCTCAGACTCCCAGGAATCTGCTCACAAGCGAAATCTATCTGGAGCATGGAACCGATCGTCCCTTGTCTGCGTATGGAGTTGCAAGCGCGGTATGCAATCTGGAATTGATGCTATCCCCGGCGCAATCAGCCAATTCCTTCCCCAGCGGCTTGGGCCGCGAGTATGCCATTACATGGAAGTGCGGTGTCGGCATACCCTGTTATGCGCCGCGCGCGATCAAAAGGCCAATCGAGGCCGCAAGCGGGAAATCCCAGGAGGTTTTCTGATGACGACAACGATTTTGAACCCGGCAGGTGCGGCAATGGATGCAGATAGTGAACGCCGCGAAAGGACCGAATTGACCGAGTTGATTCGAGGACGCGAAGAGGGATTGCTGGCGTGGCTCGCACCGCTGGTCTGCCGTCAGAGCGTGACGCTGGATTTAAGCGCGGTGCGGCGCATCGACGCAGCCGGCGTCGCCGCTCTGCTCTCACTGTATGCGAGCGCGCGCGAGGCCGGCCACCGCTTTGCCGTGTCCAATCCCACGCATCGCGTGGCGGAAATTCTGGGATTGGTTGGATTGGACCGCATTCTTGTATCCCATAATGTGGTCAGAAAACCATATTCTGGCCACGCATTGTCTTATGTTGCGGCGTGAAAGCCCGCTCTTCATCGCTGAACCCGGCGATTGATCCGGCTATTGTCTCGCAATGCAATATAGAGTGCTTTAGCGTGGTATTCGACCGAATGGCACCCGGAATCGTATGTGACCTTCAGCACAGGCAACTGTATACTTGGAACGATATTTGTAAGTGCGACAAGTCAATACCGCGCAGCGCTCTCCGAACTCCGGATGCCCCGTTCGCGCTCAGCCTGAAAACCTCACCTTTTTTGAGCGCTGAGCCTCCGTACTGCCACCCTGTCTTGTGGATTGTCTTCGCGGAATTGCATGGTCCCCAGCGATCAATCTTTCCTCGCTGGGGTGCAAATCCAAAGGATATGGAGGTTTTATCCCATGACGCAGGGCGCTATGGATCAGTCGTCTGCCGGTAAAGCAGGCTCAACCGCAACGCAACACGTATTCTTCTTCGGCGGCGGCAAGGCTGAGGGGAACGGCAAAATGAAGGATGTGCTGGGCGGCAAAGGCGCCGGTCTGGCCGAGATGACGAACGCAGGATTGCCGGTTCCTCCGGGATTCACCATTCAGACCGAGGCTTGTCGCGAGTTCATGCGCGGCGCGCTTTCGCCTGAGGTCGACAAGGAGATGTACGCCGCTCTGGAGCGGCTGGAGAAGCTGCAAGGGCAGAAGCTGGGCGCGGGTGAAAATCCTCTCCTGGTCAGCGTGCGTTCCGGCGCCAAGTTCTCGATGCCCGGCATGATGGACACCATCCTCAATCTCGGCCTCAACGATCAGGCCGTCGAAGCGCTCGCCAAGCGCAGCAACAATCCCCGCTTTGCCTATGACTCATACCGCCGCTTGATTCAGATGTTCGGCGACGTGGTTCTGGATGTTCCCAAGAAGAGCTTCGAGCATATCTTTGACGGCGTGAAGAAGCGCGCCAAGGTGAAGTTCGACTATGAGCTGAAGCCGGAGGCTCTGCAAGAGATCATTGCCGAGTACAAGAAGCTGGTGAAGAAGGAGACGGGCAAGGAGTTTCCGCAAGATCCCAAGGAGCAACTCATCGGAGCACGCAACGCCGTCTTCCGCAGTTGGATGAACGAGCGCGCCAAGACCTATCGCCGCATCAATCGCATTGATGACTGGCTGGGCACAGCGGTCAACGTGCAGGCGATGGTCTTCGGCAACCTGGGCGAAAACTCCGGCACGGGCGTGGGCTTCACGCGCAATCCCGCCACCGGCGAGAAGATGTTCTTCGGCGAGTACCTGATGAACGCGCAGGGCGAAGATGTGGTCTCCGGCGTGCGCACACCGCTGCCCATCACCGAACTGGAACGTGCGATGCCGCTCTGCTACGAGCAGTTGCGCAACATCACCGGCAAGATGGAAAAGCACTACCGCGATATGCAGGACTTCGAGTTCACCATTCAGGATGGCAAACTCTATATGCTGCAAACCCGCAATGGCAAGCGCACTGGTCTGGCCGCGGTTCGCGTGGCCATCGACATGGTGCGTGAGGGTCTGATCACGCAGGAAGAGGCGATTCACCGCGTCGAGCCGAATCAGTTGTATGACTTCCTGGTTCCCCGTCTGGTGGAAAAGGGAGAGAAGATTGAAGTCCTCGCCACTGGCCTGCCTGCATCGCCGGGCGCGGCGGTAGGACAGATTGTCTTCACCGCCGAGGATGCCGTCAAGCATCATGCCAACGGCAGCTATCCGATCATCATTCTCGTGCGCGGCGAGACCACACCTGAGGACATCGCCGGCATGGAAGTCGCTGCGGGCATCTTGACCTCGCGCGGCGGCATGACCTCGCACGCAGCCGTCGTTACTCGCGGCATGGGCAAGTGCTGCGTAGCCGGCGCGGGCGACTGCATCGTGGACGAAGCCAAGAAGGAGCTGCGCGTGAAGGGTCACACCTTCAAGCAGGGCGACTGGATTTCGCTGGACGGCACCACCGGCCGCGTCATCAACGGCAAACTCAAGACGCTGGATGCTCAGCCCGACGATCCCGATCTGGTCAAGTTCATGGCCTGGGTCGATCCGGTTCGCCGCCTGAAGATTCGCGCCAACGCCGACATTCCCCGCGACGCCAAGCTGGCCCGCCAGTTCGGAGCCGAAGGCATCGGCCTCTGCCGCACCGAGCATATGTTCTTTGCTGAAGACCGCATCGAGCATATGCGCACGATGATTCTCTCCGAGTCCGAAAAGGAGCGCCGCGCCGCGCTGAAGAAGCTGCTGCCGATGCAGCGCGCCGACTTTGCCGGCCTCTTCAAGGCGATGGAGTCATTGCCGGTGACGATCCGGCTTTTGGATCCGCCGCTGCACGAGTTCCTGCCCAAGCGCGAGGATTTGCTGGTCGAAATTCAGCACCTCGAAGACACCAAGCCCCGCTCGCAGAAGCTCAAGGAACTGCGGCCGCTCTTGGCGCGCGTCGAAGAACTGCACGAGACCAACCCCATGCTGGGATTGCGCGGCTGCCGTCTCGGCATCGCCTTCCCGGAGATCACCGAGATGCAGGTTCGCGCCATCATCGAGGCTGCCGTCGCGGCCAAGGTCAAGGGCGGCGATCCGCATGTCGAAATCATGATCCCGCTCATCGGCTCCATTGAAGAGATGCGCAACCAGGCCGTCATCGTGCGCCGCGTTGCCGAAG
Organism: Occallatibacter sp.; assembly: GCA_049587335.1. Lineage (GTDB taxonomy): Bacteria > Acidobacteriota > Terriglobia > Terriglobales > Acidobacteriaceae > Telmatobacter. The sequence goes on along the minus strand of JBAVDS010000031.1, from coordinate 11,948 downwards.
AAGTCTTCCAGGAGAAGGGGAGCAAGGTCGATTACATGGTAGGCACCATGATCGAGTTGCCGCGCGCTGCGCTGACAGCCGATCAGATTGCCGAGGAGGCCGAGTTCTTCAGCTTCGGAACCAACGACCTTACGCAAACCACCTTCGGCATCAGCCGCGACGACATCAACCACTTCCTGCCGGCCTACATGAAGGCGGGCATCTTCAAGCAGGACCCCTTCGCCACGCTCGATCAGGCAGGCGTTGGGCAACTGGTGCAGATGGCCGCAACCAAAGGCCGCAAAACCCGCTCCAACATCAAGCTGGGCATCTGCGGCGAGCATGGCGGCGATCCTGAGTCCGTCAAGTTCTGCCACAAGATCGGCCTGACCTATGTCTCCTGCTCGCCCTTCCGTCTGCTGACGGCAAGGCTGGCCGCCGCGCAAGCAGCGCTTGAGGAGAAGATGACCGGACCGGCGCACACCAACGCCTAGCACAGCAAGAGCGTCAAAAAAACACAGGGGCGCGGCCAACCGGCTGCGCCCTTGCTGCGTGTGCGGCGATTCCAGGCTAAACTGCGCTATCATGTTGGGTGAGGAGAAAGCCGCTGATGTCCACGGAAGACGAAGCCCAAACCATCGCCAACGAAGGCGCGGAAGAAACCAGTTCAGAAGAGACGAAGGAATCCTGCACGCTGAAGGTGATTGGATGGCTTTCGGTGGGAATCACGGTGGCCGCGCTGGGCATCTTCGTGGGCCGCGAACTGCGCAGCCGTTACAAGTTCAAGCGCCGCACCCCCTATGATTTCTATGCGCACGCCGGCGAAAAGCAAAGCGGCGAATTCGGCTTGGGAGTTTAGCGCAGCGCCATTTTATAGAGAATCAACTGGTCGCGATCCTGGTTATCGAAGACCGGATAGCGGGCAACCTCCTCCAACTGGAAGGCTGAGAGCATCTCCGCATTGTCCGAGTCGATGCTATTCCACACCAAATACCAGCCGGGCTGTTCTCGCATGATCTTTTGCGCGATATTCTCCGAACCCATGAAATCGTTGATCGATGGAATGCCGGCCATCAGTGAGATTTGCGCGCCGCTGACGCCCAGAATCAGCGGTTTTTGCCGAGGGTCGCTCAGGACGATCTTGCGGATCGAAGCGGCTGCATCGCAATACTGATACTGGCGGTGGGCAAGAAACTGGCAGATCGTTGCGGTATTCAACACCGCAGCGCTCCCCAACGCCAGCAACAGAGCCGCAGAGGCTTTCTTGTGCTGCGTCGCCAATGCATCCCAGGTGAGCACCACTACCAGAACCAGCGGCACGAGCAACACCAGGAAGTAGCGGGGACCGAAGTCGTCCTGACGGCTGAAGAGAAAACCCGCCTGCGCGAGAAGCGCGATCCATGCGGCTGCAAAGAGCGGATTGCGCCATAACCTCCGCATCCAGACGAGCGAGAGAAGCCCCGCCACCAGGCCGATGGGATACAAGATGCGATCAACCCAAAAGCAATTGCAAAGCAACTGCCAGATCGTTGCCAGAGTCTGATCCCATGCAATCACCGGCATTCGATTCACGCTGAAGAAGTAATGGTAATCCACGCCATATCCCAGCTTGGAGACGAGCAACTCATAGGCAGCAAGCAAAGCGGCGGGAAGCACGGCGACTGCCAAGAGCAGACGCAAGAAGCCAGCAATGTTGCGCCCCCTGGCCTGCCACGCCAGCCAAAATACCGCGGGGAGCAGCACGGCCGAGGTCGTCTTGGTCAGGATCATGGTGATGACCAGCGCAGTGAGCGCTGGCAGCGGCCAAAAGCGCTTTGCCGATGCGCAGGAGGCAACCAGCAGAAGAAGACAAAACTCGAACGCGATCAGGGAATCCAGAATCGCCAGACGGCTGAAGGCAAAGGCGAAGGGACTGGAGGCCAGCAGAAGTGCGCTGAGCAGCGCCGGGGCGCTGCCGGTGAAACGGCGCACCAGAAGAAAGACAACGCCCAGCGTGGAGACCGAAATCCCAACATTCAGCGCGCGCGCCGCAGTCAGGCTGATTCCCGTGAAGTGAAAGACGATGGAGAGCAGAAGCGGCCAAACCGGAAGCGCCGCGCCGGGGTTGTAATCACCGGGCACATTCCAGTGGCCGAGCAGATGATGCATCACTGCGCCGCTCGCCCACCAGCCTTCATCGGTAAACTTTGCCTGATCGTCCATCCAGGGAGAAAAGTTGGGAAAGTCGGCCTTCAAATAGGAAAAACGCAGAAGGCAAAGGAGGAAAATAGCCATCCATGCCGCTGCCGCAACCCAGCGCCACTGCGCGCTCTGAGCATCGCGCGGACTCTCTTTGCGGTCATTCAATGCGGGTTTCCGGGATACTTTGAATGGAGGATTGGACTCGACCCAGTATACAAGCGACCGTGTCGGCCTGATAGTGCCGCGCATCGAAGCCTTCGCTTTCGCAGTGAGCCGGTTGCGCGTGTATGCGTTACCCTAAGTATCGATGGGCCGCATCCGCGTACTCTCTGACCAAGTCGCCAACCAGATCGCCGCCGGTGAGGTGGTGGACCGGCCCGCTTCGGTGGTCAAGGAGTTGCTGGAGAATGCATTGGATGCCGGAGCCAGCCGCATCCGCATCGAGGTGGAGGCGGGCGGGCGCAAGCTGATCCGCATCGCCGACGACGGCTGCGGCATGAACCGCGACGATGCATTGCTGGCCTTTGAGCGCCATGCCACCTCCAAGCTGCGCAGTGTAGACGACCTGCTCTCGATTGCGACGCTGGGCTTTCGCGGCGAGGCGCTGCCCTCGATCGCTTCCGTAGCCCGCGTCACGCTGGAAACCCGCGCCGAGGGCGAAGAGGCCGGAACGCGCATCGAGATTGCCGGAGGAAAGATTCTGCACGTGGACGACGCAGCGCTGCCGCGCGGCACCACGCTGGCCGTCTCCGATCTCTTCTTCAACACGCCGGCCCGGCGCAAATTTCTTCGCGCCGAATCGACCGAACTCGCGCACGTGACGGCGCTCGTAACTCACTATGCGCTCGTCCATCCGGAGATGCACTTTGAACTGCTTTCGGCGACGCACACGGTCGTTTCCGCGCCACCTGTTGCGCGGACCGCCGAGCGGATTTACCAGATCTTCGGCAGGGATACGCTGGCGCAACTGCTGCCGGTGGCCGCCGAAATGCCGCTGCAACGCGTTGGCCTGCCGGAACCGCCCCCGTGGAAGAAGAATCCTGACGAGCCGCACCGCGTGCCGGGGACACTGCGGCTGAGCGGCTTCTACTCCAAGCCGGAGCTGCAAAAGCTGAACCGGAATTCGATTTACATCTTCGTCAACAAGCGGCTGATCCGCGACCGTCTGCTCTTGCACGCGATCACCGAGGCCTATCGCAACGTGATTCCGCCGACGAGCTTTCCCGTGGTGCTGCTGTTTCTGGAGATGCCGCCCGAAGAGGTGGACGTGAACGTCCATCCGGCCAAGACCGAGGTCCGCTTTCGTCAGCAGAGCCTGGTCCACGACTTTGTCCGCGACAGCCTGCGGACGGCGCTGATCAAGGCACGTCCCGCGGCCGGATTTCTGGCTGCGCTGGACTCCGCTCCCGCCGCCAGCGCTTCACTGATGCCACCGGCAGCCTCACCGTTGCCCGGAGTTCCTGAGAGTGCGCTGCCGCCTTTGCCAGACTCCGAGCCGATCGGCGATCCAAACACACAGGCCGACGCCGAGGCCTTCGAACTGACCCCGCGACTCCCAACGCCGGTTGCCGGCTCCTTACCCTTTTCCGCTCAATCTCTTGGCTACAACGGCTGGTCCAGTACACAACAGGAGCGGCAGGCTTGGAGTGAGGCTGCCGAGGCGCTTTTTCAGCCGGTCAACCTGCCGCCGGCGGGCGACTGTTCGTCTGCTTCCAGCAATGCAACGCCGCTCCCCGGCGAGGCAGCCGGGAGAGATCCCGCAGCCGAGACTGCACAGGTCGAGGCCGAACAGGCAGCCGCGAATCTGAACCATTTGAGTTCGCTGCGCCCTCTGGGACAGTTGCGCGAATCCTTCATTCTGGCCACGGGAGAGGAGGGATTGTGGATTATTGACCAACATGTGGCACACGAAAGAATACTTTTTGAGAAAATTTTGCGGGACCGGCAGGTGGAAAAGATGCAGCGTCAGAGGTTACTGATGCCTCTACTCATAAAACTAAAGGCATCTCAAATGGTAATCTTCGCGCGCATTGCCGCAGAGCTTGAGAGCAATGGATTTGAGGTGGAACCATTTGGCCCTCAAACACTTGCAGTCAAGGCTGCGCCAATTGGCCTGGAGGGAGCCGCGCTGGAGCGGATGTTGACGGAAGTGATCGAGCAATCCAGTGATGAATCAGAGGAAACAACACAGAATCATGATCTTACCGCACTTCGTACGCGCATTGCGGCCTCCATTGCCTGTCACGCCGCCATCAAGGTCAATACTCCTCTTGACCCGGCTCGTATGGAGTGGTTACTGTTGGAACTGGCAAAAACCAGCCACCCAACCAATTGCCCGCATGGACGTCCAATCGCTTTGCTGTATTCTTGGAAGGAGATCCAGCGGGCCTTCCATCGGATTTGAAAGTATTGGAAGGTGGCAGCCCTCCTCTTAGGGGATAGGGCGGTCCGGCGCGTAGCAATTTCAGGAATGGTCCAGGGCGCATTGAGATGCTCTGGCTGGCACGGGCAACCAAAAGCTCCGGTCAGCCTGGCAAGGATGTGCTGTGGCAGCTTCTTTGAAAGAGCATGAAGCGCCAGCCTGGAAGCGAGGTTTTTCTTTGACATCGGAACAATTGGAAGCATCGCGCGCCGAAAGGATGCGCCTGAATGGACATGGGACTCTCACGCTAGAGGATGCACGGACATGGATTGAGGAGACGGGGTTGTGTCTTTTTCTGCCCAAGCGGCAGTTTTCCTCCTCGATAGCGCCGTCATTTGTCGAAGCCGTAGCGGGCAAGCGTGCTATCCCTGCCGATCCCAAAGACATTGCGTTGGCCGAGGAGTTGCTGGTACGCCTGGAGGCGGAAAGCGTTGCGGTGCGCCTGAACCTGCTGGGATTGCCCGGTGAAGCGCCGGACTTTGTGGTGGCGAGTTGGGTGCTGCCCTATGTCTATGCCCTGCGCGGAGATCGCGATTGGCGGCGCAGTCCGCAACTGACTGGTTCGCGCCAGGTCTCGCAGCTTGCCACACAGGCCTATAAGCTGCTGGAGGCGGGCGATACCACGATTCCCAAGCTGACCCACGCGCTGGGCCGAGAAGTGACGGAAGGCGCGGTATTGCGCGCCATCACCGAGCTTTGGCAGCAGCTCCGGATTATTCCAGTGGTTTCGGCTCCGGGCCAGACGGCTCAATGGCAACTGCTCCGTCTGCGCTTTCAGAAGGCGATTGCCGAAGGCGCTTCGACCTCGCAGGTGACGGCCATCTCCGTGCTTGCGTCGATCTACTTGCAGGCGGTGATTGCGGCCAGCATGGAGGAGGTCGAGCTTTTTCTGGCTCCTCTGACGGCCCGCAGCAAGGTGCGCGAGGTATTGCGCGGTTTGGTGGCGACACGCCAGGTTCATACGCTGGCCATGGGCCACGCTCCCCACTTTTATGTCGCCGGCACGCTGCCGGAGTTTGCTGTCGCACCCACACTGTATGCCAGCGCTTCGATGCCGGCTTCCTCCTACTTTATGAACGCGCGCGACCACGAGGAAGAGCTGCCGGAGCCGGCTGCAGCAAAGCAAAATCATCCGCCCGCGCCGGAGCCGCCAGCCGCGCGCAAGGTCTCCGAGAGTCATGCGCCGCGCCCAGCATTGCGCAAACCGGCGGTGAGCGGAAAATCGTCAGCGGCGCGGCCTCACTTCAGCCGTACCGCCTCTCACTCCCGCGAACGCAAACCGGCGCAATCCTCCTCCGGGAATCATGCTGTCCGGCGCGGGGGAGCGGAGTCGCGGCCCGTCGGCTCGCGTCCGTCCAATGGCGCTCGCCCCACAACGGCTGCTCGCTTCACTTCCAAATCCGCCGCCCCGACCAACGGCAAGCGCAACGGAGCGCACAGCTCCGCCGCCCCAGCCAACGGAAACGGAGCCAAGAGAAATGGCAAGCCGGTGGCACGCCCCACCAACGGCGCCTCTGGAGCACATTCAACGAAATCCGCCGCGCCAGCCTGGGGACAGCGCAATGGCAATGGCCGCCCCAATGGCGTCAAGAGCGCCGGCAAGGCCAGCGCACCCGCCCGCAAAGGCAGCGTAGCACGCAAGGACTCGCGCCCAGCGCGAACCGCCGCCAGCCGGAAGGCGGTTGTTGCTGTGGGCGCAAAGGCTGGAGGCGGCAAGAGATTCGGCTTTGCGGCACGGCCCAAGCAGGGGTTGAAGAAGCGCGGATGAGTCTCGACGCAAGCTCTCAGCAACTTCTACCTTCTGCCGGCAAGGTTATCGTCGCAATCGACGGCCCGGCCGGAGCCGGAAAGAGCACGGTTGCCCGCCATCTGGCCCGGCATTTTGGCCTGTTGAACCTGGAGACCGGAGCCATGTACCGCGCCTTTGCCTTGAAGGTGCTGCGCACCGCAGTCTCTTTGGAGGACAGCGCGGCGCTGGAGAGCATTGCCGCAGAAACCAGCATCCGCCTGGAAGCCGGCGATGAGGGCAATCGCGTTCTACTGGACGGCGAGGATGTGACCGGCCTGATTCGCAATCCAACCGTGACCGATGCCGCATCGAGAGTAAGTGTCTGGCCGGGGATTCGCGCCTGGATGGTCCACATGCAGCAGCAGATGGGCGCGGAGGGCGGGGTGGTGATGGAGGGCCGCGATATTGGCACGGTTGTCTTTCCCCACGCAGACGTGAAGATCTTTCTTGATGCCGCTCCCGAAGTGCGGGGCCTGCGCCGCTTTGACCAACTCGGTCCCAAGCCTGCCATTCAGCCCGAAGAGGTGATCCGCGATCTGCGCGCCCGCGACGAGCGTGACCGCAACCGGGCCGATTCGCCGCTCAAAGCCGCCGCCGATGCGGTGCTGCTGGATTCGACGCGCATGACGCTGGACGAGGTCGTGGCGGAAGCTGAGGCGATTGTGGCCGCGAAGCTGTCTCAACGCTGAGACAGAAATCCCCTTTCCGCAGCTCATACATGGCCGCGGCGACGCCAGAGGCGTTGATAGCTAAGGCTTGCTTGGCGCGGGTGTCTTGGGCTGGGCCGGGGTTTTCTGGTAGATGATCTTCTTCGTCCCGTTCTCGCAACTGCCAACGACCTTGCCGTCCGTGTCCTTATCCTTGGCCACGATCTCCAGGGTGTAGGCTGTCACGCCTTTTGCTTCCAGCTTCTTGACAATCTCAGCCTTGAGCACCTCGCAGGGTTTGGGGCCTTCCGCGTAGGCAAACCCCGAGGCAAGCAGAAGCACGGCAACGGACGCCACGATCTTCATAGCACGATCTCCTTCGAATGAATAGTAGGATGAATTTCTGCCAAATGCCAGAGCTTTCAGGGTTTCTGTGTAAATCTTTCATGACTTATCACCGCCGGCAAGAGCGGAGGCAGGAAATCGCCCATCGAAGCGCCGAAGAATCCAAAGGATGAACCGCGCATTTCAATGGACATCTTTGCATTTTTCATGCAGAATTGGCGCAGAAGCACAACTCCGGTCGAGCGGAACCAACTTCCAAAGATACAACGTACGAGCACCAAGACTGCTGACCTTATTGTCCCCACGATTCCTGCCTGGTGATACAAGAGCTGGAGGCTCGTATGGCGCTTTATTGTCATGCTTGCGGCTTGTCGAAGTTTCGTGCCTCGCATTTCCGTTTTCAACTCTCCGATCTATGGCGCTTGCTGCTGTTGCGCTTACCGGTGCGTTGCATGATCTGCGGCGAACGCAGCTATGCCTCCATTTCACAAATCCACAAACTGCGCCACCTTCGCCACCGGGAGAACTGCGGCACCACCTGACTCGTTTCGATTCAGTGCGCGTATCTTTCCGCCGCGATGCTTGTGCGGTCAATGCCAATGCTTTAGGCTCATAGATGTATGGAAAATACCTGCAATCGCTGCCACCAGACTCTTCTCGCCGAGAGCTGTTACTGCGCCTCCTGCGGCCTGCCGCAACTGGTGTATGCCGCTGACGGCGCCACTGGACAGAATTCGCCGGAGCGCTGGAACGAGGCCGTGCGGGATGCGGCTCAGGTGGATTGGAAGCCGGCCTTGCGCGTGACTCTAGCGATTGCAATTCCCGCCGGAGCGCTCTGCTTTATCCTCTCCCCTTTGCTGGGTATCTATGGATTGCTGTGGATGGCGGTAGCCGCCGCCTGGGTGGTAATGCTCTATATGCGCAGCCAGCGTCCGGCATGGATCACGCTGGGAGCTGGCGCACGCATCGGCCTGGTGACCGGCCTGGCGGGCGGATGGACGGCCGCCGCAGCCTCGGCTTTCACCCTCTTTGCCATGCGCTTTATCTTTCATCATGGCAATGAATTCGACGATTTCTGGCAGAATCAGGTGAGTGAAAAGGTCAGCCAGCAGTGGGCTGCCAGCGGCTATGATGCGCAACAGGTTCTTACAGCCAAAGCGATGCTGAACTCCCCGGAAGGGCGCAGCGGACTGACGATAACCGTCATTTTCCTTATGGCAGTGGCGATGGTGGTCTTCGCAACAGCCGGAGGCGCGCTGGGGGCGCGTATGCTGAGCCGCAGGCGGCAGCCGGAGATCTGATCCGGCGGTTCAGCCGCAACCTGACCCGATTGCTCCGATGCCTGCACGTCCTGATGTTCTATCCTGTTATTCATGAAAATCAGATGCCTTGCAACCCTGGCAATATGCCTGGTGATTCCCGCGCTCGGTTTGGCGACAACACCCGCAACCACGATGGAACGTGAAGCCGATGGCATGGCTCTTCACTTCGCATCCGGCGAACTCCGAATCCAAGTCATCTCCGACACAGTTGTGCGCGTGGCCTTTTCTCCCTCAAAGGAGTTTTTCAACCGCGCCACGATTGACAGGGTTGCGCTGCCGCAAACGGGAACGAATTTCAAGATCAGCGAGTCACTGGCGAGATTCACGCTCTCGACGGCAAAGCTGCGCGTGATTGTTGACCGGGGAACCGGAGCCGTCTCCTTCGCCGATGAAGCAGGGCATTCCATTCTCGCGGAGGCGGCAGGCAGCAGGACGCTTGAACCCGCGACCGTGCAAGGCGAAGAGGTATTTCATATTCAACAGAAGTGGAAGTCGGACGATGCCGAGTCTCTTTATGGATTGGGACAGACGCAGTTGGGCACCGTCGATATCAAAGGCTATGACCTGGATTTGTGGCAGCACAACACGAATGTGGTGGTGCCATTTCTTGTTTCATCGAAGGGCTACGGCATACTCTGGGATAACACTTCTTTCACGCGCTTCGGAGACCTTCGTCTCTTTGAGGCGATTCCAGCGGCAAACCTCTATGACCAGGATGACAAGCCGGGAGGTTTGACCGTCGCTCTTGCCGATGGGTCGGAAGCGCCGCGGCAAAGCTCTGATATATCCCTTCATCTGCACCGCGGCCAAAGCGATGGTTCTGAAGACGCTGGCAGCTTTCGGCGGATCAAACAGCAATCCTGGGCCGGGTCGATTCTTGCTCCCACAACCGGCGACTATCAGTTTCAGGCCTACTCGAATGGCGGCATCAAGGTGTGGCTGGATGGAAAACTGGTGATGAATCACTGGCGGCAGAACTGGCTGACCGCGAATGACCAGATTCGTGTTCATCTGGAGGCCGGCCACAAGTATTCAATCCGAATTGAAAACGATCCCGAGGAGCAGAGCACCCTTGAGTTCCGCTGGAAGACGCCTGCGCCGGACGGGGATACCTCGCTTTGGTCGCAGGTTGGAGATGGCGTTGATTATTACTTTGTCTATGGCCCATCCATCGACCAGGTCATCGACGGCTATCGTCTGCTGACTGGCAAAGCAACCATGCTGCCCAACTGGGTCTTTGGCCTGTGGCAATCCCGGCAGCGCTATGAGACGGCGGATCAGTCGCTCGATGTGGTCAAGCAATTCCGCGAGCGCAAGATTCCCTTCGACAACATTGTGCAGGATTGGCAATACTGGCGCGCCGATTCTTGGGGCTCACATGAATTCGATCCCGCGCGTTTTCCCGACCCCGACGGCTGGCTCAGGGCGCTGCACGCGCTCCACGCTCACGTGATGATTTCGGTGTGGGGAAAATTCAATCCCAATACAGAAAACGCAAAAGAGATGGACGCGCAGGGTTATCTCTATCAACTCAATTTGAAGGAGAAGGTCAAGGATTGGATCAACCAGCCCTACACTTTTTATGACGCCTTCAACCCCGGCGCTCGCAAACTTTTCTGGACGCAGATCAACTCGCGGCTCTTTCAAAAGGGCATTGACGCCTGGTGGATGGATGCAACCGAACCGGACCTGCTGCCATCTCCGCCGACGCTTGAAGGCCAGCAAACTCATATGCAGCCCACATTTCTTGGAAGCGGCTCGCGTATGTTGAACGGCTACGCACTCGAAAACAGCCTGGGCATCTACACCGGCCAGCGCGCGGCTGCTCCCGATCAGCGCGTCTTCATTCTCACCCGCTCCGGCTTTGCCGGCGAGCAGCGCTACTCGACCGTGACCTGGTCGGGAGATACCACATCGACCTGGACGGCGATGGCCAAGCAGATTCCCGCCGGATTGGGGGCGAGCATCTCCGGCCTTCCCTATTGGACGATGGATACCGGCGGCTACACGATGCAGCGGCGCTACTCGCAGGAACCGATGACCGCTGCCGATGAGGATGAGTGGCGCGAGCTGAATACGCGCTGGTTCGAGTTATCCACCTTCACGCCGATTCTGCGGGTGCACGGCGAACTCAGGCCACGCGAGATGTGGACCCTCGGCGAAGGCTCGCCAGCATACAACGCGGAGTTGAGCTTCGATCAGCTTCGCTATGCATTGTTTCCCTACATCTATTCGATGGCCGGCTGGACCACGCAGCGTTCTTACACGATGCTCCGCCCGCTGGTGATGGACTTCGCCGCGGATCGCACCGCCCGCGAGTCGAATGACGAATTCATGTTTGGTCCCGCTCTGCTGGTTGCGCCCATTACTCAGTACAAGCAGCGCTCTCGGCCCGTCTATCTGCCGCCAGCCGCCGCGTGGTACGACTACTGGAGCGGCAAGCCTGTTGCCTCTGGTAGCATCTCCGCCGCAGCTCCTTACGATCAGATTCCGGTATTCGTGCGGGCAGGATCAATCATTCCCTACGGGCCTGCAATGCAGTATGTCGCGGAAAAGCCCTCCGATCCTACTACGCTCTATGTTTATGCGGGAGCCAACGGTCAATTTACGCTCTATGAAGATGAAGGCACCACCTTCGCGTACGAAAAAGGAGACTTTGCGCAGATTCCCTTCCGCTGGCAAGAGAGCACCAAGACGCTCACCATCGGCACGCGAAGCGGCGACTATAAAGGCATCATGCGGGATCGCACCTTCCAGGTTGTTCTGGTCTCGAAGGCGCATCCTGCCGGCTTCTCGCTTACGCCAGCACCCATCAAGAGCGTGCATTACACAGGAGCCGAAATCAGCCTGAAACTGCAATAACTGGCGCCGGTGAAAATGCCCCTCCCTTTTTTTTGGAAGGGGCATCCGCATCCTGCGAACAGATAGCGGGAAGAGACAGGCCATTCTTGCTCATCTTGCCGGTCTGCCCTGAGAGCATCTCTCAGAGCTTGAGAACGGTCATAAGGAAATTGGGATCAAGGCGTTTGAAAATATCACAAAGGCGCTAGTATCCTGAGTCAGAGGTTCGCAGCATAACATCACTGTCATCCTGAGCGAACGGGGCCCCAGGCGTTCTCTTCAGCCTGGGGGTGGTGAGTCGAAGGATCTGAGGTTTGTAAATGAATGCCGAAAAGCAAACGCAGGTCCTTCGACTCCCTTCGCTACCCACCCCAGCGACGAAGACCTGTCGCTGGGGACCCCGGTACGCGACGGTCGCTCAG
>JBAVDS010000030.1:0-3118 GCA_049587335.1 Occallatibacter sp. | reverse complement strand
GTGCTGCTTGAAGCCATCGGATCGACGTACAAGCGTTGCAGCGCAAAAACCTCGAACCCAATTCCGCTCTTCGGCGATCTGGCAGCAGAATTGGCGCATTGGCAGGACCGGGACCGCAACCAGAAGATCAACACGATGGCCCAGATGGCCTCGACCAAGTTGCGAGCCTGGGTGGACGAGGGGCCGTATGCCCGACTCTTCGATAGGCCGACAACCGTTGAGCTGAATAATCCCTGGCTCTATTTTAATGTCGAGAAACTGAAGGACGATCCGCGCCTGGAGCGTGCTATGAGCCTGCTCATTGCGCATACAGCCACCTATCGCGCATCGGGATCGACGGGCCAGCCGAGCATCGTTCTTCTCGACGAATGCTGGGCTTTGCTTGAGTCTCCCATTCTGGCGAGTGTGGTCGTACAACTCTTCCGCACGGCGCGCAAACGCAATGCCAGCGTCTGGGGAATCAGCCAGACGCCAGAGGATTTTGTCGGTACTCCAGACAAGCCCAACGAGCACGGCGCCGGCATCGTCAAAAACGCGACGACAAAGATTATTGGCAAGCAACCCGGTGATATGACCGCGCTTCGGGAGCACGTCCACCTGAATGAGACGGCGCTCAATCAGATCAAGACCTTTGCCCATCCGAAGAAGGGCCATAGCGCCGAGTTTCTGATCGCGATTGGCGAGAAGGCCGAGTCCACGCATTCGATTCGCATTGTGCCGAGCCCGGTGGACTATTGGATCACCACGACCTATGCGCGGGAGCGCACTTACCGCAAATGGTGGATATGGAAAAACGCATCGATGGCGCGGATCGAGGCTTACGAGAAGCTCGCCGAGCGCTTTCCGCGTGGACTGGCCGAATATTCTCCTCTGGTGGAAGAACTCTCAGGTGAAGTTCAGGAGGTACTTGCGCAATGAAACAAGACGAACACAAATCGGATGAAAAGTTGTTGCTGAACGGTGTCCCATGCACGGGTGAGGCCCGCCCGACAAATGGTGCGCCCCATCGTCGATGGAAGTGGACAATGGTGGCGTCGATTCTTGGCGGCGTGCTGTTCTTCGCGCCGGCCCGTGCCCATGCAGGCATCTTCGATATCTTTGGGGAGATCTTCGGCACGATTCAGAGTGACATTGGCGGCTCGCTCAAGTCGATCAATCAGATGACGCAACAGGTTCAGCAACTCTACCAGACAACCCTGTGGCCACTGGCCGCGCTCAATCAGGCTCGTGGCTTCGTTGCGAATTCAATCTCCAGTTTCCGCAATCAGATGAACCAGGTATTCAGTACGCGCTATTCGAGCGCGGTTACGGCGGGTCCGCAACAGTTCGAGTCTATTCTGCATAGCCGCCTATCGTCGCAGATTCCAGCTCTTGGGGCGAGCTTCTCTGCAAACTACGGAACAGTGCCACAGCTAAACAATGCCGCGCCGCAGGATCGGCTGATGATGGACATGGACGACGCGCTGGGGCAGGAAAACTTGAAGACGACGCTCATCGCCGATCAAGGCGCGGACACGATTCTCAACACCGCAAACCAGATGGAGAACCAAGTAGCCACTACCACGCCGGGCTCCAATCCATATCTGACAGCGCAGGCGCAGGTCTCGAATCTTCGCTGTCAGGCCTACTTGCAAAAGATGCTGGCCGCGCAGTTGCGGCAGGAGGCCGGCCGCATCGCTCACGACAACGCGCTGTTAAAGCGCAGAACCACCATCACCGGCGGGATCAACAGTCTAATCACCGGCGCGCTTACGGCGCGTTAAGGAGAGTGTGATGACAGACGCAAAAAAGTCCACGAACAAAGTGCGCAAGCCATTCTTCTGGCAGCGCAGACGTGATCCATCTTCTGAGACAGCATTGCTCAGTTCCAGTGTCGAGCCTGCCAAGACAGCAGAGCGGCCTTGGTATCGGTCCGCACTGCTCAAGGTAGCGGCTGTTCTTCTCGCAGCGCTCACGATTCTGCCGGTGAAGGCGCACGGGCAGTTCGGCATCGATCTAGCGGCGATCCTTGCGGCGCTTCAGAAGATGCAGTCGTTGATGTCCACCTACATCTCCGCGCCGCTCAACACGATCAATCAGTACGAGCAGAGCATTGCCAAGTACGAGCAGCAGGTGATGTACCCAATTTCTGCGATCAACCAGGCCAAGAACTCGGTGACGCAGTTCGAGAGCCAGTTCAGCCAGGTATCGAACCTCTTTCATGTGAATGTTTCGAGCGCCACCTTGCCGCAGTCGAGCAATCTTGAGTCGCTCTTGCTCTCGCGCAACGCCGGGAACGTCAGCAGCGTTTCCAACCAGTTCCAGTCGGTCTACGGAGGGGTGATGCAGCAGAACGCCGCTTCGCCAGCTGTGCGGACGATGACTGACATGACCGATGCGCAGGCCCAGGACGCCATGAAGCGGGCCATTGAGATAGATGCTCTTGCTGACGCGGAACTCAAGGAAGCTGATCAGATGGGCCAGCAGATCACGGCCGCGGCTCCCGGTAGTGCGCCGATTCTCGAAGCCGAGGCCGACGTATGGGTTGTGCGGGCCAACGCCTATACACAGGCCGCGCTGGCGGAGTTGATGCGCACGCGTGGGATCGATCTTGCCAATCAGAGCGCCATTACAAAACTGGCAACCACAAACAATACCAGCAACAACAGCCTCATCAACGGGGCGTTGACCAACAGGTAATGCGCAATGAGCCTTCCGATTCCCAACCCGCACGCCGCCGTCACGATGCTTGCGTTCTTTCAAGGGACGCAGTTGAATCTCTTCGAGCGATTTTTGACGCAAGCCGTGGCCGGGATCGATTCGACGAGCATCACGAGCGGAATGCAGACGGTCGCATATGTCGTCCTGCTCGTTGGCTTTCTCTGGCAGGTCTACCAGTCGGCCCTGCACGGCGGCGATGTGCGTGGGTTGGGAACGAATCTGATCAAGTACATTGTCACAGCGCTGGTGGTGATGAACTACGGAACCATTTTCACAACGGTCAACCAGGGATTCGTTAATGCCGGGAACTGGATCAGCAACGCATCTGGAGGAAATGTTCTTGATAACTGGAGGAACGATATCTATAACCAGTTTAGTCAAAATGGATTTCAGAATCTTTGGGGATTAATCACAGGCG
>JBAVDS010000029.1:0-4408 GCA_049587335.1 Occallatibacter sp. | reverse complement strand
CGAAAAATCACTCATACTTCGTTGTCGTCCTTGTGCTTGGAACAACCAAACCCTGCGGACTCCGCCTCGTCTGAGCGGTTTTTCGCTCGCAACGCCATCCGCCTGAGGTAGTGTTAACAGGCCCTAGTTCGGGTTTACGATCAATAGGGAGGAAACAATGAATCTCGACCAGAGCTGCCGATTGAGTGAGCTTCCGATCAGGCGCAATAGCTGCTTTGCAGTATGTATTGGAATCTTTTGCCTTTTGCTTGGCATTCCCGCCGCCGGACAAAACCGCGCCAGTGTCTCGGTCGATCTCGGCAAGGCCGTGAATTTTCTCACCGATACCTCGCTGGGCGTTCCCGCGCCGACATTCGATGGCAACTCCTTCAACCAGGCAGGTGCGCCATATCTGCGCGCCGCCGGTATCACAGTGGTGCGCTTTCCGGGCAACCACGGAGTCGCTGACCTCTATCATTGGTCCACCAAAACCACCACTCGCTACAAAGGGGCCGAGGCTGGTTATTTCGCACCGGAGAGCAGCTTTCCCAGCTTTGCGCTCTTCGCAGAAAAACTGGGTCAAGCCGTGATTGTGGTCAACTACGGAACCAACTTCGATGGCGACGGCGGCGGTGAGCCGGCCGAAGCAGCAGCCTGGGTCGCATATGCCAACGGGGACGCCTCCAGCGCCCAATCGCTCGGCAAAGACGCCTCCGGCCAGGATTGGCATACCGTCGGCTATTGGGCCACGATGCGCGGGCAGGCTCCTCTGCCGGTCGACGATGGCTTCAACTTTCTCCGCATCGAGCATCCCCTGCCATTCGGATTCAAGCTCTGGCAGATCGGCGACGAGGTTTACAACGATGGCTACTACGGCGGCGATCACGTCGGCAATCCCGATCTCCATGGACCCGCGCCCACCGCGCTCAAGGATTTTGGCAAGCTGAAAGGCAACCTGAAGCTGTCTCCCGCTGCCTATGCGGATAATCTAAAGCTCTTCACCCAGGCAATGAAGGCCGTCGATCCCAGCATCCAGATTGGCGCCGCTTTGACCATCCCTCCCAATCCCGATCCCAACAGCCATGACTGGGCGCCTGATTGGAACAAGGAAGTCTTGAAAAATGCCTGCCCCAGCATCGACTATGTCACCCTCGAATGGTCGTTGCAGCCGCTGCTTCCTCCCGACTGGAAGACCCTCGACGAGTCTTCCCTGCTCACCAATACCTACTCCAGCTTTAGTAACATTCTCACTCCCATGCTTGCCGATTACGGCAAACTCTGCCCCAAGGATCACCTGCCTAAGTTTGCCTTCGCTCCAGCCGGAATCGCCACATGGGAAAAGGTAGAGCATCCGGAGGTCCGCGCACTCTGGATTGCCGACACCTATGCGATGCTGATCGAATCCGGATCGCTGAACATCGCCTGGAACGAGATGTACGGCGACTCCATGCTCTCCGGCGATCGCAAGAATTTCGGTCCTGCCTACTATGGCTTCCAGATGCTGCACATCCTGGCCCATGCCCCGGGCGACACACTGCTCAATGTCAGCTCAAGCACCTCGATGGTCGGCGCCCATGCCACCTTTCGCCGCGATGGTTTTGTGGGACTCATGCTGGTCAACAAAGACCCCAAGGCGGATGCGATCGTGAAAGTGACCTTCAAGAACGGCACGATCGGCTCTGCGGGCAAGCGCATCGACTACGGCAGCGCGCAGTATAAGGCCAGTGCTCACGTGACGGTCTCTCCATTTACGGCTTCCGGCAATGAGATCACCGTCACCGTTCCCGCCTACACCGTGACAGACATCATTCTGCCCCGGCAGAACTGAAATCTCATTCGCTATTGCCCCCTCCGTGCCGCACCAGAATCGCGGCGCGGAGGGAGCTATCAGCTCACTGCATAAAAGAATCAGGATACGCGGGGAAGGTTTCTCTATTTCGCCACCGGAGCTACTACCGGCGCGTCGGCCTGCTGCACCGGAGCCAGCGGGAGAGCCACTTCCAGCGAACCGGCATGGTGGTTTCCCGGATCCAGGATCGCGAGCCGCAGACTGGCAGCCTCCACCGGCAGATCGACCTCCAGGTTGTGGAACATCCCATTCTTCAGCGCGTCTTCATAGACAACCTCTGGCATCGTCGCCTCCAGATTCTGACGCGTCCCGCCCAGCTTTTGCCCGTCCGCCGCATACGCGTAGACACCAATCTCCAACGCCGCATGGTGCCGCCCATCCGGAGTATCGGAGAGTTGCATCTGTTGCGTCAAAATTGCCAGGCGGATGCGGTAATTCTGCACCATTCCGGAGAGATGCTGGGGCTTCTTCGATTTTTTAACCGGATGATAGACTGCCTTATTCGCCAGTGGAGAATCTGGCTCCGCCTGCTTGGGTGGGCCGATGGGATCGATCATCGTCTTGAAGATCAATCCCTGGGCATCCGGAGCGCCATGCACCATAACCCCCGACAGCGCGCCACTCTCGGCATCTTCCGGCGTCACCGTTGCCGGGTCCACCGCGTAGTAGGCGCTGCGATACGACAGCTTGCATCCCGGCTTGTCCAGCTTCACATGAATCGAGCGCAAACCTCCATCAAAGTTATTATTCGCGGGCGCATAGACCAGCGTGTAATAGGATGAGCCTTCTTCAACCGCCTTTCCGGCAGCCGCTGCAATCCCATTGGTATTTACAAAAGCCTGTCCGCCGGTCGCCTCGGCAACCTCCTCCATCGTGGCATGGGAGGCGTCCAGAGATTGCATAAAATTGTTGTGGCTTTGCACGCTGGCCGGAGGACTGTTGGGACCGGTTGGCATTCCCGGCGTGCCGACACGGCCGCCGGAACTGCCTGACTGATTCGGCGTGCTTCCTGCCGAAAAGGAAGGATCAACAGCCAATCCGCGCACATCGATCGGATAAACCGCTGTCTGGCTCACCGAAAGCGCCGTCGCCACTTTGCGCAATCGATCCTGAAGCACAATCATGCTCTCCATTCCAGTTCTGAAATTCGAGTTGACATCCTGCATTCCCGCCATCGCGCCCGGCGATTGAGCCGAGTTCGCTTGCGCACTCGCCGCTCCAGCTCCCGCATTCTGACCATTCGGCGCAAAGTCTGCAACGATTGCTCCTTCATCGACATCTTGCGCCTTGGGCAGGACCATCATGTCAAAGGAGCCGGAAAACCACAGCAGATTCTTGCGTCCGCCCATCGTCGCCAGAAAACTTCCCAAATCCTGGAAGGCATCGAGAGTGATTTCAGCCTTCATGACATAATCGTTCGCCGCTGTCATATGCATTCCCGTGGCCTTCGAGTGCATTGCCGTCAGCAACCGGTTCGTATCCGTGGTAAAGCCCTGAATAAGGCTCAGGTTGTCACTCAGCGCAAAGATCGCCACCTCCATTGAAGCCGGCTTGTGCTCGATAAAATGCACAATCTGCTCGCGCGCAAATGCCTGATTATCCAACGGCGTATTCAGGTAATCGATCAAAATCGCCACCGGCGGGCCGCTGGCTGGTGTCTGTTCCAGATTCAAAAATGTGTTGCTCGGCAGATCCGGCGGCGCAGGAGGCAACACGCTGCGGTCCTGTTCCGCTGAATGCGCCTCAAAGGCTCGTATCGATTGAGGCTTGTGATCTTCCAAGACAGTGAAATCCCCTTGCGTTAATCCCGCGACTGGCTTTCCGTCCGCTCCAGTCACCACAACATCCACCACCACACGCCGGGTCGTGGTGTGGATCACCATCGTCGGCTCCTCTTGCTCCGGAGTTCCCGGCTGAACCGTGAATGACTGCGCGGGAGAACTCTGCTGCGCCATCGCCACACCCGCACCTGCCCACAGCATCCCAGCCAGTGCACAAACTTCCATCGCTCCATTCAAGCGGAAACGGGAACCACTCCACTGCCTCATCGCTACCTTCCCCAACTGAAACTCTCACAGAATTCACTGTTGACTCCATCTTACGACCTCCGCGCCCGACAGAGACAAAATTGCGAAATCAGTGCGAAAAGCCATTCATGAGGAATGTGAATGGAATTGCAGGCTGCCAAGTTGTTTTCTCGCCCCGCCCCACGCACAACGGCGCATCCTTTGATGGGATGCGCCGTTGTGCGGGATAGCCGCCGGGAGGCGGCTGCCCGTTTTGGTGCTGCCAGTTATGGTGCTGCTGTGCGGGTCTTCTGCCGATGCTTTTCCGGCAGGGGTTTGCGGGGCTGTGGCTTCACGGCGCTTTCGTCAACAAGCGCAGTGGCAGTGACGTCGGCGCTGAAGTCGGCGCCGGCTGGGACCAGATAGTTTTGCGCGCTCTGGCCGTCTGCGGCGCTGGTGGCCGCGCTGACGCGCGATGCGTCAACGCCTTTTTCCGTCACCAGATAATCCTTGGTGTTGACGGCGCGCTCGGCGGCGAGATCATCCACATGAGCGTGGCGATGCGCAGCGAGCT
>JBAVDS010000028.1:0-4044 GCA_049587335.1 Occallatibacter sp. | reverse complement strand
CTAGGGCCTGTTAACACTACCTCAGGTGGCGGCGACGGCGGCCAATTTTTCTCAGTTCGAGGCGCGAGGAGCGAACTGTAGCCGGTTACTGGAGCGACGAGCAACGATGAAATGGGGAAAATTGGCCCCGTCCATCGGGTTGCGGCGAAAAATCACTCATACTTCGTTGTCGTCCTTGTGCTTGGAACAACCAAACCCTGCGGACTCCGTCTCGTCTGAGCGGTTTTTCGCTCGCAACGCCATCCGCCTGAGGTAGTGTTAACAGGCCCTAGTCGAGGTCTTGCTCATGCTTCGCAATTCTGCCGTAATCTCCTTGCTTTTTATCTGTGCCGCATCCGCCGCATTTGCACAAGACGCTCCCGCGCCTCCCAACGAGTCCACATCCACGACTGTCTCCGCTCCTGCTCCAGCGGCTACTTCCGCCGAGCCGGCTGTATCCAATCCTGCTCCCGCCGCTGCGCCTGTCTCCGAACCGGCTGCTGCTCCAGCGTCCGGGGAGCCTGTCGCGCCAGTGGCTTCCGCACTCTCCTGCGCCGATCTTCATCTGGTGCCAGCGCCGAGGGAGTGCAAGGCCGTCGAATCGGTTCCCATTGGAGGCGTGGGTTTTTTTATCCAGGCCGATAACAGCAGCGAAGACAGCTTTGCCACCCAGGACCTTGTCGAGGAGTCGCTGGGGAAGAGAACCGTGCAAAAGGACGCGCCCTTTATCCATCTCAAGCGGGCTGAGAGTGAAGCCGCGCAAGCGCTCATGACCAAGAATAACCTGGCCTTCGATCCGGCGATGCATGACGAAGGCTACATCATTGTGCCCGATGGCGAAGGCGGCCTGGCCGTCATCGCCGAAACCTCAGCCGGCATTTTTTACGGCGCGCAGACGGTCAAGCAGTTGATTCGCGGCAGCGGCAAGGAGGCCGTCCTTCTTCTTCCCACACTGCGCGACTGGCCGGCGATGGCTCATCGCGGAGTCTCCGACGACTGGTCGCGCGGTCCGCTGCCGAATATGGATTTTCTGAAGCGCGAGATTCGCACCCTTGCCGCCTTCAAGATCAACATCCTCTCTCCCCGCTTCGAGAACTCCTTTGCCTACGCCGCTTCGCCAGTGGCCGCCTTTCCCGGCAGCGCGATGATGCCCGCCGAGGCGCACGAGCTGGTGGATTATGCGGCGCAGTACCACATCACTATCCTTCCCGAACAGGAAACCTTCGGCCCCCTGCGCCAGTTGCTCAGCTATGAGCAGTTTTCACCGCTCGGAGAAACCGCGCACGGTGCGGCGCTCGACCCCAGCAATGCCGGCACGCTGCCGCTGATCGCCAGTTGGTTCAGTGAGCTGGCTAGCGTCTTTCCCGGTCCCTACGCGCACATCGGCGCTGGCGAGGCCGCCGGACCGAAGCTCGGCAAGAGCGGCGAGCCGCTGACGCAACAGGAACTTGGCACGGCCTATCTCGACTTCCTTCAACAGATTCACACCACGCTTGCGCCTGACAACAAACGGCTGCTCTTCTGGGGCGACGTCGCCGTTAACTCACCGGAGCTGGTGGAGAAGCTGCCCAAAGATATGATCGCCGTGGCTCGCGCGTACGATGCACAGAGCGACTTCAAGCCGCTCATCGAACTCTTTACCAAAGCGGGTTTGGAAACCTGGGTCGCCCCCAGCGTGAGCAACGGAGATCGCCTCTATCCCGACAACCAAGTCGCGCTCGACAACATTCGCGCCTTCGTGCGGGACGGCCAGCAGCTCGGAGCCACCGGCGTGCTGAACACCGTATCAAACGATGACGGCGAGAGTCTCTTCGACGAGAACTGGTTTGGAGTGCTCTTTGGCGCGGCGGCGGGCTGGCAGGCCGGCGAAAGCCCCGCCGACGGCTTTACCGATTCCTTCGGTCTGGCCTTTCATGGCGACACAACCGGCAAGATCAGCCAGGCGCAGCGGGAGTTGATGGCCGCTTACGACACATTCAAGCAGGCCGGCCTTGTGGACGCGCAAGACAGCTACTTCTGGACCGATCCCTTCTCGCCAGAGGGTCAGCGTCTTGCCGGGAAGCTGCGGCCCATCGTCAGCCAACTGCGCCTGCATGCCGAGCGGGCGATTACGCTGATCGCCGAAGCTCGCGCAGCCGACAAGCTGGAAAATCAAGAGGCGCTGGATGCGATGGAACTTGGCGCGCGCCGCATCGATTTCGTCGGCCTCAAAGTGCAGGATGCCGACGACTCCGCCACACTCTATGCCCAGGCACAGGCGTTGGCCGCCGATCCGAGCCGGTCGAGCGAGGTCGAGGAGCTGCTCGCGGAGATTGGCTCCGAAGATGGCCGCCTGAAGGAGATTCGCAACGGTTATGCGCTGCTCGGCGGAGTCTACCGGCAGGCTTGGCTGCGCGATAACCGCCCCTACTGGCTGGAGATCAATCAGGCCCGCTATGATCGGGCCGTGCAACTCTGGATGGACCGCGCCGAGCGCTGGAATCTGCTGGTCGAGCAATGGCGCGATACGCACACGCTGCCCTCTGCGTCCGATGCCGGATTGCCCGCACCGGTAGAAAAACCGAAATTGCCCTCCGGCACGCAGCAGAAAGAGCCGCCTTCCAGTCATTCGCCTTTCTTCTGGCGGAAGAATGCCAAGCCGTGAGCCGCGCGGTTGTCATCGTCGCAAGCCCGCTGCCGTTCCCATGAAACAATCTCTTCATGGTTGCTTCTGAAGGCGGCGCGCTCGGACTCTACATCTCGGTTCCCTTCTGCCGCTCGAAGTGCACCTACTGCAACTTTGCCTCCGGCGTCTATCCGGCCTCTGAACACGCCCGCTACGTCGATCGGATCGTCGCGGACCTGAATGCCGCTCCAGCCTGGACGCAGCGGATAGGCGCGCATCTGCCACGTTGTGTGGATACGGTCTATCTGGGCGGCGGAACTCCCAGTCTGCTGGCGCCAGAGCTGCTGATGCGTCTCTTCGCGGCGATGCGAGCGAACTTCGACTTCGAACCAGACGCCGAGATCACAGTCGAATGCGCGCCCGGCCAGCTTTCCGATGAGACACTCGCGGCGCTGGTGGAGGCGGGCGTGAATCGCGTCAGCCTGGGTGTGCAGTCCTTTATCGACCGCGAGACGGCAGTCAGTGGAAGGCTGCACAATTGCTCGGTGGCGCTTGCCGAGATCGGGCGGCTGCGCGCGGCCGGCATCGCCAACTTCAGCGTGGACCTGATCGCCGGACTCGCCGGACAGAGCCTCGCATCGTGGGAGGAGTCGCTGGCCGTTCTGGCCGGCTGTGGCGCGCCCCACGCCAGCATTTATATGCTGGAGGTGGACGAGGATTCGCGTCTGGGCCGGGAGCTGCTGGCCCACGGCGCACGCTACCACGCGGAGCTTGTTCCCGCGGAGGATGCCATCGCGCAGATGTATGAGCGGGCCATCGCAGCGCTGCGGCAGGCCGGCCTGGAGCAGTATGAGATCTCGAACTTCAGCCAGCCGGGCATGGAGTCGCGCCACAATCTGCGTTACTGGCAGCGGCGGCCGTACCTGGGATTCGGGCTGGATGCCTCCTCGATGCTGCGCGCAGCAATGCCCGATCCCGATGGCTCTCGCCGCGTATTGCGTACCACCACCAGCAGCGATTTGAAGGCTTGGATGGAGAGTGGCGAGCCAATCGAATCGGTTTGGCTCTCTCTTGCCCGTCAGCATGAAGAGGCCTGGTTTTTGGGGCTGCGGTTGAATGAGGGCGTAAATGTGGCGGCGCTGGAGCGGGAGTTTGGCCCGGAGATGGTCAAACCCGCGCTCGATGCCGCCGCAGAGATGATTGCATCCGGCCTGCTCCTCGCAGGCGGTAAGACGCTACGCCTCAGTGCGCAGGGGCGTCTGCTTTCGAATAGCGTCTTCCAGGAGTTTCTGGAGCTAGTGTCCTGAGTCAAAAGTTCGTTCAACAAAAAACTGTCATCCTGAGCGACCGTAGCGTAGCGGGGTCCCCAGCGACAGGTCTTCGTCGCTGGGGTGGGTAGCGAAGGGAGTCGAAGGACCTGCGGTTGCTTTTCGGTATACCTCTACAAACCTCAGATCCTT
>JBAVDS010000027.1:0-32421 GCA_049587335.1 Occallatibacter sp. | reverse complement strand
CGTGGCAACCAGTTGCCGGAATACCTGCGCTACCGGGAGAATGCCGGTTGAGGTTCGAGGTTTCCCAGGTGCCCAAAGGCGAGGCACCTGGGGCACCCATCGTCCTCTGGCGGGTGGCGCACCCTTGTTTTTGGGAATCTGAACCATCCTATAACGCTGGGTGCCCCATCCTTTTCACGTTCTATGTGAAAAGGGTGGGAGTCCAGGAACTCCCCCCGCCGTTTTTTCTGATCTCTGACCACTCTCGTGAGTTCATGAACCCTGACCAGCGGGCCATAAATCACAGCCACGAGCACTTATCGCCTAAAACTCAGCAACGAACGCCAGCAGACGCGAGAAACGAGGGATCTTCATCGCGTTGCGAGGGCCGGTATGCGCAGCGTAACCCGCGTTCCAACGCCGAGTTGACTGGCGATCTCCGCACTGCCGCCGTGAAGCGTCAGGATGCTCTGCACGATCGCCAGGCCCAACCCGGTGCCGCCCGATGTCTTGGAGCGCGACGGATCGACGCGGAAGAAGCGATCGAATACTCTGGGCAGCGCTTCGGCAGGAATGCCGCCGCCGGTGTCGCGGACCTCAACGCGAATCGAGACGACCTCGTGCGTGGCCGCCAGTGTCACGGTTCCTCCCGGCGGGGTATGTGCAATGGCGTTCGAGACCAGGTTGCTCACCGCCCGCAGCATCAGTGAGCGATCCAGTTCCGCATTGAGCGGCTCGTCTCCATCGTTCACGACGAGCGATATTCCTGAGTTGGCCGCAGATGCTTCGTAGTAGTCGCGGATGGTAATCAGCAACTCGCCGATGTTGACACTCTCGCGATGCAGTTCGGTTAAGGGACTCTCCGCGCGGGCCAGAAACAGGAGATCGCCGATCAGTTCGGAAAGCCGGACAGCTTCTTCCAGTGAAGACTCCAGCACGTCGCGGTACTCGTCGGCCGTCCGAGGGCGGGCGAGAGCCACTTCGGCTTCTCCGCGGATATTGTTGACGGGTGTGCGCAAATCGTGGGCAATGTCGGCCGTGAACCTTGAGATACGCTCGAAGGATTCTTCAAGCCGCTCCAGCATTTCATTGAATGTCCCGGCCAACGACGCGAGTTCCGACGGATAGCCTTCCGACCCGATGCGTTCGCGCAGATTCGTCGACGTGATTCTTCGCGCGGTTGAGGCGATCTCTTCGACAGGGCGAATGCCGTGCCGCGCAATCCGGTATCCCACCAGCGGGAAGAGTATTGACGTCGCCAGCAGAATGCCCCAGAACCACATCCGATAACGCGCCAGCAACTCCTCTTCCTGCGAGATGTCGATGGCGATTTGAACCGTGTCGCTATGATTGGACTGCGTGCCGACGGCGGCCGCAGCGCTGGTGACCCGGAATGGTTGTCCATGTTTGCCCGCCATCGCAATCGAACGCTCGGAGCGATCGCGGGTCCGGTTCGTGAGATCCGCAAGATCCAGCCGTTCGCCCATGCCGGGCGTCGTCATGATGGGCGCGCCGTGTTCATCGACGAGGCGAATGTAGAACTGCTGATAGCGGCGCGCGGCAGACTCGAGCTCGATCTCTTCGCGCAGCGCATCTTCATCGTCCGGGCGTTCGCGCAGCATGGAGCGCAGCACGTGCAGCTTGTCGGCAAGAAACTGTTCTGTGCTTCGATCCAGTTCCGTCCGTAGGACAATGTAGAGACTCGCCGTGGCCAGTATGACCAACGTCAGGCCCGCCAACGAATAAGCAGCCGTCAGCCGAAATGCCAGAGTGTGACGCAGCCGTGGCGCGGCCTGCAAGCTATCTTTCGGATTCAAGGACATAGCCGGCTCCACGAACCGTGCGAATCAGCTTTACCGGGAAGGGATCATCCATCTAGCTGCGCAGCCTCCGCACGTTGACGTCCACAACGTTTGTGTCGCTGTCGAAGTTCATATCCCAAACCGATTCGGCGATCAGCGTCCGGGAGAGCACTTCACCCGCGCGCCGCGCCAGCAGCGTCAAGAGAAGAAACTCCTTGGAAGTGAGTTCAATCTTCTGGCCGGCACGCGTCGCCCGCTGGCGCAGCAGATCGATCTCAAGATCCGCCATGCGCAGGGTCTCCTGCGGGCGCGGCGTTGAGCGGCGCAGCAAGGAGCGCACTCTGGCCAGGAGTTCAGAAAATGCGAACGGCTTCACGAGGTAATCGTCGGCTCCCAACTCGAAGCCACGCACGCGCTCGTGCACGGCGTCGCGCGCCGTGAGCATCAGCACCAGCGCCTTCCGTCCTGTCTCGCGCAACCGTGCAACCACCTGCCAGCCATCCAGCACTGGAAGCATCACGTCGAGAATGACGAGGTCGAAATCGACCTCCTGAGCCAAGTGCAGACCTTCCAGACCGTCGGCAGCTACGTCGATGACGTAACCGGCTTCGCTAAGCCCTTTCTTGAGAAACTTGGCGGTTTTGACTTCGTCTTCAATAACCAGAATCTTCATTTGTCAGGCGCCTCCGCAGATTTGGATTTGCTTGTCGGATCAACTCACCGGAATCCGGCGATAAACAAGAGTCTGCTTTTCGCCATTCGGGCGCTCGCGGATTCTCTCGAGTGTTGCACCGCCCTCGATGACCGACCATCTCTCTTTCGACTGAAGAATGCGGCCGTCTTCATGTTCCTCGATCGAGAAGATCAGGCTGGAATCCTTCCATACGGCCGATGTGTGGAATTCATCACCGTCCGCTCCGGTCGATACGGAGACTCTTCCATCGGTGGTGTACCTCTGCATCGCGTGCCGCGGATTTTGCGAACCGTGCGAGATGGTTGTTTCAACTGTGAGTTCGGGGTCGTGATGCTCGATCCGCAGCGTGACATCGCCGTTGCGTTTTGGCAGGCAGCGATCGTTGTCCTGTTTCCACTGACCCGAGAAATCCGTTGCCGTCTGCGCTCGCACGCCGATGGTGATTGTTGCGAGCAGCAAAAGGCTCAGACAAACTCCCATGCGGCAATGCATCGGCTTCTCGTCCTCTCTCAATCGCGGATCCGTTGCCATCAGAACTCAAACCGTAGCGCGAACTGCATCTCGCGCGGCGTTCCAGAACCCACGGGGGTGATCGGAGAGACGATGGCGGTATTCAGGTTGATGGTATTGGTGATGCTGCCGAAGCCCGTGGTGTTCGAAGGATTGAAGGTGGATTGCGGCTGGCCTAACTGCGGGTGATTGAAGATGTTGTAGAACTCAGCGCGGAATTCTATCCGAGCGCGCTCCGACAATGAAAATGTTTTGCCGGAACCGACATCGATCTGCCACGTGCCCGGCCCGCGCAGGAGGTTACGCGGCGCGTTGCCGAATTCTCCAGTTGGGGCAGCAAAGGCCGCTGGGTTGATCCACTTTGCGACTCGTTTACCGCCTGGCGGAGTGAGAGAGACGCCCGGAACCAAGTCGGGACGCTGCGTGCCGGAGTTCCCATCCGGCGCGGTGTAGCTGCCAGGTAAAACTACATTCACCGGGAAACCGGTGCGAACCAGCGCCGTCGTGGTCATTTCCCAGTTACCCGCGATGGCGCTGGCAATGCTGCGCTCGTTGAGCATCGGCTTATCCAGGCCGAAGGGAAGCTGATAGACCGCATTGCCATTGATTACATGAGTGGCGTCCCAGGCGCCGCTGGCGCGATCGCAGGCCAGGCATATTGCGTTCTGCGGCGACACCTCGTCGCCATCGCCGCTGCCGTTAGAGCCGTTGTCGATCTCGTGCGACCACATATAATTCGCCGTCACCAGAAGCCCGTCCGAGAAGGGTCGCCGCAGAGCCAGGGATAGACCGTTGTAGGAACTCATGCCGACGGAGCCGCGCCAGCCGATGGCAGGAGCAAAGGCCGGATATTGCGCAACTCCCGTGGCTGGATCGATCAGGTTCACCGCGTTGGTTTCCAGCAGATGCACGCCATGGCTTCCCAGGTAGGAGAACGTACTCACAAAGTTGGCGGGCAACTCCCGCTGCACGGAGAGGTCCCACTGCTCAACATATGAGTCTTTGCGGTCCCGTTGTTCGGCATTCGGTGAGATGGTTCCGGGGCCTGTGAAAAACGAATCGACCGGATAGGTCAGTTGCAGGCTCTTCGTGCTTTTTACCGAGTAAGAGGGCACTTCATTCTTGGCGGGCAGATTCTGATCGTCCAACTGGCCATCTTCGTGGTAGATTCCGAATCCAGCGCGAATAACCGTCTCTCGGCCCTTGTCAGGCGACCAGGCCAGACCCACGCGCGGGTCGAGATCGCCGTAGTTTTGCTGGCCGAAGCTGGCGCCCACGCCACAGAATCCCTGCGCCCCACAGGTATCGAAATCGAAGGGGTTAGCCTTTCCGTTCGCCTCGTCAAAAATCTGGAAAACGGTGTACCGGACGCCGAGGTTCAGTGTGAAATTGGGCCGCGCCTTGAACTCGTCCTGGGCGTAGCCGATGATATCGTTCTTGCGCAAATCGTTGACTGGCAGAGCGCCAGTCAGAGTTGCACTTTTCACCAGATTCGCGGCCAGTGCTTCTACCGTGGAAAACGTGATTTTTCCATGTCCACCGTATTTTTGGTTCAACTGAATGTGGCGGATCTCTCCTCCTGCTTTGAAGGTTTGCCGGCCATGTATCCAGGTCAGGTTGTCGATTCCCGAAAATGTGTTGCCCACATAGATGCTGTCGTAATCGTAGTTCTGAGTGACAAATCCAGGTCCAGGACCCGTGGAGATCGCAATCTGATAGATGGCGCCGGTTTTACTGTAGTTGTAGCTGTTGGAGGTGGCGCGATTGAATCCGAACTTAGCCTCATTCACCAGGTTGAGACTGAAGATATGCAGCAATTCGAGCGCGCCATTGACCGGCGTGGAAACCCTCTGTTGCAGGTCTGTCGCGGAAGCCGAAAGCGGCTGCGTATTGACCGACCGGTCGTAGTTGAAGCGCGCGAAGCCAGTGGTCTTGGCAGAAAAATGCTGGTCGAGCCGCAGCATCGCCGAGTTCTCGTTGACAACCTGCGTGCATGAGCACGTCAGCAGGTCATAGTCCGCATAGTTCGGATCGCCCGGGTCGTTGGCTGGCGTCCAGTGCGTCAGAATTGTTCTTGAACCTGCTCCGGGAAAGGCGTTCATGATCCCATAGATTGGCGACGAACTCGGAACTGTTGCAATGAGCGCCGCGCTCGGCACATCGCCGCTCACCGGATAACCCCAGTCTTGCCTGTAGGCTTCAGAGGCAAGGAAAAAGAAGGTCTTGTCGCGCACAATGGGTCCGCCCAGCGATCCGCCGAACTGATTCAAACGAAGCGGCTGCTGCGATTCGCCGTTAGATGCCCAGTAGGGCTCGGGCGCGTCAAAAACGTCATTGCGCAAGAACTCAAAGAGGCGTCCGTGAAAGCTGTTTGCACCCGAAGGCGATGTAACGTCCAGTTGAGCGCCGCCCGTAGCGCCTTCCTCTGCGGTAGCCATCAGCGAATCGACGCGGAACTCCGTGATCGCGTCCAGAGGAATAGCAAGCCGCACCCAGGCGCGCTGCGTCTGATTTACGATATTGGTCGCGTCGACGCCGTCGTAAGTGAAGTTGCTGTCGTCGAGGCCTCGTCCGGCGAAGCGGACCGAACGCTGATTACTGCCACCGGTATCGATGGCTCCGGGGACAAACGCCGTCAGCGAAGCCCAGTTGCGTCCGTTCAGCGGCAGTTCATCGGCCTGCGTTCTCTCGATCAGGCCCGTGATTGCGCTGGTATTGCGGTCGATCAGAACCGAGCTGGCTGAAACTTCCACGTTCTCCTCGCCACCTGCTACCCGCAAAGTCGCATCCAGTGTGCGCGTCCTCCCAATCACCTGCTCCACATCGACGAAGGTCAGAGTCTTGAAGCCGGGATGATCGAACGTGATGGTATATCTGCCCACCGGAAGCTCGGCAATGTCATATCTTCCATCGGAGTACGACACCGTCTCACGCCTCAGTTGGGTCGAGTTCTGCACTGCAATGATGTGTGTCCACCCCAGCAGACTTCCCGATGTGTCGGTGACCGTGCCGGTCAATCCGCTGCGATCCACCTGTGCGGCGCAGTGGGTGACAAGGAGAAGCAACGCGCTCAATCCGATCAAAACGCGAAGCTGTCGAATCGTGGTGGAACTTCTAGTGAATGGACGCTGCTGATTCTTGCGATGCATGGCTCCTCCTGAAGAAAACAATGGATACCCAATCGAAAAGAGAGATTTCGCGTCATGACGGCGCCCGTTACGCGCATCGGAATCCTGATCTTCAAGTTGTTAGTGTTGGAAACTTGCAACCATGTTCCGGCTTCGGGCGAAGAACCGCTTTGGCTTCTCCCCCAGCGGTTTTCATACATTGCTGCGTCGGTGAGATTCGATCGCTCTCAATGACATCCACGCCTCAGCACGATCCCCGAAGGACGCCTCGAACGAGATGTATGACAATTTTGTAATCCAGTGTTGTTATATGCAGGTCACGCCTTAATTAAGGTTCCATCAAAAATTGGTCTCTGTGGACCAGCTATTTGTCGAACGGGAGGATCGTTCAGAACCGATGATCTTGTGGTTCACCTGAAAGATACAAGGCTCTGCCTCGGAAAGATTGTTGTACAGCGCATTCACAACACAGTAACGGAATGACAAAACTGTAATTCTCTCGTCATCCTGGCGTCCTTTTGCGCTCCTAGACTTGGTCCGTTGGCGCTGCTCTCCCGGCGCGCCATCTCCTGCAAACGAAGAAAAACCATCAACCTGTCTCAGGTGTAGTTCCAGAGTTCAAGTTGCATGGCCGATTCCGGTTTACGTGATGAAACCCCAAGGAGAATCATAATATGTCGCGAAAGATGTCTCAAAAGAACTTTCGGATCAATCGCTTGCTTCTGGTCGCCGGCCTGCTGGCGGCGGGGCTGAGCGTTCCGGCGCTCGCGCAGTCCGTGCCATTCCCTACCTACCAGGTCGGCCCGCAGACGAACGGCACTTTCGTCGTCAGCGACGGCACCATCATCACCCCCAGCGGCACCCAGGTCAATCTAGGCATTCGGGTCCGCGCCAAGGCCATCGCACTCAACCCCTCTGGCAATCACACCGCGGCCGTCCTTGTCATGGGTACGTCGGGGTCCAATGGTAAAGCCGTCGAGGTCTTCAACACCCAAACCGGCGCCATCCTGCAGACCTACACACCGGCTGCCGGCACGGATCCAGACGGTAGCAACCTCGGCATCACTTATACGCCGGACGGCAAGTACCTGCTCTTCAGCCAGGACGGCAATTCCTTCTACGGCACATTCAAACAGGGTGGCTTCGTCGGCATTGCCAGCGTCAATCCGTCAACAGGCTGGCTCTCCGATTACGCCCACGTCAGCGTTCCGATGGACGTCAATGCCGCCTACGGTCTAACCACCGTCACCTGCTTCCCGAACAGCCCAGGCGGAACCAACGGTAGCTTCCTCATCCCGTGCGGCTACTCCACTTCGGCTTTCTCAGATGAAGTATTGACCTCTTATCCCACTGGCATTGCGGTTTCGTCAGATGCCAAGACCGCTTACGTCGTGCTGAACAACAACAACACACTGACCAAGATCGACCTGACCGCGACTACACCAGTCGAGGGCGCAGAGGTCCGCGTCGGCAACGTCCCCCACAGCGTCGTGATCTCGCCGGATGGCAAAACCGCCTACGTCTCTAACGAGGCTGGCCGGATTGCCAAGGAAAAGGACTTCCAGGGATACTCCAACGGCACCCCGGTGGTCGCCGCCTATCCAACCGGCTCCACTTCCACCGGTACTGTTTCCGTGGTCGATCTGGCCTCGTTCAAGGTCACCGACAGCATCGAGACGGGCCTGCACCCGACCGGCATGGCCATCTGGGGTAAAAGGCTGCTGGTCGCCAATACCTATAGCGACACCCTCTCTGTCATCGACACTGCCAACAATAAAGAGGAGCGGAAGATCGACCTCGGACTACCAATCGGCGTGCCCAGCGAACATAAGCCGGCCTATGGCGCCGGTCCGAACTCGATCGCCGTTGATGAGAAGAAGAACATTGCCTACGTCGCGCTGTACAACGCCAACGCGATCGCTGTGGTCGATCTCAATAACTGGG
The DNA here is from genome assembly GCA_049587335.1 of Occallatibacter sp. GTDB lineage: Bacteria > Acidobacteriota > Terriglobia > Terriglobales > Acidobacteriaceae > Telmatobacter. Next base: position 24,364 of record JBAVDS010000027.1, on the reverse strand, counting down.
GAGGGAACCCCGTTCTGGGCCTGATCCCGGTCGGCTATGCGCCGGCTTCAGTTGTGCTGGACAAAGCGGACAACGCACTGCTGGTTGCCAACGACAAGGGTTGGGGAACTACAGGCAACCCGAATCCCTTCGCGGGAACCGTGCCTAGCGCGCCGCTGACAGCAAACTCGGAAACAACCGAATTTACTGTGACCGGTCTCGAAACCCACCAGGACCTAGGCTCTGTCAGCATCGTTCCCATACCGGGTGCCTCCGCCTTATGGGCGCTGACGGACCAGGTCTTCCAGAACAACCACTGGGATCTGGCGGAAAATATCTTCTCTGCTGCTGGCGGCCACAATCATGCCAAGCCGCTTGCAATCCCGGAGAGGATCGGCGATCCGTCCAAGATCAAGCACGTCTTACTGATCATTCGTGAAAACCGCACCTACGACCAGATTCTGGGCGATGTGGCCAGCGGCAATGGGGACGCCTCCCTCGCAGTCTTCGGCGACAACGCAACCTTCGGTTCCGTTACGCCCAACGCGCACGAACTGGTGAAGCGCTTCCCGCTCTTTGATAACTTCTACGATCCAAGCCGCCAGTCGGCCGACGGTCACAACTGGATTGTTCAGGCCATGGCGCCCTATAGCGATGACATCCAGTCGCCCGACTGGCTCCGCGACTACCCCTCCAACGGTGGCGACGCGATTGCCTATCAGAAAAAGGGCCACCTGTGGGATATAGCTGCACAGCAAGGCGTCTCGTTCAAGAACTACGGCGAGTACATCGAGTACAACACGTTCAACCCGCCGGAGGGCTGCACTCCGAATAACCTTTATACAGGTACCACGCCTCCCACTCCATTACCCTTCATTTTTTCGGGCAGTTGCGAGCCGCTGTGGATCGACTTCTACAATGACACTCAGGCTTACGAGTCCGGCAAGGAGAAGCAGCTCTACAACTACAACACCGTCGCCTCGCACTCCCCGCTCCCGAACTTGCTCAACAACACGGTCCAGAACTACCCGCAGTTCGATCTGGGCATTCCCGATCAGTTCCGCTTCGATATCTGGAATGAAGATTTTCAGAAGGACGTGGCAGCCGGTGCGGTACCGCAGTTGGAGATGATCTGGATCAGCTCTGACCACACGGGCGGTCCGCCAACCGCGCAGGCCATGCAGGCCGATAACGATTTGGCCCTTGGCCGCTTTGTCGACGCCATCAGCCACAGCTCTATCTGGAAAGATTCGGCGATCTTCGTCGAGGAAGACGACGCGCAGACTGGCGTCGACCACGTCGACGGTCACCGCAGCCCAGGCTACATCATCAGCCCATACGTCCAGCAGGGCGGAATTACCGATAGCACATTCTACACGCAGGTCAACCTGACCCGCACGATCGAGCAGATTCTCGGTCTGACGCCGATGAACCAGTTCGACCTATGGGCCTCGCCGATGCGGACAGCCTTCGTCGACGATCCTCCTGCTGACAACTTCAAGCCGTGGACGCACGTGCCGAACGGGATCCCGCTGACCACGGGCGTTACTCAGACTCCGTCTCAGACCGCCATTCCTGGCGCAACCGTATCACTTACGCTCGAGCCTCAGTCCCTCGTGGCCATGAGCCCTGCGGCTAAGGCTCTAATGGCTGGATGGATGAAGAAGAAAGCGCAAATCTTCGCCGGCAAATACCAGAAGCCGGACTCCGAAGACGTCGACACCGTCAACCACCTGATCTGGTACGAAACAACCAACTTCACGCGCCCCTTCCCTGGCGAGAAGAAGGTTCGCCCGGCGAGCGACTTCAACCGCAAGGCGCCCGCTGCTAGCGCTGATCTGGACGACTAAAACAGCTTCAAACTACGGCCACCCTCTCTCCGGTAACCCGGAGAGAGGGTTTTTCTATAATGCCTCAAATGCAAAGCTCCCACCGGACGAAAGCGCCCCGCCATCAGGATGCGACAGGTGGCCTTCGGACCTGAAGAATCACCATGAGCCAGGAGAAGCGTAAGCGTCTTGTTTTCCCACCCTGGACTTGCGCCTGCGACATTAAAACGATAGAGACAAGGAAACGGCCAAGATGCGTGTAAGGCGTTCTATCGCAGAGAAGCGGCAGATTGTGGAGTTGACGTTGCAGCCAGGGCAGAGCGTGTCTTGAGTGGCGCAGGCCGAGGGAGTGAACTCACATCAGGTTTTTGATTGTCGTTCCACCAGTTCCGCCACAGCCTGTCCAGCTTCCTGACGACCAAAAAGAAGGTTGACCCCAAAACGGCTCAGACCGCCCTCCGGCAGAGCAACGCGGCTTTTACGCTCAGCTGGTACACGCAAACGGACTCAGACGAGCTAATAACGGCTCAACAGATGATAGTCGATGCCATTTTCGGAGCAGCCGGAACGGCCATTCAGTAGGCTTTGGGTAAATCTTGGGTGAAATGAAGTGGGGCTTGGGATGGAACTGAACTGCTAAGGGCATAAATATACTTGACAAACCCACGGCGACTTGCTAATCTGTCTTTGCTATGAAGCATCCAAAGACACTGACTGAAGCGATTCGATTCTACGAAGACCCTGCGAACTGCATTGCGATAGTGAAGGAAATGCGCTGGCCATACGGCGAGCCGATCTGTCCGCATTGCGGAGTACGGCGCAATTACTGGCTTGCCAAGGTAATGCGGTGGAAGTGTGCCGCGTGCCGGAAACAGTTCACCGCGAAGACGGGGACAGTGTTTGAGGATTCGCCGATCTCGCTGGACAAATGGCTCATTGCGACTTGGCTGGTAGCGAATTGCAAAAACGGCGTGAGTTCATACGAGATCATGCGGACAGTCGGCGTCACTCAGAAATCGGCATGGTTCATGCTGCATCGGATTCGTCTTGCTCTTGCCAATGGCTCACTAGAGAAGCTGGGCGGATCTGAGGGAGGCCCGGTGGAAGTGGACGAGACATTCATCGGCGGCAAGCCAAAGAACATGCACATGGCGCAACGGCTCAAGATGAAGCAGGGCATGAACGCCAACCCAAAGATGGCCGTGATGGGAATGCTTGACAGGGAGAGCCGTCAAGTGAGAGCCAAGGTGATTCCGAACGCAAAGCGGGAAGTATTGCAGCGGCACATCCTGAACGAGATTGAAAAGGGATCAACCGTCTACACCGATGGCTGGACAGGATACGACAATCTGGCAGCGCAAGACTACATCCATGAGACAGTGACTCACATCAACGAATATGTGAGAGGACAGGTCCACACTCAAGGGATAGAGAACTTCTGGAGTCTCCTGAAGCGCGGTCTGAATGGAACCTACGTTGCCGTAGAGCCGTTCCACCTTCACCGCTACGTGGATGAGCAGGCATTTCGATATAACAACCGTGCTACCAAAGACAATCCGCTGACCGATTATGACCGCTTCATGCTGGCTTTATCGCAGATTTCAGGGAAGAGACTGACCTATGCAGAACTGACCGGCAAGGTGGGAGAAACGGCGGATTTCTAAGACTTATCTTGGGAAGTCTTCAGGCTTCTGGATGAAGCGACAGCGGAGGGGGAAACGATAGGCCGGTGACGGTGTTCCGGCTGGTCGTTCTCCCGCGTCCAGTCTTTCGTCGCTTTCTCGTCTTCCATGCGCTTCTGAATCTCCGCATGTGGCACCGTCACGATGCGCCTAAGCAGGTTCGTGAAGTTCTGGTATTCCGGGCTGTCGGGTTCTTGGCTCATGGCGTTATCATAGCGCAATCCTGAAAGGAAGGCAGACATGGTTAATGAATCCGCGCTCAAGGACACATTGCTCGCGCTTGCGACGAGTAACCGGACGAACTACATAATGTTCACCTCTGTGCTAAACGAACTTGCAGCCCTGCGAGAAACCGTTCGTGGTCTTGATCCGACGTTTTCAGATGTAATGGAGAACAGACGTGCGGCGGAAGCGGAAAGCGGCTCTGAAATTGTTCGATCTGTAATTGCTGGACATGATCAGATAATTCAGAGATTGACGGACGGGTATGTTTGCTAGTTTGCATTTCTGGCACACTCCATGCGATGATTCGCTTGGATGCGATGAACCGAGGACCGGCCCTGGCAGGCCGGTTTTCTATTTGCCGCTTATCTTATCAAGTTTCTTTTCGATGCGCTTCAATCGGTCGCGTAGACCCCATACGAGAACGGTAACAATCGAAAAGGCACCAGTTAAAAACCATCCGTCTGCGTTGCTCATGTCGTTCACAGTATATCCGCCAATTGTCCCATGAAGATCCTCACTACGCGAATCAGGTTTTCAGCCTCTTCCAAGGTATATGTATCGTTCGGGTGCATCACTTCATTTCTCCAAGCCAGTTTAACGCAATAGAGGTTTGCGGATGCTTGGCTCATCTCGACCGTTCCGAGTGCCTTTGGCGCTAGCACTTTGATTGCTTTGTTGATCTCATCTACGATGTTCTGCCAGTTCTTTTCGGTAACCAGCATCACGCCAAGTTTTGCGCCGAACTGCTGGACTCCCACTTCCATTACGCGCATGAGATGGAAGACGCAAGCAGTTCCTCGGCCCATTGCGTAACAGTTTCCGGCTTCTTCCATGTCGAATTGGATGGAAGGGAATTTCGCGTTAACCTTTGCGCCAAAGAGTTCTTTCTGACCATAGAACTCGGCTTGACTGGCAGGCATATAGAAGAACTTGTTGCTTTCCATTTCTCGGCGAATGGTGTTTTCTAGTTCGGCAAGTGAAATGATGAACTTTTCAACATCCATCCCATAGCCGAGAGCGAAAACTATGTCCTGAGTGCAGGCGTTTGAGATCGTCAGGCCTATCTTCTGGCACTCTTCACCAACGACCGTCATGCATTCGCGCCAATCCTTTACACTCTCAGCCTGTGCGGTTTCATCTGACTGCGAATACGCTTGCGCTTCTGAACCAATATCAACTAAAGCCCGAACGATCGACACGAATCCTGCCGCCGCAAACCGTTCCATAGCCCACCATGAAATAAGACGATACGGCGAGCATATCCAAGGTTGCTTAGGGGTGTCGAGTGAGAAGAGACAATCATTGTCCAAAACTGCGTCCCGTGTGTCCATCTAGTGAAACAATCACACTACTTGGGTTTGCTATGTATATTTATGCCCTGCTAAGCCATTGATTCTAAACACGACTGGATTCGAACCAGCGACCTCTTCCGTGTCAATCTAGCCAGATTTGGTTTTTCAACGACTTACAGCACCGCGGGGACTGCCAAAGTACGCGGAAGTCGTGCAAGACAGCAGGATTTGTGGGTTGGGCTGTGGGTTGGAAAAACCTACGCTCTTTCAATATATTGCAATTATGGAGTATAGGTCTATAATTACATACATAATCTCCAGGCGCCTTAATTCCCAACTGATAGAGTTGCTTCACCATTCTCCAGCGGTCGTCCTTCTGGGGCCTCGCCAAGCTGGAAAGACAACCCTCGCTTTGGAAATTGGCGAACAGTCAGCCTCGATCTACCTTGATCTTGAGGACGAAAATGACCGGGCCAAGCTCGCCAATCCCAGCAAGTATCTCGCGGACCACGAAAACGAGCTGGTAATCCTTGATGAGGTTTATCGTGTGCCCGAACTGTTAAGCGGTTGCGGGGGATCATCGACCGGGGACGGCAGCACGGAAAAACCAACGGACGCTTTCTCCTGCTCGGATCGGCCGCCATGGACTTGCTCAAGCAATCCGGCGAGAGTCTGGCCGGTCGCATCTACTATCTGGAACTCGGTCCCTTCGATGCTTTGGAGGTCAATCCAGCTTCCCTTGAGACTCTCTGGGTAAGGGGTGGGTCGCCGCCCTGTTCGGCGAGTTGCAGCCGTTGCACGGCGAACTCGGCTTCAAGAGCGGCGAGTTCAGCCTCTTGCTGAGCTAGGGTCTCGCGCTGCTGTCGCAGTTCACCTTGTAACTCTATGGCCAGCGCCTTCAGAGCACCCTTGTCCAGTCGATCGAGATCGGGGAGAGCGTTCGCCGTCACGCCTTGAGTATGGCATGACGCGCTGTGGAAAGAAGCGCAAAAACCCTCATGAATACAGGTGATTATTATGCTTCGGCTAAACGGCCAGAGGCGGCGCAAAGGTGCGCTCGGGTCTGCGCCAGTCGATGCCTTCCAGAAGCATCGACAACTGAGCGCGGCTCAGCGCCACCGTTCCGCTGTCTGTCTTCGGCCACACAAAACGTCCGCGTTCCAGGCGCTTTGAGAACAGACAAAGCCCGTCGCCGTCGAACCACAACAACTTCACTTGGTCGCCGCGCCGGCCGCGAAAGACAAACACGTGGCCGGAATAAGGCTGCGCGTTGAGCACCGTCTGCACCTGAGCGCTCAAACCATAAAAGCCGCGCCGCATATCGGTCACGCCGGCAGCGATCCAGATCCTCGTGCCCGTGCGCAGGTCGATCACGGCCGCAAAAGCTCCAGCACTGTCTGCACTAACTCTGGATCAACATCCCCTTCGACGCTGATCGCCGCGCGGCCCGGAAACTCAATATGAATCGAACCGGCCGAGGACGAAGACGGCGCAACAGACGAAGGCGCGTCGCTGGCGCCGGCTGTAAGAAGGTTGGTTCCGCACCGCGGCCTACGCCCGTTTCCGGTGCAGACAATACCACTGGCAGCAACGCACAGCGGCTATGCTCCTTCGCTCCAAGTCTGCCCTTCCGGTAGGCCCGCCGCCAATCGAATACCTGATGCGCGTTCACGCCTTCAACCTGGGCTACGCGCGATACGCTCGCCCCAGGCAACAAGGTCAACTCCACGATCCGCCGCTTCTCGGCAACCGATCGGTATATTCGAGTGCGCCGTACCAGCCCCGTCCCATCTGCCCGATCCATGAACCCATGGTTCTGTCTCTCACCACAGCCGGTCCAGATGGAAACTCCGAACGCTTACCGAGAAAATGCCCATTTCACAGGCACTTCAGCAGAAAGACTACACAAATCCACAGCTAACTCACTCCAACCAACTGATTCTGTTTGAGTTTTAACCGGACAGTAGTGAATTGTTAGGCCAAATCACGGAGAGTTTGAACGTCAAACGAGCGAAAATGGGTCTCCCGAAATACTCGGCGGTTTGGGCTTACTCCCTCCATCCGGCTCAAACCAGCATCCAGGGTCGACCTCTGAAAGCCTGCCGTGCGTAGCATAGGCGATACACCTTGATCCACCATTGCATCGAACGAAGTGCTCGCATTGCCTGCACGATGATGGCGTATCATGGATGGCCTTGCCGGCATTAAATATCTGATCGAGTGGTGTTACCAGGACATTGCCCAATTCAATCGGAAGACGTCGGCATGGATATACTGTCCCGTTTGGTAATACTGCCAAAAGGCTCTTCCCAGCGGTGCAGCGATATGCTGGATCACCACTGCACAAGAACTGAAGAGAGCGGCGCATGACGATCTTGGTCGCCGAGTCAGCACCTGTTCTAAGCTGTTCATGACGCATAATCTCAAAGAGCGCGCGCGTTTCTTGAGGAGATAGGGTATCGAGTCCTTTTCCACGGCCCATTGGTACAAGACGATCTGCCCACAAGCCGTTCACGCCAGCCTGCCTTGCGTGCTCCGCAACGATTGGAAACTCGCGAAAGTTGTCTCGATGTGCGGTAAATGACACAAGAGTTCGTACCCCGGCTCTCTTTAAGATCGAAAGAACCTTCAGACAGCGCAGGAAATCGCCCTCCCCGCGTATTTGATCGTGCGTGTGTGGACCACCTTCTAAGCTGATCTGAATGAAGGCCGGATTCATTTCTCTTAACTGTTGGGCTGTCTGTTCATCAATATGGTAACCATTTGTCAGGATCGCAAACCGTAGGCTTGGCCAGCGCGTCATTTCTTTCAACAAGGGTAAGAAGTCAGACCTTATGAACGGTTCTCCCCCAGCGAATGTCACCTGCCCTCGCCAGCCACGAACACGGCAGACATCTTCATAACTACCGATCAGTGAGGACAGTTGATCGAAGGTCAATTCGCTATTTCGTGTGGCTGTCTCATCCTGATAGCAATGCGCACACTTCTTATTGCAGCGTTCTGTAACGTGTACTTGGAGAATTGAAAGAGACAAGACGACGCGCGTCTTTTGTTGGCTCTTGAGAGTCTGAGCGTCCTGCGCGTTGTCACTATTCACAACAAGTCCAACTCTCTTTCGATGTGCCGCAATATTCCCCTCACCGATCTATGCAGGAAAGGAACGCGAAGGCAGTATTCACTCTGCATGAAGAATCGGTACACTCGTTCTCCTCTAAACGGAATGACATGGTGGTCCTCATTTTCGCAATGCGTGCGAGGCGATCGCCAAATCGATTCCGAAGCCCACGATCAATTGTGAGCGAGTGCGTTGTCGAGGTTTGTGTGCGCGAACATCACAACTCGGTTCCGCCGTGCAAAGTTGTCATGTCGAGGTGCAAATGCCACGACCAACGGCAATCGTCTCGAACCAAGAGCGCCCATCCAGTATCGGCACGCGGTTGTTGACGCCAAAGAGCTAGCACGCGTTTTCCGAATACTCGTCGCACCCTCCACATCCGCCGCAGCCTCCACCACTCTGGCTACTGATCTCACAAGCAGTCTGGCAGGTGGTTTCGCAGCTAGTCTGGCAGGTGGTTTCGCAACTACTTTGGCAACCATCGGCACACTGCAGGGTCACCGGACCACAGCCGGTTGTGGATTGGCCTATACACTCCAATTCCGAGGCGGTTTGACAAGTAGTCTCACAAGTAGTCTCACAATCGACTTCGCATTCGACTTCGCACAGCCCGGAACATGCCTCTCCGTAAATCTCGCAGGCGGTTGTACAACTTGGGTTACATGATGATTGACCTTCCGCAGAGTCCGACAGGAGCATCAGTGGAAGAGCAGCTCCTGCGGCACGGAAAAGAAAATCACGTCTGGATGGTCCGGGCACGGCATTGCGGGCCCCACATACCACTTCGTCTAGCTCGGCACATAGGATGTCTGACTCATTGGGCATCGGGAATCTCCTTCGCGGTTCATCTTCAATTCACTGTGACTGCTTCCGGCACAGTCGCGTCTGTCTGTGTGCTAGCAACACTGGTAGTTTCGGTGCTGGTCAATGTTGTCTGACGAGTCCTGCCCTCCCCGCGTCGTACTCGCGCGTTGGCTGCATATGAAAAGTTGATCTGGTCAGATGTCCCCATCCACTTAAGGGCCAGCAGTGCATCTATGCGTTGTGTCGCGCAATAGGTCGGACTAACTGTCCGTATGTCACCGGTGGAAGCATAGTTCATATATGGACATCCACGTGCGCATGACCATTTTGCCCAGCAGGTGGCGCAATCGTATCCGCAACCCGACTTCACTTCGGGATCAATCGACATCTCGCCAAAATGCTGTTCGACGTTTTTGTAACCCGTCGTGACATGTCCGATCAATAGCTTCTGCCGAGCCTCCGGGTCACAGGAATAACGGCCAGAGAAGTCATGACAGGGATATAGATCTCCATCCACGGTTATACCTAAAATGCCAGATCCTACTTGGCAGAGATGCTTCGGACGCCTCTTGGACAGCAATGCCTGGACGGTCTTGTCGATGGAACTGATCCAAACATCTTTGTACTGGATCCAAAACTTAAGCACAGATCGCATTACCTGTTCGTACTCTTTGAAATGCGCCACGGTCCATGTCCCCGAGTCGCAATCGGGGATGACGGAAAAGCTTTTGAAGCCCTGCGCGTACAGTTCAGCAATCGACTTCTCAAGATAGGGAAGATTCTGAACCGTCAACGTCATGCGGCAGTTTGGCGCGCCTTTGCCGAAACAAGCAATGTAGTTCTCGATGTTTACGCGGTCGAAAGCGCCGGCGGCACGCAAACCACATTGTGTCCCGCCCATGAACTGGCGATGCACGTCGTTGCCCTCTTTGCTGCCATCCAAGCTGAGTTGGACTCCAATGTCATGCTGCTTTAGCATTTCGCAGTTATCAGCCGTGAGCAGCGTTCCATTCGTCGTCACACCAAGACGTAACTGAGTTTGTCGTCCTGAACTCCACGCGCGCAAGCCCTTGGAAAGGTAATCAATCATTGTGGGACGCAGCAGCGGCTCTCCCCCGAAGAAATGAACATACACAGACGACAGGGACTCCGCGTCCTGAGCGATAAACCCCAAGATCTGATTTGCGGTACTCTTCGTCAAATGCCGGCCGTTGTGCTTGTCTTTTACAAAGCAATAGCTGCATCGCAGGTTGCATGCCTCGGTGACATAGACGTAATAGCCGCGGCCCACTCTCTGCCCTGTGCGGGCTGCAAGCGGAGTTGCAGGATCGTTTTGGCTACTCAGCATAAGGTCATCCTAACGCGAATCAGAGGTCGAATTGGTAAACCGAGTCACGGTCTGGCATTCGGTGTTTGTCCGTCAATGCATCACAGCGAACAGATCAATTTGGCAACGAACAAATGCCACTGCGGTAACATCCGCTTATCTCAACTTCTGCAAGTTGCGGCCGGTTATCCGTGCTTTCACCCGGCGTTGACTTTTTCGGGGCTTACGAATTGGCGATATTGCTCCGGCGAGGCTCTTTTCCTTTTCCTTCCGGTAGATGAGGCGGATTCAGGCTCGCACAGCACGGAATGGGGCAGGTTGCATTCCATGTCACCTGTTCCCCCGCAGCGCATGCGTATAAGACAATCTTGCTCACGCCAATGGAATAAACATACTCGTTCTGATATGTCACAACCCCATTTGCCGTACCCGCCCCGCCAGGATAATTGACTTCCTCGGCTATCCTAGTGGGCGCGCAATTGATTTTTCCCAAACACACCCCCGTGAGCGTAAGTGGGCCACTCCCGGTAGTTGAACATCCAGTAGTGGTGGTCAGAGTGATATTTGCCGTCTGAGTGTACTCTTTCGCTTGGAGGACTGGCACGCCAAACCCACAACCGGTAACGTTGGGTGTGAGAGTGATATTGATGTATCCGTTGCCGCAGGTTTGTGTCCCAGATGGGAATGTTTGTGCATACACGCGAGTTCCGCACAACTCGCCGATCAGGATCAACAGCAGTAACACTTGTGAGGCCCTCATGCTCAGTCTCCCTATCGTACCGAATGTCTTCCCGAAAAACACCTTTGGAGGTGTCATCGGTGTTAGAACAACAAACAACAGTTAACAACAACGCTGACGAAGACTTACTCACTGAATCTTTTGAAGAGGCGGAAGTGGAGCTTGTTGCCGCATTAACGTGAGCCTGTGGGTATGGCGCCCAAGATAAAACACTCTGTACGCTTCGATAGCTGCGGCCGGATCAGGCGCACTTTGAAAGAAAGCGATGTTCTGGCTAACAAGATCGAACTCCGATGGGTCCATCCCGACCAAACTATCGAGGTCGTGTACACTTGACCCCAATGTCGGCTTTGTGGATGCTGGCTTTGTGGCCTCCAGATCCCGTTGCAATCCAACTACTTTGTGAGGGATATCGATGTCGGCCTTATGAGCTTCAAAGATTGCCAGAATCGCGTTTTCTGCGCGCTCTTTCTTTCCCAAGTTGTTTAAATAGCGATTCAAATTCGCGGCCGAACTGCTGTCCTCGGCCTCAATGAGCCCATCCGACCAAACAACTCCGGCCACTTCAGCTTGTACCGTAAGACTACCATCGCCAAAACCCTTACCGATAACAGAGTCGGGAAGGGCTTCTGTGTCTGAATATATACTTCCGGGGAGGATTGCGCCTGCCCATGAATCATCGCTCCCGGACAGTTGGCGATTATTAATAACAATCTCGACAAGATTTACAGCATACGATGTCCTTGCCAATACGCTGTCGCCACTTTTAATGGCGATATTGAGCTGATAGGCCGTCGCCGCCTTACTGCCTATATTGGCAAGCTGCACAACAATACCGTTTAACTTGGGTACATAGGCAGCCCCATTAACCTTAAGATCGCTTGGAACCACCATTTGCACAGCCTGGTTTGTCACGGCTGTCTGTGCAGTGATGCTTTGAGGTGCGTTCCAGATACTTAGTACCAACGTTAGAATGGCACACTTCGTAAAGAGTAGCTTCGTTTGAACCATCATCGGTCTCTCCATGGATGCAAAAATCCGACCCGCGGCCGGCCGTTGAGCAAAACAAAATGTTCATAGCCCATTTTCATCCCACTAGACATGGCATTCAACAACCGGCATATTCCAAGGCTTCAAGGCCGGTCAGCCTCAGGTCTGCCAATCATTGGATGTTTGCCAACCTTGTGCAAGTTCGCTTCACTGCTTAAGTAAGGTGATGGCACGTGGATAACCCATGCGGGCAGCTTGCTGCAGGAGGCCTTTGGCAAGATTGGGTTTGGGATTAGCTTTTCCAATGCCCCCCCTATAGAGCAGCGCCAAACGATACATTGCTCGGCAATTATTTTGAACGACTGCGGCTTTCAGCAGTTGTTTCGCCGCCACAGCGCGAAGCCTGTGGACATAGATCTGTGCGAGATCTACGATGGCCCTCGTCTCGTTTTTTTCCGCCGCCAATTGGAAGAGCGGTTCGGCCTTGTCGAGATGGTTGTGCCGGACGTAGATTTCGCCGAGGAAGGTCTGGGCGAGTGCGAACTGAGGTCCCACGGAGAGATAAGCTGCCTTGGCCGCAGCGATATCCCTGTCGCCTCCGTCGTATCCACGTTCCTGCGCCCTGCCGAGCAGCGTTACAGCAATTACGTCGCCAGTATCGGCCAGTGAGGAAAGATTGTCGAAACTACTTTTCGGCACAGGCTTGCTGTTCAAAGCGGCGGCCTGAAGATTCATGAAGTGAATCCAAGGAGAAGCGTCTTCAACTCCCTGTGCACCAAGTACAAAATAAGAGCGCGCCAAGTCCAAATCTCTTTTTCCAGCCAGACCCGTATAGTAGCGATAGCCGGTTCGGACTGCTGCCAGAATATTTCCCTCCGAAGCGCGAGAGACGTCCTGCTGAAGAAGAGACATAGCAAAGATATCGTTTGCGTTCATCTTGGAGATCTCCTTGCGTGAATATCGCCAATCGGTACGACGAAACCATACTACTGTAGAAATTGTTACGCATGTTTATAAAAATACGGACGTCACAGGTACCTGTGCGCGCCGTCACAATGAGAGATGGTAATCTCACCCAGCCAACCGAAGTGGCTTTATCTGTATCCAAGTGATGTTGATATTACAATGCTCTCGAAAGATAAGGTGGATGGCAACGATTCGGTACAAAATCGGCCATTTGGCCCCCCGTACGGACGGACGCTCGGAGCCAACTTGAGGGAGCACGCCCATTGGCGCCATCGCGCCGATCCACAAGACTTGATCCCGGAGAAGGCGCCATTATTTCCTTTTCAGGGATTGGGCATTAATAGGTAGCTTTGGTCTTGGCCGCCGCTGCTGCTGACCGCTTGAATAATTCTGCGTACGCATCACGAGTCAAGCTTTCATGAGTTCGTCGACATCGGCCAGAGTCAGGAGAGAAGCTTGCCCAGTGTGAGTCCGTTGGTCTTGAGACGGCGGGCTTCTGTAACGATGTCAGGCCACCACTGTAGAAGTTCCCCGAAGCTCCGCGCCAATCGTTGGACGAGCGCGTACCGCTCAGCAGAGGGCAAAGCAATTCCGAAATCCGTCGGGGCGGCCGCATCAGGATTGGTCAGTGATGCTCGAAGACCGTTGAGATAGATATCTAAGGCTTGCGCCCAATATGCAGGCTGGCGGTGGTGCGCCTCAAGCAGGCGCTCAGCGAGGTCAATGAAACCTAGGAATCTGAGCCTAGACCGCCGCTGTAGCCATATTGTGAAATCGCCTAAATCGGTTGACCCGCATTCGATGAAGTGCCGCCCGATACGTCTGATCCTGTCCTCGACCGAGTCGCCGATCAGACATGGCAGGCCTTCAAGAATCATGAACATCACATTCAAAATGGTGGAATCAGGTTCCAATGGCTGGTAGAGCTTGCTGCGCGGCGGAGCGTGGAGCAATGCCAGTGGAACATATCCGATGTATGCATCCCCGATGGCCGCAAGCAAAGTACGTCCGAACAAAGTATCCTCGCCAAATCCGGCGGGAATGAATGGAACCAGCAGTTCACGATTGTCAAACCCGGTGGAGGTGGGAGTCATAAAGGGACCTTTTGCAAGCACAGTCGGACGATGAACTCCACGAACCACGTAACGGGTAGCCAACACGTCCTCGTGGTTGCGCCAACACTCCAAAAAGCGATCTCTCGTTGCACCTTGCGCCATCATGAACTCCCTGGTAAAAGGAATTCCAGAATCACCGAGTACACCGTTGAGTGTGACAACCACTCTGCCTCTATCTTCAACAAGATCGCTGATGGATCGAACTCCGATCTTTCCCGGATGTAAGTTCGTCTCCGACGAGGGCAATATCCGGAGATCAGCAAGCATGCTCCCTAGCAACTGTTCATGAGCAGCGAGAAGATCGCATGCGGTACGCTGGACGGATTTAGTGGCGAATCTGCGGTTACCTGTGAATACGATATCGAGAGGTGAACGATTGACTTGACCGATGCAAACCGATTGAGCACCTTCGCGGAGGTCGCCTATCCAGCAGACTGAATCGTCGTCGCAAGATAGAACCGCCTCTCCAGTGGTATGGAGAAGAAGAGCATTGCGGTTTGCGCCGGGAGATGCCTCAAGGTGGAACTCATTGAAGAGACCAAAGTTCACTACGTGCGATGGTATGCCCGCCTGAATCAGCCGCGCAACGAAGTCCAGTTTCTCTTCGCGGCCTGCATAGAAGACCCGTGATTGTGTGCGCCGCGAGAAGGATAAAAGCTGCTCCCGGCAGGCCACTCTTTGGCCAGCGTCCTGGGTGTCGTCTGTGATGAGGAAGTCACATATACGTGCGCATTGCCGTGTGTGTCTTTCATATGTATTGAGGCATCGCATCAACTGTGGCTGACGATTACAGGTGATAACCCCGATTGTGGTGATTGGGAGTGCGGACCTAAAATCAGCGTGAGTCAACGAGTTCATGATTTGCTTGTGAACACCACACACGTCATCGTCAAAAGCCCAACCTTGCAATCAGCGCCGACGTTACCGCACTGGCTGAAATCACAAAAGGCTTTGCTAAAACATCGTACTTTGTCTTATGAATTTGATTCTCGATGCAGATCGTCAGTTGTTCTGGAGTGAGTCCCTTTACCCTGAGCGGGTGGTTAGATGCAATGCGCGGAACGATGTAGTCCTCAACAGGATTCAACCCGTGCGAAAGCGAGACGGAGGGAGTCCCGAGATAAGCTGCTTCCATGATAGTTCCACGATTTCCCTTTGTTACCACCACATCGCTAGCGACCATAAGCTGTTCAATAGGCCACAATTGCTCCACGATTATCACGTCGTTTCGGTGCTTCGTTTGCCTGATCAGGTTGTCGGTGTCGCGGCCTGCAACCCAGAACAGCTTCTTCTCGGTCCCCTTTATCTGATCGAACGCAGACAGCATCAGATCCGCTATTGGTGCGCGAACCTCGGTAGCCCACCCCCCGGGTAGGCACGCAATCACAACGGCTTCCTCGCTTAGCTTCAATTCCTCCCTGGCGCGGCTGCGGTCCTCTCTTGCATACGTCATATTGCGCATTAGGGGACCCATGTATTGCACTTTACCCTTGACATAGGAAGGCTCGTCGAAAAGTCCAAGACTCTCAATAAAAATGATGGACTCCGCGTAGGCGAGCGGCTGCATCAAGAGTGTTGTATCCTTCAAAAACCAGTCCGTTATGAAAACTGCTGGCACCTGCATCAGCTTAGCGGCAACCAGTGCGGCGAACTCCTCGTGGGCCACGACGAAGCGGGGCTTACATTTTTCCATCAGCCTGTAGGTGCTGATAACCGTGTCTAGAAAAGGGTTCTCTTCTGGAAGATCGAGGTCGTGAACATCGTATCCAAGAGATTGAAAGGTCTTTGCTCCAGTCGCATAGGATGCAAATGCCCAATCAAGGTCAGGCCTGACCTGAGCAAACTCACGCATGATTGCCGCATCTGGGATCGCGTGACCTCTGCCCCGTCCCTTGGAAAAGAAAAGAACATCCATCTATCCCCCTTCAAGGACAACATTATAGCGCCAACATAATAACACGGCCGCGTGTGTCCTTGTCTGTCGACATTTTCCAACACCAGGGCAATCGGATGAACATAGTGTCACTGTATAGGATGAGACGTGGATACGCCTATTCGCAGCCGATTCGGTTCGTTATTTTTGGTTTCGTGTGCCTCGTGGATGGCCCGCCGGAATGACTGAATGATCTCCATCGCGTGTGCCACGAAGGCGCGCCCTGACGCAGTAGCAACAACTCCACCATCTCCGCGCTCGAAGAGGGGAGTTTGAATTCGGCGTTCAATTTCTTTGAGCTGTTTGCTGAGAGCAGGCTCCGTAATTCCCAGGCGCTTGGCCGCCTGAGTCATATTGCCCTCCTCATGCAGGGCAACGATGAGTTCCATATCCCGGATTCGCAACTGTCCAGTCGGCATGGATCATGCACCTCGGCGCACACCAACTCCAAGGCGTCATCAAGACAAGCCGGGCGGTCAGATCACGCGCAATTCCTCGCACCCGGTAAAAACTGGCAATCGGGCTTCGGATTCCACATCCCGCGTGCATTTACCGCATTTTGACGCGACATTTTTAGTTTCGTCTCTATCCTCATGAAAAAGGCGATTTCGAGCCTTTGCCGCTCAAACTTCCTGTGGATAGTCCTCTCGAAGGTGCCGACTCGCGCCAATCGCAAATCCAAAAAGTTATCGCCAACTTCCGAAAAAGTCATTGGACAAAAAGCAATCCCAGATGCAGGCCGGACTCATGGACGAAATACGCGAACTTTTGCATTGACCCAATTTTCATCGCCGGAGCACACCCGATGGCCGATATTGAGAGTTCCAACCGGAATCCTCCACCCCAGCGGTTCTGCAGTCTCCACATTTCGTCTGGCGGCAATCGTCGCCGTGAGTTGGCTGTCGAATGCCGGGCGAAAAGCTTCCAGGTTCTTACCACGGATCAACTCAGAAATGCGGAATAGCGAATCTGCGAACTCATTACTATCGTAGGCGCTCTGCAGTTGAAGAAGTGAGAAGTAGCGGTCGATCTCGGCGGCGATCATTCGGACTTTGGCGTTTTCGTCTGGGTCGTTCGGCACGCAGGCTGACAGCACCAGGAGGAACGGCGCGTCAAGGTCGAGCATAGCATTGTAGTAAACGGCCGGAAATTCCTTGCTTTCTGAGCGGTAGGCTTTCTGTAGCTTGATGTAGAGGTCGGTGTAGTAACTGAAATCGCCCTTGAGAAACGCCTTTACCTTCGGCGGGCTATGGAGCAGACCGAGCTGTCCGTCCATGTCCGGCGCGAACATTGCCCGGTGGTACTCACCGTCGAAGCGCTGGCCCTCCTTACTGTATGCCTTCGGGTTGGCGGCGGATCGCAGGGTAATCCTTCTATTATGAATAGGTAGGCAATCAAGAGAATTGCCTGAATTCGCCGCAGGTGGCCCGGTTCGATACCGAGAGCGCCGAGATTTTGCAAGGCATTCGGAGGTTGCAATGAGCACAAGCCGGAATTCCACTCCGTTGTACGAGGGCATCCGCAGTTTGGTGATGTCGGCTCGTCAGAGCGCCGCCCGTGGCGTTAACCTGCTTCAGGTCTACACGAACTACGAGATTGGCCGCCGCATCTTCGAGCAGGAACAGCAGGGAGCCGACCGCGCTCAATATGGCAAGGAACTCGTCCGAGACTTGGCAGCCCGACTGACCAGCGACTTCGGGAGCGGCTTCTCGAAGACCAATCTTGAATATATGCGGCGGTTCTATCTTGCCTATCCAGGGCGAACTCCACAGATTGCCCAGACGGCGTCTGGGCAATTCCAGTCCTTCCCCGTACCTCAATCGTTGGCTGGAAACTCCGTGTCTTCGCCAATTGGCCAGACATTGTCTGGCCAATTGGATTCTCCGGCTGATTCGTTGCACCACCCGTTTTCCCTGAGTTGGTCCCACTATGTATTCCTGATCGGACTCAAGCTGAATGAGCGTGACTTCTACGAGATCGAGGCTGCCCAGCAGGGCTGGACTCTGCGCGAACTCCGCCGCCAATTCGATGCCGGCCTCTATGAACGTCTGGCTCTCAGCCGCGACAAGCAGGCGATCCGTGACCTGGCGCGGCAGGGGCAGCATGTTGCCAAGCCGCAAGACCTGCTCAAAGACCCCTACGTACTGGAGTTTCTCGGCATCGAGGAAAAGGCCCGCTACTCCGAGTCCGATCTGGAGTCGGCCATTGTCACCCACATTGAAAAGTTCCTGCTCGAACTGGGCAAGGGCTTTCTATTTGAGTCCCGGCAGAAGCGGTTTACTTTCGACGAAGAGCACTTCTTCGTCGATCTGGTTTTCTATAACCGGCTGCTGCGATCTTACGTGCTCATCGACCTCAAGATCGGCAAGCTCACGCATCAAGATCTCGGCCAGATGCAGATGTACGTCAACTACTTTGACCGCCACGTCAGGACCGAGGCAGAGAACCACACCATCGGCATCGTGCTCTGCAAGAAAAAGAACTCCGCCCTGGTCGAGATTACCCTGCCCAAAGATGCCAACATCCACGCTCGCGAATACCAGCTCTACCTGCCCAGCAAGGAGGAACTGCAACAGAAGCTGGCGGAATGGATAGGAAGGTAAGACGGGGCGAAAGCCTACAGAAGATCGGCGAGGAGTATTCCTCCGACAGACTGTCGAAGGCTAGCTTTGAAAAACTGGCTGAAGCCGTTGTCGCGAAACTGAACAGAACCGGAATCGAGCACGCGTTCACCGGAGCTCAGACCGCGCAAATCTCTGAACGTTCGCAGCCATATTGCGAATGATTTTGACGCCGACTGGTTGCTGAAGACGCCCAAGCTGTTTTGTATTGCAAACGAGCGATTTCATCGTTATGGTGAACTATGGTGCAATTGCACCGAGCGACGGAGAATCTGCGTGCGAACGACAACTGAAAGGCCGAATCGCGCTCAGACGGAAGAGGCGACAATACGTGCGTCCATAAGTTTTCCATCTGAGCTGTACTCGACTCTGGAAGAAATAGCACGACAAAAGAAAGTGTCGTTGGCTTGGGTGGTTCGCGATGCTGCAGAAAAGTATATCGAGGAGAAATGGCCACTTTTCATGAAAGAAAGGCGGTCGCTATGAGCACATTGACCCGCAGTAGTAGTGAAATGGGCACAAATCGACCGACACAACGGTACACGGTGGCCGAGCTGTTCTGCGGCTGCGGTGGCTTGTCTCATGGATTCGCCCGGTCTGGACATTTTCGAGTGGTGCTTGGCAATGACATCAAAAAGGCCGCGCTTCGTACTTTCGTCCACAATCATTCGCTCCGTCAGCCCCCTCCAGAATGTTTGGAGGGGGATATTAGAACGATCTCCATCCACCAGGTTGAGGAAGCGCTCAGACGTCAAAATGTTGCGCCAGGTGATTTGGACTGCCTCATCGGTGGCCCTCCTTGCCAGGGCTTTTCGCAGATGCGGCGGAGCGGAGAACGACTAGAAGACGGGCTTGTACGCTTTAAGGGATACAACAAATTGGATCAAGATCCCCGCAACGATCTTGTCCTCCGTTTCCTTGAGATAGCCAATGCGTTTCGTCCAAAAATAGTTTTGATTGAAAACGTGCCCCAGATGCTGCGCCATGGACATAACGGCGTGCTTGGAGGTCTTGCCGCGAACGTCAAATCCATGCTTCAGGAAATGGGATACACCCTTGTTGTTGGTGTTATCAACTCCGCCGACTACGGCGTGCCGCAATTGAGAGAGCGCTCATTTTTTCTAGCCTCTCGGATTGGCGATATAGGCTTCCCTATAGCCACCCATGCAAACCCTGAGGCTGCTGATTTTATCTCATCAGGATTGTCGCCATGGAACACAGTTCAGGATGCACTAAAGGATTTGCCCGCGTCAGCCCCATCAAAGGAAACGATGGGAGGAGGCGATCTCCGTCTCTATCCACGTAAGAAGCTCTCCGATTACGCCCGATTGATGCGAAGCTCGCGGTGCTTCCCCTACAACCACCTCACCCGTTCCTACAGTCAACGAATTATCGACATTGTTAGGCACATGACGCCCGGTGAGACATGGGACAGTGCTAGTGAACGTATGCAGGCCCAATACGAAAAATTGATCGTACAGCGCATGAAGGATGGATTGACGAAAAAGATCGCACTCGATCACAGAAAGGCAAAGTCCCAACTCGTTAAGGAAGGGTTGATCAATCAAGTCTTCTACCGAAGCTATTACTGGAGCGCATATACTCGTCTTGCCTGGGACAGACCAGCACTGACGATTACTGCGAACTGTAATTTTTTGGGTTCTGGGCGATTTACCCATCCGGAAGTGGACCGAGGAATCACAATGCGCGAGGCCGCAAGGCTTCAATCATTTGAAGACGACTTTTGCTTTATCACTTCCGCCACTCGGGACGAAACCGGAACTATTGGCGTGGGCATGGATATGATTGGAGAGGCGGTTCCACCTTTAGTGGGGGAAGCATTCGCTCGACGCGCCGCTGCAACCTTAATGGCCCAGCACCATGCAGAGCAGGAAGCCGCCGATTATCAGGAACGAATTCTGTGCAGTGTTTAAGGGGAATGTATGGCACAAGACAAGTATTTTGACATAGCTCTCCAAGGCCTAAAAGCACTGGTGCAGGAACGCGGTGAAGACAGCACCTTTCCATTCGATGCTGTTTGGTCCTATACCAAGGAAGAGGTCCCAGGAAAGAATAAACCTCATCAGGCAGGTCGACTGACCGATGCTGGCTACCTGGAGCTTACAGGCAATAGCACAAGAGCCGAGACACAGGCGCGCGCCGGTAGCCCAACCCGCGAATATAGACCTGGACCTGCAATGCGCTCGCATCCTGTGACGTGCGCACCATCGCCTTCCGCTGCGACTGTGTCGGATGCCTTCAAGGGGATGGAAAAGGCGATGGCTGGGCAAGGATTTGTCATTACTGCAGGGGAACTGGCAAATTTTTATCTGGCATTGCTCGTCAGCCCGCTGGTCATTATGACCGGCATTTCCGGCACAGGCAAAAGTCGGCTACCACGCCTATTCGCCGAGCTTATCGGCGCATCATTCGCCTGCATTCCAGTCAAGCCGCAGTGGGATGATAATTCGGACCTTTTCGGGTATACGTCCAATCTGAACCAAGGCGTTTTTGTTAAAGGACAAGTCACCAGCGTTTTGCAAGCTGCAGCAGCGGAATTGATCAAACCGTCGTTTGTTCTGTTGGACGAGATGAATCTAGCGGCCGTTGAGCACTATTTCAGCGACTTCCTTAGCATCATTGAGACGAGGCGGCGAACTGCTGGATCAATCATTACCGATACTTTGCCGATCGACCTACCGCGAGAGATTGACGGCCAGGACGACCCGCACAGTGAGTTGCGCGCTCTCTATCTCCCTCCTAATGTGCGAGTCGTAGGCACGGCAAATATGGATGAAACCACCCGTAACTTCAGCCCAAAGGTACTTGACCGCGCCTTCAGCATTGAGTTCAATGAAGTGGATCTAACGGCATTTCCAGCAGCTACAACTCGCCCCGTGTCTGTCGAGCAATTTCACAATCTAGCGACTCGTCTAGTGGACCCACAGAATCCGGTCACAGTGCACGAAGGATACAGGGAACAAGGCCAGCTATTTGACGATGTGGCAGGTCTCATCGAGGAAGTACGCACCATTTTGGAACCTGCCGGATTATCATTTGGATACCGTCCACGAGACGCGTCGTGCCTGTATATGTGGCACTGGAAGAAGGATAATCTCGAATCGCTTCTTCCCTATAACACGGCCCTCGATTATTGCATTCTCCAGAAGGTATTGCCAAAGATATACGGGCAGGGAGAACGTTTGCGCGCTGCGCTGGAAAATCTTGAAGGATGGCTCCAAGGGCAGTCTGTTATCGGGCTAGAAGCAGATCCGACGCGCCAACTGTTGCGTAGCGCAGAGAAAGTAAAGCGTATGCGTCAGCGACTGGAAGAAGAAGGCGCTACCGCTTACTGGAGCGCTTGAAAAGCGATGACTGTCCTCTTGGCGCTTCAATCAACTCGATGGCGGATGGAGGTAGCCGGGCCGCTTCGCGACCTTCCTGCATTTTTGCCATTGCCTGATTCTGTAATGGCGTTGCAAGGTACGGCAGAGCTCCAAATCGTCGACAGAGAAACCGGCGCCTTAGCCCAACCTTCGTATGATGATTGCTCAACTGCGCCCATCTTCTTTGAGAACACGGTCTATGACTGCTATCTCACTTCAGAGTCTGGCGAAACCTTGGTTGAATTGCCGCCCGGAGCGAGCTTGCGCCATCGAACGGGCGCGTTCACACACCACGCTATTTCATTTGGAAATGATGTCGGATGGGCTGAACTGACTGTTCGAGACGCGGACGAGTTAGTTCGCCTACGTTTCGAAGTCTTCCCGCTGAAGATTGACTATCGGACAGACTATGTAGCTCTGCGCGACGAAGTGACGGCGCTGGCGCGTGGACTTGCAATGACAGTGCAGGCTCGGACCTTTGGAGCAGCCTCCCCCATGAAGTCAGCGGAACCGACGCTTGCTGAATGGATAGCGCTGTTAAAGGGATATTTCGAACAGTTTGTGCGTGCCGCAAATACAGTGATCGCCAATCCACACTTTACGTTGAAAACTTCTTCAGTGCCAGTCGATGCGGCACGAGCGCGACGGGTTGATGAACGCGACTTAGAGCGCCGCCTTCGCCATCCTATGTCACGAAGCGGCGGCATGGCCGCTTCAGGAGTACAGTTACCAGGACGCGTACCAGAAGTTTGGCGGAGAACGACCTTTGATAATCCGGAAAACAGGTACATCAAATATCTTCTGATCGAAACACTACGTAAATTGCAGCAGATTTCTGCCACACAGGCCACAGGCGACGAAGACGCAGATATTACCGCAGAGCAACGTTTTTTCTCTGCGTTGCGTCCGGAAGCGACGGCGATGATTCGTAGGATTCAGGGACTTCTTCGCGCATCGTCAATAAGCAACCTGCAACCTCAACTGCCCGACTCCCTCTTTTCTCCCGTTTTGTACCGTCATCCCGCATATTCAGCCTTCGTGCAAACCGCTCTTCTGCTAAACAGCGGCCTGTCTTTGCAGGGTGGTGTGCTCCAGATTGGTATTAAGAATATTGCCCAGCTCTACGAATACTGGTGTTTCTTACGACTTGTCAGGCTTTTCAGAGAGAGCTTCGCCCTGGAGCAACAGTCGTTGGTGCAGTTGCGACATCTTCGCTTGGTGATAGTTCTCGCTAAGGGTAAGGAAGCCGCCGTGATATTCCGGGATACTGCGTCCGGAAAGAAATTGTGTCTCCTCTATGACAGGATGTTCAAAGGTCTGCCGACGGTTTCTCAGCGGCCGGACAATGTCATTCAACTTGCCAGCGAAGAACGGCTATACATTCTCGATGCTAAATATAGATTGGCGTACGATACTAATTATGCGAGCCGCTACGGCGGCGTTGGCCCTACAGTCGAAGACATCAACACTATGCATCGTTGCCGTGATGCGATCGTGATTCCGCACCTGCTGAAGCCTGGCGAATTCCAGAAAGGCATCGTCCAAGGAGCAGCCGTCCTGTTTCCGTTCAAAGACGAATCCACTTATCAGAAGCATCGCTTCTTCAAATCTTTAGCCGAGGTGCAGATCGGAGGTTTGCCATTCCTTCCGGGATCGACAACATTGGCAGAACAGCACATACGCGGAATTCTTAAAGCCGATGGGTATTTGGATTAGGGCGTGCTGAAATGGCCGACAAGATAAGCAAAGAAAAGCGCTCTGCTCTCATGGCCAAGATAAGGAGTACCGGCAATCGGTCCACAGAAGGCAGGGTTGAAGCCGCGCTTAGAGGCGCGGGTATTTTCAATTGGGAGAAGCATTCCAGAACTATTTCCGGCTGTCCAGACTTCTACTTTCCCGCCGCCCACCTAGCTGTGTTTGTTGATGGTTGCTATTGGCACGCTTGCCCCAAATGCTGCAGGATGCCATCTAGCAACGTCGACTATTGGAACGCGAAAATTGACTCCAATCGACGACGAGATAATAGGATTCGCCGCCAACTCAGGGCTTCAGGAATCAGTGTTATGAGGATTTGGGAGCACGAGATAAAACATGAATCCTGGATTCGAAGACTGAATCGAAAGTTGAAGGCGTAGGTCAGGGGATACCGCTTTCAGACTCCGCACTCGAATTGATTGCTGTATTCAAACTGGCCTCTTTTCTGTGATCCCAATGAACGGCGGGCGGAAGGCACAGTCAATACCCCCGGCAGAGCCGGGGGCTTGATTGTGTGAGCCGCTCAAAGCGGCTTAAGCGGGGTCGCTAACGCGGCCCCGACTTTCTTGGGGCCACCTTTCGGTGGCTACTTCCACATCTTCAACT
>JBAVDS010000026.1:0-43376 GCA_049587335.1 Occallatibacter sp. | reverse complement strand
GAAAAATCACTCATACTTCGTTGTCGTCCTTGTGCTTGGAACAACCAAACCCTGCGGACTCCGCCTCGTCTGAGCGGTTTTTCGCTCGCAACGCCATCCGCCTGAGGTAGTGTTAACAGGCCCTAATCTCCGCACTGCGAAATGCGCATTCTAGCGAAAGGGTGGGCTACTGAAAATAAATGTCCTAGGGGGGAGGTGCGGGGACTGAGGGACTCGCGGCGGCGCGTTGATGGACAGGGTTCATTCTTTGATTGTGCGGTGGGGGAAGGTAATTTTCTGCAAAAACATTCATGCGATTGCCCTGCTTCCTTTGACGGGCATGAGATTCCTCCCTGCCGCAGCTACTATAATTATGGATAATGAAGGCTCATGTTTATGTCACGCCGAAGACGTCGGTCCTGGATCCGCAGGGCCAGACCATTTATAACGCTCTGCGCAAGATCGGATTTGCGGAGGTAACCGCTGTGCGCCAGGGCAAGTATTTCGCGCTTTCGCTCGCCGACGGGCTTACGGCCGAGGCTGCGCGCTCCCAGGTCGAGCGGATCGCCCGCGAAGTGCTGACCAACCCGGTGATCGAGGAATTCACCTGCCGCATCGAGGAATAGCGCCATCCCGGCAGGCTTCCCCCCGGCTGTGCTGAAATGGGCAGAGTGCATGGATTCTTCCCATCAGCGGGATATATCTCATATTGATTTAACTTCTTTGTCTTGTTCAGCTATACTGAGGCCGTGCGAGTATTCCGGGGGGAATATGAATACGATCACGTTGCTGGGAAAGTCTTTGCATCATCGATCATTCCATTTAGCAGCCGGCATTCTGGCGCCATTACTTTGCAGCGCGCCCAGTTTTTGCGGCCAAATTCATGAAGCGGTTCAGCAGGGCGATCTGGCCAGGGTTACCTCGCTGATTTACAACGATTCCACCATTGTCCGCGCCAAGGACGAGGATGGAAACACGCCTTTACACCTGGCCGCAATGAGCAACAACGTGGGAATTACGAAGTTGCTGCTGAACAGCGGCGCGGAAGTCAATGCCAGAAACAAGGACGACGATACGCCTTTGCACCTGGCCGCGCGCTTGGGGCAGCAGGAGACAGCCGAGCTGCTTCTGGAGCATGGCGCGGAGGTTAACGTCAGAGACAGCGGCGGCTTTTCGCCGATGCATCTGGCGGCAATCGACGGGCATCAAGCGATCGTGGAGTTGCTTCTGGACCACAAGGCGGACATCAGTTCCAGAGACCATGACGGCAATACGCCGCTACACCTGGCGGCGAGCATGAATCAGTCGGAAGTGGTGAAGGTGCTTTTGGCTCGCAAGGCTCCGGTCAATGCCACCAACAAGAACGGTGAAACGCCTTTGCATCTGGCGGCAATTGAAGATCAGATCGATTCGGCAGAGTTGCTTCTGGACGGAAAGATCGCTGTCAACGTCAAGGACAATCTCGGCAATTCGCCCTTGAACGACGCGCAGCAAAAGGGCTACAAGGATATGGAAGCGCTGCTGCGCAAGCACGGCGGACACTAGAACGCAATCACCCGCGCGGGCGGCGGCACTTCCATTTTGTATTCCTCCCTCACGATTGCCGTTCCGCTTTGCGAAGAGGAATTTCTTGCTCTCAATCGGCGCGATCCGCCCTCTGCGGGTCGTTTAGAATCGATCTATGTGCGGAATCGTCGGTTATGTCGGCCCGAAGAAGGTTGTTTCTGTCATCATCGAAGGGCTGCGGCGGCTGGAATACCGCGGCTACGATTCGGCGGGTATCGCCGTGGGCAGTCCCACCCGCTCCACGCTTGAAGTCCGGCGCGCTCCCGGCAAGCTCTGCAACCTGGAAGAGGTACTGCGCCAGCATCCTCTCGACGGCAGCTTCGGCATCGGACATACCCGCTGGGCCACGCATGGACGGCCTACGGAAGAGAATGCGCACCCCCATCGCGATTGCACCGGCCGCATCGTCGTGGTCCACAACGGGATCGTCGAAAACTATCTCGACCTGAAGCGCGAACTCACCGCCCAGGGCCATAAATTTGTCACTGAGACCGACACCGAGATCATCGCCCACCTCATTGAGCAGATTCAGCAGGAGGCCGACGCAGCCGGCCAGCCGATCTCCCTCGAAGTGGCCGTCCGCCGCGCCGTCAAGCGGCTTACCGGAGCCTTTGCTCTGGGCGTGCTCTCGGCTCTGGAGCCGGACAAGATCGTTGTCGCGCGTTTCGGCCCGCCGGTGGTGATCGGCGTCGGCGAGGGCGAGTCCTTTGTCGCCTCGGATGTGCCCGGAGTGCTGCACCATACGCGCAACATCTATTTCCTGGCAGACGGCGACATGGCGATACTGACCCTGGCCGGCGTCGCGCTGACCGACTTTGACGGCCAACCCATCCAGAGAGCTCTCACCCGCATTCAATGGGACCCGATCCAGGCGGAAAAAGGCGGCTACAAGCACTTCATGCTCAAGGAGATATGGGAGCAGCCGCGAGCCATTCGTGACACCACGCTGGGCCGGGTTTCACTGGATTCCGGCAAGGTATTTCTGGGCGAAATGAAGATCGCCGACCAGGAGCTGGCCGCCGCCGCCAGCATCAACATCGCCGCCTGCGGCACCAGTTGGCACGCCGGCCTGGCCGGCAAGTACATGATCGAGCGGCTCGCCCGGCTGCCCGTCGATGTGGACTACGCCAGCGAGTACCGCTATCGCAATCCGATTCCCGACGCCAACGCCCTCGGCCTGCTCATCACCCAGTCGGGCGAGACCGCCGACACTCTGGCCGCGCAGCGCGAGATGAAGACGCTCGGCTCAAAGACGGTCGCCATCTGCAACGTTGTGGATGCGATGGTGGCCCGCGAGGCGCATGGCGCCGTCTACACCCACGCCGGTCCGGAGATCGGCGTCGCCTCCACCAAGGCCTTCACCGCGCAACTGACCGCGCTGTTTTTGCTGGCGCTCAAACTGGGCCAGCTCCGCGGCCATCTCGATCAGGCCCAGTCGGTCGCGCTCATCGAAGAGCTGAGCCGCCTTCCCGTCAAAATCGAAGAGGTGCTCCGCCAGCGCTCCGCGCAGTGCGAGCAACTGGCTAAGGAGTTCTCCACCGCGCAGGACTTTCTTTACCTCGGACGCGGCATTCACTTCCCCATTGCCCTCGAAGGCGCACTCAAACTCAAGGAAATCTCCTACATTCATGCCGAGGGCTATCCTGCGGGCGAGATGAAACACGGTCCCAATGCGCTGATCGACGAGACCCTGCCCGTGGTGGTGCTGGCCACCCGCGACGAGAGCGACCCTGCCTCCAAGCTGCGCTACGAGAAGACCCTCTCCAACATTCAGGAGGTAACGGCTCGCAGCGGACGCGTCATCGCCGTAGCCACCGAGGGCGACACAACCATCGGCAGCCTGGTCGAGCACGTTATCTTCATCCCTCCGGCCATTGAGCTGCTCTCGCCGCTGATCGAGATTGTGCCATTGCAGTTGCTGGCCTACTACATCGCTGTCCGCCGCGGCTGCGACGTGGATCAGCCGAGAAACCTGGCCAAGTCCGTCACCGTCGAGTAATCTTCCGGCAACTCCGCCAGCCTCATGCCCCGGCTTGGGAAGCAGGAGTTGGAGTGGCGGCAGGAGTAGTTGCGGGTTGAGCCGGCTCCGGTGCGGCAGCAGGAGCGGGTAAAGCTGGCGCTGGAGTCTGAGCGGGCAGCGCCGTGGGTTGTTCCTGTGGAGTCATGGGCCTCACTGGCAGAGTCAAGGTCTGCGCCGTCTCCGGATCGTCGCGCAACTTCAAATAAAGCGAGCCATTGGAGGGATGGGGAACGCTCACCTGTGTTCCTGTGAAATCCGGTGGAAGCTCGACGGCGTTGTCGAACTCCGGTGTGGCGGAGATGGAGTCGACCAGGAAGAGATTCGTGCCGGTCAGCGTGCAGGGTTTGGCGGCGGAGCGCGGGCAGCGCAAATCCTTGAAGCCCGGCAGCCGCACCAGCGTTCCCAGCGGCAACCAGTCGCCGGCAACTCCGTCGGCGGAGACGGCGCGCACGCGCAGCGGTCCAAAGGCTGAGGAGCCGAATCGCGCCAGAGGCTCGACAACTCCCAGCGCGGTCTTGGCATCTTCCAGCATCAGGCTGCCATCGGCGAGCGACAGAATGGTATGAAAGCTGCCGTCCGCCGCAGCCACCTCGACTCGCTCGTCGCGGGGAAATCTGGCAGGCACGCTGGAGCGCAGAAAGAAGACCAGCCTCTCTTCAACCGGCAGGTCGTCGGGAGTGCCCAGATGCACTGGCGAGGGTTCGGTCGAGAGATCGTTCTGCGCGCCCTTGCTGAGCAGCGTTACCTGCGGGCGGCGCGGCTCAACCGTGACTGGAACCTTCAACATACGGCCGTCAAACAATTGCACACTGGCTACGAAGGGCTTGCCGGCCTCCAGAGCGGCGGTCGAGCCGTCGGCATTCATTGTCAACTGGTCGGAGTTTTGTACGCGGCTCAGTGAAGCCGGAGTCCAGGTGATGCCATTCAATGTGACTTTGGCCACTTCATCCAGCCGGTTGCCTTTCAGCGTTGCATCGGAGTCGCCGCAACTGAGCGTAAGCCTTTCCAGCGCCGCCGCTTCTGCATAGGCCTTTAGCGGCAACTCGCCGGGCTTTTCCAGCCCATACTGATAGATTTCCAGCTTGACCTCTCCCGGAGCCGCATCTTTCATCGGCACGGAGACCTCCAACTCCTCCGGTTTGGGGGATTTCCAGACGAGATTGAGGGGATTGCCCGTAGCCGTCTGCTCGGCAATCCTCTCGACGCAGATCGAACTCTCGCCTTCGATATGCAGCGTATCTTCGCGGCCCACCACGAGCGCCGACTCGTCCTCCGGCGCCAGTTCCCACTTCCCCGCCAGAGCCGCTCGCAAGTGAAAGCGGCTTCCCTCCCAGTCGTCAAAGCCCCACTTTCCCCGCACCACGCCGGTCAGATTGCCGTCAGGCAGTGAAGGAGCGGGCCGCGTGAGCAGCAGACCGCCCTGCGCGGGATCGGCTTTGAGAGGCAGATCGACGGGGCCGCTTTTGGTCTCGATGTGCAATGTGAGCTGGTGCGCCAGTTGCGTGGAAAAGACCAGCGGCGCGCCCTCGGCCGGCAGCACCAGAGCCGGCATCTGCGCGCAATAGCTCTCCGCTGGATTCACCGGATGCAGGGGCGGCGGTTTGGTGGCGCCCACCGGCGGCAGCGCGATCACCACCACCGATTTGGGATCGCGGAAGGAGGGCGGCACGTTCAGCCGCAGGTTCAGCGTATCCTCCGTCGGCAGGGCCAGAGCCGGAATGTACTGGAAGTGCGCCGTATGCAGCGAAGAGAGAATCTTGGCCGTGTCGACGATTGCGCCGACATAAGGGCTGTATGCGCCTCCGCCCGCCATGCTCGAATAGCTGAGCTGGTTCATCAGGTCGGCGCTGGAGCCGCTGGTCAACTGCATCACGCGCGATTGCGCGTTGGTATCGTCCAGCACCAGCGCGTCCGTGTGCTGCACCAGACAGGGGGCCTGTTGATCGCTGGGTTTGTCGAAGCACTGCTGGTCGAGTTTGATGCCCAGACTCCGGGCCGTCTTCTGCGCGCGTTCTTTCAGCGATTTAGGGTCGGTCTGGGAGGTCTCTTTGACCTCGGCCAGGTAGGCATCCAGGCGCATCCGGTCCCAACTGGCGGCTTGCAGGTCCTGCACGGCGCGCACAAAGGCGCCGGGCACCCTGGTCACGGCCTTGCGCAAGGTGCTGAAGTCTCCGCCCGTCTCCGGCGCCAGAAAGATCAGCGCCTGCTGCGCTTCGCCGGGCACGGTGACGAAGACGCCTTCATCGCGCACCTTGCGGCTCCAACTCTCCACGCGGGTAAACCACTCCGGCGGCGGCGGATTGGTGGCTCCTCGAAGAAACGCCACAATCAGCACATAATGAGCCGACTGGCTCTCCGGAAAATCCGGATGAACCCACAGCCGGTCTCCAGGCAGTAGATTCGGAGTTTCACTGATCGGCAGCGTCACTTCTCCGCGTTTCACATGCACATCCACCTTCGGTCCGGCCAAATCAAAGGAAGGCCTGTCGGCACACCAAGCGGTAGAAACCAGAAATATAAACAAAAGGAGTTGCACAAGGCGGCGCATATCATCTATTGTACGGAGCAAGTCCTCTGGGTATATCTTCAGGAGAGCGCAACTTTCTCCTGGAGAAAGTGTTGGCGGATGACGCGTGGGGAGCGTATCTTCTTTGCCAACTGGATCGCAGGGGCTACTTTTCGGTTACACTGGGGGATGGATAGCTTCTAACTGAGAATTTTCTAGAGTATTTCTCGAATTTCATCTGCGGCGGAAGAAACAGGGAAAAATGGCAAAGGCGCAAGCTGCGAATTCTTTATTCGCCATGAACCCTTCACTCCATCGGGAAATGCTGCAGGGCATCGATCAGCCGGGTCATGGCAGACGCCCATCAAATCAATAAGAAGCTCGATGCATTGCCGGGATGAGTCGATCACCGCCTGAAGATCGGGGCCGGTGGCATTTCAATTTCCGGTGGGATAAGTGGAGTTTAAAACTAAGGCTGCTCTCTTTTGTCCAAAACCGCGGTCAGCCTCCAGAGCAAGGCCTGTAAGCCTGCCAGGGGGCGGACCACCGCGGACGGATATTAGCAGCGGCATACGGAGAAGAAAGTATGAAATCGACAAAAGCAGATCCTCATAGCGTAGACATGATCAACCTGAGTATTCCCGACGCGGAAGAGATGATTGAAGAAGCCCTCAACGAACTGGCCTTTTCCTCAGACCCCGGTCTAGCGCGTGCGCTGCACTTTCTGGCGCCCGCGGGCTATCAGGCGATTGTCGAGCTGTGCAGTGAAAACGGCCGCAGCAAGCGTCGCAACGCGATGGCCGACTCCTGGTCGCCGGAAGAGGACGAAGTGCGCATCTATTTTGAGCGCATTGAAGGCGTGGAGGCGCCGCCGCGGCCCGTCCGCGCACAGCGCGCCGCCGATTCTGCCTTCGACTATGAGGATGACGACAGCCAGGAAGCGGTGATTCCCGCCGACCTGGACGCGCGCGTCAAAGAACTCTGCGCCGCCCTGGCCGAGGCCGAGCGGGGCGGCCACGCCTTCATCGCGCTCAAGTGGTTCCGCGATTCCTTTCTGCCCCGCAAGGCCTTCCGCTGGAATCAGCATCCGGAATCGCGTCAGGCGGTTCTGGCCGAAGCCATTCAGCGCGGTGTTGTTGTCACCAGCAAGATTGCCAATCCCAAGACACCGGCCTATCCCACCACCACCATCCGCCTCAACCGCGCTGAGGCCGGTATTCCCGACGAGGCCCAGCGCTTTCACCCGGTTGCCGCGCATGGCGAATCCATTGCCGAAACCATTGAGGAAGAACGGGGGAGCTTGTGAGCTGCTATTTTCTTGAAGCCACGGCTTTTGCCAAGCTCTTTGTTCAGGAGCAGGGCACCGACGCCCTCATCAGCCTGATGGAGGCCGTTGAGGACAACCGCAAATTGATCGCGGCCTCCACGCCGCTGGAGGTCTATGCGGCCATTCGCCACCAGGAACGCTCCGGCGGCATCTCCGCGGAAGACGCGGCGGCGGCGCTTGAGATTCTCCGCATGGAAGCTGCGCGCATGGTCCAGGAGCCGCTCAACCCGGCGGTTCTTGAAGCTGCCCGCCAGCTCCTCGACCGCACCGCTCTGCGCTGGCCTGACGCACTTCAGCTCGGCGCCGCGCTGGTGGCCCGCGATATGTTTCAGGGAACGGAGATCATCTTCGTCTCCGCCTCGCAGCAGTTGCTGGAGGCCGCCCAGGCGGAGGGCCTGCGCACTCTTGACCCGGCCAAAGAAGCTGACGCTCCGGTCAAGGATCAGGAGCCGAAGGATGCTGAAGTAAAGGAAGAGGAGTAGACGAAGGGCCGCGCACCAATGACAGTCGCCGTGTGCGCAACCGTCCGGCACAAGGGTTTCAATTGGCTCGGCAGTGGATGGGACGGTAGTTGCACCACGGTGTACACAGAGCGGCCCGATGCGGTATCCTGAGGCTTAATCCATGATCTTTTCCCGTGACTACATAGGCTATCTGGCCCGCCGCACCGTCAAACACCTCATCGACGCCAAGATGATCACCACCAGTGACTTGAAGGGGTGCGAAGCGCGCGTCGCCGAGGGGCTGGTCGATGAACTCTCCCTTGAGGACCGCATCAACGAAGAGGTGCGCGTGATTCTGGAAGCGTACTCCGAAGAGATGCGCAAGTCCGGCGCCCAGTACGCCGAGATGTTCAAAAAGGTCAAGACCGAGCTGGCCAAAAAGTATAAGGCGGTGCTATGAGGATCAGCCCTGACAAGCTCAACAAGCTGGCCCACACCGTGGCCGATACACTGGCCGAGATCGACGCCGTCGGCTTTCTCGAAGATCGCAACACCATCCGCCAGGAGGCCCGCAAGGCGCTTACCAACCTGCTCGCCCAGGAGGCCGGTATCGACGAAGCCGCCCGGAAGAAGATCGCCAACCAGCGCAAGATCATTCTGGAAGGTTCGCAGGAGTGGGAGATTCTTTACCGGAAGTACTATAACGACGAAGTCCGCAAGCTGGGAATCTGAGGCCGGCGGCGGCAGGTGAAAGCACTCCCAATGGCATTATTTCCCTCCTTTGCATTCCTCCGCGCCCGATTGTGAACTGAAATGCTCTAAAATAAAAGGCAACGATCTCCGAGATAGGATTCCCCTCTTATGACGGTAACGCTGACTTCCACACTTGCCTCCGCTCTTGAATCGGCTGCCTCTCAGGCTGGCCTGGTTCTTGTCTCCACCACACAAGGCGCTGGCTTCGGCGGCCAATCCACGGCGGTCTTTCTGCTGGGAGTGCCTGGCTCATCCGGCGCAGCCGCCGCCGACCGCACGCTCAAGCTGGAGTTGAGCGAGGGCTTTGTTTTTGACAAGCCGCATCTGCTGGCGGAGATGACTGCGCATCTGGCTGCGCAGAGCAAGCGGCTGCGCAACCCGCGCCCGGAGTGCGCCGTGACGCTGGCGGGGCTTCCGGTAGCCTTCGGGCAGTTTCAGTGGCCCTTTCATCGCTCCACATCGGGAGCGGACACGTACATCGTTCATGGAGAAATGCATCTGGCCGATGGCGGCGAGCATAATCTGCACGCCAAGGTGGCAGCCGCCGTCACACAGACCTTTGCCGAGATTGTGCCGGCGATGGAGCAGCCCTACGCCGAAAGCTTTGTCTATAACGCGATTCGCAAGACGGTGGATCGCGGCCAACTGGAGTTTTTGAAGTCGGGAAACCGCCAACCGGTTCCGGTCACGACGCGCTATTACAGCCGCTGGCAGAAGAAGTTCCTCTTCACAGAGACCAACGACGAGGAGCGGCTCGCCTACCTGCTGGGCAAAGTCTACTGGTTGTCGGGCGTCTTGGGCGCTGGTCAGCCGGTGTGGATTGCCGACCCGATGGATGCGCAGTACCTGAATACCTCCGAGGCCGACCTGCTGCGTATGGCGGGCGATAAAGCCGGCGAAGGACTGATCAATCTGGAGGGCGAGTTTGCCGCGGCCACGCCGAAGCTGCTGGCCCGCGCTGAGGAATACCGCGCGAAGCTCGAAGCGGCTTTGAGTTTTACCAAGCCACAGTTCAATGAGTCGATGCGCGCCGGTCACGCAAATATGTAGGTTGGAGCGATTTTCCGCTGCCGATTTTTGCGGCAGGAAATTGTGCGTCAGAGCACCGTGCCGCACCCCGAGCAAAAACGCGCGCCCTGCGGGCTGGTTTGCCCGCATTGACGGCAGACCGCCGGGGATCCCGGCTGCGGCGCCGGCGGCAGATTGACGGTTACCTGAAAGGGATAGCCCCATCCCGGCATTGCAATTCCCAGCATCGCCGCAATCCCCGCCGCCTGAATGGCGTTGAACTCACGGACCCGCCCCGGCATGAAGAAGCACTCGATGAAGCCGAGAATCCAGGGAAAGGGCGTCCAAGAAAAGACAAGATACAGGATTCCCAGGCCGGTGCGGCGCAGATAAAAGTGGTGAGCGCCAAAGCCGCCGAGAAAGAGCGCCAGCAGCACACCGACGACCTCATCACGGCGTACTGACTCGTAGTGCTGGTAAAAGATCACCTGCGAATTGGGAAAAGGCTGGCTGCTCATCGTATTCTCCATGCTCTGCCATCAGGATACGCAGCGGCGCAGCGCGGGGTTCCATTCATTGCGCGCGCAGATAGCGGCTGGCGAAGTCGAGAAAAACGGGCCAGTTGGGTCCGGGCGTGTGACGGCCGGAGTGCTGGCGGAAGGCGAGATCGCCGGAGACGAGCGCGGTTCCAATCGGTGGGAATGCATCCGTTCCCAAATCTTTTTTGCCAAGCAGACGATAGACCGGCCCAGCAGCCACGGCAGCCAGAAACATTCCTCTGGCGTCGGCCCAGCCATCGCCTTCCAGCGCCCCGCCGCCGATGAAGACAGGACGCGGCGCGCAGAGCGCAATCAGTTCATGGCTATCGACAGGCAGATCGCCGGGAGTGAGCGGGCCGGCGTAGTTGAGGAAGTTGCCGGCCATCCAGTGGTACTCACCGGTCGCCGCCAGGTTCTCAAGCTGCTCGCCGAAGACGTGCCGGTAGAGCTTGGCGCCGCCGGTGCCGCTGGAGCTGACGTAGGCGACGGCAAAGCGCGGATCGTAGGCCATGGCAACGAGCGCCGTCTTGCCAAATCTGGAGTGGCCCTCGATTCCGACCATCTTTGCATCGACGGCCTTGTCGCTCTCGAAGTAATCCAGCGCTCGGCTTGCGCCCCAGGCCCAGGCGCGCAATGTGCCCCAATCATCGAGCTTGCGCGGCTGGCCTTTGTTCATCAGGCCGATGATGCCCTCAGTCAATCCCGCGCCGTTGTCGGCCTGAAAGCTGGTGGGAGAGAGCATCGCGTAGCCCCAGCCGCGAGCTAGCACCTGTTGCTGCCAGCTTGGGCCTTCGTTGCCGGGACCACCGGGCATCATCTCCGGAAGGCTCTTGGCGATGGAGGCCATGAACTCGTCACTGAAGGCCAGTTCCATGATGACTGGAACCGGTCCTTTCGCATTGGCCGGAGTTGTGAGCGTCAGTTGGATATTCACCGTGATCTTTGGGTACGTCGAGTTATCCACGTGACCGGCGAGTTTTTTGGTTATGACTGGAATGCCATCGATTTTTTCCTGCGTGGTGCTGACAATAGCCCAAGTCACTTTGGGCAGATTGGCGGGAAGGCGACCGAGAATCTCGCGGTCGAAGTCCTCGACGATCTCCGGACGGCGCCTGGTCCACCAGAGCTTCGCCGAGGTGACGGGCTTGCCGTTTTTCAGCACCAGCGGATCGGGCAGGTTGGGATAGAGGTTGGCCCGCGACTCGTCGTAATTGGTTGGATTGGGAGAGTTGGGATCGTGGCTGGCGCCGGGGCGAAGCGCCTTGATGCCGAGCAGATCCATCAGGCGCTGATGATCTTTTTCAGCGGCGGCGCGCTGGGCTAGCTGCTCCGCTGTGGGCGCGGGACGCGGAGTGGGAGCCGATTGCGCATCCAACCGCATGGCTCCAGCGCAGAGCAGTGCGATTACCGCGAGATTGAAGGAAGCTAACCACCACGACTTCCGCATCGAAAACCTCATTCTGAAAATATCTCCTCAGCAGGAGACGAAAGCGCCTCAAGCATATCGATCCGGCAACACATTGAGCAAGGAGGGTCTTGCACCGCGAGGGAAGACCGCAGCATCCAACCGAGTATGAGCGTATCTACTTCTTCGGCTGCCATGAGCGGCAGCTTTCCGATCGGCGGCGATCTGCCGGTGCATCGTTTGGGGTACGGAACCATGCGGCTGGTGGGCGAAGGCGCGTGGGGCGAGCCAGCCGACGTGGAGGAGGCCCGCCGCGTGCTGCGCCGCGCCGTCGAGCTGGGCGTGACACTGATCGATACGGCTGACGCTTATGGGCCGGAGATTGCCGAGCGGATGATTGGAGAGAGTCTTTACCCTTATGCGCCTGGTCTGGTGATCGCCACCAAAGGCGGCATCACGCGGCAGGGACCGGCGAAGAGCGAGTATGTCGGACGCGCGGGCTACTTGATTCAATGTGTCGAGATGAGCCTGCGCCGGCTGCGTCTGGAACGCATCGACCTTTATCAATTGCATCGAATTGATCCGCGCACACCGCTCGAAGAGAGCTTGGGCGCATTGAAGCGGATGCAGGAACAAGGCAAGATTCGCCACATCGGATTGAGCGAGGTGAATGCGGCGGAGATCGAAGCGGCGGGAAAGATCGTCACGGTGACGACTGTCCAGAATCGATACAGTCTGGGCGACCGGCGGCATGAGGAGACGCTCATCTATTGCGAGCAGCATGGCATCGGTTTTCTGCCCTGGTATCCGATGAATGCCGGCAAGCTGCTGAAGGCGCAGAATCCATCGGCAGAGAGGCTGAGTGAAATTGCGGCGCGGCATTCGGCGACTGTGGCGCAGATCTCGCTGGCTTGGCTTCTGCAACGCTCGCCGGTGATGCTGCCGATTCCGGGAACCTCAAAGGTGTCGCATCTGGAGGAGAATGTCGCGGCTGCGGGATTGAAGCTGAGCGCGGAGGATTGGGCGGAGTTGGAGAAGGCTGTCGCAGGGCTGACAGGGTTGGTTTCCCAGATTCCCAAAGCGGGAGCCGGAGTACCAGGAACCGCTTCCAGTTCCCACCCAAGCGGGGTTTTCAACAGGTGAAATCCATTTTTGCGTAAAATTTCTGCATATATTGCCGTTTCGCTGTATCATTTTCTCATGCTTCTACGCTTCCGCTGCAAAAACTTCCGTTCGATACGCGAAGAGCAAACACTTTCCCTCATTGCCGCCAAGACACGCGTCGATGAGAAGAGCGAGAGCCTGATCGATACGCCGTTCGATGACCTCAAACTGCTCCGCTGCGCCGCGATCTACGGGCCGAATGCGTCGGGGAAGAGCAATGTCTTGGCGGCGCTTTCCGCTTTTCGCCAGATCGTTTTGGATTCGCAGCGACTTTGGAAGCCGTTTGGACCGATTCCTGCTCACGATCCCTTCCTTCTAGACGAGTTGTCACGGACTGAGGATACGGAATTTGAGATTGGGTTTCTTATCGATTCCACGACCTACAAATACGGATTCCGCTTCGATCTAACCGCTTTTCATGAAGAATGGTTGATTGATACGACGGGGCGTCGCGACAAGGAACTATTCCGTAGAACGACAGAGAGTCCGCAAAGCATAAAGCGCCGCGAGGTCGAGGATTTGCGTACTTACTCTGCTCTCCCGGTATTGGAGAAGATAGCGGACTCCAAAAGACGGTCACTGGAATTCTTGGGTGCGGTCGATGCGTTAACTACGATTTCATTTCCAAACAGGAACCTGGGAAAAACGCTCGAAGATTCGCGTCATCTTGAAAGCATCCGCCTGGACGTAAGACCCAATAGCTTATTTCTTTCCGCCTCAGCTCAGAAGAATCATCCGGTTTTATCGAAAATTTGCGCTTATCTAACTGATGCCATTGAGGTTATACGAGGGCAAGATATCCCCTCGCTTATGACGCGCACGACCGCGACGTGTTCCGAGGTTGGTCGCCGAGAACAAATCGCTAAGATGATGGAGTTCCCCGACACAGGCATTCACGGTCTTTTAATTTTTCAGCATGAAGTACCCGACAGAGAAAAACGAGAACTTCGAGCTGCCTTTACGAGATTGAAGGGGGAAAACCCTGAGGATTCTTCTCCTATATGGCCTGCGGATTTCGCATTGTCCGCGGGTATTGATCCTGCGGATTACAATATCCGATTTATCCATTTTGGTGCAGGAGGTCGATCCTATCAACTGGAAGGCTCTCAGGAGTCAGATGGCACCATTGCCTACTTCTCAATCTTGGGTCCTCTATTGGATAGCTTGCGAGATGGAAAGGTTTTAATGATAGACGAACTCGAATCAAGCTTACATCCGGCGCTTGCTCGAGAGCTTGTTCGGCTTTTCAACTCACATGACCTCAATCCCAAAGGGGCGCAAATTATTTTCACGACGCACAGCACAAACTTGCTTGACCTCGAACTACTGCGTCGGGATCAAGTATGGTTCACGGAAAAGACCCGCGATGGGGCGACCAGATTGTTTCCGCTTTCGGATTATCAGCCGCGTACAAATCAGAACATTGAAGCAGGCTACCTGGGCGGGAGGTTTGGTGCCATTCCGTTCCTGGACAACCAACTGTTGCGAGAAGCCTTAACATCGGCAAAGGATTCCTCTTCAACATCCAAGAATGCTTCTGGAGAGATCTGACCATGGCCAAGAAAGATCGCCAGAGAGCAATCGGAACGGGAAAGCCCCAAGCGAAGCGGTTCCTTGTGGTTGTGGAAGGTGCGGTTACCGAGCCTGAATACATCGAAGCCGTCAAGCGATCCCGCGTGATGAAAAGCATTCAAGTGCTGATCGAAACGGGACATACAGATCCCATCGGCATAGTGAATCGAGCAAAGGAAATACGCATGAAAGCCAGCAAGACAGAGCCGTTTGACCAAGTCTGGTGCGTTTTCGATGCAGAGGTCAAACTAACTCAGCAAGCACGCTTCGGATTGAATACAGCCCTGGATGCGGCAGCGCGTTCAGGGATTTGCATTGCAGTCTCCAATCCTTGTTTTGAAATCTGGCTGCTCTGGCATACTGCGGATCATGCCGCTTGGATTGCGTCAGACGCGGTTCAACGGCTCTGCGTAGAACGTGGCGTGACGGTGATTGAGGGCGGGAAACATATCCAGAATGTGAGTGCCTTGGTTGAGAATGGTTATCAGGCGGCAAAGGTCAGAGCCTGTAATCTGGATCAGGCACACGACAGAAACGGCACAGAAAAGCCGGAGGACAGAAACCCATCCTCCGGCGTATACAAACTGATTGACGCAATTTACGAGGCGTTTCCGTCTCGTAATTAGTTACATCTCCTTGACGCCGTCGACGAAGGCTTTGAGCTTGCGCGAGCGCGAGGGGTGGCGGAGCTTGCGCAGGGCTTTGGCTTCGATCTGACGGATGCGCTCGCGGGTGACCTGGAAGCTCTGGCCGACCTCTTCGAGGGTGTGCTCGGAGCCGTCTTCGAGGCCGAAGCGCATCTTGATGACGCGTTCCTCGCGCGGGGTGAGGGTGCGCAGAACCTGCGAGGTGTACTCCTTGAGGTTGACGCTGATGACGGCTTCCGAGGGCGAGACGGCCTGTCGGTCCTCGATGAAGTCGCCGAGGTGCGAGTCTTCCTCTTCGCCGATGGGGGTTTCGAGGGAGATCGGCTCCTGCGCGATCTTGAGGACCTTGCGGACCTTGGCGACGGGAATGTCCATGCGGCGCGCGATCTCTTCACTCGACGGCTCACGGCCCAGCTCCTGAACGAGTTGGCGGCTGGTGCGGATGAGCTTGTTGATCGTCTCGATCATGTGCACAGGAATGCGGATGGTGCGGGCCTGATCGGCGATGGCGCGGGTGATGGCCTGGCGAATCCACCAGGTGGCGTAGGTGGAGAACTTGTAGCCGCGGCGGTATTCGAATTTGTCAACGGCCTTCATCAGGCCGATGTTGCCCTCCTGAATGAGGTCAAGGAACTGGAGGCCGCGGTTGGTGTACTTTTTGGCGATGGAGACGACCAGGCGCAGGTTGGCTTCGATCAGCTCGCGCTTGGCCTGCTCGGCGTCCATGTCGCCCTGAATCATCTCGCGCTGGGTGCGCTTGAGTTCGGCAATCAGCACGCCAGCCTCGCCCTCGATCTTTTCGAGATCGGTCTTGCAGTTTTTCTGCTGGCGGCGGTACTCCTTCTTCAACTCGTCGCTCTTGCTGGCCTCATGCTTCTGCTCGAGGGAGCGAATCTGTCGCTCGAGGGTGCGCATGGTGTCGACGGTCTTGTTGACCTTGTCGAGCAGGCGCTTGCGTTCGAGGGCGGTGTATTTGAGTTCACGGACGATGCGCGAGACGAGCACCTTTTCGCGGGCGATGAGCCAGCGGGTATGGCGCACGACGGAGGCCTTGGTCTTGGAGTTGGTCACGGCCTGTTTTTCTTCGAGCTGGGCGATCCTCTTCTGGTGCTTGACGAGGGCGTCGACGCGGGCGACGGTTGCCTTGACGCGGGCCACCACGACCTCTTCGGTCAGCTCCTCGTCGTCGAAGATGACAACTTCCTTTACATTGCGGACGCCGCGCTTGAGATCTTCGCCGAGAGCGGCAATTTCGCGGATCACAATGGGCGAGCGGGAGATGGCCTTGAGGACGCGCATCTGTCCGCGCTCGATGCGCTTGGCGATTTCGACTTCGCCTTCGCGGGTGAGCAGCGGTACGGTGCCCATCTCGCGCAGGTACATCCGGACGGGATCATTGGTTTTTTCGAGCGTGCCGGGGGTCAGGTCCAGCTCGACATCTTCGCCGTCTTCATGCTCGAAGTCCTTGTCGGCGCCGAATTTGGGGCCGTCGAGCAGGTCGATGCCCTGGGTGCCGATGGTGGTGATGAGGTCGTCAAGATCGTCGGGCGAGGATGCCATCTCGTCGGGCAGCATCTCATTGACGTCGCCGTAGGTGAGGTAGCCTTTTTCCTTGCCGACTTCAATCAGGGTGTCGATGTCGTGATCGTGCTCATGCTCGTGTTCCTGCTCAAATTTGTCGTCTATAGCCAAAATGTTCCTACTCTTCTCGGGATCATTCCCGGTCATGTTCTATGCCAGAGAGCAGCCGCGGATCGATGAAAGGCGGCGCTCTGGAGCGCCAGAGGCGCACAAAAAATCATTTCCCGGCGGTTAGCCGGAAAATCGGCGCACGCGGAGACGGAGCTTCAGTCAGCCGCACAAATCATGCGGTTTCATGGGTATGCTCGGAAGAGGATGACTGCGCATCAGGTTTCTCCTGGGTCGCCCGCGAGCCGCAGCTCATATTTGGGGCAAAGTGGCGCGCATCCTCACAGAGATCAATAGAATACCACGATTTGCCCGCAATCGCCGGGACAAAAACGCGGTGATCGTTCAAGGTTTCTGGCAGCCGGTTCGCCGCATCGATGCCGTCTGCTCCAGCATCTCAC
The DNA here is from genome assembly GCA_049587335.1 of Occallatibacter sp. Lineage (GTDB taxonomy): Bacteria > Acidobacteriota > Terriglobia > Terriglobales > Acidobacteriaceae > Telmatobacter. The sequence continues at coordinate 26,357 of JBAVDS010000026.1, read as the reverse complement.
TCCTTTAGACGCGGGAGAGGCAAATTCGACGCAGGATTCCTGGCGCTTTGCGGTTCATTGCCGCTGAATCATGGGAGAATGAACCTAGAGCCTGTTATGAGCTTTCCCGTCCGCGCGAAAGTTCATACAAGCAATACAACCTGCCATGACTGACGAAAACAACACGAATTCCCTGCCCCTGCCCGATGCCAATCACGAGACAGCAGCCGCGCCAACTGTCGAGCGCGCGCCCGAAGCGCCCTCTGTGCCGACTGCCGCGAGGCCTGTTGCTGAGGCGATTGCCGCATCCGCGCCAGTGCCAGCGCCTGCCGCCGAAGCCGTTGCCAGCGAGCCGGAGGAGTCCTTCGCCGATCTGCTCTCGGCCTTTGAAAGAAGCCACTCGCACAAGGGCGTGGCGGGCCAGAAGCAGTTGCAGGGCGTGGTAGTTTCACTCACCTCCGAGCAGGTCTTTCTCGATATCGGCTACAAGACGGAGGGGGTGCTGCCTCGCTCGGCCTTTGAGAACAACGGCGCGGCAGTGAAAGTAGGCGACAGCTTTCCGGTTTCGGTGACGGGCCGCAACGAGGAGCGCTACTACGAGCTTTCGCGCTTCAAAGTGGCGCAGCCGCGGGATTGGACGGCACTGGAAGCGGCCTTCGCGGAGAAGACAGCCGTAGTGGGAACGGTCACCGAGGTCATCAAAGGCGGAGTTTCGGTGGACATTGGCGTGCGCGCCTTCATGCCTGCCTCGCGCAGCGGAGCCAGAGATGCGGCGGAGCTGGAGAAGCTGGTGGGCACCCAGATCAACTGCCGCATTACCAAGCTGGATGTGACGGACGAAAATGTGGTGGTGGATCGCCGCGTGGTACTGGAAGAGCAGGCGCGCGGAGCGACCGAGGCACGGCGGGCGGCGCTGAAGGAAGGCGACACGGTGAGCGGCGTGGTTCGCACGCTGATGCCGTACGGCGCATTCGTGGATCTGGGCGGCATGGACGGCCTGCTGCATGTGAGCGACATCTCCCACGCCCGCGTGACCAAGCCGGAGGACGTGCTCACGGTGGGAGAGGAGCTTCAGCTTCGCGTCTTGAAGATCGACCCGGAGAGCCAAAAGATTTCACTGGGACTCAAGCAGCTTCTGCCAGAGCCCTGGCAGACGGTGAAGCTGGCGGTTGGCGAGCGCATCGCCGGTACGGTGACGCGGCTGGCCGACTTCGGTGCCTTTGTGGAGATTGAGCCGGGCATCGAAGGCCTCATCCATATCTCCGAGATGTCGTATGGCAAGAAGCTGCGTCATCCCAGCGATCTGCTCAAGCAGGGTCAGCGGGTGGATGCAGTCATCCTGGCGATCAAGCCGGAGGAGCGGCGCATCTCGCTCGGCCTGAAGCAGACGCTTGCCGATCCGTGGACCGAAGTGGAGCGCAACCATCCCGTAGGCTCTCAGATTGAGGGGCCGGTGACCAAGCTGATGAACTTCGGCGCCTTTGTGCAGGTGGCCGATGGCGTCGAGGGGCTGGTACACATCAGCGAAATTACCGCCGAGCGGCGGCTGAACCATCCCTCCGACGTGCTGCGCGCAGGTCAGATCGTCAAGGCGCAGATTCTGTCGATCGATGCAGAAAAGCGGCAGATCAAGCTCTCGATGAAGCAGTTGATTCCGACGGAGATCGACGAGTACATTGCCGAGCACAAGGTGGGCGACACGGTGAGCGGCCGCGTGATTGAGCAATCGATCAGTCTTATCCACGTCGAACTCGGAGACGGCATTCGCGCAATCTGCCGCATCAAGGCGGGAGGCGTGGCCATCGTACCAGCCGCAACCGAAGCCAAACCCAACGCCAAAATCGATCTATCCAGCCTCTCGTCGATGCTCAAAGACCGCTGGAAGGGCAACGCATCCTCGCCGCAGGCCAAGGCGGAAGCGCTGAGCGAGGGCCAGATCCGCAGCTTCAAGATCACCAAGCTGGATGCGGAAGGCAAGAAGATCGAGCTGGAGCAGGCGTAGGGCACTGATCTGTGGCGCGGATTGCGTATCAATGCAATGTATTTCCATCGCTGCTATTCATCAGGGATTTGCGGGATGGCTATAAAGTAGGATTAAATCCTACTCAAGGAGGCAAACCTTTGCGCTCTACACAGCAATTGAGCATCACTTTGCCCCACGAGATGGCTGAGATGGTTCGCATCAGAGTCGCATCCGGCGAATATGCCTCGGAGAGTGAGGTCATTCGCGACGGGCTACGCGCTCTGGAGATGCACAACCGCGCGCTGGAGGCATGGCTGAAGGAAGATGTAGCCGCGGCCTACGACGGGGTGAAAGCCGATCCATCCCGCGCCCGTTCGGTAACCCAGGTGCGCGCCTCGCTTGCGGCGGCTCGTAAAACTACTCTCCGGGCCGGATGAAGACGAGCGTTGTGTACGCCCCGGAAGCATAGGCTCAACTTATAGCTCTGTATTTCCAGATCGCAGAGAATGCCTCTCCCGATATAGCGTCCCGCTACACAGATGCAATCGTGGAGCAATGCGAAAGCCTCAAAACCTTCCCCATGCGCGGACACAACGTGATGACATCCGCCCTGGTCTGCGCGTCTTCGGCTTTCGACGGCGCGTCAGCATCGCTTTCGAAGTCACGGGCGAAGTGGTGACCATTCTCGGCATCTTTTATGGCGGCCAAAACTTCGAGATTACATTTGATCCATAGCTGCGCACTCCCGCACTCGATTCCGGGAGCAGGGAATCACAACCTCATATAGTGTTAACGGCGGGGACGGCCTCGATCTCCATAGCTTCGTCCGCGGTCTCCGGAGCTTCGTCCGCGATCGCCAAAGCCACGTGGTTTGGCGGGAGCTGCGACGGGCAGATCGGTCCTGCCGGCGGGGTAGACGGCGAGGAAGCGATCCGGACCTTCTCCATTGCTGGCCGTCTCAATGCCTTCGATACCGCGGAAGGCCATGTGCAACTGGCGGCGCTCGCGGCTATTCATGGGGGCAAAGGCGTAGGGTATGCCGGTGCGGATAACCTTTTCCGCGGCGGTCTCGGCGGTCAGGCGCAGTTCCTGGGCGCGCAGGGCCTTGAAGTTGGCGGCATCGAAGCTGATGAGGTCGCCCTCGCGCTGGTCGAGGCGGAGAATCTGCGCGGCGATGGTCTCCAGCGCCAAGAGCAGTTCGCCGTTGTGCTGGGTGACGAGCGGCGTGTCGGGACCGGCCAACTCGACCGAAAGGGCGGGCGCGCGGTCTTCGCCGCCGGAGGCTCCCTCCGGGGCGGTGATGCGGTACTTGAGGCGCAGACCACCCAGCTTGTTGAGGGTGGCGAGGAATCCAGCGATCTTCTGGGCGGCTTGTTGCAGGTCGTCAATAGGCATAACAAACCAGTATCGCAGAGCCGGGCGGTAGATGGGAGTGCAAATGCAAGGAGAGCCGCCGGAATCCCTTCCCGATCCGCGATCCGGGGCGCTGGGTGCAATACCGATTGCGTCAAGATATTTCTGGGATAGGCGCTGAGCTGGCCTCGGCAAGCGGGGAGATCGCGAAGGGCGACGGAGGCAAGCCTCGACCGTCCGCCTCCCGCTTCCAGCCAGTTTGCCGGATATTGGAGTGTCTGAAGCGGTTAGAGCCGCGTTGCTGGTCCGGAGGCCTCGGGACGGGCTGCGGATTCACGCTGAGCCGACTGGAGAGCCGTGACGCCGCAATCGGCGTGGCCGCAGAGGCAGATGATCTCCAACTTGTTTCCGATGCCCTCGCAGTGGTCGCTGCAAAACTTCTTCTTATCCGGGGCAAGACAGGTGCAGGTCAGATTCGCGCATTTCTTGGAAGTCGCCATAGATCCTCCTTCGTCGGTCCGCCTGACGCCCGACTCGTGCCGAGATCGACGCATCGATAGTAGCGCACAATTCCATGCACGCACGAGCAAAATCGACCGGGAGCCAGAACTACGGTTCAAATCGACACGCAGAGTGAGTTTTCAGCGGCTGTCTCCGTTCCCCATCCTGAGATTGCCGCACGGCTGGCCTCCACGCACGAGTTAGCATAAAAGCAATGACTTCAACGCAAATGGACCATGCACCGGCAGAGGTGACAGAGGGAGCGGTACGCTCGGCGGACGGGACACGCATCGGCTTTCGCCGACTGGGTTCCGGCCCTGCCATCGTCTTTGTGCATGGCAGCGTCTCCACCCACACCGACTGGATGCTGGTGGCCCGGTTGCTGGCGGAGCGCTTCACCTGCTTTGCGATGGACCGGCGTGGACGCGCCAAGAGCGGCGAAGGCATGGCTGCGTATTCGATGGAGCGCGAGGTGGAGGATATTGCCGCCGTGCTCGCCGTTGCCGGGCCAGGCGCCGCGCTGGCCGCGCATTCCTATGGCGCCATCTGCGCCCTGCATACAGCGATGCGCCACCCGGTCACGCGGCTGGCGCTCTATGAGCCGCCTTTGCCCGTCGGCGGCCTGATTGCCGGAGAGAAGCTGGCGCCCTACGCTGCCGCCATCGCGGAGGGCGATCTGGACAAGGCACTGGAGATGGGGCTGGCTGCCTTCCCGCGTATGCCGGCGGCGGAGATCACTGCACTGCGTGCTTCAAAGGCCTGGCCGCGCCTGCGTCCGCTTGCCAAGAGCTGGATTCGCGAGCTTGAAGTGATGGATGCGCAAAGCCCGGATGTGGAGGTGTATCGCTCTCTCTCTTGCCCATCGATGCTGCTGATCGGGAGCCACAGTCCGGAGCATCCCATGCTGGACGCCTCGCGGGCGCTGGCCGAGGTTCTTCCCGGCGTGCGCGTCGAGTGGCTGGCCGGCCAGGGACACGGCGCGATGCGGCGAACGCCAGCGCTGGTGGCGCGGCTGATCCGCGAGTTTTTGACCGCGACTACTGAATAGAGCTGAGACGGAGGAGCCATCCGGTTTTTGCCTCTTCGGGCAGGAAACTGGCGCGGATGGAGTTGGCGGCCAGTTGGCGCAGTTCATCGCGTGAGAAGTTCTGTTCGGTGTGAGCGAGCAGGAATTCGCCGGCGAGATCGGAGCCGAAGAAGGCGGGATCGTCGGAGTTGAGCGTCACCAGCAAACCGGCATCGAAGTACCGGCGCAGCGGATGGGCTGCAATGGAGGGACAGACGCCGGTGCGAAGGTTTGAGGTGAGATTCAATTCCAGCGGAATGCCGCGTTCCTTGAGTTCCTGGAGCAGATAAAAGTCCTTGCCAGCCGATAGAGCGTGGCCGATTCGCTCCGAACCGATGGCGAGAGCTTCTCGAATGGCCTCAGGGCCGGTGGTTTCGCCTGCATGGTTGGTGAGCTTCAAGCCAGCCTGCGCGGCCTGTTGGTAGAGGGCATGGAAAGCCAGGGAGCCGCAGCGGCGCTCATCCCCGCCCAGACCGATGCCGATGATGGAGGGGTGTGCGGGCCTCAATTCGGCAGCCTTGAGGAAGACGCGTTCGGCCTCGGCGACGGTGAAGTGGCGCACCGCATCGAAGATCCAATAGATCGAGAGGCCCAACTCGCGCTGGCCGCGCTCCCGCGCCCGCTCCAATGCGGCGAAGATCGGCTCGAAGGCGGCAGGATCGTCCTTGCGCCAAAGGTAGATGACGCCGACGGCGATGAAGACCTCGGCATGGACGACACCCTGCGCAGCGAGCTGCTCCATCATGCGCCAGGCGGCCAATTCATAGTCTTCAGGGCTGACCAGAAGCTGGGAGACGGCGCGGAAGGCATCGAGGAAGCCGGTGAAGTCCTTGAATTGATAGAGAGCCTGGGCCGCGGCGAGGGTAAGTGGCTGCGCATCGTGGCGGGCGCTCAGCTCCACCAGCGTCGCGGGCAGGATCGACCCTTCGAGATGCAAATGCAACTCGGCTTTGGGCAGGCGTCGGATGAAGGACTGAATCTCGGTCACAGCTAACAGTGTAACGGGAGTGGCATAGCAAGCCCGCATCGGCGCGGGGATGGTTGCTGCCCGCTCCAGCCCAACGGCGAGGAGTCTCAATTTCCCGCGCATGAGATCGACAAGGCCGCTGATGGAGCGATAAGATAGGGAATTCGCTCCCGGTATTCGGGACGCGCCAGAGTCTGCAATCCTTCCAAATTGCACGAAGGGATCACAAGTACATGAAGGGAATCACGGCTTCGGTAATCGTTATCGCAATTCTTTCCGGCCTCGGCGCGCACGCGCAAAACTGGGATCCCAAGATCAGCAGAGCGAACGAGTGGTGGAACACCTCCTATCCGACGCAGCCCTTCAAAAGCGCGGAGGCAAAGAAGCTCCCGCTCATCTCGGTTGCGGGCAACCGCTTTGTCGATCCCGATGGGAGGCCGATTCTCTTTCGCGGTGTGAGCATCGCTGATCCTGACAACATCGAGGTCCAGGGGCACTGGAGCCGGGAGCTGTTCGTCAAGGTGAAGGAGACGGGCGCGACGGTGGTCCGCATTCCCATTCATCCAGCCGCGTGGCGCGGGCGCGGAGCCGCCAAGTATCTTGTCCTGCTCGATCAGGCCGTGGAGTGGTCCACGGAACTGGGAATGTATGTGGACATCGATTGGCACTCGATCGGCAATCTGAAGCAGGGACTCTTTCAGGACCCTGTCTATGAGACCAGCCTGCCGGAGACTTTGAACTTCTGGCGCATCATGGCTTCCCGCTACAACGGCAACCACACGGTTGCGTTCTTCGAGTTGTTCAACGAGCCGACGGTGGCCAATGGCCAACTGGGAGCGGCAAGCTGGGAGGATTGGCGCGAGATCAACGAGGAGATAATCGCGCTGATTCGCGCCTACGACAAGGAGACGATTCCTCTGGTTGCGGGCTTTGACTGGGCCTACGATCTGACGCCGCTGCACTTCAGCCCGATCCGCGCGGAGCATATCGGATACGTCGCGCATCCTTATCCTTACAAGCGATCGCGGCCGTGGACGGAGAAGTGGGAGGCGGACTTCGGCTTTGCCGCCGATCGCTATCCGGTGATCGCAACCGAGTTCGGTTTCAACTCCGATACCGGCACGGATGCGGAAAATGCCGCGTACGCGAACGAGATTACCCATTTCTTCGAGACCAGAAAGATCAGCTGGGTGATGTGGTGCTACGATCCGGCGTGGGGTCCGACGATGATTACCTCATGGGAGAACTTTGGGCTGACCGGCGAGGGGAAGTTCTTCAGCGATTTCATGCGCAAGCAAGCGGCGTCTACCGCGGCGGACAAATAGGTCAGCAGGGAGAGAGTATCGGGGATTGGCTTGCACGCTCTTTCTCCGCAATCTCCCAGATCAGGTTGTTGAGCCGTTCTTGCATTCGGATGCTCATGCTGTGAAACATCAAGCCGGCAATCTTTTCTCCGGACTTGACCTGAACCTTCGCCGCCAGACGCAGCGGCAATCCGCATTCGATAAACTGCACCTCGACCCAAGCGCCCAAATCGAGGCTGATGGGAGTCTCGGAATAGACCCGGCAACCGCCCAGGCTAAGTTCAAGCACAATGCAGTCCAGGATGCGATCGGAGTTGACGATGGCCAGCTTGGCCTCGGCGTCAAGATCGTAGCGGTGATGCACGCGCCGTTCTTTGCCTCCCGGAGGCTTCTCATGCCGGACCAGCAGCGAGGCGGCGCGAGTATTTATCTCGTGCTTGATCGGCGGGTCGCCGTGATCAAGCTCCTCGGAGAGCTTTGAAACCGGTTTCGATCGAGCCGCGCCGGAATTCATCAGCCCGGCATCCTCAAGTTGTTTTCCCAGAACAGCCAGGTATTTTCGCGTCACACAATCGAATTCAAAGGTGAAACTGTTGTCCTCATGGCTCTCGATCGTCATTCCGGAGAGGTTGTATTCGACGTCGGCCCAGCGGAAACGAATCTTGATTAGCACGCTCTTCCAGAGGAGGAATGGATCGTCGGGCAGCACGCGCGCCTGAGACGCGGTCAGCTCCAGCACCTGGCCGTGCATCAGCTTTCCCAGCGTCTCCACGCCGATCAGAACCGGGCGCGCAGTCATCTTGTCCAGAGCGGAGATGCCTGTATTCTCGACCCATAGGGGCGTCAAAGGCCCTGCTGTGAACATGAGATTATTCTTGCCCCCGCTTCAAAAATCTCTGGCGCTCCGGCTGCCAGTCGCACAGCCGCCCCTTGTCTTTTCATCGGCGATTCTCTTCAGCAATTCATCTAGGTCCGAATGTGTTGCAAAACTATCCAATCAAACGATTCATCCGGTTAAAAGTGGCGGCGGCAATGTGCAAAAATGCCGCAGTGATTGCAAATCAAAGGCTGCAATCATGAGGATGGGCAAATATGTGCATTGCGCACTCTGTTAAAATCACCTTGAAAATCAATGATTTCTGTGGGGCGCGACGTGTATCTGGAATTGCAAAAACGGCTCAGCAAATATCTATGTGAAGTTCTGAAGGAAATGTATGGCCTTCAGCTTGAAAGCATTCCGCTGGAGATTCCTCCGGATCTGAAACTTGGCGAGCTGGCGACGCCGATTGCCTTTGAGCTGGCACGCAAGCTGCGCAAGGCTCCCAAGATCATTGCGCAGGAGATCGTCGCCAAGCTCGCGAGCCTCGATGGCTTTGCCGGCTTCGAAGTGGCCGGCGCAGGCTACATCAATGCGCGCCTGGATCGCGCCGCGAGCGTGCGCGTCGTCGTCGATGCCGAGGCCGGCAGGCGAGCGTCAACGGGCATTCATGCGCTCGTGGAGCACACGTCGATCAATCCCAACAAGGCCGCGCACGTTGGCCACCTGCGCAACGCCATCCTCGGTGACACCTTTGTCCGCCTGCTGCGCGCCGCGGGGCAAAAGGTGGACGTGCAGAATTATATCGACAATACCGGTGTGCAGGTCGCCGATGTGGTGGTCGCCTTTCTGCATCTGCCGGAGACTGCGCATCGGCGCACGCTCGGCGAGATCAAGAGTTGGATGGCGAGTCTTGCGAAGGCTGTTGAGGAAAATCCGAACGACAGAGAGAATCGCTTCGACTACCAATGCTGGTATTTGTATGCAAAGGTCAATCTTTGGTACGAGGCACTTGAAGGTGTCGAACAAAGTGAGGCAAAGCGCGCCGAGCGCAAACAGATTCGCCTCGATGTTCTGCACCAGATCGAGAGCGGCAATAATGAAGTTGCAGAGATTGCCGAGCTGATCTCGACCGCAGTGCTGCGCTGCCACCTCGAAACCATGCTGCGCCTCGGCATCGAGTACGATTTTCTTCCCCGCGAGAGCGAGATTCTGCATTTGAAGTTCTGGGAGGCGGCCTTCGAGAAGCTCAAGCAGACAGGGGTGCTTTACTTTGAGAACGAAGGCAAGAACAAAGGCTGCTGGGTAATGACGCGGCCCGGTGCGGAAGTTACTGAAGGCGAAACCAACGAAGATGCCAAAGTGATTGTCCGCTCCAATGGCACGGTCACGTATGTCGGCAAGGATATTGCCTATCACTTATGGAAGTTCGGCCTGCTGGGCAAGGACTTCGGTTATCGGCCCTTCTTCACTTACCCAAGCCATGAGTGCTGGATTTCGACAGAAAAGGGCGAAGCCACGCACCCGCATTTCGGCGGCGCGCAAGCGATCTACAACGTCATCGACGCGCGTCAAAGCGATCCGCAGGCGAATGTCATTCAGGCGCTGCGCGGCATGGGTTACATCGATCAGGCCGATCGCTACACGCACTTCAGTTACGAGATGGTCGCGTTGACGCCGCGCTGCGCGGAGGAGTTAGGCTACGTTATTTCTGCGGAGGATCGGGCGCGGCCTTATATCGAGGTCAGCGGACGCAAGGGCTTCGGGGTCAAAGCCGATGATCTGATCGACAAGCTGATCGCAGCCACACGCGCCGAGGTAGATGCGCGCCAGACCGGCCGCGATGGTGCCGAGCGGGAGCGGATCGCAAGCCAAATAGCGATTGGTGCATTGCGCTACTTCATGCTGAAGTTCACGCGCAATACCGTGATTGCCTTCGATTTCAAGGACGCATTGAGCTTTGAGGGCGAGACGGGGCCATACATTCAATATGCCGTGGTGCGGGCGCGGAATATCTTCCGCAAAGCGGGAGTGACTCCGGAAGCGGAGCTGGCCAAGCTGGCGGAGTTGCCGGATTTGGAGAGCTTTCTTCAAGGCGAGGCGGCCGAAGATATCTGGGCGCTGTGGCTGCGCGCTGCGCGGCGCACGCAGGTGCTGGAGCAGTGCATCCTCACTTCAGAGCCATCCTATCTGGCCAAGCACGCCTTTCAGTTGGCGCAGGAGTTCAACGACTTCTATCACAAGCATCACGTGTTGAACGAAGAGAATCCGGCGCGCAAGAGCTTTCTGCTGGCGACGGCGGCGGTTGCGTTGCGGGAACTGGTGCTGACGCTCGATTGGCTGGGCATCGAAAGCCCGGAGGCGATGTAACTGCGCTTCAATCTGTTGAGCAATCAGGTACGCGAAATCAGATTGGGTTCGCCTTCGAGGTGATTATTCCGTATGCTGTAGGGGATGCCCCGCAAGTTGGCGGCGAACCCAACGGAGGTAAAGATTGATGGCAGATACAACCAAGAAGACAAAAGCTACCGATAAACCGCGCGCCAGCGCAAAGACGAAGAAAAAAGTTGCCGAGCCAGCCCAAATAACCATGCCCTCGCGCTCCGAGATCGAGCAGCTTGCGCGGCGTTACTGGGAGCAGCGCGGCTATACGGATGGATACGCAGAGCAGGATTGGCTGCGTGCGGAGCAGGAGTTGCTGCGCAAGGCATCCTGATTTTCCAAGCGAATTCATTTGCATAGATTGATGCCGCGGAGGAGTTGTCCTCTATGCGGCTGAGGTTGCTGTGACCAGCTTGGCGCCTGCGGCTTCCATCAGAATACAGAAGGCCTGCGCCTCGGTTGATCTTCCGGGACGGTCGAAGTTCGGCGCTCCGCAAGCGCCCTGCACGTAGCCGCTTTCGTCCATCATCAAGCGTGCGGCGGCGCGCATCCGGTCCGCGTGCGGCTGATAGCCGGCAGGAAGCCAACCGGCATGAATGCCGTCGTAGATGGCGTAGGCGAGCATCTGCGCCAGGTTGGTTTCGACGAAGGTAGCTGGCTGGTCAACGACGTTGTGAAAAAGCCCGTCGGCGCGCTGGTGCGCAAGACATCCGTCCACAATCTCGCGCGCAAAGTCGGCCAGACGCGCGCGATCCTGAACGCGCTCGGCAGGCAAGCTGCGCAGGAGACGGGCCAGACCCGCTGCTGCCCAGCCATTGCCGCCGCCCCAAAAACTGCCATCGCTGAACTCGCCCTTGCTGTCATCCCAGATGTGAGCCAGGAGCTTCGCTTTGGGATTCCAGAGCCGCTGCCGGTAACCCTCGATCTGCTTGAGCGCCTCGTCGTAGTAGCCCATTGCGGCGAGGAAGGGCGGCGCGCAGTTGAAGCCGTCTGACCACATCTGAGGCGCGTGGAAGGTGTGGTACAAGATGCCATCGGTATTGCGCGGGGCGTCTTTGCGAATCCAATTGAGAAGTCCATCGACGGCTTGCCGCATCTGTTTGTCGCTCGTCCATTCAGCCGCTTGGTGATAAGCCGCGCCGCCCATCGAGGGATCGGTGGGACTGCCGGAGTTGACCACGCCCAGCCGCCCATCCGGCATCCGCTGCACGATTGCCGCTGTGGTCAGCAGAATCACGTTCTCGCGGTCGCCGGCTTCGAGCATCGCCTGCGCCAGAATGCCCTGCTCCCAGTCGCGGCGCTGCATCGCCAATGCCGCAGCCTTCGCCTTTGCGATGCGGCGGGCGCTCTCGGAAGTTGATGCCGCGCGCACCGGCGCTGCGGAACTCTGGGCCAGTGCTGGAAGGGCTGTGAGCGGTGCGGCAAGCGCTACCGCCGATTGCAAAAATGATCGACGATTCACAAAAAACCTCTCTGGCATTCTCGCATTCAATCTTACAGCGGCATGAATTCAACCCGGCGTTATGCGAATCGTTGCGTCATCGAGAATCGTGTCCCCAGGCCTCGACTTCGATGAAGCTGCACCACTTCCCAGGGTCGGCAGGCACGAGATTGGTGATGCGAAACCAGGTAACTCGGCGTTTGGAAAAGTTGAAGCGCTGCAACTCGGAAGTAGAAGTGATTTGAATCGGCAGCCGGCTGCCATCGGAGAACTCAATCACGGCGCTCTTCCAATAGCTGTCATGCGGGAAGTCGGCGCGGATCATCAGTCGGATACTGTCGACTTCAACCGGGCGGCCAAAGTCGAGTTTCCACCACACATCAAGCCGCTGTTCCGGCCCCCAGGATTGATAGGGCCAAATGCCGTGATGGCCGTTTTGCTTCACACCGTCGATGGCATTGCGGGCGGCGAAGTCGAAGAGATTGCGTGCATAGCTGTTGGTGCTGCTATGCGGAAAGGCTGGCGCGGGAGTCTCCGGCGGCAGCACCGCATCGCAGGGATTCAGCGCCAGATTTCGATAGCCCGTCCGCTCGTTTCTTGTGAGCAGGCGAGCCTCGATGCGATGCGATCCTCCGGCAAAGGCATCGGGCGCATAGGCGCTCCCGGTTTGCTGCTCGGCGCTGCCGTATGGAATTTCAAAATCAAATTTCCCCAGAGAAGAATCCGGCAGGTAGAGCAGGCATTCGGAAAAGTTCCGATCGAAGCGCACGGCGATGCGGCGCGGACCGCTCAAGAGAATGTGGTCGCCCAGCTGATACGCACGATTGAACTCGACAGTTGCGGAGTGGATTTCTCCCGCGCCATTACTGGCGATTTCGATTCCATTCTTGTCCTGCACAGAGATGCGGATCGGCGTCTTGGCGCTGGCGGCGTGTAACTGTGCTGCGAAAAACAGGGAGAGCGCGAAGACCGCAAGAACAGTTCGCTTGGTTCGCGCAAACAAACTCCGACTTGCATCCATCCGTCTCTCCCGCTTTGTGCAAATCATGAAAGCGCCAACGCTCGATTGCCCAGCTGCGCGTTGCCCGCTGCGTGCGATCAGCTATTCGAGCGCTGCGCCACCAGCATGGATTCCATGATCTGATCTGACACCTCTTTGACCGCCGAGGGCGAGTGAGCGAGGAAGAGCGTATTGGTCTTGTCGCTCTCTCCGATCGACTTCAGTGTGTCGAAGTACTGCGTGACCAACACCAATTGCATCACGTCACGAGAAGACGCTCCATCAACCACCTTTTGGAACTGTTCAATGGATGTCTGCAATCCCTCGATGATCGCCTTGCGCTGATTGGCGATGCCCTGGCCTTGCAGCGCCTTGCTCTCGGCCTCGGCCTCGGCCTTCTTGACGACCAGAATCTTTTCGGCTTCGCCGCGTGCGTTGGCGGCCACCTGCTCGCGCTGCGCGGCGTTGATGTCGTTCATCGCCGACTTGACCTTTTGATCGGGCACGATGTCGGTAACCAGCACATTGACGATCTCGAAGCCAAAGGTGGCCATATCGGCGTCCAGCTCCTGCTTGACGGCGGCGGCAATTGACGATTGCGAGGCGAAGACCTCATCGAGCGTCATGCCCGGCACGTGGCCCAGAATGACCTGCTCCACATAGCTCTTGATCTGCGCCGTCGGGTCGGAGAGCTTGTAAAAGGCGTCGTAGACCTTCTCCGGGCGCACGCGATTCTGTACCGAGATTGGAATCGTGACGAAGACGTTGTCTTTGGTCTTGGTCTCCATGGTCAGCGAGATCTGATTCACGCGCAGGCTTACGTTGCCGGCCACGGTATCGAAGAAGGGAAGTTTCCAGTTCAGGCCGGGATCGGCGACGCGCTGAAATTTGCCGAAGCGCGTGATGACGGCAACCTGGGCCGTATTGACGGTGAAAAAGCTGCTGAGAAAGACGATCAGGGCGACGAGAGCGAAAACTCCCACAGGAATCAGGAAGAGCGAGTCCATTCAAAGCCTCCGTTGCCTCCTTTGAAGGCAACGGAGAATTATACGGGATGGGAGCGAGAATCAGATGAAGCCATCGGCAAGTCCGCGGAAGACGCGGGAATCTCCGCGCCGGGTACGAATACCAGTTACGGCTGAATTCTCCAGGCTATTCAAACCAACCCGGCCATCCACTCAGACCGGATGGCATGAAGATAGGCGTCGCCTACCGATTGTTCCATTAGCGAAACGATTGTCGCGTCTTCTCGAAGACAAGAAGCAAAATCTATAGGTGCGTCTGTTCCTTGAGAACCATCTCGCGGTAAGACTGAAAGCTGCTTTGACGATCGACCTGCCTGCCCTGCGCCACCAACTCCTGCAACCGCTGCTGATGCGACGCCCATGTGTCGCCAATGCCGGCTGCCCGACAGACATTGCCCACAATCGCGGGGATGTACCCGCTGGCACTCCCGAAGTTCTTCGATACGAGCAGAGTTCCATCCTGAAAAGCGGTGTGAAATGTAAAGCCAAGACTGTTAAGATGCGCGTAGGCAGACTTGTCTCGTGAAATGAATACCGGATTTCCGGTTAGGAGTGTCGTGCCATCTTTCACAGTCATCGGTACGCGGTTACACCACATTTGAAAAACGACAATAGATGGAAAAATCAGGATCAGACGAAAAACCGAGGTCGAGTCTCCAACGAAAAATTGTTGATCGAAGCCCAAATCGATGATTTGGGAGGATTCTGACTGATAGCGGGCGCGGATGCGCTGCTCGAACTCCGGCGAAAAGATCTGAACGAGATCAATGGTGCCGACTGTCCAATGAAAAAGGTAGGGAAGCAGCTTCAAGACAAGCGCGACCACGACCAAGATCGCCAGCACGACCTGCCTGGAGTGATGCAGTCCGTATTGACTGAATTGCACACCTGCGAAGATGCCGACAAACAGAACTCCCAAGATGACCACTCCTCCGGACCGAGGCGCTGGCTGTTCCTTGCGTTGAATACCGGTCTGAAGGTTCGTCTGGCTCCCTACACTCTCTCGTTCCATGTCTTACTCCTTGCCAATGAGAGTCACAGCAAGTCGCGGCGCTACTACACCATTGCCCATTCCTCGACGGTGAGTGGCGAGTTGAGGATTCACAACAACCTAATTCTGAGTTATCAACCCAATAATATTACCATCGCCAAATATGAATTACATAGCAATTGCGCAATCCAAAGATTGCAAATCTGATACATTCTCTCGCTAAGTAAATCTTTCGCAAGATTCTTTCTCAATAAATTTCGAAAGAGAACGCCCATGATGAGAGGAATCGGAATCATCACAAGCTTAATCGCAAGATCGATGGCAAGATGCCATCCGAAAGGCTCAATACTGGTGCGATTCCAAGCATTGAATACACAATAAGACAGTGTAATAAACACGAAAAAATATGTAATCGTCCAAAAAATCTTCGTCTTTTCGGTCTCGTTTATATCATGTTCCTCAAGTTTCATCATTCTCTCGATGAGTTTCATCAAGCTCTCCTTTTGACTCCAATAATATCTCCGATTCAGTCTCGCTACATTATCGCCCGTTCCCCGACGGAAAATGCTGATTTAACAGTGACAAAATGACGGCTACTAGCTATGTCTCATATGAGATCTCTGAGAAAGTCTGGAAACTGATTTTTCTATCGATTTGTTTGCCTTCTGTTTCTAATGCATGAATCTGCTTCTGGTGCTCGGCCCATGTGTCACTTATGCTGGCATTTTTTAGGAAATGAGCTACAACTCGTGTTCCATAGGTTGTCTTGCCGACGAAGTTCTTCGTCATGAGAATCGTGCCGTCCTGAAACACAGAGTGGAACTTCATTCCGAGTTGAAGCGGATGGGAATAGGTAGACCGATCATTCGAGATGAATACAGGAAATCCAAAAATCAATCTCGATCCACCTTCTATGGACACTACTTCACGATTGAGCCACATAATCAATGAAATAAAGGCAGGATAGATCAGGAAGAGGCGGATTAGCGGGAAAGCCTCGCCATAGAAAAATACGGGTGAGAATCCTAAGCTTGTCAGTTGGGCGGTCTCAGAGCGATACCGATTCTTAATCTTTTGTTCAAACGCCGGGGAAACGATTTGGATGTGCTCAACGATGCCAAGAAGTTGCTTGCCAAGCAAAACTGCGATAAGAAACAGGAGAACAAGTGAATTCAAGACTCCCCATGGCGCGTGAACTGCGCGAAGTAGAACGATAAGAGTTATCTCTACCGAGATAATCAAAGCGTACGCTTTTAACAGGCTACGTTTGCCAGTTTGAGGTTCGGACTGATGCCCATGGTTGTCTGAGTCCACGTCTTACTCCTTGCCAATGAGAGTCACAGCAAATCCCGGCGCTACTACACCATTGCCCGTTCCTTGACGGACAAGTACTGATTCAGCACGGAGGAGGTGAGGGCTTCGGGGTTGAGATCGAGGGTGAGCGCGCCCTGCTCGTGGAGGCGCGCGAGAAGCAGCTCGCGGCGGCCCGCAATCTCCTGAGCGGCAGCGGCGCGGAAGAGATCGTTTACGGTCTTGGGCCGGGAGTGAGCGATGGATTCAACCTCCGGCTGAGCCATGGCGACGAACAAAAGCACGTGGCGGCGCAGCAGTTGCATGGCGCCGTCAATGACCTCCGGGCGCATGGCGGTCTCGGCCAGGTCGGTGATCCACAAAATCAACGACCGCCGGGGTTGCAGGCGATTGAGCACAGCGGTGGCGCGCAGATGGTCGGCCTCAGCGGCTTCTGCGCGGAGCTGCGCGAGGGCCTCGATCATCTGCCGCAGATGCGATGCGCCGCGTCCGGGCAGAAGCCGCTGCTGAATCCCCTGGCCGTAAGCGAGCAGGCCGACGCGGTCGCCGGAGTAGAGCGCGAGCTGGGCGAGGGCGACGGCGGTGGTGCAGGCATGGTCGAGTTTGGTGCTTGGCGCACGGCCGGAGTTTTGGGGCGTCTTGGTCAGGGCGACACGCGCACGCATCAGGCGGCCGCAATCGAGGACGATCCACACGGGCTGGCTGCGCTCGGTCTGATACTGACGGGTGATGAGCCTGCCGTGGCGCGCAGTCGCCGTCCAGCAGAGGTCGCGCAGATCGTCGCCCTCGCGGTACTCGCGCAGACTCTCGAAGTCGCGGCCCAGTCCGCGCTGCTGCGAGCGGCGGAGTTCGAGGTCGATCTGACGGCTGCGTGCGAGAAAGATTTGCTGCTCCTCGCCGGTGCGCAGCGCGGGATAGACACGGACAGTTTGAGTGAGCGGCGCGCGTGCCCAGCGATCGCAGAGGCCCAGGCCGGAGCGATAGCGCACGTAGAGCCAGCCGGACTCCCAGTCGCCGCGCTCCGCAGGCTGGATGCGGTAACGCAAGTGCGCGGGAACGCGGGGAAAGGCGGTAAGCCGTAGAGTCTCCGGATCCGCGGCCAATGCCGGCGGCAGATCGTCGAAGAGACGGCAATCGAGAATCATTTTACTGCGGTTTTCAATGGTCAGCTCGATCTCGGTTTCGTTGCCGAGTGCGGGAGTGTTGGACCAGGATCGCCCAGCGGTCAGCGCTGTGGCGGCGGGCAGGCGCAGGCCGTCGCAGAGTGCAAGCAGCAGCACCAGCGCATCCCAGGCCGTCATTGCCCAAGCCAGGCGCGCCTCCCATATGCCCGGAATCAGCCATGCAAAGCCAGCGAGCAGCAGGACAATGGTGCGCGGTGTGAGGCCAAAGCCCCAGCGGCGGCGGCGCTCGCAGGGGGCGCTGACGGGGTCGGGATGGAGAGACGGAGAGATCATTGCCTCGGCACCGGTACGTTGGCGACCACGTCGTCGAGGATGCGGTCGGCATCGAAGCCCTCCAACTCAGCTTCGGGCTTGAGCATGACGCGATGGCGGAGGACCGGCTGGACGGCGCGCTTCACATCGTCGGGGAGCAGGTAGTCGCGGCCATCGAAGGCGGCGGCGGCCTGGGCGACGCGCATCAGGCTCAGCGCGGCGCGTGGGCTGGCGCCGAGCAGCAGCGTGGGCCACTCGCGGCTGCGGCGGACGAGGGCGAGGATGTAGCTGTACAGCTCCGGCTCGATGCGGATAGCGCGCACTTCAGCCGCGGCCGCGGCCAGCAAGCCATCCGGGAGGGGCGCGATGGAGGCATCTTCCAGCAGGCCCGCGCCAGAGGCGGCGTGATGCCGCTGCAAGATCTGCAACTCGTCCTGCTCGCCGGGATAAGCGACACGAATCTTGAGCAGGAAGCGGTCGAGCTGTGCCTCGGGCAAAGGGTACGTGCCTTCAAAGTCGATGGGATTCTGCGTGGCGAAGACGGTAAACCAGGCAGGCAGTGGGCGGCGCGTGCCGTCGCTGGTGACCTGGCGCTCTTCCATGCATTCGAGCAGCGCGGCCTGGGTGCGCGGCGGCATCCGGTTGATCTCGTCCACCAGCAGCAGATCCGTGAAGACGGGACCGGCGTGGAAGACGAAATCTCCCGCTCCGGAGTTGTTACCGGGGCGCAGAATCGTAGTGCCGAGTATGTCTGCCGGCATCAGGTCGGGCGTAGCCTGCACGCGCTGAAAGCCGAGGCCGAGCAGACGGCCCAGAGCTTTGACGATCAGCGTCTTGGCGATGCCGGGAACGCCTTCGAGCAGCGCGTGGCCCTGACAGAGTACGGCGATCAGGACCTCTTCGATCACCTGATTCTGGCCGGAGATGACGCGGCCTAGCTCGGCGCGCGAGTGAGCGATCAGTTGGCTGGTCGAGCGCAAGCGCTCCGAGTTTTGGTTTAACTCTTGGTAGTTTTCCTGGCTCATGAAGCCCTTTCCTGCGGATTGGATTGGATGTTTTCAGATTTTGTGGTGACGCTGCCGGACGGAGCGCCCGGTCTGGCCGCTTCTTTCAGCTTTTCATAGTGCCCGTGCAGCGTTTGAATCAGCTTGAGGGCCTGGCGGGGGTTGACGCTGTCTGCCCATGCGGCCTCTTCGCAGGCGGTCAGATCGGTCTCCAGTGCGGCGTCGGCCTGGGGAAAGCGGCGGCGAATCACTGCGGCAAGCTCAGCGGCATCCATCTTGCTTGCGCGCTGCCCGCAGAGGCGCAGCGCGTGGCGGCGAAAGCGCTCCCAGGCAATGGAAATAGCGGTCGAGGCCGCTCCCGCGTTGCGGTAGAGCGAGCCGAGGGCTTCAAGAAATTCAATCGGCGTTGCGCGCGCGGGCAAGGGCAGATCGCGCACCGGCCCGCTGCGGCGGCTGAAGCTGAAGACGATCAGCAGCGCCAGCAGCGACAGTCCGATCCACAGCGAGTTCCACGCCACGCCGCCCGCGTAGCTCCATGTGGAGTGAATCTCGCCATGCATCGACTCGTCCCAATAGAAGCGATGGCCGTTGCGCGGCCCCAGCGAGTTGAGCAGCAGATCCAGGTTGTTGCCGCGGCTGATGGAGCCGTTTTCGAGGGGCGTGGAACCGGCCCACCAGACGATGTGGCCCTTGCCCCAGTCGTACTCGACGACCGCCGGATACTTCGTGCAACTGTATTGGATGCGCTGCGCGGGATTGCCGGGCTGCCATGTAGCCCGTGGAACCATCCACACCTCGCCCGATCCGGAGAGCGCGTCCAGCCCCTCTGGATTAAGATTGCAGGCGGCAAAGTTGAATTCCCCGGGTGGCTCTGCGGCTTCGCCGGGAAGAATGAATCCGCCCAAATAGCCGGTGGAGAGGACGCGGCCTCCGCGCTCGACGATCTTGCGAACCGCCTTGATGTCGTCCGGCTCGCGGGAGTACGGCTCCGCGAAGATGACGACCGTCTCCGGACCGGCCTCGGCGGCCAGTTCGCTCAACGGCCTCTCCCAGCGCTCGATGGGATAATTCGAGCGCAGCAGAGTCTCATAGGCGGCGCGAGCGCCGTGCTGGCCAGAGAGATAGGACGAGGGCAGCGGATTGTCGTTGTCGCTTCCCCTCGGCATCAGGAAGCCGGTAGCCACGGCCAGCGTCAGCGCGATTCCCACGCACCAGAGCAGCAGCTTGCGATCCTTGGCATCGAGCGAGGAGAGAAATTTCATTGCGCGCCGCCTTCCCGCGGTGCGCTACCTTCGATCAGTGCGGTGGCAATCTGCTCAGCATGCAGGTAGTCGCTCTCGTCCGCCGCCCGGCCGCCGTACCAGACGCGCTCAAAGCTGCGAGTAAGCGAGGAAAGTCCAGTGCGGCGGGGATCTTCGGCGGCCATGAGCGCCAGGTACTCGCGCGGCGTGCGTGTGCGGTCGGCCGGCCAGAGGCGCTTGGATTCGAGACGGGAGATTGCCGCCCAATAGACGAAGTGAATGGCATCGCGCCACTCGCCCGCGGCGGCGGCGCGGCGCGCATCGGCCAGCCACAGTTGCCAATCGCGGGCCGAGGCGGCTCCGGCGGTGGGACCGTCGAACTCCGGCACCAGACGGATGCGCCAGCGGCGCTCCAGTTGCATCAGTCCCCAGATCAGCCCCACACAAACGGCCAGGATAAATCCCCAGAAGAGCACGCCTCCCACCCAGGCTGAGGTTGTGCGGAGTTTACCGATGCTCGCAATAAGCCGGTCAAGCCATGCGCCCAGCTTCTCCAGGTACGAGTCGCTGGCACTCTGCGGCTTCAGGTTGCGGAAGTCGCGGCCGGCGAGCACCTGCTTCATGTTGTTGCGTTCCGCGCTGTGATCTGCGCTGGCGGCGGGCTGAGTTGCGACTGCGGCTGCATCGGCCTGGGCAATATCGCCGGCCAGCCGCTCTTTGGCGGCCTGTAACAGCGCGCCGGTGGTGGGCTTGGCCGGTCGCGTGAACTTCAAATCGGCCTGATCCGGTCCTGCGGCGGGCTGGGCTGGTGGATTGGCTGGAGGCTTGTTTTTTGTATCGGATTTATCCGGTGTGCCGGCTTGCTTGAGCAGCACGCGCAGCCAACTGTAACGAACCAGCCGCCGCTCGGCTTGAGCCGCATTGCTGAGCGGGACGCGGTCGTCCTGGCCAACGAGCGCAGGGTCGCAGCCTTTCTCGTCGCGCGCCCAGGCACAGACGGCCACCACGCCCTTCAGCTCCACCAGATGCTGGCGGTACTCATAGAGCGAGGCATCGCGCTCATTGCCAGTAAGCTGAGTGGCGGGAGCGTCGGCGCAGGCGGACGAAGCCACGGCCAAAGCCGCAGCCATGCCGGCAAGTTGAGCGCGCAACCTCAAGCCATTCCCTCCTCAGCCCCAGCGGAGACGCTTCCGCTCGCCCCGGCGGGCGGTGTTGCAGACACATTCATTCCCGCGGCTTCCATCATCCTCTCAATATCGTAGCCTTCATGGCGTATGCGCTGATCATAGTAGATGAGGGTGATGGCGATGGGGTAGATGGGGCCGACGAGGATGGTTGCAACTTTGGCGTATAGCCCGAAAAGGATAGGTGGAATAGAGTACCCGTCGTGAAGATGGGCAGCAACAAAATACCGGTAGATTGGTGAAATGACAAACCAGAGCGTGAATACAAAGATCAGATCAAGAATGTAGACCAGCAACAATACGACAAAGACACGCGACCAGTTTCTCTTCCCGAAGATCCAGCCTCGACGCAACGCTGGAAGTACATTTAAGCCTTCAATTGCCCATGCAGGCACGCTGAAGGCCACCAGAACGGGCATCGCTAACCTTACTATATCTTCTACAGTGCGGATCTCTGGAAAGAAATGTCCACTCGTATAAGCCAGCCTATGCAGAATGCCTGGAAGCCAATAACAGGTAGACCATAGAACAGCAGCCAAGATAAAGCAACTTCTGCGCCGAACAACACAGTGAGAATACGCCGATGCAAGCGTAGGGCACTCATCCAGATAAATGCTGCTGGCAAAGAATACAAAGGCAGGCCACATGAGATTGCGCATGAGCATAAATAGCCAATCATCCGGCAGCCAAGTGCCAAGTGCCATCCAGGAATCCTTGAATGACGCAGACAAAGTTGTCTGCGGTCCATACTCATTCTCGAGAAAAAAAGCCAGACTCAGTATCCAGGCAGCCAGAGCCGGAAGAGTGGACATGACGATGAATGCACAGAACCGCTGCCGGTAAATCTGCACGGTGCGGTCCAGAATTTCTTCCAGTGTCATGGGCCGGAGAGTTGCCGTCATGCAATCGCTCCGCTAGGCAGCGGTGCGGGCAGCGTGCCCTCATGGCGCAGCTTCTGATCGCGGTAGAACACGGCGAAGCTCGTGGAGAAGGCTGCCCAGACCAGCGCCGACCACAGGAAGAGGAAGGCGAAGAAACACAGCGCCGCCAGCACGATTCCGGCAATTCCCACCGCCGAGGGCATTTGCACTCCGAATAAAACACCGATCAAAACGCCAAAGGCGATCAGCATTGCCATAATGACGATGCCCGCCATCTCCGCCACGTAAGCGAAGGCATAGACCACCAGCAGCACCAGAAAGATGCGTCCCTTTGCGCCCTGGGTCAACTGGCCGCTGCGCCGGATGGCGGCGCGCGCCGTCAGATCCTCGCTCAGCGACGCGGGAAAGGCCAGAGAGAGGCGCAGCGCCATGATGACGCCATAGATCAAGGCTGCAAGATACAAGAGAAATTCAACAGGAATCAAATCGACCAGCACCGACGCGGAGCCCGTCTTGCCGAGAGCGAAAAGCGCCATCGGGGCAAACATCGCGATCTCGATTGCGAGCGCCGGAAACAGGGCGATCATGTAAGCGAGAAAGAGCAGCCATAAATACCGTCCCGTCCGCTTCCAGGCCACTTCGTACGCATTGCGCACGGTCACCGTGACGCCGTGATCGGCCTCGATTGCCGCATGGATGGAGGCCGCCAGGTAAAGCGCAGAGACGGCCATCATCAGCGGACACGCCAGCAGCATCTCCGGAATGATCCAGTGGAAGATGTAGGCGGGATTGGGCGGATTGGGAAGTTGCGAAAGGATGGGGCCGAAGGCAGCGGCAAGCAACAGGATCACGAAGAGAATCATGGCCGCCGCCGGAAGCGCGGCGATGCCGATGAAGAGTTTGCAATGCGCGCGCATCAGCCGGTAGACACGATCGAGAATCTGGCCGAAGGTCATGGGGTAGGGTTGCGCTGGCTGGACCGGTGCGTTCATCGTTCTGGCTCCGTTGAGGATGGTGCGGGGTTGAATTCACTTTCTCCGGCGGGTGGAAGCGCGCCGGCCGGCGCCTCGGAGCGGTCATCCGCAGCGGCAACTGGCTGCGATTGAAGAGGGATGGGCGGCATCCAGGGTGCGGAAGGCAGAGTTTGCGGCGGAGCGGGCACCATGCCGGCCTGCTGCATCATCCACTCAATGTCGAAGCCCTCTTTGCGGATGCGTTGATCGTAGTAAAAGAGCACGAGAGCGATGCCGTAGACCGGCTTGATCAGCGCCTGAACGGCAAAGGAGGCGCCATAGACGATGACGAGCATCACCACACCGGCAATTTGCGCGCGCTGCGGGTTGTTCATGCCCGGCAGCAGGGCCAGAAGGATCGTCAAGGGAACGGTGATGCCCATCGAAAGCAGCCAGCTGAGCACGCCAACCAGCAGATACAGCAGAAGGATGCGTCCCTTGGTCCCCTGGCTGAGCGAGAAGCTGCGCTTGATCGCGCTCCAGGCGCTCATCTGCTCGACGACGCAGGCGGGGAAGGCCAGCGAGAGCTTGAGCAGCATCCAGAAGATGTAGCCGGTCATGGCAACGATGACCAGAAAGACCAGCAAGCCAAAGAAAAAGCCGCCTAGTATACCGCCAGCGCCGGCTTTCACCGCGAGCGCCGTTGCTCCGACGGTCAGCGCCACCAGCCCAATATAGACCGCCATAGGCGCCACGAAGATGAGCAGGCCTTCCAGCAGATAAAGCCAGATATAGCGCCAGCCGCGCCGCCAGACGCTCTTGTACGCAGCGCGAATGGCCGTTGGCTCGCCGAGGTAGACGCAGGAGGTGGCGTGGTTGATGGCTGCCGTCGATAGCGATGCGGCGGCCAAGAGAAGCGGCAGCGCGATCAGCGCGGCGGCAATCGTAAAGACGCCAATCAGAACGTATCCTGTCGAGGTGGAGACCGAGCCGGCGCCGCGCCAGTTCCACCACGCCACCACCGCTCCAATTACAAAAGCCAGCGCCAGCGTCAGAGCGGTAGGCACAATCGAAATGCCCAGGAAGACGAAAAAACGCTTCCGGTAAAGTTGCGCGGTTCGATCGAGAATCTCACTCAGCGTCAAGGGTTGCAGCGGCTCATTCATGCTTGGCCTCGGAGTCTTGCGGCGCGGGCGGCGGATCGAAGTGGGCATCGAGAGCCAGCGGTGATTCGGCGGCGGGAGGTGTCACGACGGCTTGCGGCGGCGCGGTCAGCCCGGCGGCCTGCATCATCCACTCGATGTCGTAGCCTTCTTTGCGGACGCGCTGATCGTAGTAGAAGAGCGTCAAGCCTGCCGCACCAATCGGACTCAGAAAGGTGGTGGTGAAAAAGCCGATCACTTGAGAGAGCGCCAAAAGCCCCGGTCCCAGCGGTTGGCCGGGATGCTTGAAGGCCGCCACAAAAACAAAAATCTGGGTGACGATGATCAATCCGAACTTGATTGCCGCAATCATTAACGTGAGGAGAAAGATACGTCCCCATGTGCCCTTCGCCAACTCGATGCTGCGCCGGATAGCAGCGCGGGCTTTCAGGTTTTCCACTACGCATGCCGGAACCGAGAGGGAGTAGCGCAGGGCCATGAGGATGGCGTAGATGCAGGCGGGAATCATCAGCAGGAAGAAGATGATCGAAGCCACACCGACAATCATCAGAGTGTGCGGATTCGACATTGCAGACTGCTGTGCGGCCGGGTCGGAACCGAATCCTCTCACGTAATGGGCCATGATTCCGAAGTAGCTGCCATAGAGCACTGCGACGGGCGAAAAAGCTACCAGCCAGACGATCGTCATCAGCCAGATGTAGCGGCCCCACTGCGGAAGGATGCTGGAATATGCAGCGCGAATCGTGGCCGGTTGGCCCAGATGTACCCAGGCTACCGCGCGGCTGATTGCGGCCATGACCATGCCATATAAAAGGAAAGAGAGCAGCATGATGAATGCCGCGCTGGTCCAGGTCAGCCATTGCAGTTGCGTTGTCATATGCAATATGCGCAGACTCTCGGCAAGTCCGATCCGAAGCAGACCCATAATCAGCAAAGCGCCTGCATATACGGAGGCAATGCCGGCAAAAAGCAGAAAATTCGCACGATAAAGCTGCGCGGTGCGATCGAGAATCTCACCGAGAGTGAGCGGACGAAGGCTGCTTTCCATTTTAGAATCCCCAGAAAAGCTGTGTATTGTGCTCTTCGGGATACTAGCACAGCGTGGAAGCGCTCCATAAGCGCTGGAATCTGCCGGGCGAGGCCAGAGCGGGCGCGAGCGAACCGGAGCCGCCAGTCTTTGGCGCGACGGTTGAGGTGCCTGTAAGCTGTAAGCAGTGGCTGCCGATTTCGTTTCCATCTTTCAGGAGGAGTACCGGACGTTGCGCCCCCGCGCGCCGATGCCGCCGATCGCACTCCGCTTCCGGCGATTTACCTCGCTGAATACGCGCATTCGCTTGCGTGAAGGCAAGATCGAGGTGAGCCTCTCCGACCTGCTGGAGGGCGCGCCGGAGACGGTGGTCCGCGCCATCGCCCATATCCTGCTGGCCAAGCTCTACAAGAAGCCGATCGAGCCGGCGCAAGAGTTGCGCTACAAGCGCTTCGTCTACAGTGCCGCCGTCGTCCGCCAGACGGAGCTGATTCGCGGCGCGCGCGGCAACAAGCGCGGCTTCGGTCCTGAAGGCCGATTCTACAATCTCGAAGAGGTCTTCGATACGCTGAACGAGCGCTTCTTCGGCGGACTCCTCGGCCGCCCGGAGCTGACCTGGAGCGAGAGCGTGGCCAAGCGCGCGCTGGGCCACTACGACGCCGCCCACAACACCATCGTCGTCAGCCGCGTCTTCGACCGGCCCTCCAGTCCCCGCTACGCCGTCGAGTACCTGCTCTACCACGAGATGCTGCATCTGAAGCATCCGGTCAAGCTGAAGGGAATGCGCCGCTGCGTTCATTCGCGCGAGTTCAAGGCCGAGGAAAAACTCTTTCCGCAGCTCAAAGAGGCACAGGCCTTTCTCAAGCGGCTCTAACGAAACAATACGCTGACATGATTGGATCGTTGGCGATACAGCCGCGAGTCATCGTGCCCTGCCAACTCCCGATCAAGAGAGAATTCTGGCAGCCCGGAGTCCGAGCCAGCAAAAACGTTGCAGTCAAAGGCTGGACAAGAAGAGCGGCGAGTAGAAGAAGGCGCGGAGTACGAGTCATAGTCTTGCGATACAGATGAGGCGAAGTCGAAGTTTCACGAATTGAAGAGGTAGCTATCCTGCGGGCGACGGCGCGTCCTGTTGGAGCGAACCTAGGCTGTATCGACCTATACTGGCTGCGCGTCAGTATAGGTCGATACAGCCTAGCCCAGTTATTCATTTGGAAATTATGCCAGCATTGCTGTCACTGCAGTCTTTTCCAATCGAAGAATGAGCCTGAAGGCGGCGAAGGGTTAGCGAAGCGGGAATCTCCTTTCTTTTTTGCGATTCAAGTTATGTTAGCGCGCGTGTCGGATGGGTTGCCGATCGAGCGCGCC
>JBAVDS010000025.1:0-4607 GCA_049587335.1 Occallatibacter sp. | reverse complement strand
TCGCAGCTAAGTCGGTTGACACCGCCGCCGGCGCTGCCGGCTTTGGACTCTGCTGGGCCCAACCTATGGACCCAGCTAACATACTTGCGCTCACAAGGAGCACCCTTCCGCATTTCGATATGCGCATTTCGAGTCCTCCTTCCTATTGAACGATGAGCGTAACGGTTGCGGCGTGCGTTTGTGTTCCCATGACTCCGGTGACAGTGACGGGGTATGCTTTCGGCATCAGTCCAAAGAAACCGTTGCTGCCGTTGCCGCAGCCGCTCATCCCGGTCATGGCAACCGCGCCAGCACCAAGCAGCAATAGTACCGTCAGCAGCCGTCCCAAGCGCTTGCCCGACTTACGAAGACGCCCTGCGAAGGGCAAAAGCAGAAGAGCCAGCGCGAAGGGAGTTATCCTGCCAATTGCACTGCCGCCGGAGGGTTGTGACATTGACGAGGTTGTAGAAGCACTGATCGTCATCGTCACCGCCGTAGCTCCTGCACCAGACGCAATTGTGGCCGGCGAAAAGGTAGCCGTTGCTCCAGCAGGCAATCCGCTGGCAGTCAGCGTTACGCCAGTGGGGAAGGCCGCTGCACCCAGCGGAGTTACCGTCAGGTTGAATACTGCGGTGCTTCCTTGCAGCAAGAGAGCAGAGTTGGTTGACGTGTTGAGAATGAAATCCGGAGCCGGTATGTTGATGGTATAAGTGGCCCAGACGGTCTCGCTGTTGATAAGGCCGGCGGCTACGGCGATGGCGTTGATGGTTTCATTGGACGCCACGGTGATCGCCGTGCTGTACTTGTTCGAATTGATCGTCGGCGTCGTGCCGTCGGTGGTGTAATAGATCGTCGCACCCGCGGTCACATCGGAGAGAGTAACCGTTTGCGCCGAGGTGTACGTGCCCGTGCCGATCGAGAAGTGCGGCGCTGCGACCTGCGTCAAATTAATGTCGTAGGCCGCCGAGGTAACCGCGCTGTTGGCGTAGCCGGTTGCTACAGCGATGGCCTGGATGGTCTCAGTGGATGACACTGTGATGGATCCGTTGTACTTCGGCGAGGCAGTTGTAACTGGAGTTCCATCGGTCGTGTAGTAGATCGTCGCGTTCGGTGTCGAATCGGAGATAGAAACCGTCTGCGCCGATGAGAAGGTGCCTCCTGCAATCGAGAAGGCCGGCGCTGTGACTTGCGGCAAGTTGATGATGTATGTTGCCGAGCTGACAGCACTGTTGTTGTAGCCGCTGGCCACCGCGATTGCGTTGATGATTGCGCTGGACGGTACTGGAATTGCTGCGCTGTACTTGGTCGAGTTGATGGTCGGCGTCGATCCGTCGGTGGTGTAATAGATCGCAGCGCCGCTGGTTGCGTCGGAGAGTATGACCGATTGCACAGAAGTGTAGGCGCCGGATGCGACTGAGAAAGTTGGCGTAGCGGCCGGCCCAGGCAGATTGATGAAGTAACGACCGAAAGCGGACGTGCTTGTGTAGCTTGTGGCAACAGCGATGGCCTGGACGGTTTCACTGGTCGATACCGTGATTGGGCCTGTGTACTTTGTTGAACTGGTTGTCGGCGTCGTGTTGTTGGTGGTGTAGTAGATCACCGCTCCCGCGGTGGCGTCGGAGATGGTGACTGTCTGCGCAGAGGTGTATATACCCGGTACCGGTAAGAAGGTCGGTGCGGCGGCCGGTGGAGCGATATTGGTCTCCGTTCCGGTGACCGTGAAACCTTCTTCACCCACCTTTGCGTTGTTATACATATAGAGAGTCTCGCTCAACGCAGCGGAAGTATTGCTTCCATTCGTTGATGTCGGCGAGAAGTCAATGGTAAACGTGCAAGTGCTCCCGACTGCCACTGGCGTACTTGTTGTGCAATCAGTCGCAAGCGAGCCAGCCTCTGGAAAGTCCGTCGGATAAACGATGTCAGTGAAATTCAGCGGCGCGTTGCCGGTGTTCTCCACGGTCACCGTCTGCGGGCTGTCTGTGCTGGTCTTGCCCTGGTCTGTAGAGGCGAAATTCAAAGTGGGTGCATCGCCAATATCCTCCTCGACGACCCGGTTGTTGCCGGAATCGGCGATATAGAGGTTGCCGTACGGATCCACCGCGATCCCAGAGGGAGTACTGAGACCGCTGGTTGGGACCGCGCTCTGGATGTAACCGCTCGCCGACGGCGTCTCCTTCAAAATTTTATTACTGGGGAAAAAGGAGATATACACTCTGCCATTGCTATCCACTGCAATCCCATTGGGAGCGCCCTGGCCTGCGCTGGCGGGTATGATCGTGGTCACCTCGTAACCATCTGTGGAGTTGACGGTATTCGGCAGTGGCGCGAGCTTCAGCACTTGCTGATTGCCGGTATCGGCGATATAAATGTTGCCGTTGCCATCTACCGCGATCCCTTGAGGGGAAGCGAGAAGACCGCCGGCAAGCGACTTTTCGGCATATCCACCGACAGACAAAACCTCCTTTAATACTCGGCTATTGTCGGTATCGGCGATGTAA
This sequence comes from Occallatibacter sp., assembly GCA_049587335.1. Lineage (GTDB taxonomy): Bacteria > Acidobacteriota > Terriglobia > Terriglobales > Acidobacteriaceae > Telmatobacter. Next base: position 2,130 of record JBAVDS010000025.1, on the reverse strand, counting down.
ACGTTACCTTGCCCATCCACCGCGACCCCTTCAGGCGAGTTCAGGGTGCTGGTCGGTATCGTGGTCTGGCCGTAACAGATGAATCGCACACACGAAGTCTCCTTCAATACCCTGTTATTTGCGGAATCGGCAATATAAATGTTGCCGTTTCCATCGATCGCTAGACCAGCGGGATTGCTTAGGCCTGTGCCGATCGAATAGCCTGCGCTGGGAGCCTGATTCATCGTGAACTGCCACACTTGGCCACTCGAAGTGGAATTGGAGACATAGACGTTGCTATAGTCGTCAACCGCGATCCCAGTGGGAGAACTCAGTCCAGTGCTGCTGCTCGCGTTTTGTACTGCAGGCAGGAAGCCCGTCTGCGCCCCCGATCCTGTTCCTTGCAAGTAGCCTTCCGCAATGGTTGCCATGCCGCCGATATTGAGGTTCGCCGCGCCATACCGCACCCCGGAGAATTGTGGCTGAAAGGTTACATTCACGGTGCAGGTTTGGCCGGCTGCATACGAAAATCCAGGGCCGTTCAAGGTACAGGTTCCCGTGCCGTCATCGGAAAATTCCTGACCGCCGAGACCCGGCTCTCCGACATTCACATCGATTGTGCCTCCGGAATCGAACGAAAAAACGAGCGTTACCGCCGGGCTTTGGGTCCCGACAGCGAGCGTGCCAAAGTTCCAGCCTGTCAACGTGTCCTTGGCGATCCCGCCATTGCTCGAATCTGCAATATAGACGTTGCCGTTGAAATCCACAGCCAATCCCTTCGGCGCGACCAGCCCCGCGGAGGCAATTATGCTCTGAGTATAAGTACCGCCCGATAGCGTCTCCTTCAACACCCGGTCGTTGCCGGTGTCGGAGACATAGATGTTGCCACTGACATCAACTGCAATTCCAGAGGTGCCTTGAGCAATGCCACTTCCGATGGTGCTCACCGTGTAGCTGGGCCCCGATAGGATATCCACGCGGCCGTTGTTATCGGCGATATAAACGTTGTTACCGTTGTAATCCACAGCGATCCCGAAGGGACTAAGAGTTCCGCTGGAGATCGCGGTCTCCGTATAGCCGCCCCCTGATGGCGTCTCCTTCAACACCCGGCTGTCGTAGTAATCGGCAATATAAACGTTGCCGCTTCCATCCACCGCAATTCCTTCGGGAGCTTCAAGCTGACTGGTCGGCATCGTGGCCTGGATGTAGCTGCCATTTGATTGCAGCGTAAACTTCACCGCCCTGTTGTTTCCGTAGTCGGAAACATAGACATTGCCGCTCGTGTCCACTGCGATTCCTGTGGGACCCCAAACGCCGGTGGCTCCGGTTCCATAGCCTGCCAGCGAGCTTTGGATATAGGAACCATCCGATTGCAGCGTCTCCTTGTACACATCGTTTTCGTCGCAGATGTAGTAGTTGCCGTTGCCATCCAATGCAACTCCGCTCGGGTAATACGTACCGCTGAATAATGTACTCATGGCGCCGGCAAAATGCGCGGATTGCGCGGATGCCGCGGCACCGAAGAGAGCACACAACGCGATGAGCAACGCCGCCGTGAGCCGGCCAAAGTGGGCGAACTTGGTTGGGCCGCTGGGGGTATGCTCTGAAGCAATGCAGAGTACATCTTTCCGAGTCGGGCATTTGAGCGTAACGAAGGGCAGACTGAGGCTATAGCGTTGAAAAAACACTGAGTGACTCCTTTTGTCTTGCGGGCAAAGTGCGGCCCAAATAGACTTGTTGCCGCATAGGATGGAAGGGGATACAGTTTGATCTTCTGTGAGTGAGATGAAGAATTGAAGACAAGTTCATGAAGAGTATGTGAAGAATCGTGTGGATGAGATGCTGCGCTGGTTCCAAACCCTCTTGATCGGGGCGGACACAGAATGGGTATTGCACTGTCGTGCTGCTATTCATCTAGTCTTTCTGCCGGAGATGGAGTGGTTTTGGCCGTTCAATAGAGTGTGCGTAAATCAGGAAAACAATGCGTCAACTTTTTTCGGATGCGAAATGAGCCCTGCTGCGAACCCAGGGCAATCGCATGAACGGAAGTGTTAACTGAGCAGATTCCGCATCCGTCTTGATACTTTTCGATGAAGCGTTCAACGGTTCTTCTGTTTCCAGGAGGAAATATGGAGACAGTGGGCCGGTTGC
>JBAVDS010000024.1:0-2262 GCA_049587335.1 Occallatibacter sp. | reverse complement strand
ACTGGAGAGGGTGGGCGGAGAGGTTCTTGGCGGTGTGAATCGGTCCAAGGCATTTCGTGTAATGGTTGCCTATTTTGCCTTCGTCCATAAACTCAAGACTCCAGTTCAATCCACATTCGCATAGTCTTGTCAGAGCATCTTGCTGAAAGCGGCCGAATTTCCGCAATCATGAGCTACCTGCCACCTCTTTCCTGCTGGCGTTGGCGCGGATTCGCCAGACGTTGAAGAAAGTGCAGGGCGTGTTGCATCTCCGGGTCAGTGAATTTGACAGAGATACCGTGTTGCGCCGCAATCTTTGTGACCATCCGCTTCCACTCCACGCTGCCGTTACACGCGATTCGCGGTCCGAATTTCTGGATGGCCATCTCCAATCCGAAGAGGACGGCGGCTTTATCCTGGTTGAGAACGGTGACGATGCGTCCACGGTCGATGACGGAAACTCGCCCGTTGAGTGCGTAGGACACATCGCCGGTTTTGCGGTCGATTTTCCAGATGCGGGGCGCGGCGATCTGGTTGGCAAGGGCCTGTTGCTTTTGTTGGACCGCAAGGCGTTGTTGCGCAAGGTCGGCCCAGTCTGTGCTGCTGTCATGATCGGGCGGTGGGCCGATGTGCATCGCGTTCGCTTCCAGCCTTGCATCTAGCCGCCGCTGATTCCGCTGGTCCGCATAGCGCCAGCCACGCAATTGTGCCGCTGCCCGCGCATCGCCCTCGGCGGCGCGTCCGGCAACCCATGTGCGGAGATTCTTCGGAAATACCTCTTGCCGCCGCTGTTGAACGGCCAGTTTCAGGGCGCGTACTGCGAGAACGGATTGAGCCGCTGCCTGGGAAAGCAAGACTTTCGTGTCCGGCCATGACAGCGCGGATGCGCGAATCTCTTTCTTTCTCTGTCGCAGCGACACCATGAGATGTTGGCGTGCCTCTCTGCCCTCTCCCGTAAGCCCCTTGCATATCGCCCGTTGCTGATTCCGGTATTGGTTATACTCGGCCATCAGTGAGCTGCGTTCGGCGTGCCGCTGTGCTTTCCGTTCTTCCCTCAATGCACCATCACGAGCATCATGTTGAACGCTATGTTGTGCGACCTGTTGATCGGCCTCATAGCCGGATGATGAAGCGGGTGTCCATGTGCCAAGAGTGGCCTCCGTGCTCTGGCGGTTGATCTTTCCTGCAAAATTGTTGCGGAACACATCGGATGCCTTCACCCGGATGTCATGGTCAACAGCAAGGACTGTATATCCGCCCGACTCACCTTTCTCAAGCCGGAGATGAGCCTTTGAGAGAAGGCGATGGATGTCATCCCATGTGACATTCCGTCGGGCAAGCAGTGTGCCCACGCGCGGAGCAATCTCTCGTCGCACATAGGTTTGGAATGATTCCTGATCCTGGTAATGCTCAAATTGTGCAGCGGCTCCACTCGGATGTTGTTGCACAGATCGAGACGCATTGCGCTCGGACCTCGATTGCAGTACAGCTCTTTTTGATTCCTCATCCCATCGCATCGGACCCGGCGTGTGTGTCCAGCCATGTTTCGCTTCAAGGTAGCGCACTGAAGCATCCAGAGTGAACCAGTCACGATATGGTGTATGCGCCCTGAGCGTCTCCATATGAACCTTGTTGAGCATGATGTGGATGTGAAAATGCTTTTTGTCGTCATGCGCGACAATCATATATTGATGGCCTTCATATCCAAGTGCCTTCATCGTGTGCAGCGCGCAATCTACCCATTGCGGTCGAGTCGGACGCTCACCCGGAGGCCATGCCAGTTCATAATGGCAGACTGCATCCTTACAACGATTATTGAGAGATGCAACCCCTTGCATCTCGATCGCCGCTGTGTCGAAGCCGAGAAGATTCTTCGACATGACAACATCGCCTCGCAACAGAAGTTCTCCAGTGTCGGCATCACGCTCTTTCGTAAGGTATTCCTGAAGTCGTTTGAAGCTGCTGGAGTGCTTTCTCGCTGGCTGCATTTTCGCAATCATCTTCACTTCACCGTGTCCGTCTTGAGCGCTCTCAATGCGTTTTGAACAGCCAACAATGTGGAATTCAGTCCCTTGCGCAGACCTTCCTCATCCGGGAGACCTTTGATCTGCGTGAGCAGATGCTTCTGGAGTCCACCGAGTCTTGCAAGTTCCCCAGCGGCCTTCTGGTCCATCGTGGAAAGGATTCGCTTGCCCTGTGCAGACCGCCGTACGTACTCGCTCATCGTCAGGCTCGCACTGTTGGCCTGTTCTCTGAGGATGGCTTTCTCCTCTTCCGTGATGC
>JBAVDS010000023.1:0-1947 GCA_049587335.1 Occallatibacter sp. | reverse complement strand
CTGCTGTTGGGCCTTCCAGCCAGCATACGCGTCACTTGCACTCATCCCATGTCGCATGGCTTCCTGGACATCCTTGTTGCAAAAACCCTCCGTTGAACCATTGCAGCCATGTCCATCAAGGTCTATGCCTGTGAGAGGATTATTGAAAACATACGCATACAGGTTGAGACTCTGCGGATTGTTGAGCTTTGCATACGGTACAGGCTCAACCTTCGCGCTCCAGTCCGGCGACATAAACCTTCCCACGCTGCTGGCATAGTAGCGCGCATCGAAGTAATCATTGCCGGTCTCCGTGTCGCGCTGCTTCGAGGTGAAGTGCAGGTTATCGTCGTCGGCGACCGGGCCGCTGCAGTTCAGGTTATCGCCGAAGGGCTGGCTCCAGCAGGTTTCATCCACCGTGCCGCTGGCGCTGACCTGCACGCGCTTGGTGCCCAGCCAGTCGTTCAGGTTGTAGTGCACGCCGTTTGCGTCGTAAGTGGCCAGCAGCTTGAGGTTCATGATTCCCACCCTTCGCTAGAAACAAGCGAAGGATGGGCCACCCAGACTTTATGGTTTGGTCAAGGGTGCGCCACCCGCCATCCCCGTCCGCCCACAATCTTATCGCGACGCCTGCTCATCGCAAAGAACGCGATGAACAGGGCACAGCTTCTCAAGAATCAGAATCATTCTTCAGAGCCGATGACTGGGCCACCCGCCCCCGAAGAGCGGCCTGCTGAAGATTACCCACTGGGTCATTGGCGCTCTACTTCTTCGTTGGACGCGCACCGATATTTGGCGGCGGCTCCAAGGGAACGGTCGATCCCTTGAGAACGCCATCTTCTGAAAAAACATTGACGCCGGTTGATTGATGATTCGGGCCAGCGATTTGCAAGCCCCACATTCCCCGGTCATGCCCGTCGATCACATCCCCATAATGGGTATAGCCCACCCCAACTAGGTCAGGATTGTTTGTGCTGGAAAACGAAAGCGCGGCTTCGCCCTTTTCGAGGGTACGCAGACGAATTGCCGGTGTACCGGCTCCATCGCGGATCGTCAGTCCTCCAGACGGCGTGTACAGCTTGTATGGGCCGGGATTTTCGTTCACCCCCAACTCGACCACAGGAGCATTTTCCTTGGAGAGCATCCGCAGGAAAACACTGCCGTCGTCCTCGACGGAAAACACCGCTCGGACTCCCTTATGGGCGTCGATGAGTTCCAGTTTGTGAACCTGCAACGTATCCCCGTTCGCTCTGTGTTCCTGCAAGAGCATCATTGAATAGGCTCCGACGATGCCGCTCAGTACGCACAGGAAGAGGGAAATAACACCCCAAATGATCTTGACTTTCATGCTTGTCCCCTCATTGGCATCCACGCAGAATCCATGTAGTAATTCCGTCTGTAGCGCCCCAATGTATGAAATTGTTGATTTCATCGGGTCTCATTCCGTGGTTCTGAAACATATAGAAAACATTGCTATCCGTCCACCCTGTAGACCGATGCAGGTTCTCATGGACAAAAATGGCCGCTTGCCTGTGTGAGGTATCTCTAAAGAAGTTGGCGAACAAATTTGTAAAGCGGCCCGACATTGGCCCAGTGTTCTTAGTATTAGCCTCAGTACTCGCGCTATGCTCGGGGCCAGAGTATGCAACCGGCCACTGATTGTAGGTCGCATTGTGCATCTCGGAGTCGAAAGTTGACAGAGAGAAGCCTGGGATCACGCTCCCGAATGTAGCGGCACATGCAGCGGCGAGCTTGTCGGCGTCTGCCATCACCGTCTTCATCTCTGCGGCATTGAGTGCTTTACCAGTTCCCCCAGTCGGCGGAGCGGCTCCATTTGTGTTCTGCTGTTGGGCCTTCCAGCCAGCATACGCGTCACTTGCACTCATCCCATGTCGCATGGCTTCCTGGACATCCTTGTTGCAAAAACCCTCCGTTGAACCATTGCAGCCATGTCCATCAAGGTCTATG
>JBAVDS010000022.1:0-22264 GCA_049587335.1 Occallatibacter sp. | reverse complement strand
CTGTCATCCTGAGCGAACGGGGCCCCAGGCGTTCTCTTCAGCCTGGGGATGGTGAGTCGAAGGATCTGAGGTTTGTAACAGAATACCGAAAAGCAAACGCAGGTCCTTCGACTCCCTTCGCTACCCACCCCAGCGACGAAGACCTGTCGCTGGGGACCCCGGTACGCTACGGTCGCTCAGGATGACAGTTTTTTCTTGAACGAACTTCTGACTCAGGATACTAGTGCTTCTCAGCCGGGGCAGGCTTCTTCGCCACTCGCGCCACCGGGAAGTAGCCGGTGCGTGTGCGTACGGTGAGCTTGCCGTGGCCTTTGGCTTCGGCTGTCACTTCAACGCGGCGAAAGCCGGGCACGGTGGTGGGTTTGGTGGAGTGGTAGCCCAGCGTGTATTGACTGCGAATATCCCGCGCCACCTCGGCGGCGATCGGGTCGATATCTTCAATGTTCTTGGGAAAAAAAGCCATGCCGCCGGTCTCGGTGGAGAGCATCTCCAGGGCCTTGCGTGCGTGCTTCACCTCAGTACGGCTCATCTCGTCGCCGAAGAGCAATCCGATGGAGTAGATGACCGGACCGGAGAGTTTCTGTACGCGTAGGATGGTCTGTTCCAGCGAGGTGCTGGAGGCGTTGTCTTCGCCGTCGGTGATGAGGATGAGAACCTGCTTGGGGTGCTTGGCATCGGCGGCCAGCTCGTCGGCTGAGGCCACAACGGCATCATAGAGCGCCGTGCCGCCGCGCGCATCGATGTTCGACAGCCCCTCACGCAGCTTGTTCAGGTCTGAAGTGAAATCCTGGTCGATGAAGGCCTCGTCGCTGAAGTTGACCACAAAGGCTTCATCCTCCGGATTCGAGGCTGCGATCAGGTCGAGGGCGCTTTTATTCACCGAGGGGCGCTTGCGGCTCATCGAGCCGGAGTTGTCCACCACGATCGCAATTGAAACCGGAACATCGTTGTGCTGAAAGCTGATCAGCGTTTGCGGGAGACCGTCTTCCAGGACGTGGAAATCCTCTTTCTTCAGATCGGGAACCAGACGCGTGCCTTCCAATACCGTGCAGTTGAGGACAACCTCCTCAACGTCAGCGTGCAGCACATAACCTTCGCCTTCTTTTTGCAGCACCGGCGGCGGAGGCGCTGCGCCCTCCGGCGAAGGCACCGGGTCGCGGTCCAGGGTGAGCGAAGGAGCTGGATTGCGAGATCCGGCGGGAGATGGCGGAACGGGCGTCTGCTGCGCTGCCAGCGCGAGGGCCGATCCGGCAATGAGAAGCGCGGAGATCGCGTAAAGACAGAGGCGCATAGAAGCCGGTGCATACCTGACGTTGGAGTCGGGGCAATCCCGCTGAAGGAGTGCCCCGTTCCTTCACTTTACGCCTGTTGCCGGGCTGCGGTCAGATTCCGGCAATCGGCGCTGAGAGCGGAACGGCAGGGGGAGTACAATCGAGCTAAGCGCGCAGAAGTTTCGCGGTGAGCAAAGAGGGGCTTTTGAGCGCAAATTCAACCGTTTAACGGGAGCAAGAGCTTCAGCATGGCCCGCATTTACCCCTTTCGAGCATGGCGCTACAACTCCTCCTCCGTCCGGCTGGATGACGTGGTTACACAGCCCTACGACAAGATTTCTCCGGCGATGCAGCAGGCCTACTACGACCGCAGCCCCTACAATCTGGTCCGCATTATTCTGGGCAAGCCGGAACTCTTCGACGCCGAGCAGGGCGAGAACGTCTATTCGCGGGCGGGCCGTGACTTCCGCGCATGGCGCGAGGAGGGGGTGCTGGTGCAGGAGAAAGACCCCTGCATCTTCGCCTATTCCCAGCGTTTCAAGGTGCCGGGAACCGAAATCGTCAAGGAACGGCGCGGTTTTATCGCTCTTGGCAAGGTTCACGACTACTCCGAAAAGGTGGTCTACCGCCATGAGCAGACGCTCAGCAAACCCAAGGGCGACCGGCTGAATCTGCTCAAGGCTACCCATGCGCACTTTGGACAGATCTTCATGCTCTACTCCGACCCGGCCGGCAGCATCGAGAAGATTCTGTACGATGGCGCCGGACCCGCCGACGCCGAAACCAGCGATGAATACGGTGTTTTGCACCGGCTATGGCGCGTCAACGAGCCGAATGTCATCAATCTGCTGACGACGGCAATGGCCGACAAGAAGCTGATTATTGCCGATGGCCACCACCGCTACGAGACCGCGCTCAATTATTCCAAAGAGCACGCGCCCGCGTCGCCAGCCAAGAGCGAATCCGTCACCGGCCAGGTCCATCAGCCGCCTTATCCGGAGGCTGCTGTGATGATGACGTTTGTCAATATGGATTCCGATGGGCTGGTTGTCCTGCCCACACATCGCGTGGTCCATAGTCTGCAAACATTCGATCCGGCGGCCTTTTTGCAAGCTGCAGAGGAGTTCTTCACAATCGAGGCCTTGCCTCGCGGCGAAGCCGCAAATTACATCGGCACACTCGACAGCCAGCAGGGCACGGCCTTTGTCGCCGTCACGCGCGCCGGAGCCTATCTGCTGCGCTCCAAATCGGAGCCGGTAGCCGCCGCTTTGGCTCACCTGCCCGAACGCCAGCGCCAGCTTGATCTGAGCTGCCTGCACTCCATCGTGCTCGACCGGTTGCTGGGATTGAATGAAGAGAAGGTGCGCGAACAGACCAATCTGCGCTATCTGCGCGATGCCGCTGAAGCCGTCGATCAGGTGCGGCGCGGCGAGGCCGATGTAACCTTCCTCACCAATCCGGTTTCGATGGAGCAACTCAAGGAAGTGGCCTTTGCCGGCGACGTGATGCCGCAGAAATCCACCGACTTCTTTCCCAAGCTGCTCAGCGGTCTGACGATCTATGCGCTGGATTGAGTGTCCGAATGCGCGGAAGTATTGAGATGAGAGCCGAGGAGACCAAAGCCAACGATCAGCAGGTTTTACGGTATCTTGATTCAGATGTATTTCGGCGATCATCTTCCGCCGCACTTCCATGCGTTGTATGCTGAATTTGAAGCATTGATCGACATTCAAACCTTCGAGGTCATGCGTGGGAATCTTCCGAGCCGCGCCACGGCGCTTGTACTGGAATGGGCGCAGCAACACCGGGACGAACTCAGAAAGGATTGGGAACTATGCGTGCAGAATCAATCACCAGCGAAAATCCTCCCATTGCCTTAGCTGAGGAAGTCACGCCCCGTTCGCCTTGGCGTGTTACTGAAGTGGAAGCTCTTCCAGGCTATCGGCTGCGGGTTGTTTTTGCCGACGGACTCACCGGGATGGTTGATCTCTCAGGTCTGGTCCAATCGCCGAACGCGGGGGTATTCGCACAGCTTGCCGATCCGGCTCTGTTTGCTCAAGTCACGCTCGAATACGGCGCTGTAGCTTGGCCCGGCGAACTGGACTTGGCTCCGGATGCGATGTACTCGGCGATCCAGAAGCATAAGGTGTGGTCGCTGTAAATGCGGAGTATGCTCTTGCCGGTAAGACGTGCAATTCGGTCTAAATCTCTATTCTGCATCCAGCCTCTTCGTGGAATTGGCATGGCGGGGGCCTTCGCGCTCATCGTAGTTTCCACGCAACTGTCCTTTGCGCAGCCGGCCCCGCCGGCGCCGCAGGCGCGCTTTGTTGTGGTGCTGGATGCGGCTCATGGCGGCGACGATACGGGCGGACGCCTGGTAAATGGAGAGCTGGAGAAGACCCTCACTCTCGCTCTGAGCGTGCGGTTGCGTTCGCTGCTTCAGGCGCGCGGAATTCAAGTCGTCGTCACCCGCGATGCGGATGGGACGGTCGAACCGGATCAGCGCGCTGAGTTCGCCAATCACCTGCAAGCCCAGGCCTGCCTGAGCCTCCATGCTACTGAGAGCGGATCGGGCGTTCACCTCTTCACCTCTTCGCTGGCTCCCGCCGCGCCTGCGCGCCTTGCCGCCTGGAAGACCGCGCAGTCCGCCTGGATAACGCGCTCGCTGGCGCTGGCCGGAGCGCTCAACTCCGCATTGCAACAGGCCGGAATGAATGTGACACTGGGCAGAGCATCCCTGCCGACCATCGATAGCATGACCTGTCCAGCCGTGGCCATCGAGATCGCGCCCGATCTGAATGCCGGCCATCCTGCACTTGGTGGGCTTGACGATCCGCAGTATCAGGCGCGCGTGGCCGCCGCAGTTGCCGCCGCGCTCGTCGAGTGGCGCGCGGAGGCACGGCAGCCATGATTCCCCGTTACCAGAAGATTCTCTTTGCCGTTCTCTTGCTCGGCTCGCTGGTGATGGGCCTGGTGCTGTGGCAGTTGCGCGAACGCGCCCATCAGCGGCTGATTGCCGGGCAGGACCTGGCGCCCACCAGCGCTCCTGAAGTTGCACCTGCCGAACCGGCGACTCTGATGGTGGCAAGCGACGGCGACGGCTCTCTACTTGCTCAACTGCACTCACTGCCCCTCCCCGCCGACTCCGGCGCCCGCGCCCGCGCCGTGCTGGCCAAGCTGCTCGATCTCTATGCCGCCTCCGACTCCTCTCATCCTGTTCCCGGAGGCGGGAGCGCGGTGCTCCAAGTCTTTCTGCTGCCCGCTCCAGCGGTTGCAGCAAACCCTCATGCCGCCTCCCCGCCGCAGGAGCAGTCGCAGACCGGCCCGCTGCTGGCTGTCGTGAATCTCTCTGGCAGCTTTGCCGCCGGACACCCTTCTGGTATCGAGTCGGAGATGCTCACGGTGCTCTCCATCTGCGGCACTTTGCACGCAAATCTGCCACGCGTTACCGAGGTGCGATTTTTGGTGGATGGCCAGCCGCGCTCGACCCTCGCCGGCCACGCCGATCTGACTCGCACCTACCTGACCGGCGATGCACCTGCATCCCAAGGGGCACAGCCATGAGTGACGCGGCAAAGACTTCAAGCACGCCAGCTCACACCATCGGCGTCTTCGACTCCGGCTTCGGCGGTCTCACCGTGCTGCGTGCATTGGTAGCCCGCCTGCCTGATGCTCGCTTTGCCTTCATCGGCGATACGGCCCGGCTGCCCTACGGCTCCAAGTCCCGCCGGACGATCGCCCGTTACGCCGCACAGAGCGCGCAGTTTCTGGTGCGCGAACAGGGTGCGGAGTTTCTGGTCATTGCCTGCAATACGGCCAGCGCCCTGGCGCTGGATGCGATTCAGGAGGCAGTGCCGGTTCCGGTGCTGGGCGTGATCGAGCCGGGAGCCGAGGCCGCCCGCGCTGCCTCCCGTACCGGCGATGTGCTGGTTATCGCCACGGATGCCACCGTACAGAGCCACGCCTATGCCGCCGCCTGCCGCGCGCGCGGCTTGAGGGCGCTCGAAATGGCCTGCCCGCTTCTGGTTCCGCTGGTCGAGGAGGGCTGGACCACCTGCGGTGGGGCAGAGGCGGCTTGCGCCGCAGGTGAATCGAGCCAGCAGGCGAAGGTTACCGCCGAGGTGATTCGCATCTATCTTGCCGAACTGACCGCTGAGGCCGCCGCCCAGGGCCTGAAGCCCGACACACTGGTTCTCGGCTGCACGCACTACCCGTTGCTGCGGCCGCTGATCGAGCGTGCCGTGCCAGCCGGAATGCGCGTGATCGACTCCGCTGAGGCCACAGCCGAGGCCGCTGTCCGCCTCTTCGGCCCGCACGATTCTGAGAAGGATTCGCCGAAGACGCAGTTTCCGCCCACGCAACTTCGTTGCTTTGCCACCGATTCCGTCGAAAAATTCGAGCGGCTCGGCTCGCGTTTTCTCAACCAGCCCACCGGCAAGGTCGAGCTGGTTGACCTGGGCGGCTGATATTCTATTTAGGACAGTAGGTGTCCGCTTCCCCAAACACGGACCCTGGAGGAAGAAAGCAAGAATGATCAATCTGACGGGTAAGACAGCCGTCGTCTTCGGGCTGGCGAACAAGCGTTCCATCGCCTGGGGAATCGCCCAGCAACTGCATCAGGCCGGCGCAACCCTGGCCATCTGCTACCAGAACGAGCGCATGAAACTTGAAGCACAGAGTCTCATCGACGAGCTGCCGGGAGCCAGCGGCTACCAGTGCGATGTCTCCAACGATGATGAGATCGATGCCGTATTTGCCACCTTCAAGGAGAAGTTCGGCAAGCTCGATGTGCTGGTTCACGCCGTGGCCTACGCGCCCGCCGAGGAACTGCGCGGCGAGTTTATCAATACCACCCGCGAAGGATTCCGCATTGCCAACGACATCAGCGTCTATTCGCTGATCGCCGTCTCACGCGGCGCGGCGCCCTTGATGACCGAGGGAGGCAGCATCATGACGATGAGTTACTATGCCGCCGAAAAGGTCGTTCCCAACTACAACGTGATGGCCATCGCCAAGGCCGGTCTGGAATCCACCGTCCGCTATCTCGCCTGGAATCTCGGCTCCAAGAACATTCGCGTCAACGCCATCTCCGCCGGTCCCATCAAGACCCTCGCCGCACGCGGCGTTGGCGACCTCAGCGAGATGATGCGCTCCCACGCCGAGCGCGCCCCGCTGCATCGCAACGTCGATCAGTTGGAGGTCGGCGGCGCGGCGCTCTTCCTGGCCAGCGACCTCTCCAGCGCCATCACCGGCGAAATTCTTTACGTCGATTGCGGCTATAACGTGATGGGGTTCTGAGTTCCGAGTTGAATCTTCGCATCACGGAGTTTTATTGTCCGCAGCACTTCTTGTATTTCTTGCCGCTGGCGCAGGGGCATGGATCGTTTCTGCCAATCTTGGGAGAAGTACGCTTGAAGCCGGAATAAGAATCTTCCCTGGGCGAGTAAGCAGCATTCAGCGTGGGAGTTTCGGTCCGAGCTTCGCGCGGTTTCAACTTGAAGCTGTCCCACCACTCCATCTCTTTGATCGTGTCGCCAATCAGGCGGCGATGGGGATCGCGCGCTAACCGCTCCATCGCCCACTCCTTGCCATTGGCCAAATCCCTTCGAATATCGTCCAAACTGATGAATCCGGGTTCAACCAGATCTTCGGCGAATGCCTTTTCGATTTCTCCCAGCAACTCCGGCGCGTACAGGTCAGTTGTGTAGGCGACGAGTTCGCCCCAGACAATATCATTCTTGTCTGTCAACTTGCCATGAAACAACTCGGCAAAGTAACTCAGTATCTCTTCGCGGCTTTTGATTCCAACTGATGCGAGAGTTATAAGAGCACCCAAAGCCGCGCCCCGGACCCACTGATCCGCAGCCGGATTTTCAATCAGGGATTTGATACCGTCGAGATCGCCGTCGCACACGGAAGCCAAAACCTGGTCGAGATGCTCGGTGAGAATGTCTCCAAAAAGAGACTCCAGCAAATCGCTCGGTAGCTGCGCGATGCGCAGCATCAGCGGGTAAGCGCGCGGCTCGCGAAACTGCGCCAGCAAAAACATGGCGTAGAGATGCGCCATGTATTCGCCATCCGCATCAAGATCAGCCGCCAATTTCGGATCGGCGATCTCTTCCAGAACAAGCAGAAGCTCTGGGATAACCTCATCCCTGCGGGCGACCGCTGCTTCAACGGCTTCGCGTTTGAACGTGCCGTCGAACCATTCAAACTCTTCGATAATTTCGTCAATTTCCATAGATTGTTTCCGCGAAGCTGTTGATCTGTTCGCTACTACTCCTTCAGCGTTACGGTAATCTTGCGCGCGTCGCCGCCGGTCGAAGTGATGACGATCTCGCCGGTCGATCTCTTCTTGATGCTCTTGAATTTTTCGCCCCACTCGATCAGCACCAGCGCATCGGGAGTCAGCAGCTCATCGAGGCCCAGCGTCTCCAACTGCCGCTCGCCATCCAGGCGATAGACATCCAAATGGAATAACTTCACCGGCTGGCCCTCGCGCGTGCCACGGTACTCGTGCAGCAGCGTGAAGGTCGGACTGGTTACCTCGTCGGGATCGGCTGCGTCCAGAGCTTGGGCGATGCCTTTGACCAGCGTGGTCTTGCCCGCGCCCAGGTCGCCGCGCAGAATCAGCAACTGCGGCGGCGCCAGCAGAGCCGCCAGCTTGCGTCCGGCTTCGATGCTCTCCGCGCCGCTCTGTGTGGTGAACTCGTGCGTCCGGTTGGCGGCGGCAGGGAACTCTGAACTCATGGTAGGGCCTCGTGAATGGCTGCGAATGGTTCGATCTCCGGCGGCAGCCCCTGCAACCAAAGATACCCGCTGGGACCGCAAGCGCGAAAGTCAAAAGCCTGTGAACGAAAGGCTTGCGCCAGATGGTGCAGAGAATCCGTGGCCAGAAGCGTGTGCTCGTCGCCGGCGCGCACTGCCAGGTCCGCGGCCAGCCCGTGCAGGTAGACGGCTGCCTCGACTGCCAGCGCCGCCTCGGCGGGATGCTGCGCGAGCAGGCCCGCGATCAAACCAGTCAGCAGATCGCCGCTGCCGCCTTTGGCCATGCCCGGATTGCCGCTGGTATTCACCGCGACGCGGCCATCGGGATGAGCGATGAGCGTGCGCGCTCCCTTGAGCACCAGTGTGACGCCAGCCTTCTGCGCAAAGCCGCGCGCCACTTCGAGGCGGTTGGCCTGCACCTCGGCGACGGTGATCCCGGCTAGCCGCGCCATCTCGCCCGGATGCGGCGTAAGCACCATCGTGCGGCCATCTTTGGTCATCTTGGCTAAGCCGGCCGCGAGTTCCGGCCCCGCCGCCAGAATGTTGAGCGCATCGGCATCAATCACTGCTGGAATCTTGGTGGAAGAAAGCAATCCCAGTGTGAATTTCACCGTCTCCGGACTTTGGCCCAGGCCGGGGCCAATCGCCAGCACAGTTTTCCCCGCCATAAGCGCGGACAAGGACTCGGAAGCCAAATTTTCTGACGCGATGCAGCCGCCGGGGCTGGCCGCCAGTGGCCAGGTCATCAGCTCCGGAGCGACAGAGGCAACCATCGGCAGTACTGGCGCGGGAATCGCCGCAGTGACCAAACCTGCTCCGGAGCGCAAAGCAGCCAGCGATGTCATTGCCGGCGCTCCCGACTTGCCGACCGAACCTCCCACCACCAAAACATGGCCGAAGTTGCCCTTGTTGGCATTGGCCGCGCGCGGCGGCTGCACCAGCGCCAGCGACGAGCCGGCCCATCTCAGCCTCGGTGAAGCTGCTCCCAACTCCGCGACGGCAACCGGCTCCCGCGAATTGAATGGCTTGAGCACCACGGGCTGATTCCAGCGCCGAGTCAAATGGCCGAAGACGTGGGCCGGTTTGGGCGCGATAAACGTAATCACCGCATCGGCGGGATAGTGGGGTCCGCGCGCCGCCGCACAGGTCTCGTCAGCCTCCCAGCCGGAGGGCAGATCGACGGCGAGAACGGGCAGCCTACTGGCGTCGATCCAATCCAACGCCGCCAGCGCCAAGCCCCTGAGCGGCGGCTTGAAGCCCGTGCCCAGCACGGCATCGACAATCAGATCGCAATCTTGAGCAAGATTGCCCGCATACCGCGGCAGATCCTCCGCCGACGCAATGATGTGAACACGATTCGGGGCCGCGCCGCTTTTCTGCGTGGTCAACTCCGCCCAGGCCGCAGCGGCGTCTCCCTTCAATCCATCCGGCAAGCCCATCAGCAGCGTGGTCACTTCCAGGCCCGCCGATGCCAGCATCCGCGCGGCCAGCATCCCGTCGCCGCCGTTGTTGCCGCGTCCGCAAACGACCGTCACGCGCCGCGCCAGCGGAAACTGCGCCCGCGCGAAATCCGCCACCGCCGAGGCTGCCCACCGCATCAGATCGAGCGAATGCAATTGATATTGTTCTGCCGTCAAGCGATCGCAGATCTGCATCTCCGCTGCGTAGAGAACATCCATGCAAGCATGGTAGCGCACCGGGAGGCGGCTTTCAGCTCTTTGCAGGCGGTTTCAGGCCAAGCTCCCGCATTGCAATTTGCAAATCGGCCCACGCTTCCTTCTTTTGCCGCGGGTCGCGTAGCAGATACGCCGGATGATAGGTAACGATCAACTGTGCGCCGCGGAGCGAGTGCACTCGCCCGCGCAGACCGGCCAGCGGCTGGCGCGCTCCCAGCAGCCACGTAGCCGCAGTTGCGCCCAGCGCAACCAGCACTTGTGGCCGCACCACATCGATCTGCCGGAAGAGAAATGGCGTGCAGGTGGCGCCCTCTTCCTGCTCCGGAACGCGATTTCCCGGCGGACGGCATTTGACCACGTTGGCGATGTAGACCTCTTCACGCTTCAGTCCCATCGCAGTAATCATGTTGTTCAGCAGTTGTCCGGCCTTGCCGACAAAGGGCAATCCCTGCGCATCCTCGTCGGCGCCCGGACCTTCGCCGACAAACATCAGCCGCGCGGCTGGATCGCCATCGCCGAAGACCAGCTTGTTGCGGCCTTTGTGCAGCGGGCAGCGCGTACATTCGCCGATCTCGTCGCGGATCAGTTGCAGAGCGGCGGCACGGTCTGCGGCGGGAACAACGTCGGCAATCTGAGGCGGGGCTGGAATGGGCTTGCGGGGCGGAATGGGAAGATCCTCCTGAGAGATTTGTGGGGCTTCAGGCTGCGCGGCGAGTTGAGCCGCAAGCGCTGCATCCACGGGACGGCGATAGAACTCGGTCAGGCCGAGATCGCGGTAGAAGCGGACGCGGTCCAACAAGGCTTCGCGGGTTGCGGGATCGAAGGATAGCGACAACGTAGCTACTCCACAATCAGTTGCCGGCGCGCGGCGGGAAGCGCTTCGCTGAGCGCGCGATCCTGGGGCGACGGAGCCTCCGGCTGCTCGTCCAGCTCCAGAAGCATCGAACTGGGCCGGCGCAAGGTAAGAATCTCATCCAAAATGCGATCCGCGAGTCTGCGCTTCGCCATCGCGGGCAGCTCGATCGCGGTCGAAAGCGTCAGGAAGGTCGCGGCATTCAAATCCACATCGAAGCCAGTGCCATCGCCGCTCACGTCGTTGACCACAATCGCGTCGGCCCCCTTGCGCAGCAGCTTGGCGCGTCCATTTTCCATGCGATTCTCGGTCTCGGCGGCAAAGCCAACAATCAGTTGTCCCGGACGGCGGCGGCGGACAACTTCGGCCAAAATATCCTCGGTCGGCGCAAGTTCGAGAGTAAGCGGCCCGGTGCGCTTGAGCTTCTGCCCGGCAACGTTGACGGGCTTATAGTCGGCAACGGCAGCGGCCTTGACGATCAGTGTGGCCTCGCTCATGCGCGCCAGAACAGCCTCGCGCATCTCGTTGGCGGTGGTCACTTTTACCAGTTCGCAGCGCGCCGGCGGATGCAGCGCAGTGGGGCCGCTGATCAAAACCACCTTTGCGCCTCGGCTCTGCGCGGCCTCGGCCAGCGCGTAGCCCATCTTGCCGCTGGAACGGTTGCCAATGAAGCGCACCGGGTCGAGAGCCTCGCGTGTGCCGCCGGCGGTCACCAGCACCACTTCGCCGGCCAGATCACGGCATCGTCCCAAAGCGCAGAGCACCGCTTCTGCAATGGCCTCCGGCTCAGCCATCCGCCCCGCGCCCACCATGCCGCAGGCCAGCTCTCCCGTGCCCGGCTCGATGACACGCACGCCGCGCTGGCGCAGCGTCTCCAGATTCGCCTGGGTCGCCGCGTGCTCCCACATATGGACATTCATCGCCGGAGCGACAAAAACAGGAGCCTGAGTGGCCAGATACAGGGTGGTAAGGAAATCGTCGGCGATGCCGTGCGCAAACTTAGCCAGGGTGTTGGCCGTGGCGGGAGCGACGATCACGGCGTCGGCCCACTGCGCCTCGCCGATATGCTCGATGGAAGAATCGTAAGCGCCCTCGGCGGTTCCTGCGTCATCCCACAAACTGGTGATGACCTTATGTCCGGTGAGCGCTGCGAAGGTGAGCGGCTGAACAAATCTTGTCGCCGCTTCGGTCATCACGACGTGAACTTCGAGGCCCTGGCGTTGCAGCGCCCGCACCAACTCTGCCGCCTTGTAAGCTGCAATTCCCCCGGAGACTCCGACCGTAACTCTCATGGGTAGATTGTAGCTGGTTTGGACTCTGGAGAGTGCGGTCACCGTATCACAGTAAATAGGGGATGCGGATCCCTCAGCGTAGAGAAATCTGGGATCAGAATCGGCAACTCCCGACACTTATCTTCCATGCAATTCTCATTGTGCGTCGGAAAAGGGCAATTATCGGCAAGGAAAGCCAGGTAAATCAGCGGCTTGCCATTCGATTCTGCTCTGATGGCTGCGCTTGCTGTAGCGATACTGTCAAACGCTGCCGCAGGCCATCCTGCTCTGGACCGAGCCGGATATGGAGGAGGGGTAGCGATCTGAGGCGAATCCAAACGGGAGTGGGACGTGTGCGGTAATATGGACCAGAAATGGCACAAACTCCACGAATCTATCTGGACACTTGCGCACTCCATCGATTGATGGATGATCCGAATCAGATGCGCGTTCGTATGGAGGCAGAGGCGATTGAGCTGTTCTTTCTGCATCTGCTGGGAGGCAAAGTCGCTTGGATTGCCAGTACTATTCTGGAGGCGGAGATTCGCAGGAACCCAGATGTGCAATCTCGCGAAGATGCGCTGAGTATGCTGCCTTTTGCTTCTGAATTCCATAGCGCCAGTGTAAAAGTGGCGGATCGGGCCAGATTTTTGAATACGCTCGGATATGGCGAGTTCGATGCTTTGCATCTGGCGATTGCTGAAGACTACAAAGCTGATCTGCTGCTCACGACGGACGACCGCTTCCTTCGGTTGGCAGAGCGTGGAGTGGGAAGCCCTTTCATTCGAGTTATAAATCCGCATAAAATATGCGCAGGAGGTGAAGCCATGATCGCTCTGCAAGAGATGACAGACGAACAATTTGAACGTCATACACTCGGTTTGCTGCAAAAAGAGCTCGGCCCTTACGGAATGGCTCGCTTTCTGCGCACCTATCGCAGTGGCACTGACGACTACACCCGCGACCGGCACAAGTGGCTGGATGGGGCAACCATGGATGACATCCTCAAGGACATCGAAAATCTAGCCTTACAGAAGCCTACGCAAGCACAGCAACCTTAGCCCGCTTGCCGAGGCGGACGACGATGCGCGCGGGAAGGGCAGCGACGGAGATTAGATTACCTGCTGCTGGTTCGCCATCCAGCTTGACTGCATTTTCGGCGATCTTGCGGTTGGCTTCAGCTCCGCTGGCAGCCAGCCCCAGCGCCACCAGTAATTTCGGCAGGCGAATCTGATTCGGCTCTGCTCCCGCGACATCCGCATAGGTGACGGCAACCTCCTCCAAATCCTCCGCAGTCTCTTTCTGCTGGAACATTTTTGCCCAGTTCTCATCGGCGCTCTGCGCGGCCTCTTCGCCATGAAAGTCGGCGGTGATGGAGCGGGCGAGGCGCTTTTTGGCGGCCATGGGATGCAGCGAGCCGGCAGCGACCCCGGCCTGGAGCGCATCGACTTCTGATTGCTTGAGGTCGGTCAGATAGACAAAATACTTCCACATCAACTCGTCGTTGATGCTCATCAGCTTGCCATACATCTCGGCGGGAGGCTCGTTGATGCCGATGGCGTTGCCTAGTGATTTGGACATCTTCTGCACGCCGTCCAGTCCTTCGAGAATCGGCGTCATCAGCACGATCTGCGGCTTCTGGCCATACTGGCGCTGGAGTTCGCGTCCGCAGAGGAGATTGAACTTCTGGTCGGTGCCGCCCAGCTCGACGTCGGCCTCCAAACAGACCGAGTCGTAGCCCTGCATGACGGGATAGAGAAACTCGTGCAGGCTGATGGGCTGCTCGGCCTCGTAGCGCTTGTGGAAGTCGTCGCGCTCCAGCATTTGCGAGACGGTAAAGCGCGCGGCAAGGCGCACCGTGTCTTCATAGCCGAGCTTGCCCAGCCACTCGGAGTTGTAACGGATCTCGGTGACACTTTTGTCTAGGATCTTGAAGGCCTGCTCGGTGTAGGTCTTGGCATTCTCGTTGATCTGTTCGCGGGTGAGCGGTTTGCGCGTGACGTTGCGGCCGGTGGGGTCGCCAATCAGCGAGGTGTAGTCGCCCACCAAAAAAATCACAGTATGGCCGAGCTGCTGGAAGTGGCGCAGCTTGCGCATCAGCACAGTGTGGCCGAGATGCAGGTCGGGCGCGGTGGGGTCGAAGCCGACTTTAATGCGCAGGGGCCGTCCGGTTTTGCGGCTCTCATCAAGGCGCTCGCGCAGGTCGGCGGCGCGGATGATCTCCGCCGCGCCCTTCTGGAGCAGGTCCATCTGTTCGTCTACGGGTAAAAACGTGCTCATGGTGTCTTTCAGTATAAATTCCGCGATTGGAGTCTTGCGAAGGGCCAGTGTCCGAGTTACAACATCTTGGCATCGCGTTTGCGGTTGTGAGCCTGCTGAATGTTCTCATCGGCTTCTATTCGATTCAAGCCGTCGTTCGTCGCCTGGTGGCCGAGGCGCGGGATTCGGCCTCCGAGGTATAATCTTCTCAATGGACCCCTTCCTCCATCCCGCCATCGCCCGTGTTGCGGCAGCGGCTCCGGCCGCCTAGACCCCGTTCCACCTCATCCCGAAAAATGGTTTTCAAGTCTCATATTGTCAGGTACGCTTACGCGCGTTGTTCAAGATTTCACTCGTTCACTATTTCACTTCTTCACTGTCAGTGATTTACTAAAACCGAACACAGACCACCGATCGCCGGTCACGGGCTTTACACTGGAGTCATCATGGAAGAGTTTTCTCGCATTCAACGTCTCCCGCCTTATGTCTTCAACATCACCGACGCGATGAAGAAGGCCGCCCGTCATCGCGGCGAGGACATCATCGACTTTGGCATGGGCAATCCGGACGGGGCCACGCCCAAGCACATCGTGGACAAGATGGTGGAGGCGGCGCTGAAGCCGGTGACGCACCGCTACTCGGTCTCCAAGGGAATTCCGCGGCTGCGCAAGGCCGTTTGCAACTGGTACAAGACGCGCTATAACGTCGATCTCGATCCCGATAACGAAGCGATCGTCACCATCGGTTCGAAGGAGGGAATTGCGCATCTCTGCCTGGCGATTCTTGATTCACGCGACACGGTGCTGGTGCCGAATCCCAGCTATCCGATTCATATTTACGGCCCGGTGATTGCCGGAGCGCACGTGGTGAGCGTGCCGATTCACGACCGCGAGCAGTTTCTGGCGCAGCTTGAGGATTTGATTCCACGCATGGTGCCGCGGCCCAAGGCGCTGATTGTGAATTTTCCGTCGAATCCGACGACTGAGTGCGTCGAGCTACCCTTTCTGGCGCGGCTGGTGGAGTTGGCGCGTGAGTACGGCTTTTACCTGATTCAGGATCTGGCTTATGCTGACATCGCCTTCGACGGCTACAAGCCGCCCAGCGTGCTGGAGGTTCCGGGGGCGAAGGATGTGGCTGTGGAGTTCTTCACCCTCTCGAAGAGCTACAATATGCCGGGCTGGCGCGTGGGCTTCATGGTGGGCAATGCGAAGCTGGTAGCTGCGCTGGCGCGGCTGAAGAGCTACTTCGACTACGGCACCTTCACGCCGATCCAGGTGGCTTCGATTCTTGCTCTCGAAGGTCCGCAGGATTGCGTTCGCGAGATCTGCGAGAAGTATCGCAAGCGCCGCGATGTGTTGGTGGAGGGCCTGAATGCGCTGGGTTGGCCGGTAGTCTCGCCCAAGGCAACGATGTTTGTGTGGGCGCAGATTCCAGAGGCCTTTCAGGCGCTCAAGTCGCTCGAATTTGCCAAGCGCCTGCTGACCGAAGCCAAGACCGCCGTCTCGCCGGGGATTGGCTTTGGCGATTATGGCGATGGGCACGTGCGCTTTTCGCTGATCGAAAACGAGGAGCGGACTCGTCAAGCGCTGCGCGGGATCAAACAGATGTTCGCCAAGGGATAGCGGGAGGCGCTTTGTTTTTTTGCATGGCTGCTGTGTTACCGTTTGAGTACGGCGTCCCTGAACCGGAGCGGTGGATGGGCTTGAACCGATTGCCGTGGATTGGGCGGGAATGGGGGACGGCGAGCGAATTCCAAGAATGCCTCAGAAGCCGGAAGTGACATTATCCCCCACTGCCTCGAAGCCCGTGACTGCGCCCAGCAGTTCACTGGAAGCTGCGCCAGAGAGGTTGGGAGCACCCCAGAGAGACAAGCAGACGCCATCGCAGAGGATTCCCCGCTGGCTGGAGAGCGCCGAACTGTTCTTGCGCGTGCTGATGCAGACGTATCTCGGCTTGGCTGTCTTTTATGCGCCGTGGTCGGGCCAGATGGCCGCCAATTTCCCCTGGGTGCTCGAACATCTTCCCTGGTCGCGCGAACTTTGGGATCAGAATCCGCTGTTTCTGCATTATCCCGCGCTGGGTCACTGGGCCGCCAATGGAGCGGTGCGCGGTCTGGTGTCGGGCGTCGGAGCTTTGAATTTGTGGTTTGCCTTTCGAGAAGCGATCCGCCGCAGGGATGGATGAGATGAACGATAGAGATCAGAGATCAGAGATCAGGGATCAAGAGAAGGTCACCACGCCAGTGGCCGTCATTCCGGGCAACGGCGCGCCGCCGCTGTTGGAATCGGCGCCGCTGGCTTACGAGAACTCCGCATTTTTGAATAGCGCCGACGGACGGCTGATTCGCATCGTCTCCGAGTACATGGAACCGCTGGCGCGCTTCCGGCGTGAGCAGATTCAAGACACGGTGGTCTTCTTCGGCTCGGCTCGCTTTCGTGGGCGCGAGGAGGCCGATCATGCGTTGGAGCTGCTGGAGAATACCGGCTCGACGCAGGCCGCTCCCAGCCACGAGCAGCCGGCCAAGCCCCCGGAGATTGCCTCCGGCGAGGCTACGGAGTTGCAACTGAAACGCGCCGAAGCCGCGGTGAAGATGGCCCGCTACTACGAAGATGCGCGTCGGCTGGCCGGGATGCTGACGACATGGGCCAAAAAGATTCCTTCGCGGCGGCATCGCTTTGTCGTCACCAGCGGCGGCGGCCCGGGCATCATGGAAGCGGCCAATCGCGGCGCGCACGAGGCCGGCGGCAAGACGCTGGGCCTCAACATACGCTTGCCCTTCGAGCAGCATCCCAACCCTTACATCACACCCTCGCTCAACTTCGAGTTCCATTATTTTTTTATGCGCAAGCTGTGGTTCGCTTATCTGGCCAAGGCGCTGGTGGTCTTTCCTGGTGGCTTCGGCACACTGGACGAGATGTTCGAGATTCTCACTCTGGCGCAGACGCACAAGCTGGCCAAGAAGATCACGGTGGTTATTTACGGCACGGAGTATTGGAAGAAGGTCTTTAATCTGGATGTGCTGGTGGAGACCGGAGCGATTTCACCGAAGGATATCGAGCTTTTTCAATTTGCCGATACGCCGGAGCAGGCCTTCGAGATGCTGCGCACAGGGCTGACCGAAAACTATCTGAAAGCTGAGGCAGCCGATGGCACGCTCGCCGAGAGCCAGACGATGAAGCAGGGCGAAGAGTTGATGCCCGGCTGGACGGTTGAGGATTTCCTCGGCCCGGAGTTGGCCAAGACGCAGAGGTAAGGGGCACGGTGGTCCGTTATCAACTCCCAGGAATCACCATGAGCCATGGCAAGCTGTCCAAAAGGAGTTGTCTCCAAATAAGCTGTGCCCATGTATGACCGCGTCGGCTATTACGATGACCGAGCCACCTGCCCGGAAACTACGATGTCATGGCGGTTGG
This sequence comes from Occallatibacter sp., assembly GCA_049587335.1. Classification (GTDB taxonomy): domain Bacteria; phylum Acidobacteriota; class Terriglobia; order Terriglobales; family Acidobacteriaceae; genus Telmatobacter. The sequence goes on along the minus strand of JBAVDS010000022.1, from coordinate 4,753 downwards.
CGCACCCATAAAAGCCGGGTGTGCTCATCCGTGAAACTGGTTTGTCGGGTAAGGAAACAATGTGGTAGGATTTCCTTGTATCCTTGAAGTAGGTGAATCATGCTGGCAAAATTAACCGTGAAAAATCAGCTCACCTTGCCCAAAGCCATCGTCACGCACTTCAAAGGTGTCGAATACTTCGACGTTAGCTCGGACGGCTCCGCGATCACACTCAAGCCGCTCCGGCGCAGCCGTCTGGAGGAGATACAGGACAAACTCGCCCGCCTCGGCATCACCGAGCAGGATGTGACTGATGCAATCGCCTGGGCGCGTCAAAAACCGTGAGCGCCGCCGTCCGGGCGAGAGTTGTCTTCGACACCAATGTCGTCCTTTCCGCGCTCCTGTTCACACATGGCCGGCTGAACTGGCTGGTTGGCCATTGGCAGACCGGGGATTGCGTACCACTCCTCTCGCGCGCAACGGGAGCGGAATTGGCGCGAATTCTCGCTTACCCGAAGTTCCGGCTTACTGCAATCGAACAATTGGAAGCTCTGAGCGAATATCTTACCTATTGCGAGGATGTCGAGGCCGTGCAATCCTGCCCCGTCCTCTGCCGCGATGCCCAAGACCAGCCCCTGCTCGACCTGGCGCAAAGTGGCAAGGCCGACATTCTGATAACAGGCGACGACGACCTGCTCAGCCTGGCCGGACAAACATCCTTCCTCATCGAGACGCCCGAGTCCTATCGGCAACGGCGGGAACCATGAACCTTAACCAGTTAGATTCCCACTTCAATTGAACCACAATTCGTGCAGCGTTCACGTGGCGTTGATATGGGTAAAGCAAACTGGCTCCAGAGGTTCCAGTACGGGCGGAATCCCAGCTTGATTATGGAGTCAAGGAGCGGAAATGGCCCAATCGACGATCTCGTACCTGTGGCGTGACCGGAAGGCCTCGGAGGGCTTCCAGTCCGGCGTCTCGCTGCACAGCCACACCAATCAATCGCACGAGACCCTGGATTTTCTGGCGAACTTCGGCAACCAGTATCCGTGGATGCGCCCGCTGCTGACGCGTCTGGAGCAGCGTTCGGAGCGGATGCACGGCGTTCGCGTCGATTATGCGGCCAGTTATTGGACGCCGCCGATGACGCCCCGGCTGGCCTTCGATCTGGAGACCAAACAGATTGAAAAGCTCAACCTCACGCCGATGGTTTCGATTACCGATCACGACAATATCAAGGCGCCGATGCTGCTCAGGACCGTAGCCAGCGCGCGGCAGATTCCGGTTTCCGTGGAGTGGACCGCTCCATACGGCACGCAGTCCTTTCACCTGGGCATACACAACCTGCCCAGCGCCAAGGCAAACGAGTGGATGGCCACACTGGCCGATTACACGGCCGATCCCAGCGACGAGCGCTTGACCGAGATTTTGCGCGCTCTCCATGATGAACCCAATGTGCTGGTGGTCTTCAACCATCCATTGTGGGATCTCTACCTGATCGGCAGAGAGAAGCACCAGGTTCTGGTCAATGAGTTCCTGCTGAAGAACGGCAATTATATGCACGCACTGGAGCTGAACGGGCTGCGCAACTGGGATGAGAACCGGGCGGTGCGGCGGCTGGCCGAGCAGTGGAATATGCTGTTGATCTCTGGCGGCGACCGGCACGGCGTGGAGCCGAACGCCAATCTCAATCTGACCCATGCGGCCAGCTTCACCGAGTTTGTGCATGAGATCCGGCGGGAGAAGAAGAGCGATCTGCTCTTCATGCCGCAGTATGCCGAGCCGTGGAAGCATCGTATCCTGCGTTCGACGATCGATGCGATCCGGCACTATCCGGAGTTTCCGCAAGGCTCGCGCACCTGGGATGAGCGCGTCTATCATCCAGATGCGCAGGGCATGGTACGGCCTCTGAGCGAACTGTGGCCCAACGGTGCGCCGCCGCGGGCGATGAGCTGGATGCTTGGAATGGTGCAACTGATGGGTTCCGCTCCCGTCTCCAGCGGATTGCGCATTGCATGGAGCGAGTCGCGGCAGCTACGGCTTGCGCTGGGCGAGTAAGGCTCCAGCTTTTGAGGAGATGAATGGCTTCAGTATCCGGGTTGCGCGAAGAATGCGAGAGTGCGCCGCTCACAGTACCCACTTCGCTGACAAGGCCAGCCGCGCCCCGCGTGGCGTACCTTCCCGACTCGTTTCATGAAGTGAACGGAGTGGCGCACACCAGCCGCCACTTCGAGGCCTTTGCGCGACGGCGTCGTTTGCCCTTTCTCTGCATTCGCGCCGGAGAGAGCACCCAGTCTTGCAGCGAAGAGGGCGGCGTCCAGACGCTGGATCTGACGCGCAGCTTTCTCTCCTTCGCACTGGAAAAAGATCTGCGCTATGACCCTGCTTTTCTGCGTCACCTGCCGCGGATCGCGTGCACGCTGAAAGGCTTTCAGCCTGATCTGATCCATATCACCGGGCCGAGCGAGTTGGGAATGCTGGGCGCGTGGATGGCTCACCGCCTGGGAGTGCCTCTGGCAGCCAGTTGGCACACCAATGTGCACGAGTATGCGGCGCGGCGCTCGGGCTGGCTTCTGCGCCTGCTGCCGCAGAGCCGCTATGTTGCGGCGGAGCAAAAGATTGAAGATTGGACGATGGCCGTGGCGGCCAAGTTCTACTCCACTGCGGATGTGCTCTTTGCGCCCAATCCGGAGTTGTGCGCGCTGCTGGAGCGGTCGACGGGGAAGATCTGCCACCGTATGCCGCGCGGCGTGGATGCGGAGCTTTTTCATCCTGCCAAGCGCAAGCGCGATGCCGGCGATCGCACGATCATCCTGGGATTCGTGGGCCGCTTGTCGGTGGAGAAAAACATCGCACTGCTGGTGCAGATGCAGGAGGAGCTGGAGCGGATGGGCTTGAGCGACTTCCGCTTTCTGATCGTGGGACACGGAGGCGATGAGGCCTGGCTGCGCGAGCGATTGCATCGGGCGGAGTTTACCGGCGTCCTGCGAGGGGAAAAGCTGGCCGAGGCTTATGCAAGCATGGACCTGTTTGTCTTTCCGTCGCACACCGATACCTTTGGCAATGTGGTGCTGGAGGCTCTGGCCAGCGGCGTTCCAGCAATAGTCACTCCCGATGGCGGCCCGCCGACGATTGTGCGCGATGGTGTAACTGGCCGGATCGTAAGCGACGCGGAATTTGCCCCGGCAGTCGCAGGCATCCTGGCCGATCAGAGTACGCTCGCAGAGATGCGGCTGGCCGCACGCGCCTATGCGCTGACCGCGAGCTGGGACTCGGTCTTCGAGGGCGTTTATGCTGCCTATGAATCGATCTTGCCGGTGAGAGAGTAGGCGGAAGGATGGGTCGTAGTCGATGTTCTCATGCGTCACACATTAGGCTGCTTCTTTGCGCCTATCTGTGGGAATCGACGCGCAATGGCAACAGTGATAGACGTGCATTGCTCGGGACTCAATCCGGGCAGAAGGCAACTGCTGGTCATAAAACCGCAGGTAGCCCAAAAACCGCTATGGCTGTATTTGCCGCCGATCGAATATCCGATCGATTTGATTTCGGAGACCGGCACGACGATCTTTCCTGGACGGACGTAACGACCGTACCAATCCGGAACCAGAAGATCACCGGTTGCCTCCAGGCGTTGGTCTGTTACTGAGAGCGTCGTTGTGTAGACGCGATTCCAGTTTTTTGCCACCGTAATTCCGATCCAAAAAATGCCGACAATCGCGATTGCGAGCATGATGTAAAACAACGGCTTGTCAACAGCAAAAAGCGGCACGAGTATGCGAGCCATGAATAGAAACGCAAAGGCGGCAAGTGCAACCTGAAATATCTGGCTTTTTTCTGCTTCGATGCGGAATTGCAATTCTTCTGGAAGTTCTTTGGTTGTCAATTCAAAGCGGCCGCGGGCTTTCATCCGTACTCCGTCTGGCATCTCTGTGATCCCGATAGCAGTTTACTTCAGCAGGCGGCAGAGCCGAATGACAATCCGTTGAAAATGATTCGATGCCAGCGGGATGATAATTCGAGAAGGCATCACGGCTATGGTTTGTAGCTGAGAATCCAGCGGCGCTGCTCTTCGGTATCGGGAACCGGGCAGCAGCGCGCAAGTTCGATGGCGTTGAGAGCCGCTTTGGGATGCCAGCCAAGATGGACCAGCGTGCATGCGGCGGTGATGGTGGCGCGGCCAATGCTTCCCCAGCAATGAACGCCGATGCGCTCCCCCGCCGTGAGCCGCCGGGCCAGAGCGGCGACGAAGGCGCGGAAGGCGGACTCGTCCGGTGGAATGCTGTGATCGGGCAGCGGCAGCGAAAGAAAACTCATTCCGAACCGCTTCGCCAGCGGGCCTTCATCTTCGAGATCGAGAATCTCAACTTGATCCAGGCTCAAGAGCGAAACCAGCGTTTGAATGCCTTCACGCTTGAAGTCGCGCAGTTCGCTGCCAAGCGCACTGCCGCCGCGCGGGCAGAGAACGATTGCCAGCGGCGGCGGCGGATTGCCATCGATCCAGAAGACGCAGGCCATGGCGCTCAGGCTCCCACAAAATGATCGATGTGAAGCGGATGAAAGACCATCTAGCCTCATTGTAAGCGGGGGCATAGCCCCATTGACTATACTCAGTGCTGACTTTCGCTTCAGCTTCATCCCTTATTGTTAGTCAAAATGGAGTGACCGGTCCAATGCGCTGACCGTGGGTTAAGCTGTGATTCAAGCAAGAAGCACAGTTCAGAGCCACAAGCGGAGAGGAACCGGTCATGAAGAAAAATGTACGATTTTTGGG
>JBAVDS010000021.1:0-3053 GCA_049587335.1 Occallatibacter sp. | reverse complement strand
GGAACAACTCGCTCGACTGGAACGCAAGAAACATGCCCGTTGAGGCGTATTTACCGAAATCCAGTTTCCCGGAAATCGAGGCGAAGCGCTCATTTCCGCTCCACACAACGGCGTTTCAGGGGAGTAATCCTGAAGAGCGCGTACATGTGGCTGTCAATGAGTGATCTGCCCTGAAGTCAATGGTTGAGATTGTCGAACGCTAGCCCACTTCCTGATAATGATCGTTCTGTCAATACCAACTGAAAATTCCTCATTCTGCTGGTTGAAAATTCCCCCACCTACTTGGTGGTTACGGTTTACAGTTGCAGCCGATTCGATGAAAATGGAGTCGGCTGGTGAAGCGGAGGCGGGCTCTGCAGGAGTGCAACCCGCCAAGGAATAGCCAGTTGCAGACTCATCGCGACGATGGGAACCGGGGCGGAGCCGGCAACGGCTCCGTTGCCTGGCAAGGTCAAAGACCCCATCGGACGATAGATTTGCCCATGCCTCAAAAAACTCATCCGTTGCTCCGTTTCCCGCGGCTGTTGGTAGCGCTGACCGGCGGCTCGGCTGGCTGGTTATGGGGCTGATCCTGAAGCGGAATCAGTCCGGCTTTACGGCGTTCTTTGAGCCGGTAGCTATCGCCGCGAATATTGATCGTCGTCGAGTGATGCAGCAGCCGGTCGAGGATGGCGGTTGCGATGATCGGATCGCCGAAGATCGAACCCCATTCGCCATAACTTTTGTTGGATGTGAGAATGATGCTGCCGCGTTCGTAGCGAGCGCTGACCAGTTGAAAGAAGATGGTCGCGCCTAAGTCATCCAGCGGCAGATAGCCCATTTCGTCGATGATAAGAACCTTGGGAGCAAGATAGACGCGCAAGCGGCGGTCGAGTCGGCCTTCACGATAAGCGCGGCCCAGATCGGCGACCAGGTCGTGCGCGGTCATGAAGTATGCGGCCTGACCCGCTTGAATCGCGGCTTCTGCCAGCGCCACGGCAAGATGCGTTTTACCCACGCCGGGCGGACCTTGCAGGATCACGTTGGCGGCCTCATGCACAAAGCGCAAGGTGCGCAGTTCGCTGATCTGGCGCTCGTCGATGGACGGCTGAAAGCTGAAATCGAATTGCTGAAATGTTTTCAAGTAGGGCAGATGCGCCAGTTGTAGTCTTGCTTTCAGATAGCGTTGACGGCGCGCATCAGCTTCGGCGTTCATCACTTCGGCGAGAAATTCCGCATAACTCGGTTCTTTCTTCGCGGCAGTTTCCAGTAACGCTTCTAGCCGTGCGTCGATGGCTGTCAGGCTGAGCGTGGCCAGTGTGGTGCGCAGTTTTTCAATTGGAGTCATCGCGCACCTCCACAAGCTACAGAGTCATAAACAGCCAAGGAACGGCGCTCCACCTGTGGCGCACTTTCGACGATATGGATCAGCGTCTTGCCGCTGCTCTGCTTGATGCCCAGAGGAATGCCAACATGGTGCTGGGCGTGCGTAATCACCAGATGTTTGCTCATCGCCCGATCATGCACAGCGATGCGTTCCGCGCCGTGACGAACCTCGACCGAGTTATCATGAGCGCGCACCCAGACCTCTTTGCCCGCATAACTCCAGGGCACGGAGTAACGGCTTGCTTGCCAGGAAACATAGGCATCACGCGCTACTTTGCGCTGCTCGTCATCCATGTAGGGATAGGGTGGGCGGCCATCGATCAGCTGCATGGAGAACAAGTCTTCATCGAAGCGAAGCAGCACTTGTTCATGCGTAGTGCCATGTACACGCCGGTTGGCAATCTCCGCAAGCCAGCAGCGCAACTCGCTGTTGAGCTCCGCGAGGTTGTCCGGCTCGCGGCCCAGCAGTCCGCAGAGAAAGTTACGCCGCAGATACTTTACGCCTGACTCTATCTTGCCTTTGGTCTGTGGTCGATAGGCTCGGCAAAGCCGCGGCGTGAAGCCCCAGTAACGCGCGAAGTCCAGAAAGATGGCGTTCCAGATAATCTCGCCACGTTCGTCGATGCCGGTATAGACAGTCTTCATGCGGTCGTAGAGAATCTCTTCCGGCACTGCGCCCCACGCGCGGAAAGCAGCTTCGTGCATGCGCAGCAATGTGCCCAGCTTCTGATCTGTCGCGGCCTCGGCCATCATCATGCGGCTGTAACCCAGCGTGATGGTGAAGCCCCACAGCATATGCTCCGCACCCTCTTCCGATAGTGAACCGAGATGACCCCAATCTACTTGTGCCTGCTTGCCGGGTGGCGTTTCAAATCTCCGCACCGCGACCGACAAGGCATCCTTGCGCTGCGGTCGCAGCCACTCCGTCAAGGTCGAGTAGCCGCCACTGAAATCACGCTTGCGCAGCTCTCGAAACAGAACCTGAGCGTTCCATACGCCAGCCTTGAGCCGTTCCTTCAAATACGGCTTGAAGGCCTCCAGCTTGCTTTTGCTTGGCGACGTCGGCCTCGGTCCATAGACTGGCCGCCCTGACGGCGCCAATAAGTATCTGCCAATCGTCTTGCGGTCATAGCCAGTCAACCGGCTGATCGCACGAATGCTCAACCCACCTCGTTTTAGTTCCTTGATCTCATCCACGTCTCTCCCCCTCAGCAATGTCGGCCTCCCTCTGCTTCCAGAATCGGGCCAGTGGCTCACCGCCAGTGGGTGGTGGATTTTTCAACCAGCATTATGGGGATTTTTGCATCAGCCGTGACACGTTCTTTCTGATAGCCACTCGAGGAATTGGATTCCGAGTCTCTCACTCGGTCGGGAGCAGACACCCCGCAATAGGTCAGATCAAAGCAAGCCATCGAAAGAATCCGCGCCGCTCGACTATCGCAACTGGCGTCTATGGCAAGTTGAAAGCTCGGATGTTCGACGGATTGCTGAAGTGAGTTCGTGTGTAGCCCTGGTTCGCGAGATACCGGTCGCCCATGAAAAACTTCGTCGCCACATCCTGTTCAGAACCGTCATGTTCGTTTTCGCCGTCTATCAGCACAAAGTGGCCTGGCATGAAGTCCGAACGGCGGATGAAGACTTTGGCGCGTTTTGCGCCCGGCCCTTTCTGCTCATACCATGCGTAAGCC
>JBAVDS010000020.1:0-7867 GCA_049587335.1 Occallatibacter sp. | reverse complement strand
CCGTCGCTGTCGTGCCAGTATAGGTCGATACAGCCTAGTGTCCCGAGTCGGAGGTTCGCAGCATAACATCACTGTCATCCTGAGCGAACGGGGCCCCAGGCGTTCTCTTCAGCCTGGGGGTGGTGAGTCGAAGGATCTGAGGTTTGTAGAGGTATACCGAAAAGCAACCGCAGGTTCTTCGACTCCCTTCGCTACCCACCCCAGCGACGAAGACCTGTCGCTGGGGACCCCGGTACGCTACGGTCGCTCAGAATGACAGTTTTTTGTTGAACGAACTTTTGACTCAGGACACTAGCGTAGAAGCGCCGCCAGCAGCAGCGTCATCCCCAGCCCGGAAATCGATAGCACTGTCTCCAGCACCGACCAGGTCGCCAGCGTCTCCTTCACCTCCAGCTTGAAGAAGGACTGAACCAGCCAGAAGCCGGGATCGTTCACGTGGGAGAGAATCAGCGAACCGGTGCCGGTGGCCAGCACCAAAAGCTCAGGCTGCACGCCCAGGTGCGCGGTCACCGGCGCCAGAATCCCCGCAGCGACTGCCGTGGCCACCGTAGCCGACCCGGTGGAGACACGCACCACGGCAGCCAGAAGCCAGGCAAGCAGCAGCGGTTGCATCCGCAGGCCCAAAGCCAGCGCCACCGTCGCCTGAGCGGCACCCGAGTCGCGCAGGATTCCGCTCAACCCGCCCGCCGCCGCCAGAATCACCAGCACGCCAGCGATTGGCTCAAAGGACTCGCCTGTCAACTTGCGCAAGCACTCCGGAGTATTGATCTTTCCCTTCAGTGCGTACGGCCCTAAAATCAGCAGCGCTGCCAGAACGGCGATCAGGAGCGCGACGTCGGGGCTGCCGATGAAGTGAAGAAGCTGGTTCAAGATGCTGCCCGGCGCAAAGAGCGCATCCGCCCAACTGCCCATGAAGATCAGCGCAACCGGCAGCAGAATGGCGAAGGCGGCGCGGAGCGGGCCGACAGTGGCGGAAGTGAACTTCGAGATTCCGGATTCCAAATTCGGGAGCTGGAGCGCGTCGTCTTCAAAGGCAGGCGCAAAGAGCGGCCTCTCCTCTTCCGATCGCACGCCGGATGCCGTCCGCTTCTCCCAGCGCCGCATCAGCAGCCACCCCAGGCATGGCCCAGCCACAATTGCAGCGGGCACTCCCACGGCCAGTCCCAGCAAGATCGTCCGGCCCATCTCGGCATGGTATTGCGCAACGGCCAGCATCGCCGCCGGATGCGGCGGCAAGACTCCATGCACGATCGAGAGGCCGGCCAGCAGCGGCATTCCCACCAGAATTGGCGGGCGGCTGCGGCGCTCCGCGACTGCGGCCACAATAGGCAGCAGCAGCACCAGGCCAACCTCGAAGAAGACCGGCATCCCCACCAGTATGCCCAGCCCCAGCATCGCCCAGGGCAGGCCACGCCGGCCGCAGCGATCCACCAGCGCCCTGCCCAGAGCGGTTGCGCCGCCGGAGGAGGCGAGCAGGCGGCCCAGCACCGCACCCAGTCCCAGCACCATGGCGACACGCCCCATCAGATTGCCGACACCGGCGGTGAAGGAGAGCGGCACCTGAGTGAGCGGCATTCCCGAGGTTACGCCCAGCAGCAGCGCGGAGACCGCCAACGCCAGCGCCGGATGCAGCCGCGCCTTTGTGATCAGCAGCAGAAGCAGCAGCACCATTCCGGCGGCGCAGGCCACCAGAAAGCCATCATGCGCGGATGCAGCGGCAATGCTCACCGGCAGATTATTCCATACCGGGCCGGTCAGCAGAGTCTTCGTAGGTTTTCCGTGCAATAGTATGCTTCTACCATGAAAGTTCTTGACCTGCTCCTGGCGTGTTGCGTTGTTTTAGCGGGCAGCGTAAGGGTATCTTCGCAAACGAAGATCGCCTATACATTCACGCCGGTACCGACGGGACCAATTTCATTGCTTCACGTTGATTTGGAGTTTCAAGGCAACGGCGCCGGGGAATCTACGCTGACGCTGCCCACAACCTGGGCGGGTGAACACGATCTTTACAAATCCATTGACAAGTTGCGCTGCACCGATCCGGATTGCGCGCTTGCGCCGCTGGCCGATCCGGGAAGAGTTCATTTGAAATATCGGCCCAATCGCAAGGTCCGCGTTGCCTACGACCTGATGAGCGACTGGAGTGGAGCCCTGCGCTATCCCAAAGAGCACCGAGCCGTGGTGCAAGAGATCAACATGATCTTCAATGGACAAAACGGATTGGTTTATCCGGAACTTGCGCCGGAGACCGAGGTTCAAGCAAGTTTTACCTGGAAAGATCTGCCAAAGGGCTGGAGTGTAGCATCGAGTTTCGGTACGCAGCGCTATCATCAGAGCTTTCGCGGCAGATGGAGTGAAGTGTACGACGCTCTTTTTGCGACGGGAGATTTCCGCATCACTCGCGTGACACGGTCCGGCGAAAGGCTGACACTGGCGGCCCGTGGTTCCTGGGTCTTTTCCGATGCAGAGGCCGCAAACCAGATCGCGGAGATCTTTCGTGTCGAACGGGAGTTCTGGGGCGAGCGGAGGCGGGAGTCATTCCTAGTGGTTCTTGCACCCTTCGATCAGGATCGCGGCAGTTGGGGCGGAGACGTCTTTACTAACGCCATGCAGATCTACCTTTCGCGCCAGATGAGTCTGCTGACGGATATCAAATCCCTGTTTGCCCATGAGGTCTTTCACAACTGGAATCCCTATCGCATGGGGCGAGCCTCGGGCGAATCAACCGAGTGGTTCAGCGAGGGATTTACACATTATTACCAGGATCGAATCCTGCTCCATGCGGGCCTGATCGGAGTGCCGGAATATCTGCAACGGTTGAACCGCATCGCCGCTGACTATTGGAATTCGCCGCTCCGTAACTGGACGCAAAAGCAATGGCTGGAGCGAGGTTCGATGAACCAGGCCGAATTGCACCAGGCCGAATACGATCTGCCCTACTCCCGCGGCGCCATGATTGCGTTGTGGCTTGACGATCGCTTGCGAAATGACTCTGCGGGGCGCATCTCTCTGGACGAACGAATGGCCAGCCTCGTGAACAACAAGCCGGATACGCTGCTGACGACCGAGTCTCTGCTGGCGATGCTGAGTCGGGATTTAAGACCGGAAGAAGCTGCCGATCTCCGCTCGTTTGTGGAGTCGGGCGCGACCATTCCGCTGCCGCGCCAGCTTCCCGGCGGCTGCGGAAATTTGGTGCAAGCAGCCGGCTCTGCTCCGCGCTACCTGCTCGGACAGGAGCAGTGCAGCGTACTGAGGCCGGTACGCTGATTTTCCCTTATCGAATCAGAACGGAATGCCTCTCCTGAATCGGTTCGCCGCGGCCCGCGACCATCGCAGCCGTCTCAAGCCCGCATCATACGCGCCACGCGGGCATCCATCTCTTCTTCTTCAAGGAATTCGCCGCGAGCAATCTGGTCGATGCCTACCGCTACCTGTGCGTCAAACCAGCCCTCCTCGGCGAGCAGGCGATCCACTGCCTCTACCGCCAACTCTGAGGCGCTGCGTCCAGTGCGTATCGAGAGGCTCGCGAGTCCCGCAGCCTGTCGTTCGGGAAGCAAAAGCTCCATAAAGGAAGGTTAGGAGGATGTTGTTTCCCTGTCAAGCATCGGCAAACGGTGCCGCGCCGGATGTGCCAGTGCAGGAAAGCTGTACCATACTTAGGCCCTAGTCGCATTGCACCGTTCCGGGACGCGCCCTCCTGAATTGGGCTGAGAACAGGACATTGCCCCATTGTGCGTTCTCGCACACTTTTCTCTTGCGCACCTCTGCTACCATTAGGACGATCGCAGTTTTCGCCGTCCGACAGGCTGATTGCTTGTTTTCAAGTGCCCGAGCACGCTGGCGGCGGACCCAAACCCAACTTCGCCGGAATCACCGGCACAGGAGAAACTACCATGCCTCTAGTCTCCACGCGGCAACTCCTCGACGAGGCCGCCAAGGGCGGTTACGGCGTCGGCGCATTCAACGTCAACGATATGGAACAGATTCAGGCCATCATGAGCGCGGCGAAGGAAACCAATTCGCCGGTCATCATCCAGGCCAGTCGCGGCGCGCGCGAGTTTGCGCAGGACAACTACCTCTATCACCTGATGCTGGCCGCCGCCGAGCTTTATCCGGAGATTCCCCTGGCCATGCATCTGGATCACGGCAACAGCTTCGAGACCTGCGAGAGCGCCATCAAGCTGGGCTTTACCAGCGTCATGATGGATGGCTCGCTCAAGACCGATGGCAAGACTCCGGCAACCTTTGAAGAGAATGTCGAAGTTACCAGGAAGGTCGTCGATTACGCCCATGAGCGCGGCATCTCGGTCGAAGGCGAGATCGGCGTGCTGGGCGGCATTGAAGACGGCCACGGCGCGGGCGGCAGCGGCCTGGATCACGTCACCGATCCCGACCAAGCGGTTGAGTTTGCCGAGCGCACCGGCGTGGATTCGCTGGCCATCGCCATCGGCACCAGCCACGGTGCGTACAAGTTCACCAAGAAGCCGGACGGCTCGGTGCTGAAGATGGACCTGCTGATCGCCATTCACAAGCGCCTGCCCAATACTCACCTGGTGATGCACGGCTCTTCTTCGGTGCCAAAGGATTTGCAGGACATCGTCAATCAATACGGCGGCAAGCTGAAGGAGACCTGGGGCGTGCCGGTGGAAGAGATTCAGCTCGGCATCAAGAACGGCGTGCGCAAGATCAATGTGGATACCGACAACCGCCTCGCCATCACCGGCGCGATTCGCAAGGTTCTCTGGGAGACTCCGGAGAAGTTCGATCCCCGCGACTACATGAAGCCGGCGCGCGCGGCGATGCAGAAGGTTGTCGCACTGCGCATGACGCAATTCGGTCAGGCCGGACACGCGGGCGACTACAAGGCGATTTCGATCCCCGATATGGCCAAGGGATACAAGAACGGCACGCTGATCACCAAGCCGCTGGTGGCTGCCAAGTAGCTGCTTTCGCATCAACCAACAGAAACGGCGCATCCCGCAATGGAATGCGCCGTTTTATTTGTGCGCTGCCCGCGCCTACACCGATCCCAGGCACTGTTCATCTGAGGCGAAGGCTTCGGCTTCGCACTGCAACTGCGGGTCCCAGTGCTTGGGCTGGTAGATGCAGCAAGGCTCCGGGGCCAGCGGATCGCCGGTGAGGGCGTAGGCGCGGGCGCGGGAGCCGCCGCAGATCTCCTTGTACTCGCAGACGCCGCACTTGCCCTCCAGCTTGCTGGTGTCGCGCAGGGATTTGAAGATCGGCGCGTTGCGGTAGATCTCGCTGAGCGGCGTCTGGCGGATGTTGCCGGCGTGAATGGGCAGAAAACCGCTGGGATAGACGTTGCCGACATGGGAGACGAAGAGAAAGCCTTTGCCGTCGTTGACGCGGCGCGTCGCCCAACTCTGCGTGCGGGTTTGCGCATCGGCCGTAGGCGTGCCGGCTTCATAGGCGAGGGTTTGAGGCGAATTCTCTTTGGAGTTTCCCGCAGGGGCTGAAGCCCTCGCTGATTCAGCAGGCGCGATGTTCGGGCTGAAGCCGGCACTCTTCACCGGATGGCCGTGGCTTATGCGGCGCTCTTCCAGATTGTGCTGCAAAAGATAGCGGCGATAGTGCATCGCTTCCGTGGTCTTGATCTGGAAGTTGACGCGCTGCGACAGCTCGTAGATCTTGGCGAAGACCTGCTCGAACTCGTCACCCGTCAGCAGGTCGTCCAACTGGCCCCGTCCCACCGGAACCAGGAAGAAGACATTCCACATCACGATGGCCAGCCTCTCGAAGAGCGCGCAGAGGCTGTCCAGATCGGCGGCATTATGGCGGCTGATCGTCGTGTGCACCTGGATGGGAATGCCGGCCTCGTTGGCCCACTCGATGGCCTGGACAGTGCGCGCATAAGCGCCCGGAAGGCCGCGAAAACTGTCGTTGATCGCAGCGGTCGAGCCGTCCAGCGAGATGCCGAGGCGGACCAGGCCGGCCTCCTTGAGCTTGAAGATGGCTTCGCGGGTCAGCAGCGGCGTGGCGCTGGGCGTAAGCGCAACTTGCACGCCCTTGCCGGCGGCGTAGCGGATCAACTCGAAGACGTCGGCGCGCTTCATCGGATCTCCGCCGGTAAAGACGAAGATCGGCACGCCCATCGCCGCAATCTGGTCGATCAGCGCCTTGCCTTCGGCGGTGGTCAGCTCGTCGGGGTGAGGGATAGGCTGGGCGGCGGCGCGGCAGTGCTTGCAGGTCAGATCGCAGGATTGCGTGACCTCCCAGATGACGAGGAAGGGAGTCTCGTCAAAGTTCAATGCGCCACGGGCGGGGATTGTGTGCATCGGCTGCATACGGCCTCCAAAGGAATCGCGGCAAAGGGGACGGGGATGGAGCGAAATTCGCCAAAGATTAAAGATTTCCAAGACGCTGCCGATAGGATGATCGCCTTGCGGAGGAGATCATGCGGCAAAGATACAGCAGAGCGCCATGAAAAGGACAAATTCGCTCTCGGATGCGACGATTCGAGACTAGGAGAGCAAAGGCGAGGCGGGACGGGCTGTGATTTGGATCACCTAATAGGAGATCTTCGGCAAAATAGCAACCCATTTGCGGAGAGTTTCCCGGAAAAGTCCGCAAATTCCCTTTTCGGTGATGGCTCGTTCAGGATTTTGCGCCTTTGTTTGCAATCAGTTGGATTTCGGCACGCCAAGAGCTAGAGTTTGAATTGTCCCGGTCGTCAAGGGTGTACGCCGCGCAAGACGATTAGGCAGAACCAATAGCCGGCGAGTCTGATGAAGTATTACCGCAATCTCATGAGGTTCTTATGGCCCCTGATCTTAAATCCAGTTGGAGCAAACCCTCCACTCTCCTCTTTGCAACCGAGATTCCCGTCAATGAAAGGGCATTTGCATTTGCACTGGCGCAAGCCGCGGAGTTTGGCGCCAAACTGATCCTCTTTCACGCCTACGACACACTGGTGGTGGCTACCTCGGAGGCATCCGGTCTCCGGTACTATGACGCAGCCGCTGCCGCCCGCCTGGAAACTGAGCATCTGGAGCCGCTGGCGCGGCGAGTGCTCAGCGCAGGCGTGGAGTGTGAAGTCGTGGTGCGCGCGGGTGCGCCCGCCGAGCAGATTATCGCGTATCTGCGGGAGCGGAAGATTGACCGCATTGTGATGGGCACACACTCGCCGGGGCCGATCGGCAAGCTGCTGGTGGGTTCCGTGGCGGAGGCCGTTCTGCGCACCGCTTCGACGCCGGTCTGCGTTCTCGGCCCGGAGGTGGTCGACGGCAAGTACCGCAACTTCGCCACGCGCACGATTCTGTGCGGAGTCAGTCTGCACGCCTCCAGCAAGGCAGTCGTCCGATTCGCGGCGGAGTTGGCCGAGGAGCAGGGAGCGCGCCTGGTCTTGCAGTACGTGATCCGTCCTCAGGAGCAGAATGAAGTGTTGGCGGGACGAACGATCGCCCAGATCGAAGCGGAATTGATCTCCATGATTCCCGTCGAGCACCAGGGCGCCTTCGCCACGCAGGCGATTGTGGCGCCGGGCGACCCCACCGAGGAACTGCTCTACCAGAGTCTGGCCCAGCAGGCCGATCTGATTGTGCTGGGTGCGCAGGGCGCAACGGCCTTTGCCGCCGTGGCGCGCCACGGAGTGGTGTACAAGGTTCTGGCTCACTCCCACTGCCCGGTGATTACTCTATCGCCAGTGGTGCTGGCCGACTGCGGCGCGCAGCAGGAGACGGAGCATTCAAACGAGGTGTTTTTGGCTGGCGTCTTCTAGCATCCTGAGTCAGAGGTTCGCAGCATAACATCACTGTCATCCTGAGCGAACGGGGCCCCAGGCGTTCTCTTCAGCCTGGGGGTGGTGAGTCGAAGGATCTGAGGTTTGTAGAGGTATACCGAAAAGCAA
>JBAVDS010000019.1:0-26901 GCA_049587335.1 Occallatibacter sp. | reverse complement strand
CGAAAAATCACTCATACTTCGTTGTCGTCCTTGTGCTTGGAACAACCAAACCCTGCGGACTCCGCCTCGTCTGAGCGGTTTTTCGCTCGCAACGCCATCCGCCTGAGGTAGTGTTAACAGGCCCTAGCTCAGGCCATTTGGCAAAGTTTCATGGGCGCTGCAGAAAATAGGCTTCGATCGCCTGCGCTACTGACTGGTAATCGAGAAATGGCTTCTTGCCTTCGTAGCGCGCCGCCCATAGAACCTGGTTCACAATATCCCGCGGATGGCACTGGCGCAACTCCTGCTTCAGCGTGACGCGGATATACTCGATGAGGCTCTGGGGAACCCCCGGCTCATACTCGACCTGATGCTCCAGGGCAACCCGCCGGAAGATCTCGCAGAAGTGTTCGTCTGAAACCGTGCCAACTTTGATCTTGGTCTGAATCCGGCGCAGAAAGCAGGCATCCACCAGCTCGGCAGGATCCATGTTGGAGGCAAAGACAACCAGCATCTCGAAGGGAACCTCGATCTTCTTGCCCCCGGCCAGCGCCAGAAAATCGATTCGCCGGTCAAGAGGTACAACCCAGCGGTTCAAAAGCTCCTCCGGCCGCAGCCGCTGGCGGCCAAAATCGTCGATGATCAGAACCCCGTTGTTGGCCTTCATCTGCGCGGGCGCAACATAAAACTTGGAAATCTGGTTGAATTGCAGGTCCAGCATCTCCGCCGTCAGTTCGCCGCCCACCATCACTGCCGGACGCTGGCAGAGCACCCAGCGCTCATCCCGCTCCTTCGGCTCCGATTTCCCAACCCGCCGGTGAATCGCCGGATCGTAAACCGTAATAATCTGGTTATCCACTTCCACCGCATACGGAATCCAGATCTCGTCCTCGGCAATCACCCGCGACAAGGTCTCCGCGACTGTGGTTTTGCCGGTTCCCGGAGGGCCATAGAGAAAGATCGAGCTACCCGAATTCAGCGCCGTTCCGAACTGCCGCAGCATATGGCTATCGATCACCAGATGTGCAAAGGCGCGTGTCACGTCCTCCTCATGCACTTCAACCTTCTTGACGCTCTGCTTGCGCACTTGCTCAACATAGCTCTCCAGCGAGACCGGTGCGGGACCGGCATACTGGTTCTGGGCAAGCAGTTCCATCGCCCGCGTTCTGCCCTGCGTGGTGATGGCGATCTGGGGGATGTGGCCGTGCATACCGGTCACCTGGCAGAGCAGCTCCGTCCGCAGTTGGAAGGAAAGCTCCTTGGCCACTTCAAAGCTGAGGCAGCTCCTCTCGGAGAGTTCGAGAATGGAGAGACTGCCTGACAGATAGAGCATCTTGAGTGCAAGATCCTCAAGAACCGACTGGCGCACATCCACTTCTTCGATGGACTGCGGGCGGTGATCGGGTCCGATAACAGGCTCGGCTTTTATAAACTCGAATTCGGGCATCGTCATCAAGATTACCATCTTTCTTCTCTCTATATCTCGCTCGGCAGGAATCAAAGAAGTCACGTTTGTACTCATCCGAATCAATCTGTTTCAAATGAAACCATCCTTCCACCTTTGGCACTCAGCCAGAGCGAGTCGCGGTTTACGCTCTGCGCGCTTTGCTACACTCCTCGTAGGCTGGCCCTCTGGTTTGCCGGGAACCAGACCGTATCTTTATGCGTTTGAACGGCGGGAGAATCCATGCCAGTAGTTGAACTCGCACGCGTGACCAAGGCCTACGAGAGCAAGGTCGCCGTCAATAACCTTTGCCTGTCCATTGAACCCGGCCAGATCTTCGGTCTGCTGGGACCGAACGGGGCCGGAAAGACCAGCTCGATCCGCATGATGATGGGCATCACCATGCCCGACTCCGGCACGATCAGCCTCTTTGGCAAACCCTTTGTGCGCAACAGCCTGGAGCGG
This sequence comes from Occallatibacter sp., assembly GCA_049587335.1. Classification (GTDB taxonomy): domain Bacteria; phylum Acidobacteriota; class Terriglobia; order Terriglobales; family Acidobacteriaceae; genus Telmatobacter. The sequence goes on along the minus strand of JBAVDS010000019.1, from coordinate 25,013 downwards.
GTCGGATATCTGCCGGAGGAGCGCGGACTCTACAAAAAGATGAAGGTCGCCGATCAGCTTGTCTTCTTCGGCTGCCTGCATGGACTGCAAGCCGCTGAAGCGCGGGAACGCGCCGTTGCCTGGGCCGCGCGCATGGAGATCGCCGATGCGCTGCCCAAGAAGACCGAGGAACTCTCCAAGGGGATGCAGCAGAAGATTCAGTTCATCGCCACGCTGCTGCACTCGCCGGAGCTGATTGTCATGGACGAGCCTTTCAGCGGCCTCGATCCGGTCAACGCCGTGCTGGTCGAAAAAACGCTGCTCGAACTCAAGGAGCAGGGCAAGGCCATCGTCTTTTCCACCCATCGCATGGATCAGGTGGAGAAGCTCTGCGACTCCATCTGCCTGATCAACAACGGGGAGGCGGTGCTCAGCGGCAATCTGCGCCAGATCAAAAAAGGCTATGAGCGCAACCGCGTGATCGTCGAATTCGAGGGAAGCTCGGATTTTTTGAAGAGCGGCGAGATTGCCGAGGCCAGAAACTTCTCAGGTCACGCCGAGATCAAGCTCAAGCCGCATGGCGATGCGCAAAAGCTGCTGCATGAAGCTGCGGCGGCTGCGACGATCTACCGTTTTGAACTGGTCGAGCCCTCGCTCGAAGAGATCTTCATCGAAACCGTGGGAGGCAAGGCCGATGCATAACATTCTTCTGATTGCCAAGCGCGAGTATCTGGAACAGATTCGTGGACGGGCCTTCAAGATTTCCACCGTGATGGTGCCGGTGTTAATCGTCGTGCTGATGGTTTGGAGTTCATGGAGCGAGCATAACGCCGGCACGGGTATGCATATCGCCATTGCCTCCAACAGCGCGCCCCTGGCCAATGCAATCAGCCGCGAGATCGTGGCGGACAAGGACGCCAAATTCACGATCGACGTGGTTGCTCCGGCAACCGAGGCGGAGCGCAACTCACTTCAGAGTCAGATCCAGAGCAAGGCTCTCGACGGGGTGCTGACCGTTGATGAATCTGCGAATGGAGTGAAGTCTGCCACCTACGTCTCACTCTCCTCCGGCGACTTCTCCGGCAGTTGGCGTATGGCGAATGCCATGAACCGCGCCGTGGCCAGCCAGCGCCTGATCGCCAAAGGAGTGAAAGAAGCCGATGCCGATGCCGCCCTTCAGTATCTTTCGATTGATAACCTTCAGTTGAAAAAGAATGGCACCATAGGCAAGAGCAAAGGAGTATCGCCCTTCATCAAGATGATGATGATGCTTCTGCTGCTCTCCATGCCCATCATGCTTTACGGTCTGGATATGGCCCGCGCCATCATCGAGGAGAAGACTTCGCGCATCTTCGAGGTGATGTTGGCCATTGCCCGCCCCGACGAACTGCTCACCGGAAAACTGCTGGGCGTGGGAGGCGTGGGGCTGACGCAGATTGCCATCTGGGTGATTGCGGCTACCGTGTTCATGGGTTCTTCCCTGGCCGCGGCCGCGCTCACCGGAAATTTCGCCATCCACTTTTCCTTGATGGAGGGCCTGCTCTTTCCCGTCTACTTCGTTCTCGGCTTCGCTCTCTTCAGCACAATGTTCTCCGGCCTGGCTGCCACTTGCGAGACCTCGCAGGACTTGCAGAAATTCATGCTGCTGGCGATCATTCCCCTCTATCTCAGCATGGGCCTGCTTCCCGTGCTGGTCAAAGATCCCAACTCCACCTGGTCCATTGCCGCCTCCATCTGCCCGCTCACTTCGGCCTACATCATGATTCCGCGCATGGGTTTGGAGCCGGTGCCGCTGTGGCAGATCGCCACATCGATCATCCTGCTGGCTCTAAGTGTCTGGGCGATGCTCTGGTTCTCCTCGCGCCTCTATCGCGTCGGCATTCTGATGTACGGAAAACGCGCCACGCTGCCGGAGATCATGCGCTGGCTGCGATACAGCTAAAATCGAAAGAGTGACCGCCGCAGACCAGCCCAGATTCACTCTCCTCCAGCGACTCGTGCTGGCCGTGGTTCCCTGCGTTGTCTGGACGCTCTTCAGCATCTGGGGCCGCACCTGGCGCTTTGAAGTGATCGCCGAAGAAGGCGTCGCGCCGGTTCCTTCCGGAGTGAAATCTCCGGCGGGAATCTTCTGCTTCTGGCATCAGTGCGTGCTGCCCTGCGCGGTCTACTTCCGCAGCTCCCGCGCCGTCATTCTCATCAGCCAGAGCTTTGACGGCGAGCTGATCACCCGCATCCTCAAGCTCTTCGGCTACGATGCTGTGCGCGGCTCCAGCAGCCGCGGATCGCGCGAGGGACTGCTGGGCCTCAAGGACGTAATCGCGGCCGGCCGCACCGCCATCTTCACTGCCGACGGCCCGCGCGGCCCCATCTATCAATCCAAGATGGGACCCATCAAGCTGGCGCAGATGACCGGCGCGCCCATCGGCGTCTTTCACCTTGAACCGGAGCACGCCTGGGTGATGCATTCCTGGGACCGCTTTCTCATCCCCAAACCCTTCACGCGCATCTGCGTCAGTTGGGCAATGGGCATGAGCATCCCCGCCGACCTCTCGCCAGAAGATTTCGAGCCGCGGCGCAAAGAGCTGGATGCAGCCATCGAGCGCGCTCGCCTGCGCGCACTCAACTACTTCGGGAAGCAGCAGAGATGACTGGACCGCTTGAAAAGGACGAAGCGGAGACTGCCCTGCGCGTCGCCGACTTCGATTTCGATTTGCCCGCGGAGTTGATCGCGCAAGAGCCGCCCGCCGAGCGCGGCCAGAGCCGTATGCTGGCGATGAACCGCGAGACCGGCGCTCTGCGCGACTCACAATTTGCCGATCTTCCCGCGCTGCTCCATCCCGGCGATTTGCTGGTATTGAATGAAAGCCGCGTCATTCCCGCGCGGCTTTTTGCGCACCGTAAAAAAAGGATGGGTGCCCCATCCATTCAGCGGTTTTTCGAAGATAAAACGGCGGAATGGGCGGGAGAGCATGAAGCCACGTCTCGACAGCCAGCCGGCAAAATTGAAGTTCTTCTCACTGAACCCGCCGGCGAAAATCTCTGGCGGGCTCTCGTCAAGCCGGGCCGCAAAGTCGCAATCGGCGAGATTCTCGCCTTCCCCTCGACAACGGGCGAGATCGCTCTCGAAGCTGAAGTCATTGAACGCGGCGGCTTCGGCGAACGCCTCTTGCTCTTCAAACCGGTCGACGACTTCTTCGCCACACTTGACCGCATCGGCCACATTCCCCTGCCGCCTTACATTCGCCGGAATGACGCCGCAGCCGACCGTGAGCGCTATCAGACCGTCTTCAGCCGCGAACGCGGCTCCGTCGCCGCGCCCACCGCCGGCCTGCACTTTACCCCGCAGATACTGGACGAACTCGCGGCGCGCGGCGTTGAACTCGCGCGCATCACGCTGCACGTCGGCCTGGGAACCTTTGCCCCGCTACGCGTCGAGCGCATCGATGAGGTCCGCCTCCACCGCGAGCGCTACACGCTTTCCGCTTCAGCCGCCGACGCCATCAATCGCGCCGCCTCTGAACACCGATGCATCGTCGCCGTCGGCACAACGGTCGTTCGCACCCTCGAACATTGCGCGCAACAGGCAAAAGGCCGCCCGCTCGAAGCGCACTCCGGCGAAACGGAGATTTTCATCTCTCCCGGCTTTCAATTCCGCCTGGTCAGCGCGCTGCTCACCAACTTCCACCTGCCGCAATCGAGTTTGCTGATGCTGGTCTCAGCCTTCGCTGGCCGCGAAAACGTGCTTTCCGCCTACGCCCATGCGGTTCGGGAGAAGTACCGATTCTTCAGTTATGGGGACTGTATGTTTCTTTCCTGATAGGAATAGAATTTCTTTGATACACGAATCTGAATAGGAGGCGCGGCTGTGAAATCGACGCCAGAGACGAAAGAGATTGGTGCGCTTTTGGATTTGAAGAAGGCTGGTATGTTGACCGCCAATCCTGAGTATCAACGCGGCAAGGTGTGGGACTTGACCCAGGAGAAGAAGCTCATCGATTCAGTTTTTCGTGAGTACCCCTTGCCGCTTTTCTACCTTCACCATCTGCACAAGGAGGTGGCTGGCTTCGAGAGTAACACTCTGGAGGTGATCGATGGACAGCAACGGTTAAATGCCCTTCATAAATTCAAGGAAGGGCACTTTAAGCTCTTCGATCCCAAGATTGACAGGGAGGCTGCACGCTTCCCAAGCTTCATCGAAGAGCAACCCTGCCCATGGGGCGGCAAGACGTTTGACCATTTGTCGCCTGATTTGCAAGAGAAGTTCCTTAAAACTCCACTTTCCACAGTGAGGATAGAAACCTCTATTCCTAATGAGGCCAGGGATCTGTTCATTCGCCTACAGGCAGGATTGCCTTTGAATCCGCAAGAAAAAAGGGATGCGTGGCCTGGAAACTTCACGTCCTTTATCCTCAAAGTTGCGGGGAAACCTGAACTTATCGGAGCCCCCGGTCACGAGTTCTTCAACAAGGTAATGAAGGCAAAGATCACCAACCGAGGCGAGTTTCGGCAGCTTGCCGCACAGATGTATATGCTTTATGACTATCGCAGAGTCAATGGAACTTTGTGCGATACCAAGAGAGATGCAATCGATGATTATTACTACCAAAATTTGAGCTTCGACACCCAATCGTTACCAGCGCAGCGGTTCACAACCATCTTGAATATTCTCACTCAACTGCTTGGAGATGGAGGTAGGCCCAAAGTGGTGAACTATGAAGCGATCAGCCTTGTCCTACTCGTTGACTCACTGCTAGATGGTTTTACCCCTTTGTGGCGCGACAAGTTCGCGCGATCCTTCGACAAGTTTCGCACCGAAGCAGTAAAAGCGAAGGCCACGAAAAACACACCATCGCCGAGTATATATTGGCTATCGTGGGGATTACTGGCGCGTTCGAATTCGGATCGTGCTGACTCAATCGAACGTCGCCATGCATTCTTTATCACTAAGATGACGGAACTATTGAAGCCGATTCCGAAAGATCCCCAGCGTGGCTTTGACGATCTGCAACGAGACCTTATCTATGCCAGAGACAAAAAGAAATGCCAAGTATGCGGCGGCGGCGTTCTTTGGGCAGACGCTCAGATCCATCATGTAAATCAACACGCGAAGGGCGGAATAACAGATCTGAATAATGGCGCATTAGTCCACGTAGCATGCCATCCTCTGTCAGCAACAGAAGTGGCTGCATTTGCTTTGAAATGGAATACTATGAAGGAACTTTTGCCGGAGGCCTGATTGGTTTGATGAGCTACTTCGCCATACTCTAATCTGAGTGGTCTGGTTGCCCAGGCGGATTCCAAGTCTCAATTCGTAGAAATAGGAATCAGCAAGAACCAACAATGGATACCTATCCCTGCTAAACTCAAACCGTGCCTGACTCGCCCAAGCCGCCCGTCTTTCTGCTCGACACGATGAGCTTTATCTTCCGCGCCTATCACGCGATGCAGCGCTCGCGGCCTATGAGCACCCGCGCAGGATTGCCCACGGCGGCCATCTTCGTCTTCGTCAACATGATTAAAAAGCTGCGCCAGGACTTTCAGCCGCAGCTCTTTGCCGCCGTCTTCGACGTAAGCGGCGAGGTCTTCCGCGATGAGCGCGCTCGCGCCATGAAGCCGCTGCGCAAGTGGAATGCGAAGTCGCAGAGCTTTGACGAGGTGAGTTACGAGGGCTACAAGGCAAATCGCGCCGCCATGCCCGAGGACCTGCGCCGCCAGATTCCCTACATCCGCCGCGCTCTCGAAGCTCTGCGCATTCCCATTCTTGAAGCCGAGGGCTTCGAGGCCGACGACGTGATCGGAACCCTGGCCCGCGAGGCCGCCGAGCAGCAGCATGAGGTCTTCATCATCAGCGGCGACAAGGACATGATGCAGCTCGTCACGCCCACGGTGAAGATTCTTAATCCGCAAAAAGACAATCTCATCCTCGATCCCGCCAAAGTCGTTGAAGTCCTCGGCGTTCCGCCGGAGAAGGTTGTCGATGTAATGGCTCTGCGCGGCGATGCGGTCGATAACGTTCCCGGCGCGCCGGGGATCGGTGACAAAGGCAGCGTCGATCTGATTGTTGAATTCGGCTCTGTCGAGGCCGTTCTTGACCGCGCCAGCGAGGTCAAGCGCAAGAGCTATCGCGAGTCGCTGGAGCAGAACCGCGACGCCGTTCTTTTGTCCAAAGAATTAGTCACCATCGATGCGCACGTCCCGCTGGCGCTTGATCTCAATGCCATGCAGACGCAGCCGCCCGATCTGGAAGCCTGCCGCGAACTCTTCACTGAGCTGGAATTCACCTCGATGCTGCGCGAACTTGCACCCTCCGACTCTGCGCCGGCAGTTGAGTTGATCGACGATCCAACCGAAGCGCAAGCCGCAGCCTTCTATGCCGCCGCGCGCGCTCAGGGCTTTGCCTTTGCGCTCGATGCTGCGGCTCCAGCGCCGGAAGCGGAAGACGAGATTCCGCAAAACCTCTCGCTGCTCGACGTTGCCGAGGCCGCCGAGAAGCAAATCAAATTCACAGTGGGTGTCTGCGCGCAGCCGTCCGTAGCCCTGCGCCTAGCGCTTACATCGGAGCTTCGCACACTGCTAGAAGACGCAACGGTTCCCAGGCAGACACACGATTGGAAGACCGCTCTGCATTCGCTTGCCGCGCAAGACATCGAATTACGTGGAGCCGTGGACGACTCGATGCTGCTTTCTTACGCGCTTAATCCCACGCACGCTACGCAATCGCTCGCCGATGTGGCCGCGCGCCATTCGCAGCCAGCGCCTGCAACACTCGCCGCTGGCGCCGCCGCGATTCATGCGCTGATTCCCGCGCTCAAGCAGGAAGTCGATAAGGCCGGCGTCCAGCGCGCCTACGAGATGGATTTGCAGCTTGCTCCGGTGCTCTTCCGTATGGAGCAGGCTGGCGTGCGCATCGATCTGGGTGTGCTCGACGGTCTCTCCAAGCGCTTCGCCATCGAGATGAATCGTGTGGGCGAACGCATCTTCGAGCTGGCCGGACGCCGCTTCAATATCAACTCGCCCAAGCAACTCGGCGAGGTGCTGTTTACTGATCTCGGCCTGCCCGCACCAACGAGCCGGGGCAAAGGAAAAGCTGTTTCCACCGCGCAGGATGTACTGGAAAACCTCGCCGAGCAGCATGAAGTTCCCCGTCTGGTGCTGGAATTCCGCCACTTATCCAAGCTGAAATCGACTTACATCGACGCGCTGCCTCTCTTGGCCGACGCGGACTCCCGCGTACATACCACTTTCAACGCCGCCGCTGTCGCCACAGGGCGGCTCTCCTCCGTCAATCCGAATCTGCAAAACATTCCCACACGCACCGAGTTGGGCCGCGAGATTCGCGCCGCCTTTACTGCCGCGCCGGGAACGCAACTGCTCTCCGCCGATTACTCGCAGATCGAACTGCGCTTGCTCGCTCACTTCAGCGGCGATCCGCTTCTTGTCCACGCTTACCAGAACAATGAAGACATTCACACGCTCACCGCCAGCGAAGTCTTCGGCGTCCCAGCCGCCGAGATGGACAAGCAGACGCGCAACCGCGCCAAGGCTGTCAACTTCGGTATCGTCTACGGCATCTCGCCCTTCGGCCTGGCCGCTCAGCTTGGCATTTCACAGTCCGAGGCGCGCGCTTACATCGAGCGTTACTTTGCGCGCTACGCAGGTGTGCAGAGCTTCATCGAAAAGACTCTTGAAGAGACGCGCAAGACCGGGAGCGTGCGTACACTCTTCGGCCGCATTCGTCCCATTCCTGACATCGAAAGCCGCAACCCCAACCAACGCGGCTTCGCTGAGCGCACAGCCATCAACACGCCGCTGCAAGGCACCGCGGCGGACTTGATTAAACTGGCGATGATCTCAATCGATCGCAAGCTCGCCGAACGCGGGCTGAAGACGCGCATGGTCTTGCAAGTCCACGACGAGTTGCTCTTTGAAGTTCCCACCAGCGAGAGTTCCGAAGTCGAAGCCCTGGTCCGTGCCGAGATGGAAGGCGTTGTGAAGCTGAAGGTGCCGCTGGTCGCAGACCTGAAGTCCGGAAGCAATTGGCGGGATATGAAATAGGCTTATTGATATCAAAATACTTATGATTTTGGTGGTATAGCCCACTCGGGAAGTGGAGGGGGACTGTCTCTTTCCCCATAATATTGTGTCCGGTTGGAGTCATAACACGAAAAACTCCGTCCCCTTTGTCATCGATAATATCGATGTACGCCATGCAGGCCACATCAAGAGGACCAAGTGAGTATGAATACGCATACACTTTACCGTTGATCTCCCAGCGCACCATTTGATAAAGAAGAAACGAGCGTGAAAGCATTTTTGTACGTTTATTCTCCTCGATGAAAATCGCCTCTGGAAATGTAACGTGGTAACCATTTTCATGCCAAACCATCGAGAAGGTGATTCCGTCCGGCATGGACCACGACGAGGGTTTACCATCGACGACAAGATTGGCCGGTAGAATGGCTTTCGCGTCATTCAGCCCCGGAATGGACCAACCTTCACTGCGATACCAACGAACTTCGGAGGCTGGCTCAAACGCAAACCCACATTGCGCAGAAGCCACAAGCGGTCCGGCAAGATACAGAGCGGCAGCGATAAAAGCTTTCAAACACCCATTCATAATTCCCTCAAATGACGCACAAATTCTACCCAAAATCCGCAAACAGAGACAAGTCTACACGGCCAACTCCGCGCGAATCGCATCGGCAATGGCATCGGCGTGCAGGCGCATCGCCTCTTCGCTCTCGGCTTCAATCATCACGCGCGCCAGCGGCTCAGTGCCGCTATAGCGAATCACTACGCGGCCCGTCTCCTTCAACTCCGCCTCCGCAGCGCGAATGGCGGCAGCTACGGCAGGAATCGATTCCAGAGGCTTCTTTTCCCGCACCTTCACATTCACGATCACTTGAGGAAAGACCTTCAAATCCGCGGTCAGTTCGTCGATGCTCTTTCCGCTGCGCGCAATTAAATCCAGCACCACCAGCGCGGTCAGCAGCCCATCGCCGGTCGTCGCCAGATGCGGCAATAGAATGTGCCCCGACTGTTCGCCACCGAGTGCGGCGTTATGCTTGAGCATTTGTTCGAGAACGTAGCGGTCTCCGACCGGAGCGCGCAACATTTTGATTCCTGAACGCCGCAGCGCCGCTTCCAGACCCATATTGGACATCGTTGTCGCGACGACCAGATCGCCGGTCAGCAATCCCCGCTCTTTCAAATCGCGCGCAACGATTAGAAGAATCGCATCGCCGTTGATGACGTTATTCTTTGCGCCGGACAACATACAGCGGTCGGCGTCGCCGTCGAAGGTCAGGCCGAGCAGCGCTCCGCGCTTTTGAACTTCTTCCGCCACATTGGCTGGGTGAAGAGCGCCGCAGCCATCGTTGATGTTGCGGCCGTCGGGATTGATGTTGAGAAATTCGACTTCGTTTTGGAGACGACGCTCAAGTTCGCCGCCATACTCAGGAGTGAAACTGGCTGTTCTTAGAGACAAGACCGACCTGTCCCTAAGTCTTGCGAAAAGCTGTGGCGCAATCGCTGCCGCCGCGCCATTCGCGCAATCGGCCACGATGTGCAGTCCGGCCAGCGAAAGCCCCGGCACGCAATCAATCAGGAACTGAATATAGTCTTGCTGCAAAGCAGAGTTGTCATCGATTGCGGGCAGCGTTACCGGATCGGGCGCGGCAGAGTTGGCCGCGTGATGCAGGATCTCCTCCTCCATCGCCAGTTCGACCGCATCGGCCAACTTGAAGCCGTCCGCGCCGAAGAGCTTGATGCCGTTATCCTGCCAGGGATTGTGCGAGGCCGAGATGACGACGCCGGCGTGGAATTTACGTTTCCGGGCTAGGAAAGCGACAGCGGGTGTCGGCACAACTCCTGCACTCCCAACGACGACTCCAGCCGTGCGCAATCCGGCGGCAAGCATGGCGGCGATCCAGGGGCCGGATTCGCGGGTGTCGCGGCCCAGGATAACGCGCGGTTCGGCTGTGATTTTGCGCAGGGAGTGGCCCAGCGCCAGACCGGTGGCATAAATAGTGGCGGCGTCCAGCGGGTATTCACCGGCAACGGCGCGAATGCCGTCTGTGCCGAAGAGTTTGCGTGCAGTAGCTGTGCTCATAGTCTCATTTCTTGGTTGGCTGATTGGCCGCAGACGATTCCACGCGGCTGATAAAAACACCGTCGGCAAGTCGCGTTACAACCTTGTCGCCCACCGCAATCTGTTCTGCGGACCGCACCAGCCCTCCGCCGGCATCGAGAACCAGCGCGTAACCGCGTTCCAAAACAGCGAGAGGTGAGAGCGAGTGCAGACGCGCATCCAGAGCATTGAGGCGCGACAGGAATTCATGCAGTCTATATTCGGTTGAATGAATCAGGCCTGTGCGGCAGCGCATGAGACGCTCGCGAGCGCCTCCCAGTTGCTGGCGGGGATCGTGGCGCAGAACCGCGGCTGTCAGGCCGGCAATGCGCTGCTGATGGCTGCGAATCCGTCCATTCATTGTGGCCTCTTCACGGAAACTGCATTCGTCCAAGCGTTGGGCGAGCTTGTGGAGCAGCGCATGGACCCGCGTCTCTGCGCGGCTCACTGGCATCCGCGTCAGCCGCTGGCGCGCTTGCAGCAATTGAAAGCGCGCGGCCCGCTCCAGCCGATGCGCTTGCTCGGCCAGATGCTCGGCGATCTTGTGCTGCGCCTCGGTAATCACTTCGGCGGCAGCCGATGGCGTGGGAGCGCGGAGATCGGCGACAAAATCGGCGATGGTAAAGTCGGTTTCATGTCCTACCGCGGAAACTACAGGCAGATGGCTCAATGCGATTGCACGAGCGACGCGCTCGCTGTTGAAGGCGGCCAGGTCTTCCAGCGATCCACCACCGCGCGCCAGAACAACGACATCGACAAGGCCGTTCGCATTCAGTTCCGCCAATGCCGCTTCGATCTCGGCGGGCGCGGAATCTCCCTGTACACTGACCGGACAGACGAGAACACTCAAGCCGGAGTGGCGGCGCGCGACGATGTTGAGAAAATCGCGGATCACCGCGCCGGTAGGCGAAGTGACGATGCCCACGGTGCGCGGAAAGGCGGGCAGCGGCCGCTTGCGCGTGGCATCGAAGAGGCCCTCGGATTTGAGCCGCGCCTTCAATTGCTCGAAGGCCAGTTGCAGCGAGCCTGCGCCAACCGGCTCCATCGTCTCGGCAACGAGCTGCATCTGGCCGCGCTGCTCGTAGACGCTGACCCGGCCACGCACCAGCACATGCAAGCCGTCTTCGGCACGAAAGCGCAGCAGCATCGCCTGACGGCGAAAGAGCACCACCGGCAACTGCGCGTCGGCGTCTTTTAACGTGAAATAAACATGGCCGCTGGGCGCGGGACGGTAGTTGGAGATTTCGCCCTCCACCCACACGTCGCCATACTCCTGCTCGACCAGTTCGCGCACCTGACCGACCAGATCGCGCACCGGCCAGATGCGGCGGCTGGGGCGCGGCTCCTCAAAATCAAGGTCGAACTGCGGCGTGAATGGATCGTCCCTGGTCACTTCTACAAAGTGTAATCGCCGAGACCGGTATCCGGCTTGCAGCATGGAGCGATGCGCAGCCGGATCACTCGCTCCACCGCGGCAGAATGCTGTTTATGGATGAAGGCCGGCGGCGGCCAGCATCTCGAAGAACTGGTGCTGCGTACACTCATCGATGGATTGAGCCACCAGCTTGCCGTCACGGCCAAAGACAAAGTTCTTGGGGATGCCGTTGATGTGAAAGAGTTGATGCACCTTGCTTCCGGAGTCCAAGAGAACAGGAGGATGATAATTCATCGCATCGATAAAGGCGGCCACCTTGAACGGGTCTTCGTCGGTGATAGAGAGAATCACCAGGCCCTGCGACTGAAAGTGGGTGTAAATCACGTCGAGGTCGGGCATCTCCTGACGGCAGGGCGGGCACCAGGTTGCCCAGAAGTTGACCAGGACGATCTTGCCGCGCAGCTCAGAGAGCGTGACCTTCTTGTTTTTAAGATCCCGGAGAGTAAAGTCTGCCTTCTGAATGTCGGCATCGTTCGCCACAAGAATCTGATCGGCTTTCACAAGCAGCGGATCGTTCAGGGTGACGGTCACACTCTTGTATCGAACCAGCCTGGCCAGATCGAGATACGGCATCGGCGGCTGATCTTTCTTGGCCGGCTGTGGCGTTTCGGTCAGCGCCTGCGCAAGCGCATCCGCGACAGCCTGCAACGCCTCGGCGCCCTGATCGCCCTCGGTCACCAGATGGGAGAGAGCGTCGGCAAGTCCCACCTTTTTCGAACTAGGCGGCAGAGAACGAATATCGTTGGCGACTTTGATGGTGGCGATTGGCCGCTGCTCCGCTGAGAGCGAGCGAAGTTTATCCATCTGCTTGTAGATGGAGGACTCGGTGGCCTGTGCGTGAAGCAGCGGCGCGGCGAGAAGGATGGCAGCGATGAGATAGAAAGCGCGACGAATCGAGTTCATGGAATCCCGTTGTTGATGTAAATTTGAAAACGGTGACTTGGGCAGAATTATATCGTAATAGCGGATGCGCGGGATTGCGCAGCCGGTTTCATATCGCTCATGTTTTTGCTCCAGAGGTTTGCACGAAGGAGCTTTTCATCGTTTCTCCTTGTCCCTCCACGTGGCTGGATTTTTCCCACAACTTGCTCACTGCCGCAAACCCTTCTATCCTGCATAAAGACAGTCTGTAAAAACACTTATGAGCGAATCCCAGAGCAAACCCGCATTGCGCACCAAAGGCAGGCTGATGTCCGCCTCGGAGATCGAACGCACCCTGGTGCGGCTGGCCCACGAAATCGTCGAGAAGAGCAACGGCAGCGGAGACCTGGCCCTGGTGGGCATCAAGCGCCGCGGCGTGCCCCTGGCCGAGCGGCTCGGCAAACTGATCTCCGGCATCGAGAAACGCCCCATCGATACCGGCGTGCTGGACATTCAGTTTTACCGCGACGATCTTTCGACAACCGGCGTGCGCCCGGTGGTGACAGCCGGGGCCATCGGCTTTGACATCAACGGCCGCGACGTGGTGCTCTGCGACGATGTGCTCTACACCGGCCGCACAACCCGTGCCGCTCTGGACGCGCTCTTCGATCATGGCCGCCCGCGGCGCGTGCAACTGGCGGTATTGATCGACCGCGGACATCGTGAGCTGCCGGTGGAGGCCACTTACATTGGCCGGCGCGTGCCCACCAGCAGCCGCGAGATCATCGAGGTCAAATTCCAAGAGGTCGACAACGACGAGCAGGTTTTGCTGGTCGAGCGCGTGGACTGAAAGCCAAGAGCGAAACAATGACTCCGACTGCAACGAAAGTTCGTCCCCCGCTCCACACTCCGCCTGTCGCCGCATCGCCGTTTCCGTACCATCCCGGTTCGCTGCTCTCCTGTCAGGATCTGAGCCTGGAGGCATTGAGCCATCTGCTGGCGCGGGCCACGGCGCTGGAGAAGCAGGAGCCTCTGGAGCGCGCGCGGATTCTCGCCAAGCGCCGCATCGCTCTGCTCTTCTACGAGTCCTCGACGCGCACCCGCACCAGCTTCGAACTGGCCGCCAAGGGACTGGGCGCCGACACCACGCTGGTCTCCAGCCTCTCGTCGAGCATCGAGAAGGGCGAGTCGCTCAAAGACACCGGCCTGACCCTGCGCGCCCTGGGAGCCGAGACCATTATCCTGCGCAGCAACTCCAGCGGCGCGCCCTGGCTGCTAGAGTCCGAGACCGGCCTGCCGGTGCTCAACGCCGGCGACGGAATGCACGAGCACCCCACGCAGGCGCTGCTCGATCTGCGCACCATGCTGACTCATCTGCGGCCCGGTCTGCACGTTGTCACCGCCGATACCCTCTCCGGCATCACCATCACCATCACTGGCGACATTCTGCACAGCCGCGTGGCACGCTCCAATATGCTGCTGCTGCCGCGTCTCGGCGCGCGCGTGATCCTCTGCGGTCCCAAGGAACTGTTGCCGGAGATTGCCGCTGCTGCCGGTCCCGGAATCGAGATCGAGCGCAACTTCGAGGCCGCGCTCGGCCAGTCGCAGGTGGCGATGATGCTGCGCATACAGGCCGAGCGGCTCGCCGGATTGCAACTCGACCTCGAAGAGTACAAGGCCGGTTATCAGCTCACCGGCCAGCGGCTGGCTCAGCTTGCGCCGAAGGCCTTGGTCCTCCATCCCGGCCCCATCATTCGCGGCATGGAGATCACCGCCGGCGTCGCCGACGGCCCGCAATCGGCGATCCTGGAACAGGTCACGAATGGAGTGGCGATTCGCATGGCGGTGGTGGAGCGGGCGCTGACGGCAAAGGCTAATCCAGCATCGGAGGCTTGAGAAAATGAAGCTACCGTCCATCATCCAAATCCGCATTCCAATTCTGCTGGCGCTGTCATGTGGTGAGATTGCATCGATTTTCATCCTGCGTGGGCATCTAGGTTTTCATAGATTTCTTGCAGCTTCACTCGCAGTAATGCTCCTCATCCTTCCACTTTTCTGGATACATGAATTTTGGCGGCGTAATATTTCATATTTTGTTGTGGCTTTTTCCGCGCTCGGAATAGCTTTATTGATTGCCGATTTGCTGATTAGCCGAAGAATTACACAAGCACCTATGAATTTCTTTCTCTTCTCGTTTTGGATTCTTATTTTGCTCAGGAAAAATCGCCAACATTCAAAGGGATTTTCGGAAGAGCAATATCAAATCCTCAAAGCCGAGGATATTAGGTTCTTCTGGGTCTGTATAAATTTAGTCGGTCTCGTGTCATGTTTTATTTACCCCGCCTTTTATCCGGATGGAGTATGGGCAAACGCGGCGTTGCCCGTTGCATTCTTGTTCCTTTGCGGTGTTGTCTATTGTCTATTTATTAAGCGAACCCACATTAGTTCTGGAAGTGATTCACTTCAAGACAAATTAAATTCGGGAGGCCGCGCATGACGGCACTGATAATTCGTGGCGGCCATCTGATCGATCCCGCCGCCGGCGTCGACGGGCTTAAGGACATTCTGCTCAAGGACGGGCGTGTGGCCGAGATCGCCGCTCCCGGCAAGCTGAAAGCCGTGAATGGCGAGCAAATCCTCGACGCAGCCGGCCTTACTGTCGCTCCCGGACTCATCGATATGCACGTCCATCTGCGCGAGCCGGGCCAGGGCTACAAGGAAACCATCGCCACCGGCACGGCTGCCGCAGCCGCAGGTGGATTCACCTCTGTTGCCGCCATGCCCAACACCACGCCGGTGAACGATTCGCCGGAGACGACTCGCTGGATGCAGGCTGCCGATCGCCACGCGGCCGTCCGCGTCTTTCCCATCGCCGCCGCCACGCGAGGCTCCAAAGGTGAAGCCATCAACGACTACGCCGCGCTGAAGGCCGCCGGAGCCGTGGCCGTCTCGGATGACGGGCTGCCGATTTTGAAGGATGGTGTCATGCGCGAGGCGCTGGCTGCCGCGGCGCGCACTGGCCTCACCGTCATCCAGCACGCCGAAGACACCCGGATAACGCACGTTGCCGAGAAGGTGGCCACCATGAACGCCGGGCCAGTCGCCTTCAAGCTCGGCCTGCGCGGCTGGCCCAATGAGGCTGAGTCCGGCATCGTCGAGCGCGACATCCGTCTGGTTACCGAACTGCGCGAGGCGCGGCCGCATCTGCACGTCGCGCACATCTCGACGGCCGCCGCGCTGAACGCCGTGCGCCAGGCCCGCCGCAACGGATTGCGCGTTACCTGCGAGGTGGCGCCGCATCATTTTTTGCTGACTGACGAGCACGTCGGCCTCTATAACACCAATGCCAAGATGTGCCCGCCTCTGCGCTCCGCCGCCGACCGCGATGCGTTGATCGAAGCCCTCCTCGACGGCGTGGTAGACGCGATCGCCACCGACCACGCGCCTCATGCCGTGCACGAAAAAGAAGTCGAGTTCGAGCGCGCGCCGAATGGCATCATCGGCCTGGAAACCGCTCTGGGATTGAGTTTGCGCTGGCTGCACAGGGAATGGAAGCTGCCGCTGGGGCGGGTATTGAGCCTGCTGAGCGCGCAACCGGCGGCGCTGCTGGGCTTGAAGGGCCGGGGCACACTCACGGTGGGCAGCTTGGCCGATGCCGTCGTCTTCGATCCCAAGGCTGAGTGGACTTACAACGCCCGTGAAGGCAAGTCGAAGTCGCGCAACACGCCCTTCGACGGCTGGTCGATGCTGGGCCGTGTGCGGTGGACGATCAGCGAAGGGCGCATCGCCTACAGCGGCGAGATAACCTATTGATCCGGCAAGAAAAGTGTGACGTTCGTTCCCACCCTTTCCCGCAAAAAACGCGGCAATGGATGGGGCGCTCACACAGTATTTTGTTGCCGGATCAATAAGCGAACCCCAGCATCTTCGGCGGTCAGCCGGCGTGGCCGTCGCAGCTACTCCTGCGCCAGATTTACTTCGATCTGTTTTTTACTGTTCTTGATGGCATACATCGCGGCGTCGGCGGCGCTGAGCAGGCTATCCTTGTTGACTCCGTCCTCCGGATAGAGAGCAAGGCCGATGCTGGCTGAGCCATGCAGCGTGTTTCCTTCCAGCACAATGGGAGCGTCGAAGGTGTGCTCCAGCCGCTGAGCGATCTCTTCGACGCCGGAGCGGTTGCGCACCATCGGCAGCAGCACAGCGAATTCGTCGCCGCCCAGGCGCGCCAGCAGGTCGTGCGAGCGGAGTTGCTGCTTCATGCGTTGCGCCACCTCCTGCAGATAGAGGTCGCCGATGCGATGGCTGTAAAGGTCGTTCACCTGTTTGAATTTGTCGAGATCGATGTAGAGCAGACCGAAGATGCCGGCACTCGCGCGCGCCTCTTCAATGCACGACTCCAGATGCGTCTCCAGCGAGAAGCGGTTGTGAATGTCGGTGAGCAGGTCGAACTCCGAACGGCGCAGGAGATCGGAGTAGAGCCGGCGCGTTTCGATCGCCAGCGTAGCCAGCTTGGCTCCGTTGTTCAACGCCCCCAGTTCACGTGCGGCCGGTGGCGACTTCGGATCGAGTCCGGCATGGAGCGTGCCCAGCGATGGACCGGAGCGGGCCTGAATGACCGCGCTCACGATGCGCAGGTTGCTTTGCCCGGCCGGGCAGTCTCCCAATCTCGCGCCGTCGGCGATCTCGCACCAGCAGGGAGCGCCGTCCAGCGTGGAGGAGACCATCGCCGCAATCGCTTCGAGAATCTCGGCGAGCGGACGAGATCCGTTGATATCTTCCAGAATGCTGCTGCGCCTCTGCTCCAACTGCGCCGAACGGCGTTCCTGCGCGGCCTCGGCTTCGATGCGAATGGCCAGTGCCGCGGTCTTCTGGCGCACCTTGCGTTCCAGGGTCCATCCCCATGCTCCGACGGCGGCCACCACCATCAGCAGCAGCAGGACAATCAGAATCAGGTTGCGGGTATTCACCGGCGAAGGCAGCGCAAGGACCGTCACATCGTCCGGCGAACGCATCTGGATGTCGAAGGGCACCTCGATGTCATAGGGATTGGAGTCGCCCAGGGTGCAGATGCCGGTGACCTTGATTCTGGAGCCGGGCTGAATATGCCGCATCGGCGACTGAAGCTGCGCGCCATCCACGACCGGATGGCGATAGACGGCGGAGAAGACCTGGCCATCGGAGATCAGCACATATTGATCCTGTGTAATCTCACGAATTTCGGTCACCACCTGTCCTTCGATGGAGACCAGGTCGAAGATGTCTTTGCTGGATGTCAGCTCCTTGCGAGTGACCAGCTTGGGCGCGAGGGGAGAGTAGACTCCGCTCTGCAGGACCTCGCCGTCTTTCAGGGTCAGATAGCCGTCATGCAAATCCGGAAAACCGGTCACATCCGCCCGGTCGCCGATGCGCAGCGGCTGCTCGCGCTTGGTGGCAATCCACAGGCTCTTGGCGCCATCCTGCAACACGATGGCCGAGCCGGGCAGATAGTACGTGATGGTTCCGTGAACGCGGACTCGCTGGCTGAGATCCTTCTCCTTGTAGTCGTTGAGGATCTCGCTCATTTCGGTCAGCGGCAGCTTTTCGGGGCTGGTTTCGGCGGGATTGGCGATCTTGATATCCGTCAAGGAGTTGATGGACAATCCGGCGCCGACGCGCTGCATCTTGCCGTCGAAGGTGGACCCGGCCACGCCATCGGCATCCACCTCGGCGTCGATCAGTTGGTTTGTCTTTTTCTCATCGCTGCTGTTGACCCATACATCGAGGAGGCCGCCATCGGCAAGCAACTGCATATGCGTTGTCGGCTGATGCGAGCTGAGGACCATATCGGCGCTGCGCACCCTGGCGCGCACACGAACATAAACGCAGTCGAGTTCGCCGCGGATCAGTTCATCGTAGGTTGCCGGCACGGGGTTGGGCAGTGCGCCGTGAGAGAGCACGGTGACGGTGTTGGCGTAGACGATGGGATGAAAGCTGCTTCGCGTCGTTCCCTGAATCAAAACGCGATCGCCGGGAGTCAGGATGACCTCCGGCTTCGTCCAAACATAGATGGCCTCGTTGCCATCCTCGACAAAGAGTGTGGTCTCCCCGGCGCGGCGGTAGGTGACCGTGGCCTCGAAGGCGACAGGCAGATTCCGGCTGGCCTGATCGGAACTGAGGGTACGAATGGCGCGCAGCGTGGAGAGCGGAGCCGGCGGCGCTGCCCAGGCAGCCGAGGCCCAGACAAGGATCGCGGCAATCGCTAACGTCAATCTCTTCATAAAGAACACAGTGGTCCAGTGCTCCCCGCTCTGGGTAGCTCTATCGGCAAGATATGCCAATTGAATTACTCAGGCACCAAGAATACACAGTTTTCGCCGCCGAGAGTGTGTATTTCTTAATGCTTAGACGCAAAAAATCTGCTTTTGAGAGCATAATACTCTTCAATCACCACATCCGTTGCATTTCATCTGATCTCTGAATCCTTTGTCAACCCGTCAGGGATCGCGGACGGAGAAATCATCTTGCCGATAGCGGAGCCAGACTCTGCTCTATTTGACGCTTGCCGCGTTTGACTGCGTACATGGCGTCGTCGGCGGCGCTCAGCAGGCTGTCTCCGGTGCTTCCATCCTCCGGATAAAGAGCAAAGCCGACACTGGCCGAGCCATGAATCAGGTTTCCTTCCAGAGAAAACGGCTCGTCAAAGCAGCGCTCCATGCGCACGGCGATCTCCACGGCTTCAGCGCGCTTTCTGACCACCGAGACCAGCGCGGCAAATTCGTCTCCGCCCAGCCGGGCCAGAACATCGCCGCCGCGCAGTTGATTTTTCATGCGCCGGGCCGACTCCTGCAGATAGAGGTCGCCGATGTGATGGCCGTAGCGATCGTTGATTTGCTTGAATTTGTCCAGGTCGATATAGATCAGCCCGAAGACCGAGTTGTTTGCCTGCGCCATCTCGATCTGTGCGGTGAGGGATTTTTCCAGCGAGAAGCGGTTGTGAATCTCGGTGAGCAGATCGAACTCCGATCGGCGGCGCAGGTCGCTGAAGAGCTTACGGGTCTCGATGGCCAGCGAGGCCAGCCGCACGCCTACCGAGAGCGCCTCCGCTTCCTGGGCTGAGCGGGGACTCTGCGCATCGAAGGCCGCAAAGAATTTTCCCAGAAGCGCGCTGGAGTGGCCGGAGATCTCCGTCTGGATCACACGCATTCCATCAAGATGGGCGGGGCGCAGACCGGCAGCCGGCTCATTCTCCATCTCGCACCAGCAGAGGGCGCCGTCGAGCATGGCGGAGACCAATCCGGAGATATCCTTGAGGATCTCCGCGAGCGGAGCGGAGCCGTTGATTTTTTCCAGAATATGACTGCGCCGTTGTTCGAAAAGGGCCATGCTCGCCAGTGTTGCCGTTTGCTGGCCAACCCGTTTGCGCAGGAACCAGCCCCAGGCGCCAACGGCAATCACCACGATCAGCAGCAGGCTGATGGCGACCACCAGGTTGTAGGTGTTGATCAACGACGGCCTGGCAACCACCGTGATGTCGTCAAAGTTGCGCATCAGAATATCGAAGCCCACATCGGAGTTGAATGGATTCGAGTCTTCGGTGATGCAGATGCCGGTGACGCGGACTTTGGAGCCGATGGGAATCTGCTTCATCGGCGGAAGCGCGGCGTCTCCCCCCGGATGGCGGTAGATGGCAGAGAAAAGCTGGCCATCAGCGGTCAGGTCGTACTCATCCTGTGAACCTCCGCGCGCCTCGGTCACCACCTGCGCTTCCAGCGATACCAGATCGATGATGTGCCGGCTCTGGGTCAGTTGCTTTCTGGTCGTCGGCAGCGGGGTGACCGGCGCCTGAATGTGAGAGTCCAGAATCTCGCCGCGGGTCACGGCCAGAAATCCGTTGTGCGCCTCGGGGAATCCAGTCGCGTCCACCACATCGCCGACCTTCATCGGTTGGAAGGTCCAGGTAGAAATCCAAAGGCTGCTCGCGCCGTCCTGCAATACGACCGATGTGCCGGGCTGATAATACGTGATGGTTCCATGCACCCGGACCCTCTGCGTCCGATCGGTGATATGAAAGCCGGTAATGATCTCTCCCATCGGCGTCACCGGCAGCGACCATGGGCTGGCGCTGGCGCGCTTGAGAATCTTGATATTCGCAGATGTGCCGACACTGATGACGACGCCGTGCACCTGCATCTTGCCGTCGAAGAGTCCGCCCGCGACTCCGGTGACCTCGACCTCGGCGTCCAGCAGATCTGCGAGTCCCTCGCCGGTTGAATTGAAGACGCTCACCTGAATGTAGCCGCCGTCGGTCAGCATCTGCAGATTGGCGCCGTAATTGTCCGTCGAATCGGTTTTCTTGTCTCCGGCGCGAATGACGCCGCGGACGGTGACCATCAGGCAGTCGCGCTGGCCCCGGATCAGCTCGTCAAAGGTGGCCGGCACGGGCTTGGGCATCTCGCCGTGGCGCAGCACCGTGATGTTTTCGCTGATCACGATAGGATGAAAGCTGCCCGCGGTCTTGCCCCGGACAAAGACGCGATCTCCGGGGTGCAGCATGACGTTGTCAATTTTGGGGCTGACAAAGGTGCCCACGCCGCCATCTTGCATAAAGAGCGTGTAGGTGCCTTTGTGGTAGTAGGTCACTGTCGCTTCAAAGGCAACCGGCAAGCCTTTGTCGGCCTCGGCGCTGCTGAGAGCCTGTATTGCGCGCAACGTGGTCAGCGTGCCGGGGGGCATCGCCCAGGCCGCCGAAACAAAACTGAAAACCACCGCTATCGCCGCAATCGATCTCTTCATAGCTTTTGGGGGCCGAACCGGCGCCTTATTCTTTGATCCCGGTTTACTTATCGGCGGCAATCGCGCAAGAATCAGGCTTGAGAGAATCCTGATTACCTCAGTACACTGCCTACCGCTGCGCAGACGGGGAAGTATGATCGGTATAGTGCAACCTGCCCAAGCACGCTATCGTTCCAGCGAGATTCTCGCCAACGCCATCACCCACGGCGGTGGCGCGATTCTAGCGATATTTGGCTCGGTACACCTGATTGCCGCATCCAGGCGGGGCACGGACTGGCAGGTGGCCAGTTCTTCCGTTTTTGCCGCGACGCTGGTGCTGGTCTATCTCTGTTCGACGCTTTATCACTCTCTGGTGCGGACGCGGGCGCGTCACCTCTTCCATATCCTCGATCACTCGTCGATTTATCTTTTGATCGCTGGAACCTACACGCCCTTTTGCCTGGTTTCCCTGCGCGGTCCGCTGGGATGGACGGTCCTCGGCATCGAGTGGGGACTGGCCATCGCCGGCATCGTCTTCAAATGCTTCGCAGTAGACCGCTTCGAGGTGGCCTCGGCGCTGGTTTATCTGGGACAAGGCTGGTTTGTGGTGGTCGCTGTAATCCCGCTGGTTCACGCCATCGGCTGGCATGGCCTGCTGTGGCTGGGAGCGGGCGGCGTTGCTTACACGCTGGGCATCATCTTTTTCGCACTGGACCGGCTGCGCTACTTCCATGCCACCTGGCACCTGTTCGTGCTGGCCGGCAGCATCTGCCACTACTTTGCCATTCTCTATTACGTTCTGCCCGCGCGACCTTGAACGACGGAGCGAAGGATGAATCTTTGATGCACTATTTCAGGTGCAAATTGACCGGACACCCTCAAAGCCGGTACACTACTCTAGTTTGGCGATTCCAGCCTGATGCCGTGGAGCCGGACGCTCGCCCGAAAGAACCACGGGCTTGAGCGAACCGGTTCGAGTGATTTGCGGCGCAGAAGTTTCCGCCCGAGCTATCTTTGGATTGCATAAGCGCACCGGCCAGGCCGGGCTTGTGCTGGAGGGTTTATGTACGCGGTTATTCGCACCGGTGGCAAGCAGTATCGCGTCGCGCCCGGCGACGTAGTGAAGATTGAGAGCGTTGCGTCGGCGGATCAGACCGTCGAGTTCAGCGATGTGCTGGCGGTCAGCGGCGAGCCGGGAACGGTGGCCAAGCCGGTTAGCGCCAAAGTGATCGCAGAAGTGTTGGGCGAGGGCCGGGGCGACAAGATTCTGGTCTTCCACCTGAAACGCAAGAAGCAGTACAAGAAGCTGCAAGGGCACCGGCAGAATTTTACCGAGGTGCGCATCAAGAGCATCGAAGCCGACGGCGTGACCTACACCGCCGCCTGAAGAATTTTGAAAACGACAGCACCGGCGCCTCATCCTTCCCGTGTTTTTGAAGGATTCCAAGCAGGCGCCCGACAAGGAAGGGGATTGAGCCATGGCACATAAAAAGGGTGGAGGAAGCTCCACAAACGGACGGGATTCCAATGCCCAGCGGCTGGGCGTAAAGGCATTTGCCGGCGAGCTGGTATCCGGCGGATCGATCATCATGCGTCAGCGCGGCACGCGCATCAAGCCCGGTGTGAATGTGGGCATCGGCTCTGACGACACGCTCTTTGCCAAGGTCTCCGGACGGGTGAAGTTTACCGACCATGGCAACCGCGGACGGTTTGCCTCGGTTGAACCGATCGCCGCCGAATAAATCCGGTTACGCTCTACGAGAAAGGCCACGGCATCGCCGTGGCCTTTTCTTGGTACAGAGCGCCGCGCACTATGTACCGGAATTGCGGCTGTCCATCTCTCCAGCAAGGGCTTTTTCGACGGCTTGCTCGACATCGGTCAGGAAAAATCCGCTGGCCGGCTGTTGCAGCGCGACCTGAGTTCCGGTGTAACCGAGCGCGGAGGCGATCTCATTCCAGCGCAGGATGGTGGAGTTGATGGGCATCATGACCGGCTTGCGAACCGGCTCGGGCTGAGCGGCGTAGGCGACCCAGATACCCAGCGAAGATAGAATCAGCGACTCGAAGACGAACTGCAAAGGGCCAGTCAGCGAGGTATTGCGCGCCAGCAAGGAGTTCACGAAGAGATCGTTGGCGGAGATCAGGCCCATGCCCAGGGAGATGCCAAAGGCAATATCGCGCTCGGAAAAGCGCAGGGCGCTCATGCTCAGGCAGAGAAAGCCCAGCAGACAAAGCTCCAGGATGCTGACCGAACGCATGAGTTTATACGCGATATCGGGAAGGATCAGAGGATGATGGCGTTCGATGGAGAGCGTGGACAAGCTGACGATCGCCGATACCACCGCAACCCAGCGAAAGACGATGGTTCCCAGTCGCTGCAACCCGGCAAAGGCCGAAAGCACGGAGTGGAAGACCTCGATGCAAATGAAGTAGAGCAGCACGGCGCTGACGATGTAAACCGCCCAATAACTATAAAAATAGAGATCAAAGGAATATCCGTTGATCCAGTGATGCGCCTGGCCGTGAAAGAGGATGAGCAAAATCGGAGTCGAGACAATATGCAGGAGCAGATATCCCCACATGGCAGGAAACCGGCGATGCAGTTTCTTGGTCCAGAAGAGCAGGCCGAGGACAATCCACAGCATGAACTCGGCTTCGCCCATCAGGGACATCACAGCCTGGGAAGACATAACAAGCCTCTCGCTATCCTAAGAACTCTCTCAGGATAGCGCTGAAAGCTCAGATGCTCAACAACAAAAGCAGAATTCTCTGCTCTTCAGCGAGCGTCTCCCCCTTGCTCAATCATTCGGAGTGGGGTTGGCAACGCAACCCATGTGTCCGCCGCAGGCTGGCGAAGGCATTCTTCCGGTGGCCGACTGGTGGCTCACAAGTGTGGATGCTGGCTTCGGCATGGTGGCGGCAGCGGCAGCGCCCGCAATAACAATGGACAAAGCGAAGATGCGGATCACGAGTTTCATCGATGGTAACCTCCAAGGAAATTCAATTTCAAGAAGACGATGCATCTCAAGTCTTCCGATATTCGTGATCCATATTAAGCCAAATAGGCTCAGGAATAGAATCGATTAGCAAGATGGGTTATTACCAAAGTACTATTCCGCTGCCGGTTTCAGTCCGATGAAATGTTGTTCCGTGCGGTTCATCGATTGACAAGCGCATCAGGCTTGTCTCGTGTAAACTAGGGAAGACCCAAAAGTCGGCTTGTTTAAGTCGTCTGGATTGTGTCGGGACGTGGCTCAGCCTGGTAGAGCACTCGCTTGGGGTGCGAGGGGTCGGCAGTTCAAATCTGCCCGTCCCGACCATTACTTTTCAATTGCCTATCGCTTTCTCAGCGAATCAGCTCCGTGACTGCCGGCCACGAGCGCCCCAATCTGCGCCGCCGCGCCAGCGGAGGCGCACCGATCAGGCTTGCGAGGGGGCGAGGCGCAGCCGAACAAATCGGCAGTTCAAATCTTCCCGTCAAGAAAATTATTATAATCAATAGGTTACAGAATTTCCCTCACTGCTGAGAATCCTATAGCGAGTAGTCAAATACCTGCAAGGATTTTCGCTTTTCTCCACACGGGGAGTTCCAACTTACAGTGCGATTTGCCGGGAGGGGTTTTCTGGCCTGGGTGAATCGGCAAGGTAGGATTCAGATACCGTCAAAGAAGTCTCGCAGACGCACGCCTAGTGTCCTGAGTCAAAAGTTCGTTCAACAAAAAACTGTCATCCTGAGCGACCGTCGCGTACCGGGGTCCCCAGCGACAGGTCTTCGTCGCTGGGGTGGGTAGCGAAGGGAGTCGAAGGACCTGCGTTTGCTTTTCGGCATTCATTTACAAACCTCAGATCCTTCGACTC
>JBAVDS010000018.1:0-119275 GCA_049587335.1 Occallatibacter sp. | reverse complement strand
CCCTCGCCCTGATCGTAAGCGAAAAGCAATTTACGGCGCAAATCATCCCCAAGGGGTTTCCCCATAGCTGTGTTCGTCGCAGAGTCTCGCCAAATATAGTCTACACTATTTACTAATATGCTCTAATCGAAGGATTGCCGGAAGATCTTCATGTGGCCGAACCGCTTCAGCCTGCCGCCAACAAGACGGCTTGAATTGCGGACGATGTGCGCTGCCTTCCAGCGCTGGGTGCGGAGCGGTACTGAATTCACAGAGATATGCGATCAATAAGTTGCCATGCGGCAGCGATCACGCGCTATGCGCTTTGATTGGCTTTGGCCTCGCGCGTGGCAGCCTTCTCGCGGTACATCGCAGCATCGGCCCGGTCGA
The DNA here is from genome assembly GCA_049587335.1 of Occallatibacter sp. Lineage (GTDB taxonomy): Bacteria > Acidobacteriota > Terriglobia > Terriglobales > Acidobacteriaceae > Telmatobacter. The sequence continues at coordinate 118,906 of JBAVDS010000018.1, read as the reverse complement.
GCAGTGCCTTCATCGACTCGCCCGGAGTTCCTTCGGTAAGGCCGATGGAAGCCGAGACGCGCAGTTTGATCGAACCGGCGCTTCCCTGAATCGTGTAGTTGACGCAGACCCACTCCCGCAGCCGGTCGATCTGCGCCGCCGCCTCTTTGATGCCGCAATGCTGAAGGAGAATGAACTCATCGCCGCCCCAGCGCCCTATGGTATCGGTCACGCGGCAGACTGACTTGATCTTGGCGGCAAACTTTTTCAGCAGCTCATCGCCAACCAGATGGCCATGCGCGTCATTGACCAGCTTGAAGCCATCCAGATCGATGATGGCGACGCAAAATGGAGCGCGGCCATGAAGCGATCGCTCGATCTGCCCCTCCGCCCACAGGCGGTTGTGAAGCCCGGTCAACGCATCGCGCGAAGCAATCTCCTCGGCCTCCTCCAGCCTCTGCTGATAGCTGGAAACCTCGGCCCGCAAGCCGTCGAGGGCCGCCTTTCCTTCGGCGGTCATCCGGTCGATCGAACTCTTCAAATCCGAGGCGCTTTTCTTGATCGACTCGCGGATTTCTGTCAAATCCTCCAGGTTGGCGATCCCTTTCAGGCGCGTCGTAACCGCGGTGAACTGAGCGGCGCATTGCTGGTCGCGCTCACCGATCGACTCGGCGGCATGAGCCATCACCAGCAGCATCTCTTTGACCTCACTGGTCTTTTGCTGGTAATGCAAAGCTGTGTGCCGTCCCCAGCCCTGTAACTCGCCGCGCACGCCAGACTCGGTCTCCTCAATTTTCTGGCGAGTAATCTCGGCCGTAAGCCTTCCGCTCAGTTTGTTCAAACCCCGCTTCAGCTCTTCGGCCAGAGCCGGACAAGCATCCTGACCGCAGTTGCCCATCTCGACCAGCGCCGAGCGATAGGCAGCGACAGCAGCGGGCAAAAGCTCCTTGTCCACCTGCTCAAGCTGCCCGTTGGACTCCGTCTCTACCGTCCGGCTGGCTGCGGCGGCGCTCTCCTCACTGGAGTTGGCTGGCTTCTGCCCTTTGGAAGTGATGGCATCGTCGTGGCTTACATCGCTCTCTGGCCGCTCAAGGTACTCTTTGATCGAGATCATCTGTCCTCGTCTACGGGCCGCCGCGTGAGCCTTCAAGCGCGGAGACACACCCTGTGGTTATCGGGCTTCTCGCCGCATCTCTTTAGAGTACTTTCACGATTTCCGGTTTTTCGATTCGCTCCCTACGAAGTGGAGTTTCAAGGCCAAATGGCATTTTCACAGAATTCGAAGATTTGAGAAAAAAGCTGTTGCAGTTCGCCGTTTATTCGCTATAATGCGCTCATGGCGATCACCCGAAGACAAAAAGAGATTCTCGACTTTCTCGAAACTTTTGTTGCGCGCAATGGCTACTCCCCTTCCTTTGAGGAGATTGCGCGGGGCATGGAGCTCAAGAGTCTGGCCACTGTGCACAAGCACATCACCAACCTGGAAAAGAAAGGGCTGCTGGATCGCGTTCACAATCGCAGCCGCTCGATCGACGTGGTGCCGCCGGGAACGCGGACGCGCAGCAGCGACCGCTTGCCCCTGGCCGGGCGCATCGCGGCGGGAATGCCTGTGGAGGCGATGGAGAGCGAAGAGAGCATCTCGCTTCATGATGTGGTTGGCAACCGCGATGTCTTTGCCCTGGAGGTTCGCGGCGACTCGATGCGCGACGAGCACATTATCAGCGGCGATTATGTGCTGGTCGAACGCACGCGGACAGCGCGGCAGGGCGAGATCGTGGTGGCGCTGGTGCGCGGCTCCGAGACCACGCTCAAGCGCTTTTACAACGAGGGCAATCGCGTGCGCCTGCAGCCATCCAATGTGGAGATGGAGCCGATTTATGTCAACGCGGCGCAGGTTGCCATTCAGGGACGCGTGCTGGGCGTGCTGCGCAAGTACCGGTGACGCGAGGGAACCACTCGATTTTGCAGCCATGCCGATGGGGCGGCAAATCGCTGTTGGCTCCCCGCTGATTTCAAAACGAGAAAGGGCCCGGCGCCGTGGCCGGACCCTCACCGTTTTATGGCGAACTGACGCTATGCCAGCAAGCGTTTGACCTTCTCTTCGATCACTTCTTGAGGAACATAGCCGACAACCTGATCGGTCACCTTGCCGCCCTTGAAAAACAACAAAGCCGGAATGCCGCGAATGCCATAACGCGAGGGTGCGCCCCCATTTTCATCCACATTCATTTTGGCCACCTTCAGTTTGCCTGCATAGCTTGTGGCCACGCCTTCGACTATCGGCGCAATCGCCTTGCAGGGACCACACCATGCGGCCCAGAAATCAACCAGAACCGGCTGCTCGCTTTGCAGCACCTCCTGGTCGAAGGTTGCGTCACTCACTTCCAGAACTCCCGTTCCTGTCATGTTCCTCCTTGCGGCAACATCCTATCTCAAGTGTAACGGTTACCTATCGTACATGGGATGCTCGATTGTGGTTGAAAGTCGCAAACACACTTCATAATGGTCAACCGTCAACCGCGCAGTGTAAGTAAAGAGAAAAGGAAAGGCATCTATAAATCGATATAAACAAGAGAGATAAAATCGTACTTGCACAATTAAAAGCGCCCGGATCCCTAAGGAATCACGGGCGCTAGAGCAGCCCTCCCCCAGAACTGCCCACGGTGAAAATGTAGGTGTTTCAACCATGAAAAGCAAGCAATCTTGAGTAATAAAAAAAGTAATACATCCATTGAGAACTGCTGCACAAAAAAGTAACAAGTCTACAAAGAATTGAGCAAATGGTACTGTACACGCCAGATTTTCTATCGATGAATCGGGCTATCGATTGCGCAGATGGATCCATACCGTCCGGGCGTCAGAGCGCTTCTTCCGCCTCGTAGAGCTGCCTTGCTCCAACCAGTTCAAAGCGGCAGAGTTTAAGCTCCGGCTCCGCTATGCCGCCCAACGCCGCGCGAATCGCCTCAGAAGCATCGGGAAGGCTCTGCTCGCTGGCGACGATGACAAGAACCGAAGGTCCAGCGCCGCTCAACGCCGCTCCCAGAATCCCGTGACCGCCAGCCAAGGGAAGCAGCGGCAGCAGCAACGGGCAGATGGGGGCGCGATATTGCTGATGAATCCGGTCGTGCATGGCGATACGCAACAGGTCGCCACGAGATTGCGCGAAGGCCATCCCCAGCAGCGCCGCCGACTGAATGTTGCCAACAACATCGGCGCGGGAATAGCAGTCAGGCAGCATGGCGCGGGCCTTGCTGGTAGCCAATGGTTCCGTGGGAAGTACGACGATGGCCCGCCACTCGGCGGGTGGCGCAACGCCGGCCAGATGAACCGTTCTGCCCTCGCAGGCCGCAGCCACAAAGCCACCCAGCCAACAGGCGGAGGCATTGTCGGGATGCCCTTCCAGCACGCTGGCCTCTTCGAGAATCTGCGCGGAGCTCCAGCCCAGCCTGCCGAAATGAACCGCCAGCGCAACCGCGGCCAGCCGGCCAGCCGCCGACGATCCGCAGCCCATGCCGAGGGGAATCTCATTGGCCATGCGAATCGCCAGCGGAATCACCGGACGCCCGTTGGCCATCAACAACTCCTTGTAAATCTCCAAAACAAGATTGTCTTCGAGGCGTGCAATGTGCTCGTGATTCCGGCCCGTTGCGGAGATCGAAAACTCTGCCGCCGGCGACGCCTCAACTTCCAGATAAAAGTCGAAGGCAATGGCAGCGGCATCGAAGCTGGCTCCAAGATTTGCCGATGTGGCTGGCAGCCGCAGCCGGAAACTTCCCAGCTGCCGGCTCTCAGGATTCTCTTGCAAATCCATGCTCATTCCACACTGCCCTTCAGTGCGGCCAGCACCGCCTCAATCGTAGCCTCGACGACGCGCGCGTTCCGCTGCAAGGGGGCAATCTTGGTCTCCAGCCCCGCGCTTTCATCTTCCTTCAGCAGCGTTCCACGATGGAAGTCGATGGTGTAGTCGGCATCTTTGAGGGTGTGGCCGGTCAGCACGAGGACCACGGTCTCGCTGGAGGCGATCTTGCCCTGGGCGCGCAGCTTTTTCAAGCCCGCCAGCGTAACAGCGGAGGCCGGTTCGCAGCCCAGGCCCTCTGCGCCGATCTCGGCCTTGGCAATGGCGATCTCCGCCTCCGTCACATCCAGACACCAGCCGCCGGTCTCCTGAATGGCCCGCGCGGCCTTGCGCCATGAGGCAGGATTACCGATGCGAATCGCTGTGGCGCGAGTATGCGCCTCGACGGGATGCAGTTCGGTGGCCTGATTTTCATTGAAGCTGCGCACCAGCGGATTGGCTCCCGCGGCCTGAATCACGCTGATCTTCGGCATCCGGGCTACCAAACCAAGCTCGCGCAACTCGCGGAAGCCCTTGCCCAGCGCCGAGGAGTTGCCCAGGTTGCCACCGGGCACGATGAGATGGTCGGGCACATTCCAGTCGAAGGCCTCGGCAATCTCGAAGGCGGGCGTCTTTTGCCCCTCCAGCCGGTAGGGATTCACTGAGTTGAGCAGGTAAATCGGCGATTCATTCACAATCCGCGTCAGCAGAGTCAGGCAGCCGTCGAAGTCGGCCTTGACCTGAAGGGTCAGCGCACCGTAGTCCATTGCCTGCGAGAGCTTGCCCCAGGCGATCTTGCCGTCGGGGATCAGCACCAGGCTCTTGAGGCCGGCGCGGGCCGCATAGGCGGCCATCGCGGCGGAGGTGTTCCCGGTGGAGGCGCAGGCTACCCAGTCGAAGCCACGCTCCTTGGCCACGCTCAAGGCTGCGGTCATGCCGGTATCTTTGAAGGAGCCGGTCGGATTCATCCCCTGATGCTTGGCGTAAAGCTGGTCGACGCCCAGAGCTTTGGCGGCGCGGGGCAGATGATAGAGGGGCGTATTGCCTTCGCGCAGAGTGACCGCATCGCCAAAGCTGTCGAGAATCGGCAGCAACTCGCGGAAGCGCCAGACGCCGGAGTGATCCAGTCCCTCGGAGGAGCAGCGGCGCTCGCGCCAGAGCCACTTGAGCGCACCGGGATTGGGCCGGTCGTTCCCCCCGCGCTGGCTCCAGCCGGGATATTCAACCTCAAAGAGATCGCCGCAGGCGGCGCAACGGAAGTCGGGACGGGCGTCCTTCCCATCGATGCGCGCACCGCATCCAAAACAGCGTAACTGATGCAGATTATCGTTCATGCCTGCTCATAGGTTATCAGCAGGGGGCGAATTTGTGGGAATGCGGCATCCGCATTCAAATCAATGCTTGGGCATGATGTCGCGGCCCGTGCAATGCGGGTCGCGCTTGTCTGAGGCGGAGAGCATGATGAAGGAGTTCTTGTCTTCCTGAATCTGAAAAAATGTGGGCTTGCCGGGACGCGTCTGTTGATCGACCAGCCATTCCAAATCCAGTTGAACCTGATAATGCAAGGGCGAATCCGCACAGGAGCGCACCGGGCCGTAGGTGTAATACGGTGTCTCCTTGGCATCGGCCTTTTGGTTTTCTTGTGCTTCAAAGATTTTGTGCACAGCCTCCAGTCCGGTCAGGGCTGATGGAAGGCTCCAATTTTTGGCATCGTTCCAGGGCGATTGCAGCCACTCATCGACAAAGTCGCGGCCATTGATGGCGATGGGTTGGACGCGGACGACCTGATTGCCGAAGACACGGTAGCGATAGATGACTGGACGGGTCATCAGGTCAACATCCATACTGCCCGTCTCGACGCGCAACTGAAAGCCATCGGGAACGAGCTTCATGATCGGTTCGGTGTCTCTTAGATAATTGGCATTCTTATGAAAGATAACTTGCTGGGGCGCGTTGCCGCTTGCGGACTGGATGATATCCATGTCGAATGCGCTCCAGCGCGATGTACACCAGGGATAACCGTGCGCGGCAACCAGCAGCCAATCGCCTGAATCATGTTGCGGCACGACCTGATAGGCAAAGAAATCTCCGAAGGCGCCGGAAATCTCCTTGTAATCGCCGCTCTGCCAGCGCAGTGTTTGCTGCCAATGACCGCTGTGGAGTTCGTAGGCCAGTAGCATCGTGTCATTGCCACATTCGATGCCGAAGCTGATCGTGACCAGGCGGATCTTTGGCATATTGGCCGGCGCTGTCACCTTCACATCGATTTCATCGCCGTAGATTTGGTCAAGCTGCGGCGGCTTTTTGGGGTCGTAAACCTCATTCACAACCGGTTTGTTGGCATTCAGCAATTTGACGAGCGTAGTTTCAATTGCCTTTGGAATTGCATCGACGGGCGCGCATTGCACTGCGACGTCGGCCAGTATGGCAAGCGATTCTTTGAATGCGCGAATCCGCGCTTGCAGTGGGGCAGGCACAGCCTCGTCCATTTCGTCCTGCAGTCTGTAGGCGAGCAACCGCGCCTGGTCTGCCTTCGCTCGCTGTGCGGCTGCCTGCAAATCTGTTTGCGAGCAAGGCTGCTCAGCCCACGAGGCAGGGAGAAGTAACAGGAGCAGAAAACAGGAGATCAGGAGGATTCGCATCGCCGACTAGTGTAGCAGCACCTCAATGGATGCCCGGCGGAAGTGCGGGGAGCTTCTTGGGTTTTTTGAAGAGCCATGCGGCGGCAGCGCAGAAGAAGGCCAATAGAGCGGTCCAGCGGAAGACATCGACATAGGCCATCAGCGCCGATTGCTGCACCATGAGGCTATAGATCATGCCGTAAGAGCCTGGACCGCTGTTGCCGGGGCCGATGTGGTGGCCCAAGTATCCGGCGATGAGACGGGATTTCTGTTGCAGGACGATGCTCGATGGGCCGAGGCGGGCGCCAATCTCATTCTGGTGGAGAGCGGCGCGGCGGATCAGGGCCGTGGTGGCCATTGAAATTCCTATCGATCCGCCGATGTTCCTCAGCATATTGAAGAGGCCGGTGGCGTTGCCCATCTCCTCGCGGGGAATGGTGGAGGTGCTCATGGTGGCCAGCGGGACGAAGACGAAACTCAGTGCGAAGCCGGTGAGAGTAATGGGAATCAGCAGCGTATAAGGTCCGATGTCGAGGTTGACTGTACCGAAGATCAGCGAGCAGATGCCAAAGCCGATGAAGCCGGCCGAAAGCAGCTTACGGTTATCGATGCGCGAGCCGAGTATGCCAACCATCGGCGAACCGATGAAGGAACCGATGCCGCGCGGTCCGACGACGAGACCGGCGGAAAATGCTGTGTAACCGAGGACCTCCTGGTAATAGAGGGGCAGAATGGCGATGGTGATGTAGATGCACATACCGAGCAAGGCGATGAGAATGCAGCCGGTGCGGAAGTTGCGGTCCTTGAGGATGTGCAGATCGACGAGGCCTTTGGGATGGGTCCAGGAGCGCCAAATCCAGCCGACCAGGGCAAAGACCAGTGCAGCGACGGCCCAGCGGACCCAGACGGCGCCGAACCAGTCATCCTCCTGGCCTTTATCGAGAACGATTTGCAGCGCGCCGGTCCAGACCATAAGCAGGCCAAAGCCGATATTGTCGAAGGCGCCCACCTTGGCGTTCTTGATGTAAGGCGGATCGTGCACGAAGCGCGAGATCATGAAGACGGCGAGAAGACCGACGGGGATGTTGATGTAAAAGGCGTAACGCCAACTGAAGGTATCAGTAAGCCAGCCTCCCAGCGTCGGCCCGATCACCGGTGCGACCACAATGCCCAATCCATAGGCGGCCATCGACATGGATCGCTTCTGGATGGGAAAGCTTTCGAGGAGGATGGATTGAGAGAGCGGCTGAAGCGCGCCGCCGCCGGCTCCCTGAAGAACGCGGGCAAGCAGGATCACACCCAGCGAGGGAGCAGCGCCACAGAAGAAAGAAGCGACGGTAAATATGGTTACGCAAATGAGTAGAAAGCGCTTGCGGCCAAAGCGGCGGGCAAACCAGTTGGAGGCGGGAAGGATGACGGCGTTGGCGACCAGGTAGCTGGTGAGGACCCATGTGGCCTCGGAGTTGGAGGCCGAGAGTGAGCCGGCGATGTAAGGAAGCGCAACCGAGGCAATGGCGGTGTCCAGCACCTCCATGAAGGTGGGGAGCATGACGGAGAGGGTTACCAGCCACGGGTTGACCCCCTGAGTGAGCGGATAGCGAGCTTGGGCGGCGGCGGAGGTCATGAAGAAGGTGAACAGAAAAGATTACAGGAAGGGGGCAGGAAGAAGAAAACGCGCGCTGGGGGAAGGCGCGGCGAAGCGTGCTGGAATTTATGGGCGAAGGTTAACCATTGTCGGCGATGAGCAGGCGCAGGTCGCGGAGGTTTTGTCCGGTGGGGCCGGTGACGACGGCATCTCCGAGGGCGGTAAACATTGGACAGGCATCGAAGGCGGCAAGGGAGGCCTTGAGGTGGAATCCGAAGGCGTGAGCGCGAGCGACGGTGGTCGGATCGGCGATAGCGCCGGCAGACCGGGTATTTCCATCAATGCCGTCCGAGCCTGCGCTGAGGACGGTGAGGCGCTCTCCGGGATAGCTTTCCAGCTCCAGGGCGCACTCCATGACGAATTGCTGATTGCGGCCTCCGGCTCCGGGAGTACGGTCCAGGGTCACGGTAACTTCGCCAACCGAGATGAGGCAGAGCTTGGGATGGAGGGCGCGCAGTTCATGGAAGCGTTCGAGCAGATAGCGGGCGGCGTCGGCATAGTCCCAATCGTCGCAGGTGTTATCTAACACGGCGTAATAGCCGGCCTTTTCCGCCAGCAAGCGCGCGTTTTCGGCCAGGTCGAGGCTGGAGAGCATGATCTCGAAGACGGAATCGCGGAAGGGCGCGTCTTCACCGCTCATGGAGGCGGCAGTAGTGATGCGGCGTGCGGGCGCGAAGCCGGGAATGGCAAGTTTCGGGAAGAAGGGCGGAAGCCAGCTCTTGTTTCCCGGCGATTCGGGCAGGTCCTCGCGCTCGAAGAAAGAGCGGACGGCGGGCGGAAGTTTGGGGGCGAGGCTGTACTTTTCCAGGAGGGCGCGGACCTCGGCGACGGTGGAGTGGTCGGGCGAGGTAGGACCGGAGGAGAGCGCGTCAAGGGAGCGGAGGGGAACATCGGGAACCAGGAGGCTGACCTTGGCCGCGTCGGGAGCAGCGATGGCCAGGCGTCCGCCCTTGACTGCGGAGAAATGCTTGCGGAGGGTGTTGACTTCACTAATGGGAGCGCCGGAGGCCAGCAGAAGCTGATGGAAGGCGATTGTGTCGTCGAGCGAGATGTGGGAGTCGAGGGGCAGGTCGAACATCGCCGAGCCGCCGCCGGAGATGAGAAAGAAGATCAGCGTATCTTTGCGGGCCTTACGCAGCATGGCGAGCGCGGCGCGGGCGGCGGCGAAGGATTCTTCATTGGGCTGGGGATGGCCGCCCTCGAAGTAACGAAAGCGCCAATCGCGGCGCTTGGGAAGCTGATTGGAACAACAGATGCCGCGCAAACCCAGACGGCGGCTCATGCGATCCATCAGTACCTCGAGCATGGGGCTGGCAGCCTTGCCGAGCGCGATGACCATGATTTTCTTGTACTGAGAGAGACAGATCGATTCCGGTCCGCTGCCGTCGGGCAGCAGGCGGTGCATGGTGTTGCCCTCGAAGCGCAGGCGGCGGTCGAAGGCCGATGCGATGCTACAGGCATCGATCGCGCCGGTAAAGATTTCCGTGGCAGTAGCGTGCAAGGTATCGAGGGAGTAATCGCTAACCGGCGTCATCGGGAAAGCTCCTTCATAGAAGCGGCGTGGGCGGCGCGCAACGGCTCGAATCGCAAGGCAAAAGCTGTACCAGCAGGGGAAGGAAGGCTGGAGGGAAAGGGATCGGTAGCAAAGCCATTCGCAGTGGTCATTCCACTCACCATTCTACGCGCTACACATAAGGATTTCTTTATGCGGCGGGGTTACTGCGGAGAGTGACCGTCGTGTCTGGTTCCACGATTTGAAAACTGCTTTCTGTTGTGAGATTCCGTAGGGTATTCTGGGAGAACCATGACCGATGCAAAGCCATCCGCTTCCCCGCTGAGTGCGCTTGATCCCATTCACTTTACGCAGCAATTGTGCGCGATTGAATCGACCACCTACCACGAAGGTCCAGTGGGAGATTTTCTGGCCGAGTTCCTTGCCGGCCGGGGCTGGGCTGTGGAAAAGACGCCTGTCGAACAGCCTGCGGAGAATCCCGGCGGCGGTCCGCGCTGGAATGTCTATGCGGGCGGGGCGGGCGAGAGGCCGGATCTGGTCTTTTCCACGCACATGGACACCGTGCCGCCGTACATTCCCTACCGCGAGGATGAGGAGTATCTTTACGGTCGCGGGGTCTGTGACGCCAAGGGGATTCTGGCCGCGCAGGTGGCGGCGGCTGAAGCGCTGAGGGCGGCGGGATTCAGGATTGGGCTGCTGTTTGTATCGGGCGAAGAACGCGACTCGGCGGGCGCCAAGGCGGCCAATGCTGTATCGAAGGGCAGCCGGTTTCTCATCAACGGCGAGCCGACGGACAACCGGCTGGCGCTGGCCTCAAAGGGTGCACTGCGCGCGGCCTTCAAGTCGACGGGAAAGATGGCGCACTCGGCCTATCCGGAGTTGGGAGACAGCGCAGTTCACAAGCTGGTGGAGGTGCTGGCCAGGGTGCTGAAGATGCCGCTGGCCGAGCAGGAGGGCATTGGCGTCAGCACACTCAACATCGGACAGATTCAGGGCGGGCACGCGCCGAATGTCATTGCCGACAAGGCCGAGGCGCAGGTGCTGGTGCGCACCGTGACGGATTCCGCTCCGGTACGGGCACAGTTGCGGGAAATTGCGGGAGATTTAGCCGAGGTGGAGTTTACGCTGGATATGCCCTTTATCCGCTTGCGCGCCGTCGATGGGCTGCCGACGATGGTGGCCAAGTTTTCGACCGACATTCCGCAGCTTTCGAATTGGGGCGAGCCGCTGCTGCTGGGTCCGGGATCGATTCACGTGGCGCATACCCCCTTTGAGAAGCTGGCCAAGAAGGAGCTGCTGGAGGCGGTCGAGTTGTATATCCGAGTGGGAAAGCAACTGCTGGGATGAGGCGGCGGGGCGATCGCAGCATCAGGCAGGATCAGCGGCTTCCGCGGAGGAGCGTACCTGCGGCGCGGCTTGATCGGCTGCCAGATCGGCGACAGATGCGGTATTGAGCACGGCAAGCATGGCCTCCTGGGCCTTCTCCCAGATGGGATGAGCGGGACAGAAGGATTTGCGGTTGCAGAAATCGCCGGAGACGAGGCAGAGATTCAGGCAGATGGGGCCGTCGATGGCCTCGATCACCGCACGAAGAGAGGCTTCGCGTCCACGTGGAAGAATCTCAAAGCCGCCAGACTGTCCCCGCCGGGAAGCAACGAATCCGGCATGACAGAGGCTCTGCAGGACTTTGGAGAGAAAGCTGCGCGGAGCGCCGGTGGCCTGGGCGAGAGCGGGCAGCAATGCGCGCTCATAAGCAGGTAGAGTGGCCAGATGAATCATGACGCGCACGGCATAGTCGGCGGCGCGAGTCAACTGCATGGTAGAACCGGATTGTGCCATTCAATCGCTTCCTTCTTGCCAGAATCCACGGAAACGGGCGCGCGCGGAATATCTTACCTATTGTAGAGGAAGGCTTGCCTGCTGGAGGCGGATTTCAGGACTCAAATCGGCAATTGAGCCAGATCGTCAGCGAGGGGACAGCCGGCGCAGTGGGCGGTTCTGCGGCAATGCGCCTTACCGACAGCGACGGTGAGGGCGTGAAACTCGTTGAAGAGCCGCGTCAGATCCGCAGATGAGTCGGCGGCAAAGGCCGCGCGGGTAAGCTGGACGAGGGCCTCATAGCCTTTGCGATTGCGCGCGGGCGCGGGCGTCAAAAGCGCATGGCGCTCGGCGATGCGGCGCAGATACTCGTCAGCGACGGGAACGGGATGGCCGAGGGCATAGAGCAGGATGGCGTCTGCCGTCTCGGGACCGACGCCGGGAAGGGCAAGTAGCCGGATGCGCAGAGCGCCGGTGGGCTGGGCGGCGAGTTGCTCCAGCGAACCGTCGAATTCGGCGTCGAGCATCGCAACGAAGGCCTTCAACGCGGGGGCCTTGCGCGTGGGAAAGCCGGTGGGCTGAATCAGCCGTTGCAACTTCTTGAGCGGCAGCGAACGCAGACCGTCAACATTCAACGCTCCCGCCGCGCGCAGATTTCCGAGTGAATGCTCGACGGCCTTCCAGGCGGTGTTTTGCGTGAGGTAAGCGCCGAGAATCACTTCAAAGGGCGTCTGTGCCGGCCACCAGTGCTGCGGACCATAGGCTGCAGCGAGCCGGTCGTGGATACGGCGCAGGCGCTGAGCGGGAGTGAGTCCAGGCGAGGTCACGGCTTGACTTAGAATAGCGGAGTTAGCGTGGTTTGCGGAGTTAGCGGAGTGATGGCATCCAAGCAGGAGGATGAATGAAGAGTCATACGGAGTATCTGGTCTTTGAGACGAAGAGACGGCGGGAGATGGTGCATATCACCGACAAGGTCGAGGAGATTGTGCGGCGCAGCGGAGTGAAGGACGGATTGTGCTTTGTCTCGCCGATGCACATTACGGCCGCCGTCTATGTGAACGATCTGGAGAGCGGACTGATCGAGGATATCGGCAAGTGGCTGGAGGAGCTGGCTCCTGCGCGGCCCGACTACCGTCATCACCAGACCGGCGAGGACAATGGCGATGCGCATCTGAAGTCGCTGCTGCTGCATCACGAGACGACGCTTCCGGTGACCGGCGGCAAGCTGGATCTGGGCACCTGGCAGCGGGTCTTCTATGCCGAGTTCGATGGGCAGCGAAGGAAGCGGGTGATCGTGAAGGTGTTGGGAGTGGCGTAGCTGACACGCGGAGTTATGGATTCGCTGCAGATGGTTTATTGGCTTGCGGCGCCGCATCGTCCTCAGTGATCTTGCGCCATTCACCCGATGCTTGAGGGAGTCCGGGAGCGGCCAGATTGACTTTTGTGCGCGGCAGAACGACCAGATCGACGCGGCGGTTTTCAGCGCGGCCCGCGGCGGTTTCGTTCGTGGCGACGGGGTGAAACTCGGCATATCCGGCGGCCGAGATGCGATCGGGCGAGATGGCTTTCAATTCGATCAGCAGGCGGGCAATTCGGGTGGCGCGGGCCGCGGATAGCTCCCAGTTGGAGTCGAATTCCGCAGTATGGATGGGGATATTATCGGTGTGCCCCTCAATACGCAGATCGTAAGGAGTATGGTTGAGCGAAGCGGCGATCTGGCGCAGAGTGGGGAGGGTTTCTGGCTTTGGAGTGGCCGATCCGGAGTCGAAGAAGCCGGCCTCGCGGAGGCTGATGACGAGGCCGTCACGGCCCATTTTCATGGAGACAGTGTGAGTAGCAACCTGGTTGGAGAGCCTCTGCTCCAACTCGCGATGGATGCGATCCAGATCCTGTTTCACAGCGGCCGGCGAAAGAACATCCTCACCCATCACGATATTCATGGGAATCACCGCCTGCTCGGCGCCGGAGTCGTTGCGCGCGCTTTTGCTGGGCAGCCGTGAGGCATCGGGAAAGAGGCCGAGGGAGTGAAAGGCTGTTTCGATGGCGTCGGCGACCTGCACTTGCTTCTTCTGGTCGGCCTTTGCGAAGGCGAAGAGAACGACAAAGAGGGCGAAGAGCAGGGTGATGAAGTCGGCATAGGAGACCAGCCAGCGGTCCCTGCTGATATTGCTCCGGCGGCGCTCCCGCATCATGCGGCACGCTCCTTGTCTTTTTGCAGAGGTTCGTTCAGAAAGCCGGCCAGCTTGACCTCGAGCATCCGCGGATTGATGCCTTCGAGGATGGAGATCACGCCTTCAAGAATCATTTCGCGGCGGCGGTGGTCTTCGTGGACGCGAATGCGCATCTTTCCGGCGAAGGGGAGGAAGAAAAGATTGGCGGCGCCGACGCCATAGATGGTGGCGACAAAGGCGACGGCGATGCCGCGCCCGACCTCCGCAATGTTGTCAAGGTGCTGCATGACTTGAATCAATCCCAGAACGGCGCCGAGGATGCCGATGGTGGGAGAAAAGCCGCCAGCCGACTCGAAGACCGCGGGGAGGCGCTCCTCGCTTTCGCAGGTAGAGTCAAGGCTGACGTGCATGATCTTGCGCAGCTCATTGGGTTCGGTGCCATCGACAGCCAGCATCAGCGCCTGTTTGAGAAAAGGGTCCTGGATCGTTTGCAGATCGCTGTCGAGCGAGACAACGCCGTTGCGGCGGGCCTTGTTGGCAAAGGTGACCAGCAGGCGGAGCAGCTGATCATTCTGTTTGCGCGGAGCAGAGAAGATGTGCGTCAGGCTGGCGAAGGCCGCCGCGACCGTGGGAAGGGGAAACTGGAGCAGGACCGCCCCCAGAGTGCCGCCAAAGACTATCAGGGCCGCGGTCGGCTGCAGAATCTGCCCCAGATTGCCGCCTTCGATCAGCAGCCCGGTAATGATGCCGGCCACGGCCAGAAATACTCCGCCTACACTGCCCTTATCCATAACAATCTCCTCGAACCCCTATTGTGGAGAGCAGAAAATACTCTCAGTTCCCCTCAAGGGAGTCGGATTTTTGTATTGCCGAAGCGGGTGTTTGCTGGCCGGATACATCGAGGCTGGTCAGTGCGACTGCGCGCTGCAATTCGCCAAAGGACGGCAGTCTTTTGGCGACCGCCGTCAGCAGCCGGGCGCGGTAGGCAAGGATCCTTTCAACGACTTCGGAGGTTTCCTCACGCACAATCAGCTTCTCTCCATTGATTAAGGTCAGCATGGTGTCCGGGGAGGCCTCGGCGGTCTTGATCAGGTCACTATTCAGCACAATGGGCTTGCCGTTGAGCCGGGTCACTTCAATCATCGCCTTATCTCCTTCGCGGTGATTATCGGCGCATAGCGGGAAAGGATCAAAGATTAAAACCGAAGAGTACGGAAATGTCCTCTACAGGACACAAATGGGGGGGCGATAAAGTCCATCCCCTCCACGCCGAAGAATGGGCCAGATGCGGCGGTAACCTGACCGGAAGCAGCTACCCAGGGTTGAACAAAAAAAAGGGGGCGCAACCGGAGTGGGCCGCAAATCCACGCATCCCAAAGGAGAACCCCATGTCCCTGGGTGTCTTGAATAATCTCAATGCAGTCTACGCAGAAAATAGCCTCAACAACACAAACAACAGCCTGTCCACGGTTCTGCAGCAGTTGTCTTCCGGTTCGAAGATCAACTCTGGCGCAGACGATGCGGCAGGCCTTTCACTGGTCAATGGATTGCAGGCCAATGCGCAGGCCCTGACGCAGTCGAAGACCAATTCAACCGAAGGCGTGGGTCTCTTGACCGTAGCCGATGGCGCGCTCTCGCAAGTGACAAGCCTGCTCAACCGGGCCGTTACGCTGGCTACTGAAGCCGCGAACGGCACCCTCAACTCTTCCCAGGATACGGCGGCCAATCAGGAGTACCAGTCGATCCTCTCGGAAATTAACAACATCGGCACCACCACCACCTACAACCAGCAACAGGTCTTCAATTCGCAGACCAGCATCTACACTGGCGACTCCTCGACAGCCGGTTCCTCGATCGATGCACTGAACATCCGCTCGCTCTCTTCCTCCAACCTGGGTGACAGTTCGGGCGCCATGGCGTACAGCAACGGCGCCAGCAACGTCTTCATCGATCTCTCCGATAGCGCCACCGGCAAGAATGCGGCGGTCACCGACAGTCTGGGTACGACGGCGCAGACCACCACCATCGCCGTCAACTATATGACCAAGGGCGCGAACGGTTCGGCGGTTAGTGCGACGGCAAATATCAGCGTCGGCGCGGGCACCACCTATGCCAACACAGCGCAGGGCCTGATCAGCGCCATCAACAACTCGGGCTTGGGCATCACGGCTACATTTGGCACCGCTACACAGGCTGGCACCACAGCCGTCGCGGCGGCCGATGCTGCCAAGTTGAACACCACTAACGCGAATGGCGGAGTGGACACGGGCATCATCATCTCCGGTGCGGGAATCGGCGCCGGAACCTCTCCCACCACCGGCGCAGACGGCGCAGGCGAAGTGGGCACGTTGACCGTTACCAACAACACCAGCGCAGCGGACGCTCAGGGCGCAGTGCTGACAGGCACACTGAGCATCATCGGCTCAGACGGCAAGACGCACTCCGTTACACTCGGCAATGCGAACTCCACCGACACGCTGGCCAACCTAGCTACGACGATCAACTCGGAAGGTTGGGGAGTTACTGCAACCTATAATGCAACGACTGCCGTTGCAGACCAGTCGGACATCGTCTTTACCTCCGGGAACTCAACGGTGACCGTCAACCAATCGTCAGCCGCACTGACCGGAGCGGGAGCAGGAACCGATGTTGTGGCCCTGGCCGGTACGCCCACGGCTGCGGGAAGCTCGCAGGTCTCCACAATCGGCGCCTTCGCCACAGGTCTGACGGCAGGCGCCGCCGGAACTCTGACTGTCGGCACATCCGCAATCGCCATCGCGGCAGGCGAAACCTCAGCACAATTGGCAACACAAATCAACGCTGGACAGTATGGGGTTACGGCAACTCTCAACTCTGCCGGAACAGCGTACAACATCACAACGGCAAACTCGTCCATCGCTGCTTTGACGGCTGGCAGTGACACCGCCACCGTCCTGGTTGTGACGGCACCGACGGGACCCGGAGCCGGTGGCATGACCACCAATGCGCAGTATTACAGCACGGGTATCTCCGGCACGGTGGCCGATTCCAGTACTGCTGGTGGAACGGCGAACGTGGGCATTACTTCGGACACCAACGGCATCGGCGGCGTCGCCACCATCAGCTACTCGGATGCCGCGGGCATTTCACTCAGCAGCACCGATCTATCCACCCAGGCCACGGCGCAGGCTGCACTGAGCCAGATCAACGCGGCTATCAGTGCCGTCTCGGCGCAGGACGGCTACATCGGCGCACAGATCAACACTCTCAACTCGGTCAGCAACGTGCTGGCCACGCAGTCTGAGAACGTAACCTCCGCGCAAAACGCTGTGCAGGCCACCGACTATGCGTCGGCAACCTCCAACATGTCCAAGTACGAAATTCTGAGCCAGACCGGCATCAGCGCCCTGGCCCAGGCCAACAGCATCCAGCAGGAAGTCACCAAGCTGTTGCAGTAAACTCGTGCTCCCGGCGATCGGTTTTATTTGCCGGGGGGAGAAGTGAAACGGCGCAAGCCAATCACCAAAGAAGGGTGCCCGCGCGGGTGCCCTTCTTTGCTTTCTTCAACCCAGAGCGTCGATGTTTCACACAGAACCAGGACTAATGCCGTGCCCTCTCATAGCCGATAACCTCCCCGGCGGGAGGAGCATTCTTGTGTACGTTGAAGGGTTCTTGGTCGAGCGTTTTCCAGGGTTTTCCGAGGGCACCCTTCAAGGTCATTAAGATTTTTCCAATCCGGCTGGATACCGAAGTGGTTCTCCGGCTGCACAAGTTCTTGATGGAGTGAGCAATGGGCACAGTAGGACTGAATTTCGGATCGCCGACCAGCGGAGCCGGCTTTAACGTCAGCTCGACGGTGGCCGAGATCGTAGGCAATCTTCAGAATGTTGAGACGCCGTGGAAGACGCAGTTGACTGCGCTCGAGGCGCAGGACACGACGATCTCCAGCCTGGGGACGCTGTTTTCGAATCTCTCCAATGACATGAGCTCGCTGACAGATCTCAATGGCATCATGGCGGGAAAGACCGGTTCCAGCTCGGACCAGAATGTGCTTACACTGACCTCGGCCAACAACTCGGCGGTGGCCGGAACGCATACGGTCTCGGTGACCAGTCTGGCACAGACATCGAGCGGCTATATGGCACCCATCAGCAGCGCCTCCAGCAAGCTCACCGGCTCGGTCACGCTGCAGGTGGGCAGCGGCACGGCGCAGACCATTACGATCTCTTCTTCGGACAACACGCTCTCCGGGCTGGCCTCGGCGATCAATGCATCGGGCCTGGGCATTGTCGCCTCAGTTCTGACCGACTCATCCGGTTCGCGGCTCAGTATGGTTTCGGGCACATCTGGGGCGAACGGGAACATCACGGTCAGCGCGAATTCGATCGCTGCCGCAAGCACGACTTTGAGCTACACCGGCAAGGCGGGCACAAGCTCGGCAAATTCGACTGGAACCCTGACTTCGATTACCCACGCCGGCGATGCGCTCACGGGCAGTATGACGGTACAGGTTGGCAAAGGCACGGTGTATACCGTCAATGTGCCGCCTGCATCCGGTACATCTCCAACGAACAATCTCGCCGGACTGGCTAGCGCCATCAATTCGGCCAGTATTGGTGTTACGGCTTCGGTGGTGACAAATAGTGACGGCACGTCGAGTCTATCGCTGCTATCGGGAACATCGGGCTCTGCCGGGACGATAACTGTGGCCTCCAAAATCGTCGATACCAGCAATTCGCTGGGCTACAACTCCACGGTCACGGGCGCGGATGCGCAACTGACGGTGGACGGCGTGAATCTGAGCAGTTCCTCGAATACGGTGGCGAATCTCATACCGGGCATTACCTTTCAATTGCTGGGAACCAGCGCGACGCAATCCGGCGGCGGTTTGGAACAGGTGCAGGTGGTGATCGGCAACGACAACACCAGCGTTGAGAGCACGATGGAAAAAATGGTCAGCGATTACAACTCGCTGATCAGCGCCATCAATACACAGGAGGGCAACACCAGTTCGGGCACTCCCGAACCGCTCTTCGGCTCGCCCACCTTGTCGCTGCTGCAACAGCAGCTTCTAGGCAGCATCAATATGACCAACCCCAATGGATCACTGGCCTCGATTTCCACCAATACCAATACGACTCTGACGGGTTCGATGACGATCTCCGTGGGGGGGGGCACGACAGAAAACATTGTTTTCGGCGCTGGAACGTCAACGGCCAGCACCTTCTATACCGGCAGCGGCATCAATACGCTCGCCGATCTGGCCAGCACGATCAATGCAGCCGGCATAGGGGTTACAGCCAACGTCGTAACCAAAAACAACCAGTCGACTCTGACACTGACCTCGCAAACCGCAGGCACCAGCGGAGCATTGGCTGTGACATCCAGCATTTCGGCCACCAGCGGAACACTGCTGAGCAATGCCACAACAGTGGCTACGTCCACGCAAAACTCCAGCGCAACGCTGAGTTCGGTTCCCGGCGCCGACACCGATCTTCTGACCGGCTCCATCTCCATTCAGGTAGGCAGCGGAACAACACAAACGATCAACGTGCCGCCTGCTTCCGCTACATCTCCAACGAACAATCTCGCCGGACTGGCTGGCGCCATCAATTCGGCCAATATCGGCGTCACAGCTCAGGTGGTCACGAACCCTAATGGGTCGTTAAGTTTGTCGATTCTCTCCAATACCGCGGGAAGCATTGGAAATCTGAGCATCACTTCCAACATTCTGGACACCACCAAAACCAGCACCTCAACTCTGAATTACACCAACTCATCGGACATCAACAACCTGAGCAGCTTGGGCATCGGCGTGAACAATGACGGCTCTATCACCTTAGACGTCGCCAGCCTGGACTCGGTGCTGAACACGGACTATAGCTCCGTGACGGGCTTCTTTCAAAACGCCAACAGTTGGGGAAATAACTTTGCCTCCGCGCTAAGCAACTCCGGATCAAGCTCGACGAATGGTCTTCTGGCGCTGGCATCCAACTCCAACAGCAGTATCGAATCGACGTTGAACGCGAACATCTCCAGGGAAGAGAGTCAGATCTCGGCGCAATCAAAGAGCTTGACAACAGAGCTAAATACAGCCAACCAGATCATGCAGTCAATTCCCTCGCTGCTGGATCAAGTCAACGAGCTCTACTCGGCGATCACCGGCTATAACCAGCAGACAAACGGCTAAGGAGTTTTACTCGCATGGGAAGTTATCAGGAACACACACTGGATGGCGCATCGGCAGTTGATCTGGTGGTGGCGCTGTATGACGGAATCATCCGTTTTCTTCACACGGCTTCGGCGGCTGTTGAGTCTGGAGATGCGGCTGCCCGCCGCACTGCGGTAAAACGCGCACTGGACATCATCATTCATTTGCAGGCGCGGTTAAGAATGGACGTCGGTGGCCGGCCTGCGCAAGCCTTGAGCGAGTTCTACGCATCGATCTTCGCACAGATCTTGCAGGCCTCGCAGTCGGCCTCGCCGCAGAAGTTCGAGCACGCCATTGTATGTGTAAAGAACGTGCGCGACGCCTGGCGGCAGGTGGCCAGGGATCCAGAGGTCAATCCAGGCCCGCTGCAAGTAACGATGGTTTCGCCCGGACACCAGCAGACGAATCTCGACGGCTACGATACATCCGTTGATGGCAAGGTTGCCTCACATTGGAACGCGTAAAGCAGAGAATTGGGAGTAGAAAACTCGCACTTTGAGCGATTCTCCCCCATGATTGGCATTGTCATTTCATCATTTCACCAGTTTCCGTGCTGAGAATGCGGCAAAAATGATCTGCAATTCCGCATAATCCGCGTCTATTCCCAGTTCCCTGCCCTCCTCAACCGGCGACAGTCAGTTCCTCTTCCAACTGCTGCTTCTGATAGAGTCCGGCATAGTATCCGTCGAGAGCAAGCAACTCATCATGCCTTCCCAGTTCGACGATGCGCCCGTGGTTGAGTACGGCGATCTGATCGGCATTGCGCACGGTGGAGACGCGGTGAGAGATCAGAATCGTGGTTGAGGCATTTGTGTAGTTGCGCAGACCATTCAGGATGCGCTCTTCGGTATAGGTATCGACGCTGGCCAATGCGTCGTCGAGAATCAGGATCGAGGGCCGGCGCAACAGAGCGCGAGCGATCGCCGAACGCTGTTTTTGTCCGCCGGAGAGCGTGAGGCCGCGCTCGCCAACGATGGTTTCAAAGCCCTGCGGAAACTCTTCGAACTCTTTGCGGATATGGGCGGCCTCAGCGGCTTCGAGGAGCTCTTCCGCAGTCGCATCCGGCGCGCCAAAGGTGAGATTTTCGCGGATGGTCGCGCTAAAGAGAAAGGTTTCCTGGGGCACCATGCCGATGTTGCGCCGGAGCATGGCCAGAGGATAGTCGCGCACCGGCCGGCCATCGATGGTGAGCGCACCCTCCCGTGCTTCATACAATCTTGAGATGAGGTTGACCAATGTGGTCTTTCCGGAGCCGGTGGGGCCGACAATGGCCAGGCTGGAACCGGCAGGAATCCGCAGCGAGATGGCGCGCAAGACAGGGGTTTCGCTGTAACTGAAGTTCAAATCGCGGAATTCGATCTCGCCGCGCAGCAAGGCGCCAGCTTGAATCGATGGATCGGCGGCGCTGTCATCGATGGCTGGCTCGGCACGCAGCAATTCGTCGATGCGCACGACCGAGGCGGTGCCGCGCTGAAAGAGATTCACCACCCAGCCGACGGCAATGATCGGCCAGATGAGCATCACCATGTATGTATTGAATTCCACAAACTGTCCCACGTTGATGCGATGCGAGAGGACCAGGTGACCGCCGGCCAAGAGCGTTATCACCATTGAAACGCCGAGGATGAATTCCAGCGTGGGCCATAGCATCCCCATGAGCTGGACCAGCCTGAGAGAGCGCGCGATATACTGGCGATTGAAGCGCTCGAAGAGGCCGATCTGCGACTCTTCGCGGGCAAAGGCGCGGACCAGCCGAGCGCCGGAGTAGTTCTCCTGAGCCTGCGAACTGATCTCGGAGAAGCTGGCCTGGATGCGTTCGAAGCGGCTGTGAATCCGGCTGCCGAAGTACTGGACCAGAATGCTGGCCAGCGGCATGGGCGCGAAGGCCACCAATGTGAGCCAGGGGCTTATGCGCAGCAGGAAGAAGAGCGCGCCGACGGTGAAGAAGACAGTGTTGGCGCTGTACATCAGCGCGGGACCCAGCATATTGCGGACGGCGTTCAGATCGTTGGTGAGCCGGGCCATGATGTCTCCGGTACGATAACGCTGATAGAAACCTGAGTCCTGCTGCTCCAGTTTGCGGAAGAGGTCGTTGCGCAGATCGAACTCGATCTCCCGCGAGATGCCGATAAGAATCCATCGCTGGCTATAGAGAAAAATACCTTTGACGAGGGCGATGACGATCAGCTCACCAGCGAAGAGCAGAATCATGGCACGGGTGGCCGAGCCATCCTTGAGGGTATTGACAGCCTTCTCCAGCACTCTGGGAAATTGCACCCAAACGGTATTGGTGGCTACGCAGGAGAGCGTGCCCCAGAGGTATCCCCAGCGGTAGCGGCGCATATAACTATAGAGCGGGGCCAGATCGCGCAACATGGTTCCATTGTACGGGGCGGGGCGGATAAGAGTTTCGGGCGGTAGAGTGTTTGGGGATTTTTTGGAACTTCCAGAGCCGGGGATGCGTATCGACTTTTCAAGAACAATCGCAATTTCACTTTGAGTGAGTTGAATTCAATGAGATGTCTGCATTTTGCCGCTGTCACGTTGTTGTTTATCCTGCCCGAAATCGCTTTCGCGCAAATGCCACAAGCCATTCCCTCCGAAACCGCGCGCACGTATTATGCGGAGGCGCACGCGCTCTGTGAGGCCGATCACGGCGATCTCTGGGGCATCTCGCTCTGCGGTCCGATGATGTTCGTCGACCCCAAAAGCCATTTCATTGTCGCCAATCAAGCGGACGCGAATGGTGCATTGAAGGCCAGCGACGGAGTCTTTACCGGCTCTCTGCCAGCCGTGTTGAACGTTACAAATTCTCCGTTTGAATGGTCCGGCGTTCGTTGGACGATGATGGTATGGCCTCTTCCCTTAGAAGAAGGCCAGCGGAAGACTTTGATGGCTCATGAACTCTTTCACCGCATCCAGCCCAGGCTCGATCTGCCCACACCCCGAGGTGGCGAGAATGCGCAACTCGACTCGCTGGAAGGACGATACACTTTGCAGTTGGAATTGCGCGCGCTGACCCGCGCATTGAAAGCTGCGAGCGACGAGGAGCGGAGAAAGGCTGCAACCGATGCGATTCTTTTTCGTGCAGAGCGCTACCAGATCTTTCCCGATGCTGCCGCGCAAGAGCAGGCGCTGGAGTGGAATGAGGGTTTGGCTGAGTTCACCGGCATACGGGTCGGCAATCCTATCCCGGAGCAGCGAATTGACGAGACTCTGGGTGACATCTCCAGGCTTGGCAATGCCCCCACCTTTGTCCGCTCCTTCCCTTACATGACAGGCCCAGCCTACGGCCTGCTGCTCGACCGCTATGCGCCTGGCTGGCACCGCAAACTGAAGATCGGAGACGGCTACGACACTCTGCTTGCAACCGCTCTGCATTACCAACTTCCCGCCAATCTTCAACAGGCTGCGGAAGATCAGGCTGCTTTTTATGACGGAGCAGCGCTGCGTAAATCCGAAACGGAACGCGACCAAAAGCGACGGCAGATTCTGGCGCAGAATCGCGCGAAATTTGTAGATGGTCCGACTCTTACGCTTCCATTCAGGAAGATGCAGATCCAATTCGATCCCCGCAACCTGCAACCGCTGGAGAAAGCTGGAACGGTCTACCCGACGATGCGCATCAATGACGTTTGGGGCGTGCTGGAGGCAAGCAACGGAGCGCTGATGAAATCGGATTGGAGCGCCGTGATCGTTGTTGCACCGGCAACAACTGAGGGCGGCAGCCTGAAGAGCGATGGATGGACGCTCGAATTGAAGCCCGGCTGGAAGATCGTCCCCGGTGCGCGAAAGGGCGATTATATTCTTGTCAGCGGATCGTAGCTGTTTTATGTGGGAGTGCGCAGCAGCAGATAGCCGCCCACCAGCCCGAAGAAGATATCCGCGCTCCATGCGGCCAGCGCGGCGGGCAGGTAATTCACATCGCCCAGCCCTTCGAAGAGGTCGTTGAAGACAATGTAGACGAGTGTGACAGCGATGGCCATCGCGATCCCGGTGAGCGAGCTGCGGCGACCCATCGAAAGCGCGAAGGGAATGGCCAGAATCGCCATGATGACCGCCATCAGCGGATAGGCGAGCTTGTGCCATAGCTCAACGCTGAGACGCATGGTATCAAAACCGCTCTGGCGCAGATCGTCGATGTAGCGGTCGAGTTGGCCAAAGTTCATCTCCTGGGCTTGGAGGCTCTCTTTCTCGAAGTAGCCGGGCGCTTCGTGAATCTCGGTGAATGAGGTCTTCAAGAAGGGGCGATATTCAGTAACGTTGCTACCGGCAATGTCGCGCTGCCATCCATTCAGGAAGGTCCAACTTCCGCTGCCCGCGTCCCACACGGCGCGGGCGGCAAATATGCGCCGAGAGAGCGCAAAGGTGGAGGGATCGAACTCGAAGATGGAGAGATCGGCGAATTCGTTGCGGTCGGGATCGAAGAATTTGTAGTAGAAGATGCGTCCAGGCTCGCCGGGATGAGGCTGCCCGAAGATCCAATTTTCTTCAGGGTGCAAGACGGTCTGCGGCGGACGGCCTTTGATGATATTGTGCAGAGCCTCCTGCTTACGGTTGGCCTGGGGAAGATAGAACTCGTCGAAGAGAAAGAGGCCGACGGCGAGGAGGGCGGCGATGGAGACGATGGGAATGACCAGCCGGTAGAGGCTGATGCCGGTGGCCTTCATGGCTATGATCTCGGAGTTGCGATTGAGCACTCCGAAGGTGACCAGCACTGCTATCAGCACCGCCAGCGGCGTGATCTGATAGAGCATATCGGGAGTGAGATTGAGCAGGTATTCGCCGATCACAGTGATGGCGATGTGATTACGCAGGATGTCGCCAATCAGCTCAAAGAATGTGAAGACCAGCATCAGCATGACAAAACCGCTGAGCACCAGCAGGAAGGTGCCGAGGAACTCCCGCACCACATACTCATCGAGGATGCGAGGAAAGACATTGCGCGCCGTGGTGCGCTGGGGGCGCGATGGAACTCGCTTGAGCAGACCGCTGAAACGGCTGCCTCCAGCTTTGACGGAAGATACAGCCTCTGAGCTTCGGAAGCGCGCGGCCCAGGAGCTGATCGCAATCAGCACACTGCCGCCGGAGGCCATCTGCCAGAGCAGAAAGATGCCGCCCGCCGCAAAGAGCAGGTTAGCCGACCATACGGCAAAGAACGCGGAGATCCAGTTTTGCTTTCCCAGTGCAATGCCGGTAGAGGAGAGCAGGTAGTAGAGAAAAACCAGGACGATCGTGGAAATCCATGCATAACTTTTTCCGCCGCGCCGGGAGGTGACTCCGAGAGGCACGGCGACCAGCATCAGCACCAGACAGGCCGCCGGATAAGCAAAGCGCTTGTGAATCTCGATCATGAAGCGCTTGCCATCGCGCTCCCGGCCGCGCTGCCATAAGCTGCTCATCGGCATGGCAAAGATGTCCGTATCCAGCCGGCCGAGGTGCGTATCATTTTGCTGACTGGAGGCCAGCGGCATATCGATGTAGTCGAAGGAGGAGATGTTGTACTGCTGCGGCTCACCGGCGACGGTCTCGTGGCGCGATCCGTCGCGCAGGCGCATCAGCAACTCCTGGCTGGTGTCGCGATTGCCGTCATTGGCCACAGTGGCCGTGGCAGCGGTGGTGATCTGCGGATTATTAGAATCGGTGGTGTCGGCCATGAAGACCTGACGCCAATTGGCCGCGCCCGTTCCGGAGCGCACATCCTGGACGTAAAGCACGAAGTTGCGAAAATCCTCATCAAAGACGCGCGGCAAAATCTCGTAGGAGGCCTGCATGGCAAGGGCCTTGTCCATTGCAAGAATCGCCTGATTGGCTCGCGGTGCGAGATACAACGAATTTACCAGACCCAGCAGCGTGCCGCCGACGGCGACGATGCCAGCTACGCGTACAAAGTAGCCGATGCCCAGGCCAGAGGCACGCATGGCGATGATCTCGCTGTCGGCGGCCAAACGGCTATACCCCAGCAGCACGCCCACCAGCACGGCCATGGGAATGGTGAAGTTGAAAAAGTTTGGCAGCGTGAAGAGAACAACCTGAACAACACTGAGGAATGTGGAACTGTTATGGACCACCATCTCCAGAATGCGCGGCAGTTCCTTCATGAAAAGAACGAAGGTAAAGATCACGCATCCGATGAGCGCGTGGGAGAGGATTTCGCCGAGAATGTAGCGGGTCAGGATGCGCACGAAGAAGCTCTGTTGTTAGTTTATCGCGCCGGAGCACCTAGCGCTGGAGTATGGTACTGGATACCCTCTACCAGATCGTTCTATGCGCAGGAAATGATTCCAATTCTACGAGCGAAATGCGAGCGTCTGCCGCACTGCTGGTGCCCATCCCCGCAGGCGCAGACTGTTTCCAAGCACGCTCACTGAACTGAGCGCCATTGCCGCAGCGGCCAGCCAGGGGCTGAGCAAAATGTGGAAGCTGGGATAGAGCGCTCCCGCGGCCAGCGGAATGCCGAGCAGATTGTACCCTGCAGCCCAGGCAAGGTTCTGGCGCATGATGCGCAGGGTTGCGCGGGCAAGATCGAGCGCGGCGGGAATGGCGGAGGGCTGGGCGCGCAAGAGCAGCACATCGCCGGCCTCCTGCGCAAGATCGGCGCCGGAGCCCATTGCGATACCGGCGTCGGCCTGAGCAAGCGCGGCTGCGTCATTGATGCCGTCGCCCACCATGGCCACGCACAGGCCGCTCTGTTGCAGGGCGCGGATGCGGGCCAGTTTGGCGGCTGGGTCGAGGCCGGCCTCCAATTCCGTGATTCCTGCTTGCTTTGCGATGGGAGCGGCAGCGGCGGTAGTGTCGCCGGTGAGCATCAGTACGCGTAAGCCGGCATGGCGCAACGCGGATACGGCCGCGGCGGCATCGTCGCGCAAGGCATCACGGGCATCGAAGCAGACTAAGGGGACGTTGTCGAGAACCATCCACAGCCTTGTCACGCCCGGCTCCGGCGGTGGCAAGTGATTGGGCAGCGAAATAAAAAACTCCTTGAAGAGGGCATCGTTGCCGAGCAGGCAGGCGTGGCCTTCGACTTGTGCGGAGAGACCTCGGCCAGGAAGAACCTGCACTTCTTCGGCGGGCTGCCAAACCAGATTGCGCTCGCGCGCTGCATCGACGATAGCGTGGGCCAGCGGATGATTCGACCGCTCCTCGGCGGCGGCGGCGAGGCGGAGCAGATCGTCTACGCTGTTATTCGCGGTGACTGCGGAAACTTCGGAATTGGCTGAAGCGGTTCCAGAGATATTTCCCTCAGGGTCTAAAGCCAGTGTCAATTTTGCCGGGTTAATGTACGGGCTGAAGCCCGTACCCTTCAACTGAATCAATTCATTCGTAAGTAAATGAGTCCCAGTCAGCACCGGGCGGCCCACCGTCAGCGTCCCCGTCTTGTCGAGCACAACGACATCGAGATGCGCCAAGCGTTCCAGCGCCTCGCCGCCTTTGAAGAGAATGCCGAGCTGAGCGCCGCGACCTACGGCAACGGTAAGCGCAGCGGGAACAGCCAATCCCATCGCGCAGGGGCAGGCGACGACGAGAACAGAGACGGTTGAGGCCAGAGCCATTTCAAGCGAATGCGTGGCGATGAGCCAGATGGTGAAGGTGAGCGCGGCCAAGACCAGCACAATGGGAACGAAGATAGAGCTGGCACGGTCGGCCAGCCGCTCCATCGGCGCGCGCGAACTCTGCGCCTGCGTGACCATGCGGGTAATCTGCGCGAGCATGGTGGCCTCGCCCAGCGACTCGGCGCGGCAGGTCACGGCGCCTTCGTAATTGAGTGAACCGGCCAGAACGCGTCCGCCGGCGGAGCGCTCGATCGGGGTAGATTCGCCGGTCAGCATCGACTCGTCCACGGTAGTGCGGCCTTCCAGGATCGTCGCATCCACCGGAAAGCGTTCACCCGGCAAAACTACAACACTGTCGCCGGGCTGAATCTCTTCGAGCGGAACGACGCTCTGAACGCCATCACGAATGCGGCGCGCAGTGACGGGGCGAAGGCGGAAGAGCGAGTTAAGAGCAGACAGGGCGCGGCGCTTGGCGCGGGCTTCCAGACTTTTGCCAAGCAAGAGAAAGCCGAGGATCAAAAGAACCGCATCGAAGTAAACCTGGCGGTTGGCCGCTGGCGCGATGCTGGCGTACGCAGAATAGAGAAAGGCAACGCCGGTTCCCAGGCTGACCAGCGTATTCATATTGGTGCTGCCGTAACGCAGACCGCGTGCCGCGCTGAGGTAAATTCCCTGCCCCGCCCAGACCATGACCGTTGCAGTGAGAATCAGCAAAACCCAGCGCAGCATATCCGGCGGCAGCGTGAAGAGCCAGGGCAAAATGCGCATCAGCACGTGGTCCAGCGCGCCCATTTTTTCGCTGAGCGGCATTGCCAGCAGCATCGCCACTGCACCGGCGGCGAGTGTGACATAGGCCTTCGTTCCAGCTATCTTTTCGTCCAAGTCCGGCGAGGATTGCGAGGCATCCGCACGGGGAAGCACAGCATCATAACCGGCGGCCCGGATGGCTTCGACCAGTTGCACTGGAGATGCAATTGCGGGATTGAAGACGATGCTGGCGCGATGAGCCATCAGATCGACGCGCGCGGATTCCACTCCGGCGGTTGCGCGCAGCGTCTCTTCCACATGATGCTGGCATGAGGCGCAGGTCATGCCGAGAACGGGCAGTGTGATCGATTCTTGTGTGGATGCGGCCATCGCGCGATTCAAGATTCCAGATGCGCCGCGAAGCCGGCTTTGGCGACCGCGGCGA
The DNA here is from genome assembly GCA_049587335.1 of Occallatibacter sp. GTDB lineage: Bacteria > Acidobacteriota > Terriglobia > Terriglobales > Acidobacteriaceae > Telmatobacter. The sequence goes on along the minus strand of JBAVDS010000018.1, from coordinate 90,389 downwards.
TGGTAAGAGCAACGGGCGCAGGGTTTGCCGTGGAGGAGAACTTCGCCGCACCTACAATCACTTCATTGACCGCTACTCCTTCAACAGAGGCCAAAGCTTGCGTAACCCGCCGGACACAGGAGCCGCAGTGCATTCCATCGATCGTCAGTGTGAATTCCGCCATTGGCTTCCCTCATTTCTTTTGATGATACGCTGGGGAAAAAGGCGCTATCTTTAGATTAGATTGTTTTGCGGAGAATCATGCAGAGAGAGTTTCCTCAAACGCCGTTGATGGGCGTGGGCGCGGTGGTGGTGAACGAGGGCCGAGTGCTTCTAATCCGGCGCGCGAGCGAGCCGCTCAAGGGTCATTGGTCGCTTCCTGGGGGGCTGGTTGAGCTGGGTGAGACGCTTCAGAAAGCCGTGATTCGGGAGGTGCGTGAAGAGACCGGGCTGCTGGTTGAACCCCTGGAGCGGATTGAACTGATCGAGCTGATTCATCACGAAAATAATCGCATCCGATACCATTATGTGATTGCCGATTACCTCTGCCGCGTTGTGGGCGGCACATTGCAGGCCTCCTCTGACGCGGAGGCGGCGCGCTGGGTGGAGCGCGCGGAATGGAATTCGCACAGCGCGCTCGCGCTTGAACCTATTACAGCGCGGGTGATCGAGGCTGGCTGGCAGCGAGCGCAAGAAGTGAAAGGGCAAGACCAATGACGAAGGGCAAGATGCGTCTCAGGTATCTCAGATATGCGATACAACTTGTGTTTCGGACGATTCTGCTGCTCTTCTGTGTGAGGCCGTCGATATTGCTCGATGGAAAGAACTGCGTGGTTGATTCCTTGCGCGGCATGAAAAGTCATTCCGTAATCGTGGCAGGCCGTAGAGTGCACTATCTGGTAGCAGGCCCTGTCGATGGGCCGCCGGTGGTCTTGGTGCACGGGCTGGGCGGAGACGCCGAGGACTGGCGGAACCTGGCGGCTCCTTTGACCAGGGCAGGCTACCGTGTCTATATTCCGGAACTGATCGGTTATGGACGCAGCGAAAAGCCCGCTGATTTCTCCTACACAGTACAGAATGAAACCGATATTGTGGTCGGATTTATGGATGCGCTGGGGCTGAAAAAGGTGGACCTGGGCGGATGGTCAATGGGCGGATGGATCGTACAACTTGTCGCCAGCGAGCATCCTGAGCGAGTGAAGCGGCTGATCCTCTTCGACAGTGGGGGACTCAAAGTCAAGCCCGCGTGGGATACACGGCTGTTTACCCCCGCTACGCCGGATGAATTGAATCAATTCTTCGCGTTGCTGGTGCCTCATCCGCCCAAACTCCCGGTTGTTGCAGGCTGGATCGTTTTGCACGTCAGAAAAGATGAAGATTGGGTGATACGCCGCGCCGTGGCATCGATGCTGACAGGCGGGGATACCACAGACGATAGATTGCCGGGATTGAAGATGCCGGTGTTGATCGTATGGGGCGAGGTGGATCGCGTCTTTCCGCTCGTCCAGGGAGAGACGATGCACCGTCTTGTGCCGCAGTCGCAATTGGAGGTCATTCCCGGCTGCGGCCACATGGCTCCCGTGCAATGCTCGGCGCAGATTGGTCCCAAACTCGTGGATTTTCTGAGCCGCTAACTCAGAATATCCATCGCGCCGTCGCTATCAGCCCATGATTGTAGCTGTGGAAGTGGCTGGTCGCAATCTGCATTCCCGCGCCAATAGCCAGTCCAGGCCTCGACTTGGGGTCCGAGGGATGCAAGCCGCACTTGCCAAAGATCAGCCCCGGCGTGATGAACTCCTGCATCTTGCCGTCGTTCGTTCCACCCTTGAAAAAAGTGGCATTGCTCTCGATCTCCGGCCAGAAGAGCTTGGCGATGCGGTACTGCGCCACGGTATTCCATGCAACCGGACGTCCCGATGCAGTGAGGGCAGGATTGCCGGTAGGCAGCGTCGCGCCAAGCGTCGATTGCACATCGAAGTTGCCGAAGCCCTTGCCTGCGCCGAGAGTAGGCGCGATGCTGGCATCGGTTGAGCCGTTCTTGTAGCTGCCGGTGGGAATCGTAGCCAACACCCAAGCGCTCAGCGTATAGCTGCCGTGCTGCGCATTGCCGCTCATGATGCGGTACTTGCCCAAAAATGAGAGGTCGCCCGCTCCGTCCTTCGCTGTGGAGTTGTGTTGAATGTAAGGCGGCAGATTGAAGACCACCTCCGTTTTCGCCCAGGGAATCAGATTCACACCCTTGCTGTTGTCGTAATTCCATGTGCTGGTGAGCGCTGGCGCAACCTGATGCACGATGTCGGTGCGCACCACCTGAATCAATCCAGTGGTCGTTGTGACCAGTGGAACCGCCCAGCCAGGCTGCTGCGCTTGCGTTGCCGAGGCGCGTGCCTGCCATTGGTTGAAGAAGCCGCGGGGAGCGGCGCTGGTTGAGCCGTCTTGCGCAAAGACGCTGGCCGTAAACAAGATGAACAACAGGAAAAGAAGAGGCGCTCTCATGTCTGTCCATTGAGCATGAGGCGCGGCAGCAGGCATGGACAACCGCCGATTGACGTAGGTTTCCCTCAACCGATTGAAGTAGAGAACGAGAAAGCCTCTTCTTGACTCATGGAAAGCCAGAGGGCAATTCAAGAATCAAAAACTGAAGAACGAATCGCAGAAAACTGCTTTACACTCCGATCACGTCGCAAAGTTCCTTGACGGCGGCTGCGCTTTTCTTCAGAGCGGCTGCTTCCTCGTCGGTGAGCTTGAACTCGACAATCTGTTCCAGGCCCGCAGCGCCCAGTTTGCAAGGCACGCCCATGAAGTAGCCGTTTATGCCGTACTCGCCTTGCAGATAAGCCGCGCAAGGCATGATCTTCTTCTTGTCCTTGAGAATGGCCTCAGCCATCTCCACCGCCGCAGCCGAGGGCGCATAGTAGGCGCTGCCGGTCTTCAGGTGCTTCACAATCTCAGCGCCGCCGTCGCGCGTGCGCTGGATGATAGCGTCGATGCGTTCTTTGGAGAGCAGCTCAGTGATGGGAATCGAGGCCACTGTGGTGTAGCGAACGAGAGGAACCATGGTATCGCCGTGACCGCCGAGCACCAGGCAGCTCATGTTCTCTACGCTCACATTCAACTCTTCAGCGATAAAGCTCTTGAAGCGTCCTGAGTCCAGAATTCCCGCCATGCCAATGACCCGCTCGCGGTTGAAGCCGGAGAGTTTGTAGGCAGCCTGCACCATAGCGTCCAGCGGATTGGAGACGACAATCAGAATCGACTCAGGCGAGTAAGTAACGACCTTTGCAATCACATCGGACATGATCTTGAAGTTGGTATGCAGCAGGTCGTCGCGGCTCATACCCGGCTTACGCGGTAGGCCAGCGGTGATAATCACAATGTCGCTGTTCGCCGTGTCGGCGTAATCGTTAGTGCCGGTGATATGCACGTCGGAGCGCTGGATGGGAAGCGCCTGAAGCAAATCCAGCGCCTTGCCCTGCGGCACACCTTCCACCACGTCGAGCAACACCACATCGGCCAACTCAGAAGCCATGATCCAGTGCGCCGCCGTTGAGCCGACGTTGCCGGCGCCAATAATACTGATCTTCTTGCGCATTACTTTCCTCCTCGGGGAATAGGTGAAAACAGAAATCAGGGAATAGGAATACAAAAAACTCTCTTGCCTATTTCCTACTCCCTGCCCTCACAAATTGCCAATGATCCGTGTCGCAAACTCGCTCGTCCCAACCTTCGTTGCGCCGGCGGTCTGTCGTTCAAAATCATAAGTGACGAACTTTTGCAGGATCGTCTTTTCCAGCGACATCTCAATCAGCTTGGCCGCTTCCTTCCAGCCGATGTACTCCAGCAGCATGACGCCAGACAGAATCACCGAGCCAGGATTGATCACGTCCTTGTCGGCATATTTCGGCGCTGTCCCGTGCGTGGCCTCAAAAACCGCATAGCCGTCGCCAATGTTCGCTCCGGGAGCGATGCCCAGGCCGCCGACCTGCGCCGCCGCCGCATCGGAGATGTAATCGCCATTGAGGTTGGTCGTCGCCAACACCGAGTAATCCTCCGGACGAATGATGATCTGCTGGAAGATGGAATCGGCAATACGGTCGTTGACAATGATCTTCGACTTCCACACGCCGTTGCCATGCGTTGAACCAATCGAATCGAGGACTGACTTGACCTCGGCGTAAATTCCCTCGCGGAAGGCCTGATTGGCCATCTCCAAACCCGGCTCGATCAGCGCCGCATTCTCTTCGACGGTTAGGCCGGGGTTGGCGTCCTTATTGCCGAGAATCCAGCTTTCGCGCTCGGTGACAACCTGCTCGCGGAACTCCTTTGTGGCGACCTCATAGCCCCACTCGCGGAAAGCGCCCTCGGTGAACTTCTGGATGTTGCCCTTGTGGACCAGCGTGACCGTCTTGCGGCCCGACTCCAGCGCATGGCGAATCGCGTAACGAACCAGCCGCTTGGTGCCGAAGATCGAGATCGGCTTGATGCCCACGCCTGAGTCGGCACGAACGCTCTTCTTGCCACCCTTGAGCAGATCGTTGTTGAGAAAATCAATCAGCTTGGCGGTGTCAGCGCTTCCCTCTTTGAACTCGATGCCTGCGTACACATCCTCGGTATTTTCGCGGAAGATGATGATGTTCACCCGCTCCGGATGCTTCACCGGGCTGGGGACGCCCTGGTAATACTTGACCGGACGCACACAGGCGTAGAGATCGAGAAGCTGGCGTAGCGCCACGTTGAGCGAGCGGATGCCGCCGCCGATGGGCGTCGTCAGTGGTCCTTTGATGGAGACGCGCAGATCGCGGGCCGCGGCCACCGAGTCGTCGGGCAGCCATGCGCCAAACTGGCGAAAAGCCTTCTCGCCGGCAAATATCTCAAACCAGCGAATGGCGCGCTTGCCGCCATAGGCCTTCTCGACCGCGGCGTCAAAGACCCGTTGAGAAGCCTTCCAGATGTCGCGCCCTGTCCCGTCGCCCTCGATAAAAGGGATGATGGGATGATCGGGAACATTGATTTGTCCGTTGTTGTACTCAATAGGCTGGCCGTCGTGCGGCAATTTCAGTCCGTTATAGGTGGCTTGCATCGGCTTTGAAAGACTCCTCTTCCACTATGTTAGAGGACGAAGCTGACCTCTGGGATTCATGGGTTTGAGAGTCAGATGCGCGGCACACTCACCATTGGTGCTGAACTCGTTGCTTTGACCATCGAATACGGCGGGGTTCCATACACCACGAAGCGTAATTTCACCCGGTTCCCCGGTTTGCGCTGGGTCAATCCGCTGCTGGAATCATGAAATCCGCTCTATTCACCGGAAGAAATACACCGCATGGCCGGTGTGATCCAGTGAAGTCCAACCGGGCGGCAGGATTGCCGGCGGTGCAGCGGCGACCACAGCCTTGGCTCCCGTGCTCTGCAACGCATGGAGCACTTTCTGCTCGACCTGCGGGGTTGCATTCCAGAAGGCGCTTGCCGAGTCGCCGGTCACCGAGGTGTGCGGAAGCTCGGCGACAATCATAACTCGATCGAGCCGCGCCCAGATATCCTCATCGAATCCATCGCCGATAATCGCCACGCGGCTGCCGGGATCGAGACCGATGGCGCGCAGCTTCTCCGCCGTCACAACCTGCTGCCTCCAAAGCCCGGTATCGTGATGATTCTGGACCATGCTTTGCACCACGAATCCTGCAATCATCACGCTCAGAGTCAGACTCGCCGCCCGCAGGAGCTTGACGCGTCTCTGCTCATCCGAGATGCTGGCGGAGACGATCACCGCGCCAAATCCAGCGGCCATGATGGCAGTGGAGTGACGCGGCTGAAAGGTAATCATCGCATACAGCAGCATGATCGCCGCCGCCGGAAGCAGAATAGGCCAAAATCGCAGTAACCGCCGCCAGGAATCCCGAATACGGTCACTCAACAGAATGATCATGAGCGCCACAGCGGCCAGGGGCGAAAGCTCGCGGATCACGTGACTGACGATATGTCCCGTATTTATGAGGAGGTTGACGGCGGTGCGAAGTGGATGAAAATGCGTATCTACGCCTGCCCACCAATAGCTGGGGTCATACCAGACAGGATAGGTTCCGGGCACGGGCGCAGCGAATTCATAGACCTCCGGCCAGTCGACGATCTTGCTCACCGGGTGCAGCCGGTGAGCGGAGGCGGCTTGATCGCCCTGCCAAAGCCGGTACTCCACATCGGAGCCGTTCACGCCGTTGACACACCAAGCAAGGTTGAGCTTGCCCGCATCTCCCGTAGTGAACCGGTGATGATTCCAGGAAAGCGCGGCGACCAGCGGTGCCGAGATCACTAGGAAGGCCAATAGCGCCATTCCAAATTGCCCGACGCCTCCGCGGCGCTTCCAGACAACCGCCAACAGAACTGGCAGCACCACGAAAGCGAAAGGAAGCATCACAGCTTTAGTCAGGTATCCCACCCCCAGCGTTGCGCCCAGCAACAGGGCGTCAAGCGTGCCTGCCCGTCCTGAGGAGAATCGAAGCATCAGGCCAAAGACCAAAAACATCCACGCAGCCACCAGCAGGTCCGGACTCACGTGCTCCAGTTCCCTGCTGCCCAGATAAATGCAGATGAAAATCAGGTAACCCAGCACCCACACATACGGATGCGCCCGTCCCGCCCAAAATTCTTCACCTCTGGCCGCAAGGAGCTGACGCCAGAAGAACTCAAAGCAGAACAGGAGGGCGAGAAAGATTACAAAATTCAGCAGATGCACTTCGGGATATTCCCAGCGGATGGCGGGATGGGTCAACCGGATCATCCATCCAGTCAGCCAGCCATAAAGCGGCGACCAGTAGGTATTCAGCGCGGCGTGCCAATCCCCTCTCCAGTACATATCTCCCATGTCCATGTAGGCGACACCATCCGGGTTGTTCTGAAAGCGGGCGTACCAGCAGTCAATCAGCGCGCAGAGTGCGATGAAGCAGCGAAAACTCCATTGCACACCTGCGACGCCGGACTGCCGCTGCTCTCCTCCGGCACACGCATCTGTTTTCATTCGGTTTACCCTCCGCTCACTCTCTGCTGGGGCTGGGATGAATATCTTGTATGGAAGCGGCGAGCCGGCCGCAGATGGTTGGAACGCGCGATGCAGGCGCCGATCCTTGGGAGAATACGATGAGCCTACCATACACAAAACAGGGTAGGCAATGATCGGTAGAGATCTACGGGAAGAGCCGGAAGAGCGTGTTTTCGCGGCTGGAAGCGCTGGAAGAATGGTCTAAATGACTGCATAGCAGCGTCTCGAAGTGCGAATGTGAGATAAATTCTGCGCGGACTCTGTGTTATAGCCGCCCAGATGCGATAAACTCATGCGGGAACGTCTAAAAAACTTGCCGACTTCAGAGACACGGAGGGTACATAGAAATTGGGAAAAAGCATGGTCCCGAAGAAGATGTTTTTCACCAAGGGCGTGGGCAAACACAAGGAGCGTTTGACCTCCTTTGAGCTGGCGCTTCGGGATGCGGGAATCGCCTCGCAGAATTTGGTGCGCGTCTCATCGATCTTTCCGCCGAATTGCAAGATGCTCACCCGCAAGGAAGGCCTGACTCACCTGTATCCGGGCGAGGTGGTCTTTGCGGTGATTGCCGAGAACTCCACGCGTGAGCCGCACCGGCTGCTGGTCTCCAGCATCGGAGTGGCCATTCCGGCGGACAAGAACACCTACGGCTACCTGAGCGAGCACCATAGCTTTGGTGAGACCGAGGAGCAGGCCGGCGAGTACGCCGAGGAACTGGCCGCCGAGATGCTGGCCACCACGCTGGATGTGGAGTTCGACCCGGACAAGAGCTGGGACGAGAAGAAAGAGATCTATCGCATCTCCAACAAAATTGTCCGCACCAGCAACGTGACGCAGTCTGCGATGGGCGACAAGCGCGGCCTATGGACCACGACAATAGCTGCCGCGGTTCTGATCATGGAAGAGTGCTGATCACATCCGGCAGCAATCAACAAGGCCAATTTCGCCGAGCGGAGTTGGCCTTGTTGTATCGTTTCTATCGAGCTAGCTCCGTCGTTTGATGAGGATGATCAGCTGACCATGACGAATCCACGCAAATTCAAAGTCGGCTTGGTGCAGATGCGCATGAGCGCGGACCCTGTGGCGAATTTTGCCGCCGCTGTCGGGCACATTCGTGAAGCTGCGCGACGCGGTGCGAACATCGTCTGCCTGCCGGAGCTTTTTCGCACCCAGTACTTCTGCCAGCGTGAGGATTTGCGCCTCTTCGATCTCGCCGAGTCGATTCCTGGGCCAACCACTGCACACCTCTCCGAGGTAGCCCGCGAGTCGCGGGTTGCCATCATCGCCTCACTCTTCGAGCGACGTGCGCCGGGACTTTATCACAACACGGCAGTCACTCTGAATACCGACGGCGCCATCGCCGGCGTCTACCGCAAGATGCATATCCCCGACGATCCGCTCTACTACGAAAAGTATTACTTCGCGCCGGGCGACCTGGGCTTTCGGGCCGTGGATACCGCCTTTGGCCGCGTAGGCACTCTGGTCTGCTGGGATCAGTGGTATCCGGAAGCCGCGCGGCTCACCGCTCTGCAAGGCGCCGAGGTGCTCTTCTATCCCACTGCCATCGGCTGGCATCCGGCGGAAAAGGCGGAGTTTGGAGCAGCACAGTACGACGCATGGCAGACGATTCAGCGCTCTCACGCCATCGCCAATGGTGTCTACGTCGCCGGTATCAATCGAGTTGGGATCGAAGACGGAGACGTATCAGGCAATCGCGCCACCGGAGCTGGAATCGAGTTCTGGGGCGGCAGCTTTCTTGCCGATCCCTTCGGGCGCATCATCGCCAAGGCCTCGCACGATGCGGAGGAGATTCTCATAGGAGAGATTGATCTCGCTCTCATCGAAGATACCCGCCGCAATTGGCCCTTCCTGCGCGACCGCCGCATCGACGCTTATGGCGGCATAACCAAGCGCTTCCTCGATCCGGTGAATTCGTGGACTGCGGACGGGGATTCCAAGTGAAAATCGGAAGGCTGTCTACACATGGAGATCGGAGGATTCATGCTTGGTACGAAAGCGTTTATTTCAATGCGCAATGCATTTCTTTGCCTCATTGTTCTATTGGCAGCGCGAGATGCATTTACTCAGAAGAGTGATCCATGCTTGAGTAAGCAAGCACAATCCGAAATGAATATATGCGAATTTGCGCAATACGCGAAAGTTGACGCCGAACTGAATTCTGTCTACGGAAAATTGATCGCAAAATACAAGTCGGATGACGAATTCGTAAAAAAACTTAGAATTGCGCAAGAGATCTGGCTCAAGTTCCGTGATGCCGATTTAGCATCTCTCTACTACCAAGAGAACATACCTGGTGCGTACGGTTCGGTACATCCAATGTGTAAAGCGTTGGAATTGATCCGTTTGACCAATGAACGAGTGACGGAATTGAAAGAGATGCTTAACCCTGAAGAAGGGGATGTGTGCGCTTTTTAACAGCACGGAAGGATGCGGGCTTTCATCTGTAGTCAAATATCAATGCCAGTTTCATTCAAATTAGCCACTGAGGGATTACGAATCAATTATTCATGATGAAAGAAACGCCACATCAACTCGGCTACCGTATGCCCGCCGAGTGGGAGCCGCACGAGGCCACATGGCTGGCCTGGCCGCATAATCCCGAAGATTGGCCGGGAAAGTTTCAGGCCATCCCCTGGCTCTACTCGGAGATTGTGCGCCTGCTCGCCGCGCATGAGCGGGTGCATATTCTGGTCGAAGACGCCAAGGCTGAGTTGCGCGTCTTTGGAATCCTGGAACGCGCCGGAGTGAATCTCGACCGCGTGAGCCTGCACCAGTGGCCCACCAATCGCAGTTGGACGCGCGATTCTGGCCCGATCTTTGTCCGCAACCAAGTGGGCAAAGTTGCCATTACCAACTGGCGTTTCAATGCCTGGGCCAAGTACGACGACTGGCCACTCGACGATCAGCTTCCGGGCCACGTGACTGAGTTACTAGGGCTGCCAGAATGGCAGCCAATGATTGAATTAGCCGACGGACGTAAGCACCGCCTCGTTCTTGAAGGCGGCTCCATTGACGTAAACGGCGCTGGTATTCTGCTCACCACTGAAGAATGCCTGCTCAGTGAAGTCCAGCAGCGCAATCCTGGCGTGAACCGCGCCCAATTGGAGCAAGCCTTTCACGACTATCTCGGCATCGATCAGGTGATCTGGCTTAACCGCGGCATCGTTGGCGACGACACCCACGGGCACATTGACGACATCTCCCGCTTCGTCGCGCCAGAAACAATTGTGACCGCCTTCGAGCAAAATACAAGCGATCCGAATCATGCACCGCTCGCCGAAAACCTTGCCCGCCTGAAGGCCGCGCGCACGCCTGCCGGGAAGCAGTACAACTTGGTCGAACTTCCGCTTCCGCGTCCAGTTATTTTTCGCGGCCAGCGCCTTCCGGCCAGTTATGCCAACTTTTATATCGCCAATAATCTGGTTCTCGTTCCCACCTTCCACGATCCCAACGACCGCGTCGCGCTGAACATTTTGGCCGAGCTATTTCCTGACCGCGAAGTCATCGGCATTCATAGCGTGGACTTGGTTTGGGGCTTGGGCACACTGCATTGCATGACCCAGCAGCAGCCAGCGGCGCTACCATCAAAAATATGATTGACGATCTCGAAGCCATGCAAGCCGCCCTCGATGAGGCCCGTCTGGCTGGCAAAGCCGGCGAGGTGCCCATCGGCGCAGTTGTGGTCTTCGACGGAGAGATCATCGCGCGCGGGCAAAATTGTATGCTGCGCGACCTGGACCCAACGGCTCACGCCGAGATAGTCGCCATGCGCGCAGCGGCCCTAAAGTTGGCTAACTACCGGCTGCTTGGCTGCACGCTTTACGTCACGCTGGAGCCCTGCGCGATGTGCGCCGGAGCGATGATTCATGCGCGGCTGGAGAGGCTGGTCTTCGCCGCCGCCGACCCAAAGGCGGGCGCAGCCGGCTCGGTGCTCACAGTGCTCAATCATCCGCAACTCAACCACCAGATGCAAGTCGATCAAGGAATCCTTGCCGACGAATCAGCTGAGTTGCTGCGCAGTTTCTTCCGCGAGCGGCGATAGCGGTAGAATGACCGCATGAAGGTTCTGATGTATGCGGTTTCGTGGTGCGGGGATTGCCGGGCTGCCCGGAAGTTTCTTGACGCGCACGGCGTCGAGTACACCGAGATCGACATCGACAAGGACCGCGAAGCATCGGCTGAGTTGGTGAGACGCGTCGGCAAGCGGGCCATTCCGCAACTGGTGATCGACGGTGAGTGGTTTCAGCCTTACAAACCGGGCCGCGGGTTGCTCGTCGATGAGTTGCATGAGCGGCTTGGCATTCCCCGCGACTGACGCCTTCCCTCGTACAATGAAGAGTTGGAGCAGAGCCGCGGATGTGGCTCTGGCAAGGAGCCTCCCGTGATCGATCGTTATACACGCCCTGGCATGGGCCGCATCTGGACTGAAGAGAATAAGTACCGCTGCTGGCTTCAAGTGGAGTCGGCTGCCAGCACAGTGCTCGCCGAGGACGGCGTGATTCCCGCCGAGGCCGCCGAGGCCATCGCCACCAAGGCAGGCTGCTCCGCCGCCCGCATACAGGAGATCGAGGCCGAGGTAAAGCATGACGTCATCGCCTTCACGACTGCGGTTGCGGAAACCCTCAAGGCTCAGGGCCTGGATGCCGAGTCCCGCTGGCTGCACTACGGGCTGACCTCGAATGACATTGTCGATACGGCACAAGCCTTGCAGGTTAAAGAGGCCTCCGCACTGATCCGCGCGGGCCTGGTGGAGATGCTGGCCGTGCTTAAACGCCGCGCCATCGAGTTCAAAGACACGCCGACGATTGGCCGCACACACGGCATCCATGCCGAGCCGACGACCTTCGGCCTCAAGCTGCTCAACTGGTTTGCCGAGATGGAGCGCAACCTGGCCCGCTTCGACGCGGCCGCCGAAGATATGCGAGTCGGCAAGCTCTCCGGCGCGGTGGGGACTTTCGGTCACCTCAAGCCTGAACATGAGGAGAAAATCTGCGAGCGCCTCGGCCTCAAGCCTGCGCCAGTCGCCACGCAGGTCATCCAGCGCGACCGGCACGCAGCCTACATTTCGACGCTGGCGATTATCGGCAGCACGCTCGACAAGATCGCCGTCGAAGTTCGCCACCTGCAACGCACCGAAGTGCGCGAGGCGCAGGAGTACTTCAGCGAAAAGCAAAAAGGCTCCTCGGCGATGCCGCACAAGAAGAATCCCATCACCAGTGAACAGATCAGCGGTCTTGCCCGCGTCTTGCGCGGCAACGCGCAGGCGGCCTTTGAAAACATCGCTCTGTGGCATGAGCGGGATATTTCTCACTCCTCCGTCGAGCGCGTCATCTTCCCCGATTCGACGATACTTGTGGACTATCTGCTGGCCAAGACAACCGACCTGATCGACCGGCTGCTGGTTTATCCCGAACGCATGAAGAAGAACCTCGAATCGACCGGCGGTCTGATCTTCAGCGGACAACTGCTGCTCGATCTCTCTGAAGCAGGAATGATGCGCGAGGACGCTTACAGGCTCGTTCAATCTCACGCCATGCGCTCGTGGAAAGAGGATTTGGTCTTCCGCGATGAAGTGGCAAAGGACGAAAAGATTACCGCTCTGCTCAGCCCGGAGAAGCTGGCGCGTACCTTTGACTACACGCGGCAGTTAGGCAATGTGGACGCGATCTTCAAGCGGGTGCTCGGCTAGTAGGGCGAATCGGCGAGTACCAGTGAGGTTCCCAAGAAAGTTTCGCACTGGAGTGCTGGTAAACAAAAAACCGGAGTTTTTTTCCGGCAATCCGCGCCGCAGGCGCAGTGTTGGTTAGCCTCGTTTCAGCGTAGGGTAGATTGCCCCACCTCAGGTGGCGCGCTGTGGGCGCAATGGTTATTAGCCCACCGCGTTTCAACGCGGGGTGAAGGAACGCAACAATTGACGGGAAGTCCCGTAGAAACGGTGTTCATCTATGAACCTCACCGTAGCAATCACCGGCGCATCAGGGGCGGTCTTTGGCCGCGAGGCGCTTCGTGCTCTTGAATCTGACGAGCGTGTAGCCCGTGTGCATTTTGTTGCTTCGGAGAACTCGCTGCGTGTGATGGCTGAGGAGTTGGGCATCAGTGGACGGAACGATCTGGTGGAAAAACTCCTCGGCAGCACACCCAAGAAAACCGTCCAACACTCGGACGCCGATATTGGCGCGGCGATTGCTTCGGGCAGTTATCCCTCCAACGGCATGATCGTCCTGCCCTGCTCGATGGGGACGCTGGCGGCGATTGCGCACGGCCTTGCCAACTCGCTGATTGCCCGCGCCGCCGATGTAACGCTCAAGGAGCGCCGTCCGCTGATTCTCTGTGTGCGCGAGACGCCTTTCAATCGCATTCATCTCAGAAATATGTCGCTCGCCGCCGAAGCCGGAGCTGTGATCTTTCCGTGCATTCCGGCCTTCTACAACAAGCCCACCGACTCAACCGAAATGGCGCGCCAGTTTGTTTACCGAGTGCTGGCCCACATCGGATTGCCGCAGCCGGGGGCGTTCATTTGGAAGGCGGAAAGTGCAGGGGATAGGGAATAGGGATCAGGGAACAGCCGGATCGCGCTGGACGCCGGGTTCGCAAAATGGAGAATCTATTTGACAATCGACCCGCCGTCCGTGAATACTGCTTCTAATGCTGAACTCAAGGAAATACGGAATTGCGGTCATGGCCATGTGTATGTGCATGGAGTGCGGACCCGTCCGTGTGGCCCTTGAGAGGTAAATGCGCTGAGCGCAACCGATCTTGAAGTCAGGCGGCCCGGTCCTAAGAGGATGCGGGCCGTTTCGTTTTGAGAGAAAGCAAAAGGAGAACGCAATGTCCGAAGCCAAGCAGCACCTTGCCACCCTTGCCGTGCACGCCGGCCAAACGCCTGACCCCACCACCGGCTCGCGCGCCGTGCCCATCTACCAAACCACCTCCTACGCATTTCAGGATGCTGACCACGCGGGACGACTCTTTGCGCTGAAGGAATTCGGCAACATCTACACGCGCATCATGAATCCCACGACCGACGTGTTGGAGAAGCGCGTGGCAGCGCTTGAAGGCGGCGTGGCGGCATTGGCTGTGGCTTCCGGACAGGCGGCGGAGACGCTGATTGCGACAACACTGGCCGCCGCGGGAGACGAGATTGTCTCCACGACTTCGCTCTATGGCGGCACTTACAACCTCTTCCATTACACGTTGCCCCGTCTGGGAATCACGGTGAAGTTTGTCGATGCCGACGACTTCGACGGTCTGCGGGCGGCGATCAATGAAAAGACGCGGGCGATCTACACCGAGACGCTGGGCAACCCCAAGCTGGATGTGGTGGATATTGAGAAGCTGGCTGCCATCGCCCATGAGCACAAGTTGCCGCTGGTGATTGACAACACCTCGGCCTCGCCGGCGCTGGTGCGGCCGATCGAGTGGGGTGCGGATATTGTGGTCAACTCGGCGACGAAGTTTCTGGGCGGCCACGGCACCTCGATCGGCGGCGTGATCGTCGATGCAGGAAAATTTGATTGGGCAGCTTCGGGACGCTTCAAAGACTTCACCGAGCCGGACCCTTCCTACCACGGTCTCGTTTACACCGAGGCCTTCGGACCGCTGGCCTTTATTCTGAAGGCGCGTGTGCAGGGATTGCGCGACACCGGCGCGGCACTCTCGCCCTTCAATGCCTTCCTGATTCTGCAAGGCATCGAAACGCTGCACCTTCGCCTGGAACGCCACTCCGCGAATGCACTGGCGGTGGCCCAGCATCTCCAGAAGCATCCCGGAGTGGCGTGGGTCAACTATCCGGGACTGGAGTCCAGCGCCTACCATACGCGCGCGCAAAAGTATCTGCCCAACGGCAAGGGAGGCCTCTTGACCTTCGGCGTCAAGGGCGGCTACGAAGAAGGCAAGAAACTGATCAATTCGCTGAAGCTCTTTTCGCTGCTGGCGAATATCGGCGACGCCAAATCGCTGGTGATCCACCCGGCATCGACCACCCACGCACAGCTTTCGGTGGAAGAGCAGGCGGCGACCGGAGTGACTCCTGAGCTGGTGCGGCTGAGCGTTGGCATTGAGGATATTCGCGATATTCTGGCCGATCTGGATCAGGCGATTGAGGCGGCCAACGGAGAAAAGGCGTTATGAAGAGCCAAGACACAGGTGCGTGTAGCACAATAGGAATCATGAGTGAAACCCGAGCCGGGACCGGAGTCTCGCCGCCGGCGAAGCCAATTTTGGCGCCTACCTATGAAGGCGACTTTGTACTCGGCGAACCCCTATTGCTGGAGTGCGGCCGCACCCTGACTGGCGTAACGCTGCATTATGCGGTGTATGGCCGCCTGAATGCCGCGCGGGATAATGCCGTGCTGGTCTGTCACGCGTTGACCGGCTCCGCGCTGGTCGGCTCCTGGTGGCCGGAGATCTTCGCGCCTGGCGCAGTTTTGTCTTTGGAACACGATTTCGTGATTTGCATCAATATGCTGGGCTCCTGTTACGGATCGACCGGCCCCGGTTCTGTAAACCCTGAAACAGGAAAGAGTTACGGCCCTAAATTCCCACTGGTTTCGATCCGCGACAACGTACAGGCGCAGGCCTTGCTGCTGGACTCACTGGGTGTCCACCGTCTTCGTTTGGTTCTGGGAGGATCGATTGGGGGGATGCAGGCACTGGATTGGACGATCCACTATCCGGAGCGCGTGGAACGTGCCGTGGTCATCGGAGTGGCACCGCTCTCCGCAATGGGCCTGGCGCTGAATCACCTGCAACGGCAGGCCATCCAGCGCGACCCGGAATGGAAGGGCGGCCACTATCTGCCTCAGCGTCCGCCGCGCCAGGGGCTTTCGCAGGCTCGCCAGATCGCAATGCTCAGTTACAAGTCTTCTGAGTTGTTTGACGAGCGCTTTGGCCGCAAGCCCAACCGCACGGGAGAAGACCCCTGGGAGCCGGAGTGCGGGCAAGGCGGCGGCTTGGCCGGCGGACGTTTTGACATTGCCGGCTACCTGGATCATCAGGGCGAGCGATTCATTGACCGCTTTGACGCCAACTCCTATCTGGCCATTCTGCGCACCATGGACACTTGGGATCCCTTGCGCGACGGTTCCTCACCTGAAGAGGTCTTTGGCCGGATTCGCGCCTGCCTGACCTTCGTCGGCATCAGCTCCGACTGGCTCTTTCCGCCGCAAACCGTGCGGGATTTTGCCTATACGATTCGCGCTGCCGGCGTTCAGGCCGACTACCGGGAGATGACCAGCGCTCACGGCCACGACGCCTTTCTGGCTGAGCAGACCGAGCTTGTAAGGCTATTGCAATAGGGCCGGGAACAGTTTTGACGGCAGCGGGGTCTAATCCGTTATGTGGATGGAAAAAGCGGGAATACAGAAGGAAAGCGAGAAAAGTTTTCATTCTCGCAAACTCCGCTTGTCACAGGGGGCTTGGCTTTCTATAATCCATCCAATACCGCATGGAGGCCGAGGTGTTCTGTCTTCAGTCACATCGGAGCGCGCAGGCTGCTTGGAGGTCTGTTGCGAAATCCGTGAGCGGGTGTACGTGTCTTGATCACTATTTTGGCAATACCCAGGAGCACTGAATGAAGAAGTTAGTCTTCGCGTCCGTGATGGCATTGGCGATCGTCAACCTTGTTTCCGCGCCTATGCTGCGTGCCCAGGATTCTACTATCACCATCAAGGATCCGGCAGAGTTCAACACCTATCAAATGGCATCCACACAGGCCGATCCCAAGGCCAAGGCAGCAGCTCTGGAGAGCTTCTTGACGGCTTATCCGCAGAGTGTCGTCAAACCGGCGGTTCTGGATTCGCTGATTGACCTGTATCAGGGATTGCAAGACGCCAATCAGACGCTGAGCGCGGCCACCCGGCTGCTTCAGGTGGACCCCAGCAACATGAAGGCTCTCTTCATGTCGGTTCTCATCAAGAAGAGCCAGTGCGCCAAGACCAGCGATGCGCAGACCTGCGACGATGCGGCGGCGCTGGCCCAGCGTGGCCTCACGGCAAAGAAACCGGCTGCAACCGCCGATGCGGATTGGAAGAAGCTGACCAGCGGAACCTATCCGGTCTTCCACTCAGCCATCGCTTTGGACGATGTCGTCTCCAAGAAGGACATTGCGGGCGGCATCGGCGAATACCGTACCGAGCTGATGCTCTTTCCTCCGGAGCAGACCACAGCCTGGCCGTCGCCGGGGTTGTGGGATACGCTGCAACTGGCCGAAGCCTATACGAAATCCGATGCTCCCAATCATCTGGTGCAGGCGGTCTGGTTCTATGCGCGCGCCTGGAACTTCGCCACCCCGATCAAGCCTCAGATCGAGGCCAAGATGGAGTATTACTACAAGAAGTACCACGGAAATCTGGACGGATTGGACGCTGTGAAGACGCAGGCGGCCGCAACGCTCTTCCCTCCCGGAGACTTTGTCATCTCTCCAGCGCCCACGCCGGTTGAGCTTGCCCACAAGGTGGTCGTCGAGACTCCTGACCTGACCGTTTTGAATCTCGAAGACAAGGAATTCATCCTGGCCAATGGCAGTAAAGACGATGCCGACAAGCTCTGGAAGGTGCTGAAGGATCAGGTAACGCCCGTTCCAGGAGTCGTCATTGAAGCCACCTCGACAGTGATCAAGGTGGCCGTAACCGCGGACGCCAAGAATGCGCAGCCGCCGTATGCGGACTTCATCGTCAACTTGAAGAAGCCGCTGGAAGAGAAGGAGATTCCGGCCGTTGGCTTTGAGTACAAGATTCCGCCGGCGACGACGCTGGTGGGAACCTACGATTCCTATCAGCAGATTCCCGCAACCGCGACCCGCGCGCAAACCGCAGAGATCGTGCTGCGCGACGGCGAAATCTCCCTGGAAAAGAAGAAGCCTGGTGTGGCGCACAAGCCGGCGGCTGGCCATCACACGGCAACACATTGATCTGCCGGTCGAGTTTGCTCTGAACGGCGCCGGATTCACTTGTTAGATCCGGCGCACCCCACTCCTGGGTCAACAACGGGCAGCCTGTCTCAGGCTGCCCATTTTGTCTTTGCCGGAGACGCCCCCTTCACTGCGGCGGTGGTAGGCTAGAGCCTGTTATGAACTTTCCCACGGGAAGCATGGAACCATTCCCTATCTTGCGCACTCTCCTTACGATTGCCGTCCTTGCAACCGTAAGCTCCTCTGCCATGGCGCAGAGTTCCGACCAGCAGCTTCCCTCGCCACAACCGGCCAAGGTGCGCAAAGCCGCTCCGCGTCCCATGCCCTTTCCTCCCGGCAGTGAAAATGCTGAATCTACCGCACCAGTCATCAAGTTCCTCTCCTACGACCGGATGAGCGAAGAGGACCGCGATCTAGTGGCGGATGCGGAGTCCACCATCGGCGAGCGCGCCGGATTTGCCGGCCTGGAATTCAATCAGGGCAAGTGGAGCTATCAGCAGATCGTCTGCTCTGCGCTGCCCCATCATCTCCTCTTGCAGTTCACGCGCAACAACGGCAAGGGCGATGTGAGCGTCTTTTCGGCGTCGATTCCCCGTGGCGGCGAGGGGCGGGTGCGTATCGTCCCCATCTTGCGCCGCGGCTACTCGCTATTTTCGCCCGCACCGATCAATGCGCTGACCATCTCGGCCTTCAACCACATCCGCGCCGAAGAAGCTGTTGTCCAAACGCCGCAATGGCTTGAAACCGGCCTCTGCTATGCCGCAATGGCCGGAGCGCACCCCCAGGTTGGATCGCCCGAAGAAACTGAAATCAAGAAGCTGCCCGCAGCCCCGCCGGGCAGGCTAACCATCCCCATGCATGGCGGCGCCGTCATCGAATTTACTGACGCGGCAGCGATCCCACGGCCAATGCAATGGACGATGACCTTCAACGGCAGAGGCAAGCTGCTGAAAGCCACCCATTCGGCAGCCGCCAGAATGCGGGATAAAGTCGTTGAGCGAAAACCCGTCGAAGTTCAAGGGAAGGCTGTTCAGGCGGCGAGCGCGGAGGGAAAGGCCACGCTGATCCGATGAACCACCAGCATGAACAGTTTGCCGAAGTTTACCGCGTGCTGGGCGAGGCCATTGCCGGCCATGCCTTCCCCGGCTGCGCCTTTGGAGCGCTGATCGGTGGAAAGGTTGTCCTCGGCGATGCACTTGGCCGCTTCACCTATGAAGAAGACGCCTCCGCCGTCACGATCGAGACTCGTTACGACATCGCGAGCGTAACCAAAGTTGCTGCAACCACCACCATGGCGATGTTGCTGGTGCAGCGCGGCCTGATCGATCTGGAGATGCCTCTGGGAGAAGTGTTGCCCGGCTTCACCGACGGCCGAGCGGCGAACGATCCAGCCCGGCGCGTCACCCTTCGCCATCTTCTAGCCCACAACTCCGGCCTGCCTGGGTACATCGAGTTCTTCCGCACCGCTGCCTCCGCCGATACGCTTATGCAGGCCTGCATGAAGCTGAGCCTCGTCTCCGAACCGGGCGCCTGCGCCGAGTACTCCGATCCCGGCTTCATCCTGCTGGGCAAAGCGCTGGAAGAAGTGACCGGAGAGTCGCTGGCAAGTTGGGCGCAGCGCGAGATTTTTCTGCCGCTTGGGCTGACAGCAACGAGCTATTCTCCTCCCGGCGAGGCGCGAAGCCTGATTCCGCCCACCGAGGAGGACGTGAAGCTGCGCCACCGCCGCATTCAGGGCGAGGTCCAGGATGAAAATGCATGGCTGCTCGGAGGCGTAGCCGGTCATGCCGGCATCTTTTCCCATGTGCCCGATCTGCTGCGCGTCGCTCAGGAGATTCTCGACGCGACAGCGCACCAGCAGAATGCCCGGCTCTTCAATGCGGCGACGGTTGAGCTTTTTGCCCGCAGGCAAGGCCCCGCAGGCAGTTCCCGCGCATTGGGCTGGGATACGCCATCGGAGAATTCTTCCTCCGGCAACTTCTTTTCGCCTCATTCGATTGGACATCTCGGCTACAGTGGCTGCTCGCTCTGGATCGACCTGGAGGCAAGAATCGCAATTGTGCTTTTGACCAACCGAAGCTGGCCCAACCGCGAGAGCCAATTGATTCGCCAGGTGCGCCCCGCTTTTCATGATGCCGTCCGCTCAGCGCTCTGAGTTTCCTTCCAAATGATGGATCCGGTCCATCTCATTCCTTGCAATTTCCCGCAAGAGTTGACTGATTTGCAGTTACAATAAAAACTCGGGGATAGACGTGATGCTAACCAGCTCTACGACGCAGGAATCGGCCGCTGTTCCAGGGAATGGAAGGAAGATAGACCCGGCCTCCCAGCTTCAGGAACTGATGACCGAAGGCCAGAACGAGGCATCTCAGGGCTTTGATACCAAGTCCGCGCTGGAGATTGCACGGATCATCAACCATGAAGATGCGAAAGTAGCTGCGGCGGTCAAAAAGGCGATACCGGAGATCGCACAGGTCATCGATCAGGTAGCCCGTTGCCTGCGCGACGGCGGTCGGCTGATCTATGTTGGTGCAGGCTCCAGCGGACGCATCGCCGCACTTGATTCCTCCGAATGTCCGCCGACCTATTCGACCGCGCCGGGGCAAGTGCAATACATCATGGCCGGCGGCCCGAAGGCTCTGGCTTCAGCGGTCGAGGTCAACGAAGATTCTGAAGAGCTGGGCCAGCGGGACATCGCCCGCCGCCGCCCGACGCGCAAAGACATCGTCGTTGGCGTCTCTGCCTCAGGACGCACCCCTTATGTCGTGGCTGGCGTGGCCTACGCTCGCGCGCGCGGCGCTCACACGGCAGCCGTCACCTGCAACCACGAGACACCACTGGCCAGGGCTGCGGACATCACCATCATCACCGACGTAGGACCTGAGGTTATCTGCGGCTCCACGCGCATGAAGGCCAGCACGGCGCAGAAGATGGTTCTGAACATGATTACCACCGGGGCGATGACGAGGCTGGGTTACGTCTACGAGAACCTGATGGTGAATGTGCATATGCAGAACACCAAGCTGGTTGAACGCGGCATACACATCCTGATGACCGCCTGCAAGATCGACCGCGAAACCGCCGTGCAGACGATCAAAAGCGCCGGCCGCAGTGTTCCGGTGGCGCTGGTGATGCTCAAAGCCAAAGTCGACAAGCCGGAGGCCGTCCGCCGCCTGGCAAAATCCGACGGCAATGTGCGGCTGGCCATCGAGGATAACGTGCTGGAGCTGTAAGGAGCGCGCTGCTGCCGCTGCAACCGCCTCAGTATGTCGTCATCCGCACCTTGAGCAGAAGATTCTCATCGGCCAGCAGCGTCAGACCGTAGTCGGTCTGGTCGCCGTTCCAGACACGCGCCGTCTTCCAATTCCCTGCCTCGTCGTAGCTGCCCTCATCGACCTTGAGCCAGAGGCGCTTCTTCTCCGGCGCAGTGGGAGTGAAGTCCACCCGGACATGATGGCCGGCGATCAGAAACTCATCGGGACCGAGCTGCATGATTACGACACCGCCATCGGCGGGCGAATTGCCTTTGGGCGCAATCCAACTGCCGAAGGAATGCAGACCATAACTGATATGCGCCTGCCAGCGATCGAAGGAAAGAGTCTGCGTATGGTTGTCGGGGTCTTCGCTCGAACCCTGAACCTTGCCTTCCAGGTTGCCCTTCGCCAGGCGGCGCGCAATCGGGGCCAGCAGGGCGTACTGCTGCGCAAAGGGCTTCAGATCGCTCGCCTCCATCGCCTCCGGACCCTCGGTCTGATTGCTGTAGCGGCTCAGGTCCAGCCCAAAGGGCGCCCAGCCAATCGCACCCTGGCCGATGGCGGCAAAGACATAATGCGCATAGATCGCGGGATTCCCTGTCTCAGGAATGAGCAGCGGGTTGTTCTTGCGCTTGTAGAGTTCGATCGACTTCATGTACTTGGCGTACTCCGACATATAAATATCCGGGGCAACAACATCGATTGACGGCGCAGCAATCTTCCATAAGTCGATGTTGTTGTCCGTAGGAGCGCCGGATTCATAACTGGGCGCCTTGCCGGGATTGAAGGGATCGCGCAGCGCCGCATTTACATAGAGCGGCAGGGGATTTTCGGCTTTGCCTGCCGCGGCCACCTGTTCGATATAACTCGCCGTATACCAGGCCTCGAAGGTCTCGTCGGCAGCATCGCCAAAGACCTGACTCCATGTGCCCGGCTGCTTGCCGAGGCCTGCCGCCAGCTTTTCTGGAACCGGTCCGGCAAAGGCCTTTTCCGCCTCCGCACCGTAATCGCGCACACCGCCCCACTCGCCGGCTTCATTTTCCACCTGAACCATGAGTACAGTGTGCTGCGCGTCAGCTTCCTTCAAGTGGCGCATCAGAGCACGAAAGGCAGTCTTGTCCGCCTCCATGCGCGCCGGGCTGAACGGGGACGGCGAATCAACAGTCTTGCCATCCTTGCCGATTATGAAAGGGTACTTCGCCTGATCCAGCTTGATCCACTCCGGCGTGTAGTGCGAGCTGCCATTCTTCCAGGTGCCGAACCAGAGCAGCACCAGATGCAGATGATCTTCGTGCGCCTGCTTCAAGATCAGATCGACGGTGCTGAAGTCGAATGTGCCCTGCTTGGCCTCGATCTGCTCCCAGTAGACGGGCAGCTCAACAGTGTTGGCGTGCAGCGTCTCCGCTGCCGGCCAAACCTTATCGAGATAATCCGGCCATGCGCTGGAGTTGTTGACCTGTACGCCCAGCATCAGGTACGGCTCGCCATCGACAATCAGCGCATAACGGCCATCTTTCTGCACAATGGAAGGCATCGGATGAGATGTAGCTTGAACGTCCATCTGCGCCGCCGCCGGTGCTGACGAAACCGCTGCCAATAGGCCCAACACCAGTACCGATCCTATCGCCGAACCATTCCAAAACTTGCTCTGCCTCATCGCTTTTTCTCCATCCAGCCGCTTGCACCGCTTGAAAAACAGTGCTGCCAGTATAACCTCCGCGGCCCACCTCACGGCGCATGGCGATTTACACTAAAAGATCACGGAGCAATTCAACCTTCATGGATAAGTTTGTAGTTCGCGGCGGCAATCCGCTGGTCGGCACGGTTCGCATCTCGGGAGCCAAGAACTCAGCACTGCCTTGCATGGCGGCGGCGATTCTCACCGAGGATGAAGTCACCCTCGAAAACATTCCCCAGGTGCGCGACATTGAAACCGAGCGGCGTCTGCTGGCCTCGATGGGCGCTGAGGTGGAACTGGGCTACGGACGCGCGCAGCACCGCACCACCATCTGCTGCCGCACGCTCTCCGACCCGGAAGCCAAATATGAAATCGTCAAGACCATGCGCGCCAGCTCGCTTGTGCTGGGACCGC
Organism: Occallatibacter sp.; assembly: GCA_049587335.1. GTDB lineage: Bacteria > Acidobacteriota > Terriglobia > Terriglobales > Acidobacteriaceae > Telmatobacter. The sequence continues at coordinate 67,101 of JBAVDS010000018.1, read as the reverse complement.
TCATTGCGCGCACCGGGATGGCTCGCGTGGCCATGCCCGGCGGATGCGCCATCGGCGGCAGACCGATTGATTTGCACATTCGCGGCCTGGAGAAGATGGGCGCTGTCATCACCCAGGAGCACGGCTATCTGGAAGCGCGGACGGAGCGGCTGCACGGGGCGCATCTGGTCTTCGACAAGATCACCGTCACAGGAACCGAGGACCTGTTGATGGCAGCCGTTCTAGCTGAGGGCGAGACGCTGATGGAAAATTGCGCACGCGAACCGGAGGTCACGGACCTGGCCCAGTTGCTGACGGCGATGGGCGCGAAGATCAAGGGGGCGGGCACCTCGACCATTCACGTGCAGGGCGTTGAGAAGCTGCACGGCGCGCGCCACCGCATCCATCCCGACCGCATCGAAGCAGGGACGTTCTTGATTGCCGGCGCCATCACACGCGGCGACCTGATCGTGGCCAACTGCAACCCGGCGCACCTGAGTGCTGTGATCTCAAAACTCGAAGAAGCCGGTGCGCGCGTCGATATTCTCGGCTCTGATACGGTGCGCGTACGCGCCGACGGAAAGCTCAACGCCGCCGACATTTCCACCGAGGAGTACCCCGGCTTTCCCACCGATATGCAGGCACAGTACATGGCTCTGGCTACGCAGGCCGAGGGCGTCAGCATGGTCAAGGAAAACATCTTCGAGAACCGCTTCATGCACGTGCAGGAGCTGGTGCGCATGGGTGCGAATATCAAGGTCGACGCTCGCTCGGCCACGGTGCGCGGGCCGGCCAAGCTCTCCGCGGCGGCGGTGATGTGCTCGGACCTGCGCGCCTCTGCCTCGCTGGTGCTGGCTGCATTGGTCGCCGAAGGCGAGACGATTCTCGACCGCGTCTATCACATGGATCGCGGCTATGAGCGTATCGAGGAGAAGCTGCGCGGAGTGGGAGCGCAGATTCGCCGCATGGGCAACGTTTTTCCCGCCAGAGACGAAGAATCGAAAGCGGAGTGAATTCGCACTCCACCTCTTACCCAAGTACCGCGAAAGAATGGCCACTTGCAGGTTTTTCTTGCCGATTCTATGCGGATTGGAGGAAAATCTAACTCCAGAGATGATGAATTGGAGCGAGTTACCGGATCTGGCGGCTATTGCGTTGCTGACTTGTGCTTTTGCGTCGGTGGTGCGCCGCAACTACACTCCAGCCTCCGGCCTTTGGCTTGTCGGCTGGGTGATGATCGCTCTGCACTTTGCCGCATTTCTATTCCTTTTCGCACCAGGCAATTGGGGATTATTGGCGGAGCTGACCGGCACCGTCGCCCTGGTGCTTGCCGGTTTGCTTTTTCAGTCGGCGGTCATCCCTTATTGGAAAGAGAGATCCAGCCGGTGGATGCTGGCTCAGCTGATGGCCTCGAATGCGCTCTATGTGATTCTGCTCCTGATTGACCACGTTCCGCACTGGGCATTGAATGCGGCCGCCGCGCTGATCGGCATCGGACCACTAGCTATTACGCTGACCGTGCTGCGCAGATTTCATCACGCTCTTCGCTGGTCGACAGTTGCCATCTATCTGGCCCTCTCGGCGTTTCTGCTGATCTTTCAGAATCGCCCGGAAAACGGGACTAATCTAGCCTTGAATGCGGTCTTGTTTGTCGTTTTCCTGGGCTGCTCGTTCAATTTCTTCTTTGCCTTCCGCCGGGCCACGGCGGGCGCATTCGTCACCATTACCGGATTCATGGCCTGGGCTTCGGTCTTCTGCGTGGGGCCCTGGATGCAGATATATCTTCCGCAGATTCATCCCGAATCCGAGGTCTGGAATCTGCCCAAGTTTGTCGTTGCGGTGGGAATGATCGTCCTGCTGTTGGAAGACCAGATCGAACACAACAAACACCTCGCTCTGCATGACGAACTGACCGGACTGCCTAATCGCCGCCTCTATCAGGACCGGATGTCGAGCGCCCTGGACCGCGCGCGCAGGAGCGGCTCGCAAATGGCGCTTCTGGTCGTCGATTTGAATCACTTCAAACAGGTGAATGACAGCTACGGCCATCACATTGGCGATCTGCTCTTGCAGCACGTGGGCACCACTTTTTCTGGACGCGTCCGCCGCTCTGACACGCTCGCGCGGACCGGCGGGGATGAGTTTTCGTTGATTTTGGAGGAGCCCACCAGCCGCGCCGACGCAATGCACGTCAGTCAATCCCTGCTGGAACTGCTCAAAGAGCCCATCGAATTGGAGGGCAATCTAGTGCGGACCGGCGCCAGCATCGGGGTTGCGGTCTATCCGGAGGATGCATCCGACATGGAATCGCTATGCATCGCAGCTGACCTGCGAATGTATGAAGCAAAAAAGGGATTGGCTACGCAGGGCAAGAAGAAGGCGGCACAAATTGCCGATCCCCAGCCGCGCTGACGCCTTCCCCAGCCACTGCAAATCAGCAGCGCAGCCAGCCTCAATTTGGGCAAAACAAAAACGGGGAGGAGCAAACGCCCATCCCCGTTTCGCTGCAATGCTGTGCTGCCCTAGAAGTGATAGGCTACGCCAACCACTGGATCGAAGATGTTGTACCACTTGTTGGTGGTAAAGTTGGGCCCTGAACTGCCGCCGGTCTGTCCGAAGGTCGGCACCTTGGTGATAAGTCCGCGATACTCGGCGCGAATGTCGAAGCTGGGGCTGATCTCATACGCAAATCCGGCACCGTAAACAGCGCCCAGGTTGGTCTGCTGTTTGGCATCGATATTCTGCGTTCCGGAGTTGCGGATGGGCATGAAGATGAATGCTCCCGGACCAACCTCGACGAAGGGATTCCATTTGCGGAAGTTGAAGCTGCGCACGTATGCGGCCGACATCTCCTGATTACGGGTCAACACCTGATTGTGGTACGGGCCATTGAAGTCAAACGTGATCTTGTTCTGGTAGGTGATGCCGTAGTTGGCCTCAACAGCACTGTTGGGTGTAAGCATGAAACGGTAGCTGGCCAATGCACCGTAGGCCGCTGTCGAGTGAACATAAACGTCTGTTGACGAGCCAATAAACGGCTCGATAAGCCCTGTTCCGCTAAGGCTGACATCCTGGCGGCTTTCCTGGGCGCGGCCTGCTGCCACGCACACGGCCAGCAGAAATGCAATAAAGGCGATCTTCTTCATTCGGTCCTGAACCTCACGACTGCTCAACCGTCCGGCTGGCAACGAACTATTCGATTCCGGCGCTCCGGTTCGAGCCGGGCCCCTCTCTCAGCATTGTAACTGGCCGGAGCGGTCTGCGGCGGAAGATGCTGTCCGGAAACGGCATAAGGCTTAGACGCAAGATGAGGAAAAGGGGTGTCAATCTCATGCGGAATGAAGGCTGGCCTCCCCTCTTCGATTCGATATCCCTGAAAACCTCAGGCAAAGCACGCGGTAAAGCAGCGGCAATGTGCCCATGTGATCAAGGACTATCCTGTTCGCTCGACCTGATAGTAAAAGGGCGGACCCTGCTCCTGGGCCAGCGTCTTGACGGTTCGCAAAAAGGCCCGGGCGGCGTAGGAGAGGGTGGCCTGACGGCGATGGACGAGCCGCAAAATGCGCTTCACGTCAAGATCGTCCACCGGAATCCGCACCAGGCCTCCCGATTCCAACTCCTGAGCGACGGTCAAATGCGGCACCAGAGCTACGCCGTTACCCATCGCCACAAAGCGCTTGATCGCCTCGATGGTGGGCAGTTCGATCCCCATATTCAGGGGTGTCCGGTGCCGCTGGAAGGCCTCGATCACCCGCTTGCGCAGCGGCGAGGCAACGTTGTGCGCGATGAAGGTCTCTTCGCCCAGTTGGCTGATGGAGACGCGCCGCGCTCCGGCCAGCGGATGGCTGGGGCTGACGATGAATGCGAGGCTGTCGGCGTAGACGGCTATGGTGCGGAAGTGCGCCGGATCGGGACGGAAGGAGATCATGCCCAGTTCAAAGGTGCGCAGATTCAGCTCTTCTGGAATGTGTGAGGCCAGCATTCGATGCACCGCGACGCTGACATGAGGAAACTCCCGCCGGAAGCGGTCGATGGCCGGCAGCAGATACATACAGGTGTATTCGTTGGCCGCCAATTGCAGCCGGCCGCTCTCCAGACTCTTCAACTCGCCCAGAGCGCTGGCGGCTTCACGGCGCAAGGCCAGCAGGCGCAGCGCATAATCGCGCAAGAGCACGCCCGACGCGGTCAACGAGCCGTCGCGGGCGGCGCGGTCAAAGAGCGTCTCGCCGACAGCCTCCTCCAACTTGCGAATCACCTGGCTGACGGCAGGCTGGGTGCGACGCAGCCGCACAGCCGCGCGGGAGAAGCTGTGCTCCTCAGCCACGGCGAGAAAGGTTTCAAGCTGATGCAGTTCCATGAGATCTCCAATGCGGCGGGTCAGCAAGTCAGCTTTGATCCACGGCAGACTTGCAGAGAGGCTCGCGTCGCAGTCGCTCTGACCTGCTTGATTATAAGCATTTTTAATCGCTAATCAAAGAATTATAACTTTGCGTTATACAGCCCAGATGCGAGAGACTGGAAACAATCACGAGAGGGTGCCCTCCGGCAGACACGGATTATGAACGCAAATCAGGTTTTCTTTTTCGACACCACGCTGCGCGACGGAGAACAATCGCCGGGTTGCAGCATGACCACCCAGGAAAAGCTCACTATGGCCCACGCTCTCGAAGACTTGGGCGTGGACATCATCGAGGCCGGCTTCGCCATGGCCTCGGAAGGCGACTTTGCGGCCATCGCCACCATCACCCAGGCGATTCACAAGCCGCGCATCGCCTCACTGGCCCGCGCCAAAAAGGAAGACATCGAGATGGCCGCGCGCGCGCTCCAGTTTGCCGACCGCTCTCGCATTCACGTCTTTCTGGCTTCGAGCGACCTGCATCTGGAGTACAAGCTGAAGATCGGACGCTCCGAGGCATTGGATTTGACCGGCGAGTCGGTGCGCCTGGCACGTTCGTTGGCCGAGGATGTCGAGTTTTCGCCGGAAGACGCAACCCGTTCCGATCGCGATTTTCTGGTAGAGATGGTGCGAATCGCCGTTGAGGCCGGCGCGACGACGATCAATATGCCGGACACAGTGGGCTACACGACACCTGAAGAGTATGGCCAGATGTTCCGCGAAGTGCGCGAACGGGTTCCGGCCATTGACGCGCAAGGCATCATTCTCTCCTCCCACTGCCATGACGATCTGGGGCTGGCCGTGGCCAACTCTCTGGCGGCCATTCAAAACGGCGCGCGCCAGGTCGAGTGCACCATCAACGGCATCGGCGAACGGGCCGGCAATGCGGCTCTCGAAGAGATTGCCGCCGCGCTGTACGTGCGCGGCGACCGCTTCGGCATGACCACCAACATCAATCTGAACCAGATTTATCCCACCAGCCAGGTGCTGGGCCAGCTCATCACCTTCCGTCCTTCGCCCAACAAGGCGATCGTCGGCGACAACGCCTTTGCGCACGAATCCGGGATTCACCAGCACGGAATGCTGGCCAATCCGCTCTGCTACGAGATCATGACCCCGGCGCTGGTGGGCGTGGCGCATAACCATCTGGTGCTGGGCAAGCACTCTGGCCGCGCCGCGCTGCGCAATCGCCTCGAGCAGTTAGGCTTCACGCTGACCCGCGAGGAGTTGCAGCACACCTACTACCGCTTTGTGGCGCTGGCAGACCGCAAGAAAAACATCTACGACTACGACCTGGTGGGCCTGGTGCCCGATCATATCCGCTCCAATCGCCGCGAGCCGGTCTCGGAACTCGATTGAAGCACTGCCCGATGATTTATCCTTGAGAGATGGGTGCTCTACGACAGGGTTCAGAGCTTGCCGGTCAAGGATTTGCGATCTGAAGATCACCCCATGTAATCCCTGTTTTGTATCTGGGCACGACTTTAGCCGTGCCGCGAATGCGATCAAATTTGAAGGGCTTTAGCCCCTGAGGGAAAGACAACAAATGCACCTCAAGATTCTCGTCACCGCCGGAGACGGCATCGGCCCGGAAGTTACCCGCGAAGCTGTCGCCGTATTGCAGGAGGCTGCCTCCGCCGGCGGCCATCAAATAGCGATAACCGAAGGCCGCATTGGCGGCATCGCCATCACCACCGATGGCACGCCGCTGCCTAAGGAAACGCTGGAGGCCGCACTGGCTTCGGACGCGGTTCTGCTCGGCGCGGTGGGCGGCAATGAGTTCAATTCCCTGCCCCCCGACAAGCGCCCCGAAGCTGGTTTGCTTGGCCTGCGCGCGGCTCTGGGCGGTTTTGCCAATCTGCGTCCCGCCTTCGCGTTGAAGGAACTGGCCGTCAACAGCCCGTTGCGCGCTGAGATTATCGACGGAGCCGATATTTTGTTTGTCCGCGAGCTGCTCGGTGGACTTTACTTCGGTCAGCCGCGCGAGTGGAATCGCCAGCAGGGCGAGGCCTGGAACACGATGCGCTACACCCGCGAGGAAGTGGCTCGCGTGGCCCGCATAGCTTTCCAATTGGCTCAGAAGCGGCGCAAGAAGCTGTGCAGCGTGGACAAGGCCAACGTGCTTGAAGTCTCGCAGCTCTGGCGGGCGACGGTGATTGAAGTGGCCGCTGAATTTCCCGATGTGACGCTGGAGCATCAGTATGTGGATGCGATGGCGATGCACCTGATGAACCGTCCGCGCGACTTTGACGTGGTGGTTACGGAGAATCTCTTTGGCGATATTCTCAGCGATGAATCGGGCGTCATCACCGGCTCACTGGGAATGCTGCCCTCGGCGACGATCGGCGGCAAGGTGAATCTGTATGAGCCGATTCACGGCTCCGCGCCGGATATCGCGGGCAAGGGATTGGCAAACCCGCTGGGTGCGATTCTGACCAGCGCGCTGATTCTGCGCCACTCGGCAGGGCTGGAGACTGAGGCTGCGGCGATTGAAACCGCTGTGCGCAAGGTGCTTGAGCAGGGCTTCCGCACACCCGATTTGGCGCGCAACAATCCACAGGGATTCACGGTGCTTTCGACCACGGAGATGGGTGCGAAGGTGCGCGAGACGGTGAAGACACTGCTCGTTCACGCGTGATTGAGCAGCAATACCAGGCAGGCATTCGCCGCCTGGGGAATATGAACCGCGGAATTTCCGCTGAAAATGGTGAATGATCCAATGAGTAGCGAACCCAAAACATTATTTGAAAAGGTCTGGGAGAAGCACGTGGTAGTTGAGCCGCAAGGCGAGCCGACGGTGCTCTACATCGACCTGCAACTGTTGCACGAGGTAACCTCGCCGCAGGCCTTTGAAGGCTTGCGCCTGGCTGGTCGCAAGGTGCGCCGTCCCGACCGCTCCATTGCGACCGTCGATCATAATGTGCCGACGACGATTGCAGGCCGGCTGAAGATCGTCGATGAGATTGCGGCGAAACAGATCGCGACGCTGAACAAGAACTGCGCCGACTTTGGCATTGAACTTTATGGCGTGGATTCGCCCGATCAAGGCGTGGTTCACATCATCGGACCGGAGCTGGGATTCACCAAGCCGGGCATGACGATTGTCTGCGGCGACTCGCACACGGCGACGCATGGAGCGTTTGGAGCATTGGCGTTCGGCATCGGCACCAGCGAGGTCGAGCACGTGCTGGCCACGCAGACCTTGCCGCAGTCCAAGCCCAAGACCTTCCGCATTACAGTCGAAGGCGAGCTGGCTCGTGGAGTGACTGCGAAGGATCTGATCCTCGCAATCATTGGGCAGATCGGCACCGATGGGGCGACCGGCTACGTCATCGAGTACGCGGGATCGGCGATTCGCTCGCTCTCGATGGAAGGCCGCATGACGGTCTGCAATATGAGCATCGAGGCCGGTGCGCGTGCAGGCATGATCGCTCCCGATGCAACCACCTTTGCATACCTCAAGGGCCGCCGCTACTCGCCGCAAGGCGCGGCCTGGGATGAAGCCGTTGCCGAGTGGAGCAAGCTAACCAGCGATGAGGGCGCGAAGTTTGACCGCGAGTTGGTGATCGATGCATCAACGCTGGTTCCGTATGTGAGCTGGGGCACCAGTCCGGGCATGGTCGCGCCGGTTACTGCAACGGTGCCTGATCCCGCGAATGCAACCACAGAGATCGAGCGCAAGGGTTTTGAGCGCGCGCTGGAATACATGAATCTGAAGGCCGGCACGCCGCTGGAAGAGATTGCCATCGACCGCGTCTTCATTGGCTCCTGCACCAACGGGCGTATCGAAGATATGCGCGCCGCCGCAAGAATCGCCGCTGGTTGCAAAGTCAGCACGCACGTCAGCGCGATGGTCGTTCCCGGTTCGCAGGCGGTGAAGGCGCAGGCAGAGGCGGAGGGGCTGGACCGCATCTTCCGTGAAGCTGGCTTCGACTGGCGCGAACCTGGCTGCTCGATGTGTCTGGCGATGAATCCCGACATTCTCCAACCGGGCGAGCGCTGCGCCTCGACGAGCAACCGTAACTTTGAAGGCCGCCAGGGACGCGGCGGACGCACGCATCTGGTTTCGCCGGAGATGGCCGCCGCAGCCGCGATTGCCGGACACTTCGTGGATATTCGTAATTGGGAGGTAAAGGCATAATGGAAGCCTTTCGCACATTGACTTCACTGGCCGCGCCGCTCGACCGCAGCAATGTCGACACCGACCAGATCATTCCCAAACAGTTTCTGAAGCGTATCGAGCGCACCGGCTACGGCGACTTTCTCTTCTACGATTGGCGCCGGAACGCAGCTGGTGAACCTGATCCAGCCTTCGTTCTGAACGATCCGCGCTACAAGGGCGCACGGATTTTAATCGCGGGCAAGAACTTCGCCTGCGGATCGAGCCGCGAACACGCCGCGTGGGCGTTGGAAAACTTCGGCTTCCGCGTCGTGATTGCGCCGAGCTTCGCCGATATTTTCTTCTCGAATGCCGGCAAAAATGGAATCGTTCTGGTTCGCCTGAGCGAAGAGCAGGTTGAAGTCCTGATGAATCGGGCACAGTCTCTCTCCTGCTACAAATTGACGGTCTCACTGGAAGAGCAGACCGTCACCGACAGCCTCGGCTTCAAGGCGAGCTTTGAAGTTGATGCCTTCCGCAAGTTCTGTCTGATCGAAGGGTTGGACGACATCGGACTCACACTGCGTCACGCTGCGGCGCTCGATGCGTTTGAAGCTGAGCACAACAAGGTCGGTTGGTTGAAGGCGAAGAGCAGTTAGAATCCGTCTGCGCGTAACGCATAAAGGAGTTCATCATGGGAAACGACGCCAATACGCAAGCAACGAACGACCATCTCACTACTCCTACCCGTCTCACTGGCGCGGAGATCGTCTGGGCCACACTGGCGGGCGAGGGCGTGACGGATGTCTTCGGCTATCCGGGCGGAGCGATTCTGCCCGTCTACGACGCGCTGCGCAAATTCCCCATTCACCACACCCTGGTGCGTCACGAGCAGGGCGCGGCACACATGGCCGACGGCTACTCGCGCGCATCGGGCAAGGTGGGCGTTTGCATCGCTACCAGCGGCCCTGGCGCGACGAATCTGGTCACCGGTATTGCCACAGCGATGCTTGATTCGATTCCGATTGTCTGCATCACCGGCAATGTATCGAGCAAAGTGCTCGGATCCGACGCCTTTCAGGAAGTGGACATCACCGGCATCACGCTGCCTGTGACCAAGCATAATTTCCTTGTCAGTCGTCCGGAAGACATTGCACCGGCTATTCGTTACGCCTTTCAAATTGCTAAGTCGGCACGGCCTGGGCCGGTGCTGGTGGACATTACGAAAGACGCGCAGCAGGCCACCGCGATCTTCGATTTTGAAGCCGCCAAGCCGCGTCCTGTGCGCCTGCACCCGATGCGCAAGGTTGAGCAGAGTGGATTCGCGCAGGCTGCAGAGATGATTCGCAACGCCAAGCGTCCAGTGATACTGGCTGGCCACGGCGTCATCGAATCCGGAGCCGAAGAGCAGGTGCTTACGCTGGCTGAGCGCGCGCAGATTCCTGTCGCCCTCACGCTGCTGGGCCTTGGCGCCTTCCCTGCCTCGCACCCGCTCAATCTCGGCATGATGGGGATGCATGGCGAGAGCTGGGTCAACCACGCCATTCAGGATGCGGATCTGTTGATCGCCTGCGGTATGCGCTTCGATGATCGCGTCACCGGAACCGTTTCCACCTACGCCACCAAAGCGAAGAAGATTCACATCGAAGTCGATCCCGCCGAGGTCAACAAGATTATCAAGGTTGATCTGCCACTGATCGGCGATCTGCGTGAGGTGCTGGAAGAGCTTCTGCCCCGCGTCAGTGGCCGCGATGGCGCGGCATGGCTCAAGACGATTGACGGTCTCAAAGGCGATTCGGCTGTGCGCGACATCAAGAATCTGCCCGACTCCGGCCATCTTTACGCCGCCCATGTGATTCATGACATCTGGCGCATCACCGGCGGCAACGCTATCGTAGTAACCGACGTGGGCCAGCACCAGATGTGGGAGGCGCAGTACTACCACCACGAGCATCCGCGCTCGCTGATTACCTCAGGCGGGCTTGGAACCATGGGATTCGCTCTGCCCGCAGCTATCGGCGCCAAGTTCGCCTGTCCTGAGAAGGAGGTCTGGGTGGTCGTTGGCGACGGCGGCTTCCAGATGACCGCCGCCGAGCTGGCGACGATAGTGCAGGAGAAGATCAAGATCAACATCGCAGTCATCAACAACGGCTATCTCGGCATGGTGCGCCAGTGGCAGGAGTTTTTCTACGAGGGCAACTACGAATCCACACCCATGGTTAGTCCTGATTTTGTGAAACTGGCCGATGCGCACGGCATTGCCGGACTCACGGTTCGCACGCGCGCTGAAGTGGCGGATGCAGTCAACGCAGCCCGTTCCGCGACAGGAGCATTTCTGCTCAACTTCATGGTCGAGGGAAAAGAGTCGGTTTATCCGATGATTCCCGCTGGCAGCGCGTTGCACGAGATGATCCGCAGGCCGGGCGGCAAAGATCCGCTGGAAGAATCGCCTGACGAAAAATAGGACAGTGAAACAGTGAATCAGTGAAGGAGTGAAAAAGTGAAATGGTAAAGAATTACTCAAAATCTCTATCTTTCATTTCTTAACTCCTTCACTCGGTCACTTGGAGAGACTCATCATGCTGCACACATTTGTCGCTTACGTCGATGACTTGCCGGGCGTGCTGACGCGCGTAGCTTCGCTCTTCCGCCGCCTCAACATCAACATTCACTCGCTGACCGTGGGGCGCAGCGAGCAGGCGGGCCTGTCGCGCATGACGGTGGTTTGCGAAGCCTCGTCGGAATCCTCGCACCGCATCCGCGCCAGCCTCTATAAACTGGAGAATGTCGTCAATGTGGATGACATTACGCAGGCGCCGTCCGTCACGCGTGAACTGGCGCTGATCAAGGTGGCCGCTACGCCGCAGACCCGTTCTCAGGTCTTCGAGCTGGTCGAGGTCTTCCGCGCGCGCATCGTGGATCTGGCGCCGGAGTCGCTGACCATCGAGATGACCGGCGTCGAGAGCAAGATCGAAGGACTGATTCAGGTGCTCAATGAAGGCGAAGGCCGCGTGTTGGAAATCTGCCGCAGCGGCAAGTTGACGATGCGTCGCGGCCATCATACCAGCGGTGTGCTGAAGGCGATGGGCACGGGTAATGACGAGCTGGAGGGCGCGCCTGAAGAGAACGCCGTCTCCGAACTCGAATAACTCCGTGGCAAACTCCAATGCGCAAAGAGAATTGAAGTCACTTTAACCGAAAGAAAAGGAAAACGAGAAGATCATGGCGACGACTTATTACGATCACGATGCCGATTTATCCCTGATTCAAGCCAAGAAGGTAGCCATCATCGGCTACGGCTCGCAGGGCCATGCCCACGCTCTCAACCTCAAGGACTCCGGCGTTCACGTAAAGGTCGGCCTGGCGGCAAACTCCAAGTCCATCGCCAAGGCGCAGAAGGCCGGCCTGGAAGTCGGCACAGTCGCCGATGTCACCAAGTGGGCCGATGTGGTGATGGTGCTGGTTCCCGATCAGACTGCGGCCAAGTTGTACGCCGAGGAGATTGGCCCGAATCTGAGCGCTGGTAAGCTGCTGCTTTTTGCGCATGGCTTCAACATTCATTACAAGACAATCGTTCCCGCTGCGGGCATCGATGTCGGCATGGCCGCGCCCAAGGCCCCCGGCCATCGCGTGCGCGAGGTCTTCACAGAAGGCGGCGGTGTTCCTGGACTCATCGCCGTGCATCAGGACGCCACCGGCAAGGCCCACGCGCTCAATCTCAGCTATCTCAAGGGCATCGGCTGCACCCGCGCCGGAGTGCTTGAAACCACGTTCAAGGAAGAGACCGAAACCGATCTCTTTGGCGAGCAGTCGGTACTCTGCGGCGGCGTTAGCGCCCTCATCAAGGCAGGCTTTGAGACGCTGGTCGAGGCCGGCTATCAGCCGGAGAGCGCCTACTTTGAGTGTCTGCACGAACTCAAACTGATCGTTGACCTGATCTATCGCGGCGGCCTGGCCTATATGCGCTACTCGATCTCGGACACCGCCGAGTGGGGCGATTACGTCAGCGGCCCGCGCGTTATCAACGATGAGAGCCGCAAGGCGATGCGTCAGATCCTCAAGGAAATTCAAGACGGCTCGTTTGCAAAGAGATTTCTCGCCGACCAGAACTCCGGCCGCAAAGAGTTCCTGGCCTTCCGCGAAGCCGAAGCCAAGCACCCGGTTGAGATCGTCGGCAAACAACTCCGCGCGGCAATGCCGTTCCTTGATCCAGTGACTGTGGAAGAAGTGGCCAAGAACCGGTAGTCAAGTCCTCTGTTTTGCTAATCAGCCGTTCCGTATCGTCGAGTGATACGGAACGGCTGTTTTCGTTTCGTTCGAATGAGCAAACATGGTCGAGTCAAGATTCAAATATAGAAAGAGTTATGGTCTTTCAATCGTCTATGGACGATTGAATCGCGGTAATTCTCTGCAAAATTTGGGGTTGAAAATAAATATTTCAGGGGGATGGGGCTGGCTGGCTTTTTTGCAGATTAATTCTCGATCTATGCCCCGATGAAGGTGATCAGTACTTCTTGGGGCTTTGGTCTATGTTCATTCATTGATTGTGCGCCACACGAGGATAATTATCTGCACGTCCTGCGGCGGAGCGGCTGCTCAATATCCGCTTGCTCGGGGTTCGTGGTTTTTCACCCTTGCGACAAGAACAAGAACGGCGCAAGAACGGGGCGCCGCAGGATGCGGCAGATTCACGCGAAGAGAGACCGGATAGACTTGAGCAGAACTCCAATCAGTGCCGTCTGGTAGTTAGATTTGAGGAGGAGTCATGCATCGTCTCGTTTTGGTTCTTTCCAGTGCTGCCCTAGTTTTTTCCTGCCTGCCTGTGGCTGCGCAGGATCAGGCAGAACCCCAGACCGCTCCGGCCACATACACCATCGTCAGCGGCCGCGTTTTCTGCGGCGATACCGGTCATCCGGCCCGCTTTGCCGCCGTGCTACTGATTCCCGAAAAGCCCCAGCCATCCGAAGCCTCCGATTGGGCGAAGGTGAAGGACGAAAAGGATTTGGGGAAGCTCATGAACAAGAGCAGGTCTGAGGTTCTGAAGGGCACAGGACTTTCCGCTGTCAGCGCAATCGATGGCAGCTTTGAGATGCCGAAAGTTCCAGCCGGAACCTATTACATTGCCGCGGAGCTCAAAGGCTATCTTTCGCCGCTCTCAGCGCTCTCGACAGGAGAGAGGATGATGGGCGGAGCCGGCGCAGTCAAAAAGATCGAAGCCCAGGCCGAAAAGATCGTCGTGCAGGATGCTCCGGTGCGCGTGGATGTGCGCCTGGAGCGCGGCGGCTCGCTGAATGGCGTCATTCGCTACGACGACGGCAGCCCTGCCTCAGGGGTGAAGGCCGTCCGGATGGTCATGCAGGAGGATGGCAAATGGGTGGTGGATGCCTTCAACCCACTTATGCCAGCAACCACCAGCGACGACCGCGGCCACTACCGGATCAGCGGTCTGGCCAAGGGCAAGTACGCTGTCAAGGCCGAACTGCCCACGAATCAAATGATCAGCGGTCTGGGGTCGGGATCGAGCAGTCTGCACTCGAACTTCGGCGATGCCCTCGTCATTTATTCCGGCGGAGTTTTTCGCGAAAAGGATATCAAGCCAATTGAAGTCGGTGCCGGAGAGGACGTCGATGGCGTCGATCTCGTCTTCCCGGTCGATGACCTGCATCTGGTCTCCGGCACGGTTACGGCCAAAACAGACAACCACCCTCTCAATGGCGGCTGGGTGAACTTGAAGGATCCCGATACCAAGGCTACGCTGCGCGGAACCAAGATCGAGGAGGACGGCAGCTTCAAGTTCAATTATGTTCCTGAAGGCCAGTACGAGTTGGTGACATCGCGCGCAGGCGACATGGACCAGAACGCTCCGGGAGGAGCGATGGTGCAAATGATGAACCCCATGTTCCTGAAGAGCTACCAGGATGCCACCATGCCGATTGAAGTGAAAGGCGACCAGACCGGACTCGTAGTGCAAGTGGCCGACCAGCCCGCCGCGACGACGACGGCCAAGCCGCCCACGCCCTGACCCCAACGCTGTCCGCAGCTAATTGATCCGGCAATCAAGCATTAGCATCAGCCTCCCATCCTTCCTCATTCTTTGCGGAAGAATGGGAACCACGAATCTTAACTCACTGCCGAAAGCTGTTGGCCGCACCACAGGTGCTTGCCGAGAATTATTACCCAATTGCAGGCCTGGATTGAGATTGGACGCGACTATCCGAATAGATCACTCGAAACCCAGCTTGTGCCGCAGTTGTCATAGCAGGTTTGCGGGCCTGATTCTATGTCCACGCAAACTGTTCAACGCTTCTCTCGATCAGCCGGGTGGTGGAGTAGCCTTCAACCATGGGAACGATCTTGACCTGACCGCCCCAGGATTGCACTTCGCGCGCGCCGATGACCGTCTTCCTATCGTAATCGCCGCCCTTGACAATTACGTCTGGCCGGAGGGCCACGATCAGTTCCAGGGGGGTTGGCTCCGCGAAGACCACCACGGCGTCCACAGCGGCTAGTGCGGACAGCACGCGGCATCGTTCGCGTTCACCCACCACAGGACGACTGGAGCCTTTCAATGCACGCACGGATAGATCGCTGTTGATGGCCACGATCAGGCGGTCGCCGAAGCGCCGCGCTTGCTCCAGCAGTGTGATGTGGCCGATGTGCAGCAGGTCGAAGCAACCGTTGGTCAATACCACACGATCGCCTTTTCCCTTCCATTGGGCAACCCGGCTGACCAGCGCCGTGCGGTTCACAATCTTATCCTCGGCAAGAAATTCGATGCGCGGAGCCAGCGCGGCCAGCAGCTCATATCTTTCCACCGGCGCCGTTCCCGCCTTGCCAACCACAATGCCGGCAGCCACGTTAGCCAGTTGCACTGCGGTCTCCGGCGTCAGCTGAGAGGCCAGGCAGAGGGCCAGTACGGCGATGACAGTATCTCCCGCGCCGGAGACGTCGAAGACCTGACGCGCGACAGCCGGCGCCAGGAACCGGTTGCCAGGCCGCACCAGTGCTATGCCTGTCTCACTCAGGGTCGCGGTGAGGAAGTCAATCTGCAACGCTCGCACAAGGGAGTCAGCCGCTGCCAGGAGGGCATCAAGGTTGTGCGCGTCCTTTTGCACAGCTAAAGCGAGTTCATTCCGATTGGGAGATATTGTCGTTGCGCCACGGTAGCGGGAAAAGTCGGCGTTTTTGGGATCCACGAGCACCGGAATCTCCAAGTTGCGCGCGGCCTGGATGATTTGCTGGCAAAGATCGGGCGTGAGGGCGCCCTTGGCATAATCGGAAAGCACCACCGCATGGTTGCCGGGCAACAGTTTGAGTACTCTTTCAACCAGGCGGTCATAGTCCTTCTGGGCGCGCGCCTCCAGCCGCTCGCTGTCCAGGCGCAGCATCTGCTGAATTCCGCCGAGAATACGCAGCTTGGTGATGGTGGGAAAGCCCTCACTGAGCACAAATTCGGGAGAGATTCCGTTGCTTCGCAGAGCCGCGTCCAGCAACTGCTGGTTCTCGTCGCCTCCGGTAAACCCAGCGACCACGACCTGCGCACCGAGACGAGCAAGGTTCATGGCTACGTTGGCTGCGCCACCTGGCTGTTCGCTCTGCCGAACGGCATGGACCACAGGCACCGGCGCCTCCGGCGAAATACGCGCGACTTCGCCCCAGATATATTTGTCGAGCATCAGATCGCCCACCACAAGCAAGCGTTTGGCGGGCCAGCCGTGCTCGATCTCATCCATTGCTTGATGCAGTTGTTCGATCAACACGCACCCTCGTTTGCTTCAATCAACTTTTGAAGTGAAGTGGAGCTTTGAAGGCCGTTCAGGGCCGCCGTTCCTAGCGGACGCGCCCATTGCAATTCGGCTCCCTCAATATGCGACGCTTCAGAGAACGCTTTGGTGACGGATTGCATATGCACCCAATCCAATTCAATCCAGTCGCACAGCATATGTCCTGCGAACATATGCGCTTCTTGAATGCGCGCGGTCTCATTTGAAGCGACAACGAAGAGGTGATCGGCCAGAACGGCCATTTTGCCGCCGCCCTCACCAGTAAAAGCGACCGTCACCATGCCTTGTGAGCGCGCCGTCTCCAGGGCTGCAAGCACATTGCGGCTATTGCCTGAGGTGGAGATGCCGACCAAAAGATCGCCGGGAGCGCCCAACGCCTCCACCTGGCGCGAGAAGACAGCATCGAATCCGTAATCGTTGGCCACCGAGGTCAAGATCGAAGTGTCGGTGGTAAGTGCCACTGAGGCCAGACCGCAACGCTCCCGGCGAAACCGCCCCACAATCTCCGCAGCCAGATGCTGGGCATCGCCCGCGCTGCCGCCATTGCCGCACCACAGAATCTTGCCTCCGGTCCACAGGGTTGCGGTCATTGCCCTGGCAATCGCTTCCATCACCCCCTGCTGCTCTTTCAACTGGCGCACGACTAGCAGATGCTCCGTGATGGCATTGCCAAAGATGCTTCCCGGATTGGGAGCACTAAACATGAGTTCTATTCCTTCGCAATCCGAATGTTTACCCCCCTGACCGTTGGAAAGCCAAGCGAGTTTGGTTGTTGTTATCATGGCCAGGTGGCCAACTCCACTTTCAGATCCGGAACACATTCCTTGACAGCGGTATTCCTTGACCGCGACGGCGTCTTGAACGAAAAGATGCCGGAAGGGCGTTATGTCACTTCCTGGAGCGACTTCAATTTGCTCCCCGACGTACCCGAATCGATCGCACGGCTCAACCATGCGGGGTTGCGGGTGTTTGTGGTCACAAACCAGCGATGCGTTGCCCTGGGACTCTGTACCGCAGCAGACGTGGTGGCCATCCATTCCGCATTGCAAAACCTCCTGAAGAGCCGCGGCGCTCACGTGGACGGTATCTACTTCTGTCCTCATGACAAGCGGGAGTGCAAGTGCCGAAAACCATTGCCTGGTCTTTATGAACAGGCCTTAAGTGAATACCCAGATATCACCGCCACGAAGAGCGCCATGATCGGCGATTCGCACTCGGATATCGAGTTTGGCCGCCGGCTGGGAATGTTGACTGTCTTCATCGACGGCGACCCTGAACGCCAAAAACCCGATTCAAAGGCTGCTGGCAAACTTGCCGAATTGCGCTTTCTCTCCCTAGCAGAGGCTGTGGATCATCTGCTCAATGTGCAACCGGAGATATGAATTTTCATCGGCAAGAACAGATGCAGGCGGCACTGCTGCCTGAGAACTGACTCTGCGTCGAATCCATTCATGTCCACTCCTGAATTACTTCGCTTTTCCTTGACGAAACCTCCCTGTGAATTCCGATAGTAGCCGCCGAGGATTGATAACTTGCAATGGAAATATCTGGAAATTGTCATTCGTTTGTAACTTCGCAATATCCGGAGTGGCCGGAAACGCCGGACAGGGTATTCTTCAACTATGCAGGTGGCGAAATTTGCATCGTTGCGTTGCCGGTCCGCCTGCTGGGAATTGAGGCGCAGCACAGCTATAGATACGCAAACCTATCCTGAACGGGATGGAATGGTCGCTTCATTCGCTCTCGTTCTCACATCCGCCAACGCAGCCCAGCCGGTCCGAACTCAGAGAAAAATCTGCCAACACCTCGCAGAAAATGGATATAGAAAAGGAAATAAGTGCTATAAAAGGCACAAGAGGCATCGTGTTAAAGGTGGAAGGCGTTATGAAGACCATTCTTGTCATTGAGGACGATCCCAGAATTCAAAAAGCTGTGACGCGGCTTTTTGCCTCCGAAGGTTATGATATCCAGATTGCAGCCGACGGCCAGGCTGGATTGGCTGCCAGCCGCACAGCCAAGCCTGTCTCTGTGGTTCTGGACCTGATGCTACCGGGCATCAACGGACGCGATTTGTGCCGATTGATCAAGGAAGACCAGCCCGATACGCCGGTGATTATTCTCAGCGCGGTCAGCGAAGTGGCGGACAAGGTTCTGCTGCTCGAATTGGGCGCGGACGACTATGTCACAAAGCCATTCAGTCCCAGGGAGTTATTGGCGCGGGTTGAGGCCGCGATCCGGCGTTCCTCGAAATCGAACGCCACCAAGTTGATTCAATTTGAAGAGATCGCCATCGATGCGGCCAAGATGGAGGTTCGTCGCGACGGTGTTGCCGTGATACTGACAGCCCACGAGTTCAAACTACTGCGCTACTTCATCGAGAATGCCGGACGGGTTTTAACGCGTAGTGAGTTGTTGAACGACGTTTGGGGCTATGATTCCTATCCAAATACCCGGACGGTAGACAACCAGATTTTGAAGTTGCGACAGAAATTGGAGCGCGATCCGGCCCAGCCGCGTCATTTTCTCACAGTGCACGGCGCCGGATATAAGTTTGTGCGCGAGGGGCAGGACGGCCCCGCGCCGATACCTGAGTCGGCACATCGGCTTCATAGGTAGACAAAGACCGGGCGATGGAGTCCATTCGATGATGCGTTCTTGGCGAATGCGCACCCTGCTGCTCTTATCGCTGGCGGCGCTTGTCTTGACCATGACTCTCATCTTTCTGGCCATGATGCGGGTGACTGTCGAGCGTCAGGTCCGAAGCGATCTTGAACTAGATATGCGGCATTCCCTGCAGACCTTCGATAACTTGCGGCAGCAGCGACAACAACTGCTGCTGCGGGAGTCTTCGCTGCTTTCGGAGTTACCCAGCCTCAAAGCGGTCATGACCACCTCTGACTCGCGGACCATTGCCGATGGCGCCGCTGGTTTCTGGAGGCTCAGCGGCGACGATTTTTTTTCCTTGCAAAGTCCTGAGGGGCGGCTGGAAGCCTATTACAACAGCGGTACATCTCTGACCCGCCAGAGCGTGGAAGCCGCACTGCGCGAGACCGTCAACGACCCTGAACTGCCGCGCTTGTTCGTATCCGACGGCAGGCTATTTGAGATTTCTTCCCGCGCGCTCACCTTCGGGTCCGGCGAACAGATGAGCGGACTTGGATATGTGACGATCGGTTATGCCGTGGACGACAAAGTCGCGCGCGAAGTCAGCGAGGCCGCGGCGTCCGAGGTCGTCTTTGTTGCGGACGGAAGGATTGTGGCCGGAACTTTACCGCAAGCATTACGACAGAAACTGGCTTCCAGCCAGGGCGAACTGCTCCACCGTTCCATTCAAAACGAGGAGATGGAACTTGGTGGCGAACGCTACCTGGCGTCATCTGCGCAACTGCAACCGGAAACCCCAGCCGGCGCTATTCAGTTGGTAGTTTTCAAGTCTTTCGGAGAGGAAGAGAAGATTCTGGCCCGTCTGAACCGGATGGTAATTTTGATTGGGGTTCTTGCGGCTTTGTTCGGGGTGGCGCTGGCCGTTTCCATCACCCGCACTGTCACCCGGCCACTGGAGTCGCTGGTGGCAGCCACACGCGCGCTGAGCGGCGGAGATTTCTCACCGAGGATTCGCGAAGAAGGCGCGGAGGAAGTGCGGGAACTCAGCCGGGCCTTCGACCGAATGCGAGACCAGATGCAAAAGACGCAACAAGAGTTGCTGGCCGCTGAACGCATGGCGACGATCGGCCAAATGGCCAGTTCAGTCTCTCACGATCTGCGCCATTATCTTTCGGCCATTTACGCCAACGCCGAGTTTCTCGCCAACCCCCATCTTCCCGGCGAGGAACGCGAGGAGTTGCTTGAAGATGTCCGCGCCGGTGTTCAGGGCATGACGGAGATGCTCGATTCACTGCTGGTGTTTAGCCGGACCGGTATGATGCTGCACTTGCAGCCGGAGTCCCTCAGTGAGTTGATGAACCGGACAATTGGGACAATTCGTTCTCACCCCGATGCGCGCGGTGTGGAACTGAGAGTAATACCAATTCCACCATTAAGAGTGAAAGTGGATTCGAAGGAACTGCGCAGGGCGGTCTACAACCTGCTCTTGAATGCATGTCAGGCAGCGGGCCGGGGCCGGAGTTTGCCATGGGTTTCCATTGAGGCAGCGCTGCTCCCGGCGGGCCTTCGCATTACGGTTCGCGACAGTGGGCCGGGAGTGCCGAACGCAATTCGAGAGACTCTTTTTCATCCCTTCGTGAGTGAAGGGCGGCAGAGTGGCGTGGGACTTGGACTGGCGCTTGCCAAGTACATTGCCGAGGCACACGGCGGCAGCATCTATCTGGAGGATTCGGAATCCGGCAATACGGCATTTACAATTGCACTTCCCGGCGAGTGTATCTTGGAAGAGGCCTCATGCCTGGCTTCGGAGGAACGATGAGGATTTTTCCGCTGAGAGTTGCATTGGCCGGAATGATGGGGTTGCAGCTGATCGCAACATTGCCGCTGATTGCCCAGGCGGCAAACCCGCCGGTTGCGGACCCCGCACCTGCCGAGCATATGCAAATGCTTGAACAACGCATTGACCGGCTTACAGAGGCCTTGACGGCCGCAGAGCGCCAGGTGGATGAAGATCACCACAATATGCAGGCAATGCAGGCAGAGTTGGAAGAACTCCGCAAGAATCTGGCATGCATCGGGACGACTTCCGCAGAGCAAGTGAACACCAGCGCAGCCGGGCAATTGCAGCAGGCAGTTACACAGATACGCGAAGAACAGGAGGTGCTTGCCTCCGAAGTGCAGCAGCACGAACAGACCAAACTGGAGAGCTCCTCGAAGTTTCCAGTGCGCTTTTATGGCTTGGTGCTCTTCAATACTTTTGTCAATGAGGGCGTGGTGGATCAGCCGGATATGCCCACCTCGGCGCTGAAGCGCACTCCCGGCCAGAGCCACGGAAGTGTTGGGGCGGGACTCCGGCAGACCATGTTGAACTTTGAGGGAACCGGACCTAAGTTATGGAATGGCCAACTCTCGGCGGATGTGGCGCTGGACTTCTTTGGAGGCGTCACTACGGGAGCACAGAGCGCACCGGCCGGCCTGGTACGAATGCGCACCGCGGGCATCACCTGGGAGTGGTCGAATGATTTACTACGGGCCGGCTATGATGGCCCGCTGATTTCGCCGCTCTCGCCAGATTCAATTGCAGAAGTAGCCCAGCCAGCCTTGGCATGGTCTGGCAATCTATGGGTCTGGGCGCCGCAGTTGCGCTGGGAACATAAATTCGTGTTTTCAGATCACAAGCAGGCTGGTTTTGAACTCGGCCTGTATGATCCGTCCTACAATGCAATGAATACTGCCGGAAGCTATAGCTCTGTAAGTCCTGGGGAGGCCGCGCGCCAGCCGGGGTATGAGATGCGGCTCTTTTATCGCACGGGCAAAGAATCTGGCGCGCTGCAAATTGGAGCTGCCGGATATTACGACCGGAAGAATTATGGGAGCGGGCAGAGAGTGGACGCCTGGGCAGGCACTGCCGACTGGCTGCTGCCAATTTCGGCGCACGGACAGTGGAGCGGCGAATTCTATCGCGGTCGAGGAATAGGTTCGCTTGGAGGAGGCGCCTATCGCGATGCGTACGCGTACATTGACCCGAATACAAGCAGCACAGAGACCCGCGGACTGGATTCCATCGGCGGATGGACCCAATGGCAATGGCGGCTCACACAGACTATGCAACTGAATGCCGCTGCTGGACAGGACACCGGCTATGCAAGCGAATTGCGCGAGGGGACGGCGCAGTATTCCAGTGCGCTCGAATATTACACGCGCAACCGTTCGCTGATGGCGAACTTCATCTACCGCCCATGGTCTTCAATCGTCATCTCTCCGGAATATCGCCGGCTGACAAGCTGGCCAATTTTCGGGCGCGCCAATTGGGCGAACGTGTATACGGTTTCGGCAGGATACCAGTTTTGAGGGTGGCTTGAATGGATCGTTTCATCTCCATGCGGAACGGCGGACGGTGGCAAGGATATACACTTGCGTTCGGCGTCCTGCTGCTCTCCATGGCTGTAAAACAAAGTTATGGACAATCTGTCGAAGTAACCCTTCGTGTGGAAATTGCTCCAGATACTCATACCCGCCAAATGCCCTCCGCGCAGTCTCCCACGGTCGCTTGGCTGATGCCGCTCGGTTTTAACGCCAGCCCTGTCCCGCCGCTCCAGAGAAAAACTTATCAGATGATACAGAAGAACAAGATGTTCGATCCGCATCTGCTAGTCGTACAGGTTGGCAGTGTCGTGGTGTTTCCAAATCGCGATCCATTCTTTCACAATGTATTTTCTCTCTTCAATGGAAAACGGTTCGATTTGGGTTTGTATGAGGCGGGCAGCGAACGCCGTGTGCGCTTCGATCGCGAAGGGGTTTCCTATATCTTCTGCAACATACATCCCCAGATGGGCGCCGTGATTTTGTCGCTCGCCACGCCGTACTACGCGGTTTCGCGGGAGGATGCGATCGTCATTCCCCAGGTGCCTCCGGGAAGATACCTTTTGAATGTGTGGTCGGAAGGCGCAACTCTGGAGAGTCTGAACGCGGCGCGGCGCGAGGTGACGGTGCAAGCGGCAGCTACCAACTTAGGCGGTGTTTCTCTCGTTGCCGCCCCCAGCCCGCTTGCACATCACGCTAACAAGTTTGGCGAATCGTATCCGGCGTCTCCCGGTTCCGCATCGCCGGACAAGATGTATTGACGCCGGGCGGCAGAGTAGACCGTGGCCAAAAGAGCGATGTGCACCCATAAATACAAGCGCAAAATGTTCTGATTGAGCTGCAGGATTGCCCATTCAAAGATCAGCGCCAGCACTAGAGCCCGCAGCCACGCGGCATAACGTGGCGAAGATCGCGCGGCAAGCCGCAATGGCGCGACGATGGTGACTGCCAAAAAGCAAAGGAACGGTATCGAGCCGGGAATCCCGCTGGCGGCAGCAACTTCCGCAAAGACGCTTTGCCCTTCAAAGATTTTCGTCTCCTCGAAGTGTTGCGGCATTAGTCCGTTGTATCCCGCAATCGATTCAGTAATACCGCCCAGGCTCTGGCCCATCCAGGGATGATGAGCGATGGTCAGCAGCGTGCCATGCAGATGGTCTTCCCGCTCGTCGACGGAGTGCGATGCGGTTCCCAGCAACCCTGTTCCGCTCACCAGAATTTCAACTGTCTCGGGATCATCGAGAAACCAGGCGACGGCCCTGGTGACGGACGAATAGGCGGCCAATAAAACGACCGCCAAGGCCAGCATCTTCCAGCCCGATAGGCGAAACCCGAGCACAAGGCCGGGATGTTTCACGATCTTCCACAACCGTGTCAAAGGTGCGATGGATACTTCAACCAGGGCGAAGACAACTCCCATTCGGCTGAAACATATCAGCAGGGCTAAAAAGATCAAAAGGTAAACAAATGTCCATTGCCTGGAGAGATACTCCACCATCCCAGAGCGGCGAAGCGATCCCAGGCACACGAGTCCCATGATGAGATAAGTGGCATAATACGATGGTTCATAGCTAAATCCGTTCACTCTCGGCACTCTTCCGGGCAGCCACCACTGCTCAACAAGCAGTGCAGGGCCTCCGAGAATAGGGGAGATGAATTGGACAATGCCGAAGGCTGAGATAAAAGCAAACGAAGCCAGATACAGCTTGAGCAAGGTTTGCAGATTTCTTGAATCACCAGCAAAGAGATTCACCAGAGCGAAGGACAAAGCTATATCCAGAGCCAGCCAGAGGCAATAAGCCAAGCTCTTCTGCCAAAACTCAGCTACCGGTACGAACGCCAGTTGCACGGCGCACCAGGCAATAAGGTACAGGCCGCCAAGCGGAATTTCTATCGTCCTGCCAAGCCGGTGAGTAAGTAAAGCCGCTGCCAACAGTACCAGGACAAACAACTGCGCAATACGAATATTCGGTCCGAGATTGATATTCAGGAAAAGATCGAATGAACTGGTGAAAAAGACCAATCCTGCCGCGGTCACCAGAAGGTGATAAGGGCGATTCATAGGCTGATAACCTGCCATTCCGCGTCCTTGTTTGCTAACAAGCTCTCGACCGCTGCGACCACCCTCTGCAGAGGAATAGAGATCATGCAGCCGTTCCAGTCGCACTTGGCAAATCCCTTGCCGTCATAGCATGGCCGGCAAGCCAACCGTTCACCTCCCCAGAGACCGATGACTCCGTTGCGGCGGGGAAGTGCTTTGGAGGGCGCGGTCGGGCCAAAGAGTCCGATCAGGCCGCATGATACAAGACCGGCAAGATGCAGCGGGCCTGTGTCATGAGTGATGACGCAATCGCAGGATTGATAGAATGCCAATGTCTGCGGAATCGACCAACGGGCAATGCGACTATCTACCGGTAACTCACTGAATCGCGCTTCGACCCATCGATCTCCCGGACCTCCAGTGAGCACCACCTCACATCCTTTGTCGAGAAGAATCTGGGCGAGCGTGTAATAGGAATCCAGCGGCCATCGCCGTTGCGCGTCGTCGCGGAGCAGGTTGCGCGCCCCGCCGGGAGCCAGCGCGATGCGGATCTTCGACTGCGTCTCTATTGGATTGGGAGGTAGTTGATCGGGCGCCACTGGAGCGATGTTATCGGCGCAATACTTATCCGCAAGTCCGCACAAAATACGCGCATATTCCGCAGAATGATGCCGCTCTGAGATCAGCTTGAAGCCGCGCAAATGCTGGCTCAATACAATTGATCTGCGCGATCGCACCGGAAGTGTAAGAATTCGGTAGCGGCGGTCATATTGAAGGATTGCGCATAAATCGTAAGAAGAGCCAATCAGCCTGCCCCAGGTGCGCATAATTTGCCAAAGGGCGCTTGCTTTGCGATTTCCGAATAATAGTCCATCATCTACTACAATCGGTCGCACCCAGCTATAGCATGAGAGCAGCGGCGCAATCGTCTTTCCGCAGAGCCAGTCGATTTCAAAGCCGGATTGATGAAGCCTCAGCGCGCCAGGCAGCACCGAGGCCGCGTCGCCGATGGCGCCTATTTTCACAATGAGAGCTCTGCGCGTCATAGTAGTTATACTCGATTCTCGTCAAGGTGAAGGCGCGGAGCGCGCAATTGGCCTTCTTCAATTATCGATGCGCGGAAATTGACTGAGTCTTGCCTCATTTGCAGGCCGCGCGCGGCGTTAGGATCGACGGATAAGCAGTTAAGCTGTTGCACAGCCTGCATAACATCCTCGACGGATATCTTCTCCATGACGCTTTCTGCGTGACCGCTATACTCAAATCCGAGATCGAGAAAACCGCCGCTGCCATCGGACGGAGTTACATTCGCGACTCTTGGTCCTATCGGCCCCCATCGATGCACGGCAGTCGGGCCGTTGATCGCCACAGTGGGAACTCCAAGGATCGCACCCAAGTGCATGATTCCCGTATTCACACTTACCAGCATCTCTGCGTGGTTGAGCACCCGCGCAATTTCGCCGATGCCATCGCGCCCAATCAGTATCTCGGCCGAAGCGCCTAGCGCAATGATCATTTGGCACAACGCCATGCAGCGTAACTCGTCCACTGGGGATCCGGTGATCAGGAACGTTCTTTCCTCCGACCGCAGCTGCAGGGCTAGGTCGATCCAACGCTCTTCCGGCCACTCGCGCAGCCAACCGCTCGCTCCAGAAGCCCAGGGATGAAAGACGATCACCTCGCCGCCACGCAATACAATCTCTGGAAGCAGACCTCCGGGAATTGCCAATCGGGGCGGATGATCCTTTGTTGCTCCAAGTAAGCGTGTCAGGCGGCGCAGATTCTCCAGCTCATGACAATCTCCGCTGTGAGTCACAGTGCTGTCATATCCCCGCTGGCGATACTGTCCCTTGCGCTTGAAGCCAATCGTAAAGCTGGCCCCTGAGAGAAGCGTGATGATAGCCGTGATTCGCTGCCAAGAAGTGAAGTCCAGCATCCAGTTTAGAGCGCAGCGCCGAATGATCCGGATGGCCGCCAGCGGGTGGGTAATCGGCAATAACTCGATCCTATCGATTGCAGGAAGTAATTTGGCGGCCGCCACATTCGTATCGGTTGCAAATACGATAAGTTCTGCCCGGTGAAAGTGAGCGCGAATCTCCTGCGTCGCAGCGGACGCAAGCAATGTATCACCCAAAGCTGGATTGAACAGCAGACCAATCCGGTCTGGATGCTCTTTCCATTTTCTCCGGCTCCGAAAGCTGGCAAGTAAATTGAGAATCGGGACTCCTAAATAGAAATCGAGAACTCGATAAGTTGCATTACCTCGCCGCATAATTCACTTCCCTGCACCGCTCTGCGTCTCCGCCGGTAAAGTCCCGACCGCATCGCCAAACTCGTCGCCGCCATAAGCCTTTGGGTCGCCCAGGCTTCCTGCCTTCGGAAGGTGGCGGATGTAAAGAACAATCTGCCATATCTCCTCATCGCTTAGAATTCCCTTTGAAGCTGGCATACCCGAGGGGGCAATCCCGGCTTCAATCACCCGCTTCAATTGACCATCGGTATAATCCTGTACCATGCTCGACGAAAGCAGGGGAATGGGAGGATCAATAGAGCCAGCAAAGGGTACTCCTGTGTTCTGCCCATCCCTGCCATGACACACGACGCAGTAACTACCGAATGCCTGCTTGCCAGCCTCAATGTTGCTTTGTGATGCTGTCAGCGGATTGCGATCATGCTTGCCTCCAACAGTGACGTGATGCTTTATCCAAGTGATTGTACTAGTCTGAACCTTGCCTGGATGCCCCGCCTTGCACCCTGTCGATGAAAGAAGCAGGCAAGCCGAAAACGCCGCAAAGTAAGTGCCAATCGCAGCTCGAAGTTTCAAGGCTATTTCTCCGTAACATGAACCAGAAAGCGCATCGAGCCGTGCCCGTTGCCGCAAAACCTTCCGCAACGGCCTAGGAAGTCTCCAGCCTTGCCTGGGGTGAAGGTAACTTGTGTCGCATGACCCTTGACGATAATCTGATTCACGCCGAGACCTTCAATGAGCAAACTGTGCGTAACGTCTTCAGAGATCAGCGACAGCGTCACGGTTTCGCCCTTCTTCACGGTGATTTCGGCGGGTGTAAACTCATACCGCCGGGCATGAATCTCAATCGTGCGCTGCGAGGCTTGAGCGATCAGGCCATGAGCGCCAACAAGAATATGTACGGCTACGAATATGGCCAGAATGGGTTTCATCACAAACGATCCTTTCCGCGAGGGAATTCCTTGTTTGTCGAACACAAATCAGTTACAAGCAGCATGGATAGCACGATCAGTCCTATCAGCACTTATGGCGCCAGATATTGATGTAGCAGCTTTTCATCCTTGCGGCTGAGGCGCGCGCGTGTACGCATATGCATCAGAATCGTCCCAGTGACGCGCGGATTCAGCGTCATGGGCGGAGTGTGGCAGCGAGCGCAGTTCACCGCAAAGACCTTTTCTCCAGGTTCCGCTGCTGTTGCCGCGGTTTGCGCATATGTGGGCCCGGTTGCGGCCGGAGCAGTCTGCCCTGGCGCGGCAACCAATGCAGAGAGACACAATCCTGACGCGGCAAGAGCCAGGAGCCATTTTTTGCGCATTTGATCGTTCATGATTTTCTCCCTGGCCATAGAGGCCAAACAAAACGGTATGTAAAACCAAAATTCCAAGTATTACTGTTCCCACTGTGGCTAAACATCCTTCCATAACTGGATTCAAGCCTCCAATCATCCTGTATCTGAAAGTTGAAACCAGCTTCGGGACGTTTCTCATTTACCTGTGGCAGCCCATTGCCACCGCCGTTGCGCGCGAAGAATTGCTCCATCCGCCCTACCAGTTGCACGTGCCGAAAGAATACCGGTGCGACGGGAAACTGCTGAGGGATGTGCGCCGCTTCGATCCAGTAACCGTCTCCGTAGTGGTTGCGATCGTACTCTGCCTTCAGGTCTACAGAAGCGCGTTGCGGCTGCCAGGAGAGATACGCTGCTTCATTGTTAATCTGATAGCCCTCAAGTGTGCGCTGGTAGGACAACCCAGCCTCGACCCGCTTTGACGGTATGAAGATGCTTGTATCTCCGCCTGCTGCGCGAACGGCCTGCAACTCATTGATCGAGCAATGAGCAGACATATAGACGCTGTATTGGATACTGGCTGACGCCGAGCTGGCAGCGACTCCGCGCAGCATGAGACCGTCCGCTGCTCCATATGGGTGCGTTCCGATCGAATAGGTAAGCGGCGTGTCTTGCAGATTGCGAATCCAGACTGGAGCCAGACGCTCACTGTAAAGACCGAACGGAAGGATAAAACGGCCGGCAGCAATCGTAGCGTGTGAATCTGCAAGCCAATCCAACTGTGCATAATCAACGGTCTTGTACACCTTTCCCGCAAATCGTCCCGAAAATGGTCCAGAGGGCAAGTTCTCGCGTTGGAAAAAGCCTGTGAATTCGACGCGCGACTCCAATAGGAGTGAATGTCCCATCGGCACCAGCAGCACAGGAATTATTTGAGGCACGAGACTTTGAACACCGCCGGAGGTATTCTGAACATATGCGAAGGCGCCTGAGAGCACAGGCACATATCCGGCTGTGCTATGTACCTGCAGATCGTCTTGTGCCCGCCCCGTAGTGGAACCACAAAGAATGCAAAGTGGAAGCACCAACAGCGCAATTACCCCGGGCAGAGAGCCTCGATCGATCAGTTGCGACTTTCGCTTCCATCTTCGCCTATTGGCCGATATAGTCGTCATTCAATTCACCATCGTCTTTGGTTTGGAACCGCATTCGAGCTGTTCACATCCGTTGATAGTTCGCGTCTTGCCGGTTAGTCATTGCAACGCACTTACGTGGAGTAACAGTGCGAAAACGCAGATTACAATGCGAACGGAACAATACTAGAAAGAGTATAGGTAAGGACTGACAGTTATCTGTCATTGTCCCGTCTAAAAGTTGTCATTGCTTTGTCAATTCCTCAGTTAACCGCGGAAATGACTTCTTATGCGATCGCGGGAGCTGCAAGGTCAAGACGTCAGGCGGCGCGGCAATATGCCATTGAAGGCCGTGTCGTAGAAATGGAAACAATAGCATCTCCGTGGCGAAATTGCGGCGCGTGAAAAACTCTTCCGATGCAACCGTGATCTCACCGCCGCGCATGACCGCGGCGATGTCGCAACGTGACAACGTGATCAGTGAATCGCAGGGCGGCTGGCCATTATCGCGCACGATTAGAAGGTCCGCCACGCCACCTGCAACAATTGTGCCTTGATCTCCAGACAAACGCAGAAGCCCCGCTGCGCGGGTGGTTACCATCCGATAAAGCAGATCAGATGGAATATCCAACAACGCGTGCGCCGCTTGCACTTCGTCGAGCAGGTCTCCTGCCGCGGAGAGCGGCGAGTCACTACCAATCGCAATTGACGGATAACTTAATAGCAAATCGCGGGCAAGCGTCTGGCCTAGTATGTGGAGATTGGAGGTGGGACACCACACGATCCAGACTCCCGCAGCCCGCAACTTGAGCCAATCCAACTTAGATACTCCGATTGCGTGAATTAATACCAGGCGCTCATTCAGCTTTGCATTGCGTTCCAGTAGTGCCATCTCGCGATGCGATAGCGCATTCGTCCCTTCGGCAAAATGAAGGATAAACGGCCGGTTTGCCGGCGTACGCGCATAGCGCTTAGTCCATTGCTTGTCGTCGAGAGAATGAGTCCATCCACAATCAGTAAGCACCTTGACCGGAAGAGCTTTATCTGTCAGCAAGGCGTGAGCAGCATCGTGATGGCATACTGTCGTTACTCCAGCTAACGCATTTTGTATAACTCCGTGCCAAAGCCGTGTCTCCTTCGGTATTTTGAGCAAATCGAGAAGCGGCAGTTCATGCGGATGATAGATATCATCGGCCCACTCGCGCCAACTTGGATACGGACCTTGCCCAAGCCTGGGAAAGATGCCAAAGTGAAGATGATCGTGCGCGTTGATAAGTCCGGGAAGAATCAAATGATCTTTCAGGCTCATCACGCGCAGAGACTTGGCAAGGACGGCCGGTGCTTTTCTACCGGGAATAACTGCCGCGATCTTTCCATTTCTCACCACAAGCGTGGCCCATATTACGCGCCAAGGATCAAGAGCTACTCTGGCACCGGTGAGAACGCACTGCGCGGGGGACCACTCTGTAGTAACTACCGCTGCATCCAGAGTCATCCTGGCCTCCTGCGGTAGCTGGCAAGCAACAGCACAGGCAACCCCTTGACTGCCTCGTATAGCTTCAAGCGTCCTGCATTGAAGAAGATCATCTTCTCATTGTCTCCGAAGCTGTACTCATTAAAAGAGGTCAGTTCAAAACCAACTTCTTGCATGGCTACGTGCAGATCGTCAAGCCGGTAAGGATGCGTTTGAATTTCGATCAACTGATGCGCATAGCGAAATGTTCTCTTCCACCCATATCCTTTAGTCGCAGGATGGACGTCGGAGATAAGTATCCTTGCGCCAGGGCGAGCGATTCTTGCTATTTCACACGCCATTTTACGCAGATTGACCACATAAGAAAGTAGAAACGAAGCCAGTATCCAATCGGCTGAAGATGCGCCGAGAGGTAGGTACAAACAATCTGCCTGCAGCAGGCGCGCGTTGCGGCCGAGCCTCCTGGCAGCACGCTCCAGCATCGCCGCCGATACATCGACTCCAGTCAGCGAACGCGGATGCAAAGAGTAAATCCGCTCCAGCCATCGCCCTGTTCCACAACCTATATCAACCACATCGCAGTGTGCCGCTGATTGCAACAGAGGAGCGATATGACGTTCTTCCAGACAGAACAATGGATTTGGCACAGTGTCGTACTCGGGCGCCCACAGTTGATAGGCTTCCTTCACCGACAGCAGACGGGGCGCGCAATCGCTCATATACTCTCGACTTTTGGTTTACGCAACTGAATGAACTGATGCGCCAGATGCAATTCCAAAGGAAAAGAATAGAGCTGGAGAGCGTAACGCCAGGAGCTAAGCAGTTTTAACAGTCTTCTGCTCCAGCCGGGAGCTTGAACATCCTGCACCGTCGGCCAGCGGCAGGCCACGACCGTTTCGAAGTTATCGATCAGCTTGCGGGTAGAATCTTTCATCCAAGGCATGGAAGGGTTGACCCGCACAGTAAAGTCGTACCATCGTTTTGTGGCCCACTCTTCAATCGTCGAAGGAAAGGTCACTTGAACATCGACATTCCCGTACATAGTCTTGGGCTGTGGAACCGGAGTGTAGTGTTGAACGATGATCTCCGTGGCGGGATTGAGCTGCTTGATGTGACGGATGAACGCAATGGTTTCACGAGTGTCGCGATCGGGATCGCCGGGATTTCCGACTACAAACGAATACTCCGGCACAATGCCCACCTCCTTCATGCGTTTTGCGACTTCAATAGTTTGATCTGTGGTGATCCCCTTGTTCATTTCTTTAAGCACCCAATCCGATCCCGATTCAGCGCCGAAAAAGATCATTGCGCACCCGCCGCGGCGAATGGCATTTAGTGTGGCGGGCGAGTAACGCGAGATGGTGTCGATTCTTCCCTCGCACCACCAGCGCAGATTCAGTGGCGCAAGCCTTTCCATCAACTCCACAGTATGATCCTCGCGCATAAAGAAATTCATATCGTAGAATTGCACTCCGTCGACGCCGTAGTGTTCTACGAGATGGCGCATGATGGCCTCAGTGCGCGCCGGAGATTCCATCTTCTCTTTATTGCCGAAGGCCACACCAATCGCGCAGAAGCGGCATTGAAACGGACAGCCAATGCTGGCTTGGTGCGCCGCTGTTCGCTTTCCGAAGTAAGAAGGGCGCAGGTATTTCTCCACAGGAAGGCGATGAAACGGGCTCCATGGAAAGGCATCGGGACCAAGCATCAATCTTTCGCAGTTATGGCGATGTTCACCGTCGTGTGTTTTGTACGAAAGACCCGCAATGGCGGAAAAATGCGCTCGTCCGCGTAGTGCGGCGATCAATTCGAGCAAGGTGTTTTCTCCCTGGCCGCGCACCGCATAATCCACATACTCGGCATTCAGCACAGAGTCTTTATAAACCGAAGGGAAATATCCCCCCCACACCACCGGAATGTGCGGAAACATCGCGCGTATGCGCTTGCAACTATGCATGGCGGAAACCATCTGCGGGCCCGGCATGACGCTCACAGCTAGTAACTCTACATTGCGCCCGCGGCAGAGACCGGCGATTGTCTTGTCCGGATCAGTGTCGAGATTACCGTCGACAATCTCATACTCCTCTAACCCTTCCAGCACCGCAGCCAAAGCAAGAATGGAGAGCGGGAATCTGCGATTCTTTGGCTTGGCGAGCTGTGGATAGTAGAGAATGATCATTGCGCCTCCTTACTTTCAGGGGTTACGGTACCCAGATAGATATAGAACTGAGACGGCCTGCGACGGCCCGCAATTCTGGCAAGGAATGGACGCATAGCCCATCGCCACCCACGCCAGGGCGAGTAGCGCCGCCAGCGGATACCGGTATTCTGCAATCGCGCAAGTCTATCTGGCGTCAGGTACTCCTGACCGCCCATATTACCTTCGTCGCTTCCATACCTAAGCAGAAACTCCTTCGACTTCTCGCGCTTCATCGCTTCACCATCAGTTTCATTGCCGTAGGTAGGAGAATCAACAATCAGAATTGCGCCGCCTGGCCGCAGCACACGCAGCGTCTCGCACAGAGTGACCTCATAATCCTGCGCATAGTGAAACGAAGCATTGAAGATTGCCATATCGAACTGGCCTGCAATAAATGGAATCATATCCATCTCCGCTTGAAAGCGCGGAAAACCGAGACCCGAAACAGTCGAGTAGTAACAGGCTGCGCCCAGGCCATCCAAGGGGCTTACACTGAGATCGACGGCGACCGGCAGATGGCCAAGCAGAGAAAGCCGATAACTCATCCAGCAGTTTCCAGCGCCAATGTCCAGTATCCGCAAGTTCCGCTTCCCAAGCATCCTCACACAGATGGGAAGTATTTTTTTGGTTACAAAACGAAAGCTGTGCGCACGTATCCTCCATTGTTTCGCAAACTTTCCTGTCGTGTCTTTGAACGGCAGGGAAAGATAGAAGGCCGCATTGTTCGACCAGCGTTTCTCCGCCTTGCGAACAGCTTCATAGCTCGATAGAGGTCCTGCGAGAAAAACGTCGCGACCGGGGCGGATCGCTCGCCAGATTCCATCCTTCATAACTATGGCGAAGTTACAAGCCGCACAAACTGCCTTATCTTGGGCATGCTCTGAAGTTAATATGATTGTTTCCATCTCACTGGAACACGCAGGGCAGCAAAGAGTTAGTTCAGACCAACTAACTGCTCCTGATTGTTCTGGACGAATTGCAGCGATTGCGCTCATGCCTCGCGCCTCACAAAATCCAGTAGGACATGATCGCCCCAACAACGCAGACCAGGCAGGTGAGCAAGCCATAAGTCAAGAGACGCAAGCAGGTCCAGCATACCTTTCCTTCCCTGAAAGTGCGGTTCACAATACGGTGGTGGAACAAACACACCCACGCCGCGCCATCCACGCAGATAAAACCCGGAGGAGAATATCCGCTTCGCCTCACTTATGGATGGGTAGATGATGATCAGGGAGTTTCCATCAATACGGGTGAAGGTCGGGCCTTTGCGTGCGCGCCGGAGGGCTTTGCGGAAACGCCCCCGCAGAAGCGAGTGGACCATCTCCCACAAGCACATTCGGCCCATTACACAAAGCAGCAGATGTCCTCCCGGTTTTACGAGACGGGCAAGCTCATTGGCAATACCGCTCCAGTCAAGCGAACAATTGAGTCCTGCAAAGTTTGACAAAGCACCATCAAATAAACCTTCCAATTGAAAAAGATGCTCGTTGCGCAGGACGGAGAACTGCACTTTTATGCAGGACGGCTCACGGTTCAGCTTCCTATTGGCGACTGTTACCATTATCGGGGATGCGTCATACGCACTTACCCTAACGCCACTTCGCGCCAGTGCCAGCGCATCTTCGCCGGTCCCGCAGTTCAGCTCGATTACATGGCTGCCGGGAGTAAAGCTGCGCTCAATTTGCCGCGATACCTGAGACCGCTGCACTTTGCCAATTGCCGAATGAGTAAACACCCGGTCGTAGTCGAGCGCGATCTGGTCAAAAGGCTCGCTAATTGCGGTCGCCTGTGCGATAGATTGGCACACTAAAGCTGTCATACAGTCCTCATATCACTCTGCGCGGCCAAATGCAGACTCGCGCGCTCGGCAATAATCCGCGCCTTCAAAGAGCCGGCTTCTTCCTGTTGAGCCGGATCTTGTTTAACGTCGATCTGCACTAACTCCACTTCATGCTTGAGCAACTGGTTTGCTATTTGATAGAAATCAGTGCTGCGTCTTCCTAGTATCTCCAGCTCCCGGTCAGAGCTTTCCGCCCACGGACGGATCTCACGAATAAGCCCCTGCTCCTGCGTCCGCTTAAAATACGGCGTTCCTTTGATCGGATAGGCGACGGTAGTGAGAAAGACATCCGGCTTGGAAACGCGCACATGCTCGATGGTGGCCTCGATGTCTTCCATCTCCTCTCCCTCGTAACCCCACATCAAAAACATTCCCGTTTGAATCCCATAGTCCCGGCATAGCTTTGTGGCCCGTTGCACCTGCTCGACGGTAACTCCACGCTTCATGCGGTCGAGGATGCGTTGAGAGCCGCTCTCCGAGCCGATCCAAAGACGAAAGCAACCTAGCTCCGCCAATGTCCGGATAACTTCCTCTGTTAATCGGTCTGCTCGCGAGATACATTCAAAGGGAATATGCAACGAGCGTGAAGTAATCTGCTCGCGCCACTCCTGCAACCATCCATGGTGAATCGTAAAGACGTCGTCTGCGAACCAGAGCATATCGGGCTTATATCGTTTGCACAGCCATTCAAGCTCATCCGCCACAAACCGTGGCTTGCGCCGGCGGTGCGTCTGGCCGTAAACCTGATGACTGCACCATTCGCAGTGATAGGGACAGCCGCGCGCAGTAATCATTGAAATCGAACCCTGGCCATGATAGGTCCTCCAAGTCTCGACATATCGCTCTGTATCGATGGCTTCTCGCTCTGGCCACGGCTGTGCATCGAGGTCATTGATCTGCGGCCTTGGCGGATTGCGGATTACGAAACCATTCTTATCAAGAAATGCTATTCCAAATACACCATCCAGTCGCTGAATTCCGTCACCGCGGAGGATCGGTAACAGTTCTTCCATCGTGAGCTCGCCCTCTCCCATAACCACAACGTCTGCTCCTGCGCGAAGATACTCCTCTACATATGCCCCCGGCTCAGGACCGCCCACAATCGCCTTCCAGCCATGTCGTTTTGCCTCAGCAAGAATCCTCACCACCTTGGGACGCGTCATTAGATTGGCATAAATACCCAGTATGGTCGGCGTCTCATCTTCGAGCCGCTTGCAGAGAGCTTCTTGAGTGGAGAATGTGCTGTCATGCACATCAACAGTGAACCCACGAGAGCGCAGATGCGAACAGATATAGAGAATTCCCAGCGGCGGATAAGGCTTCATAATCTGCATCTCTTTGGGATCTTCGTGAAGAAAATACCCGTGCGTCAGCAGAAGATCTGGCATCTGTTCCCTCTCTTTCCACTCTTTATCGCGCTCCGGCAACAGCAACATCCACTGCCTCACACTCCAGTGGAAGCGTCACGGACTGTTGCGGATAAATAGGAAGGCTCGTGGGCTGCGCAGTTCTGCATACGGCCTCCAGCGTATAGACTTCTTCCCAAAGTTGGCGGAGCTTTCCTGGGCTTCTGCGCTCCTCTGCAAAATGCGCTTCAGTTACTTCAAAATGCAAGGCGTTACGCAAGGAGCGATAAAACTCCGTGCTATATGCAGAGCGAAACATCATGCTCAACTCGGCACTGTCCACCCAATTGCGTTTGTCCCCGAGTTGCTCGCTCACCCGCTCGTAGAATGCAGTGTTGGGCAATGGATATGAGACTGAAACTCCTATCTCATCAGGTTGTGTGGAACGCACCAGATCGATAGTCGACTCAATTTCTTTAAGGCCCTCACCGGGATATCCAAATTGCAAAAAATAGCAGGCGCGAATGTCATAGCGACGCAGCAGATCGCGCGCTGCGGCCACCGCTTCGACACGCAAGCCTTTGTCCATTGCGTTCAGTACGCTTTGCGCGCCGGATTCGACGCCCATCCAGACCTCGCTGCAGCCGGCACGCTTTAGATTTTCAACTGTTGCTGGACGCATAAGATCAGCGCGACTTTGTATCTTGAAAGGAAGCACCGCATCGTACCGCTCCATAACATCGGCAAACTGCGCCATCCATCCAGCATTCAATGCAAAGATGTCGTCCGCGAACCAGATATGTTCAATACCATAGCTGCTCTTAAGTTCCGCGATCTCAGCCGCAACCGATTCCGCAGACCGCAACGAATAATTATTTCCAAAGATCGGTTTTGCGCACCAGTTGCAGCGAAAGGGACAGCCACGGCTGGCGACGACGTTAGTAGAAACATATCCAGTGCTCCGGCTCCATATTTTGGCATAATCGGAGAGGCGCACAAGGTCGCGTGCGGGGAATGGTAGAAGAGAGAAATCTCGCTGCCGCGATCGAGTCTCGGTTTTAACTACTCGACCTAACAAACGATCACGCCAAGCAAGCCCTGGGATCCTCCACGCCGACAACTGTCCCTGGCACAGAATCGCATCGAGCAGTTCACAGACAGTCTGCTCCCCTTCGCCAAGCAGCACTGCATCGAATCCCTGATTCAGATACTCCTCTGCGTGGTCGGCGGCATCGGAGCCGTGAGCCATCACAATAGCCCCGGTTGCCGCAGCTGCTGCGCACATCTTCCAACACCATTCCCGCGATCGGAGCAGGCACATTTTGCTGAGAAAGTTGAAACTATCTTCGTAAAGGATGACCACGCGCGGCTTGTGCTCTAACAACGAGTGCGCGAAGCCCGTATCCGGATCTTCAAGCATACTGTCGAAGACGGCCACACGGTAACCTCTCTCCCGCGCCGCGGCTGCAGCGTAGAGTGTGCCCAAGGGTGGATACGGTTGACCGCGCTCCCATTGCTTTGGGTCATGCGCAAGATGATAGGCGTGCGTGAATAGGACATCGACTGTACCAGCGTCTTGCGATGTGTGACTCATCGGCTCAACCAACCTCCTGTTCGCACGTTGGAAAGATCATATCTTCATCTTCATTCCTGCGCACTTCTACATCCAGAGTTGATTATGCTCTGGCTTTACCGCTCGCTTGTCACGGCATTGTAATCGCTTTGTCATTCCTGACTATCACCCATTTATCGAAGGGTTTTCCGCAGTATTCTGAACCCAGTGCGGCGAGGGAAGCACGAATGATCGAAGGCGGTCACAATTCGGATGCTCGGTACTCAACCACCCTTGGTCTGGCTGGCCATGTTTGTTCGTTGCGGACTGACTCAGTGCGCCTGATGGAAATTACCAGCGCGTTTTTTCCGTTTAACCAGGATCGAGAAGCATCGGCACCGCGCGCAACAATTACCTTGCTGACCGGCTGTCGCAGAGGCGCAACAATTGGCTGTTGCACCTTCCCCATCTTTCGCGGCAGAAACGAATTTGTGCACGCCGACTATGGACGCGAAGGCTCAGTATGGTTTGATTTGAAAGCGCGCGAGGTTGCGGGTGTACTGTCGGAGGGAATCATCGCCGACGAAGAATACCTTCGCCGCGCCGTGCTGGCGGTCATTGCAGGAGTTCTTGCGCCGTCGCTAGGAGTGATTGTGCTGCATGCCGGATGTGTGGTGCGCGATGGCAGAGCCATTTTGCTGGCGGCCCATTCTGGCGTGGGAAAATCGACACTTTCTTTGGCACTCGCTTTGCGTGGCTGGAGCCTGCTTTCCGACGAATGGACCTTTGTCTCCGCCGCGACAAATGGCTTGAGCGTATGGGGTATGCAAACCTCGGTCAAGCTCATGCCCGATGCATCGCTTTACTTCCCTCTGCTAACCACTTTGTCTCCCACGATCTCATTGAACGGAGAGTTGTCCTTTGAAATCGACCCCTGGATATTGTTTGGCGTCAACCGCGCCATAGACGCAACGCCGCTTGGAATTGTTTTCCTCAAGCGCGCTCAGGACTCCGGCGAACACATCTGTCATGCATCGCAGTTTGGCGCGGAAGAGACCATGAAGACGCTGCTTGAAGAGATCGAGGAGCAGCCGGAAGCAATAGCAGAACAGAACAGAATCCGGCAATTATTGATGCAACAGCTTTGCCGTCTAACTGCGCTGAAGGTAAGCTTCAGCGGCAATCCAGCAGTGGTTGCTGCTGATTTGGACAAAATCCTTACGGAGCAACTTTGTGTTTGAAAGAGACTCCAGCATCACTCCTAAGTCTGCGGCCGCATCCACCGATCTGCTGCGAAGGCGCGTCTTGCTGCCTTATGCATTGCGACTTATTCTGCGAGATTCCTCCATATGCATCAGGACTGATTCCGCACTGATGAGTGAGGTACTTAACAACTTGAATTTACAGTGTGATCACTCCGGCGTGGTAGCGAATGCGGAATGGGAGATTGCAGTTGAAACTAAGCGAGAAGCCGAAGCGGATCTGAGCCTTGGGACAGAGTTTGAGCCAGTCGAGATATATCATATTGGGCCCAGTTGCGCCCTCCGAATGTGCGGTGGTTCATGGTTTGCGCACACTCCTCCGTCGCTGTGCGGCGTGGGTTTTGCTATGGTGGCAGGAAATGAACGCGAACAGATAGATCAGCTTACCCTCTATTTTCGCGCGATCATGTCTTTACTTGAAAAGGACGGCGCGCGATCGAATTCTGCGATGACACTGGAGGTTTGCTCATGAGCCGAGAGTTTCTGTCTAGTGTTATCGATGCCCTCCGTTTTACTGCCGATAAGTCTGCAGACCATACTGACAATGATTGCGAAAGTCGAGCTTTATCCAGCTATTCGTCTTATGAATGGTCGCGGCAGATCGGGATTCTCGATAGAGTCGGACTTACTCTGCCTTTATACGCCCGATTACTGGGAGATAGAAATTGCGTTGGTATTCCGGCTCCGGCGATTGCGACGCTCGAACAACGCCGGCGCGACAACGCGCTACGAATGAACGGTATGCTCATAACCTTCGGGCACGCTGTCAAAGCCTTACAGAATGCTGGTGTGCGTTCTGTGTGCGTCAAGGGATTCAGCCTCATCCCCGATTATCTGACGGAGTTATGGCAGCGTCACCAGATCGATTTCGATTTGCTCGTTGCGCCGCAAGATGCACATCGGGCACAACAGGCTCTTGAAGAGCTTGGCTACAGATTGACTGCTATTGACAGAAGTGAGCGCAGGTTGCGCATTCCCGCATCTCGACCCCTCACACGCCATGCCTATCTTTACAATCTGCAGGAGGGCGCGGCGATCGAACTGCATTCTGAATTCTGGGATGCAGAAGGCGAGGCGCACCCTATGCGCTGTCCCCTGGACACCTTCGAGCAGGCGGAGATGCACACAGTTGGTTCTGTTTCCTTCCTTCGTCTGGCGCGGCATCACGCATTTCTTTATCAAGTACTCCATGTCTTTCGCCACTTCTTGGGTTCGTGGGCTCGGCTGCTT
Organism: Occallatibacter sp.; assembly: GCA_049587335.1. Taxonomy (GTDB): domain Bacteria; phylum Acidobacteriota; class Terriglobia; order Terriglobales; family Acidobacteriaceae; genus Telmatobacter. Next base: position 27,268 of record JBAVDS010000018.1, on the reverse strand, counting down.
TGGCTCTATGAGATTGCCGCATTTATGCACCGTCATCAAAACGACGATGCGCTTTGGCAGAAGGTCCGAGAGTTGCTCTGCGCAGATGTGCACCTGACGGAAGCTGCCGCGCTTGTACTTTTGTGCGCACAGAATCTATTTATCTGCCGATTACCGCCGGCGCTGGAGAACGTCTGTGCTCTGCCCGCCGACTCGCCGGTACGTCTGTGGATCGATCGCTACGCGCGACGGTGGCTTCTCACCGATATGCCTGGAAACAAACTCAATCTTCTTTTACATCGGCATTTTATTTCAGATGATCGTGCGTGGCGGCGTCATCTGGCCAAGCGGCTCGTGCCGGTGGGCAATCGTCCGATGCTCTGCGAGGGCATCGACCAGAAGGCCGCGAAATCCCTGAAATACAAGACCGCCAATCTTCGCTTTCAGGCAGCGCGCATCTGGCATCATCTCGGCACGGGCGCCGAGTTTACGTTTGCCAGCATTGCGTGGGAGATGCATCTGCGCTCGGACCACTCAGCCTGCTCGCCGAACAAACTGCGCCGGGGTGAATCATGATGGCTGGCGCAGATATGCCGATGGCGATACGCCGGCTTCTCCCGGCGGCGGAGCTGTTTGTGCTGATCGCGTTGTTCGCTCTCTTTGTGATCAGTGGACTGATTCCTGGATGGCGATCTCTGATCTCTGACTTTGGAAACTACTACACCGTGGCACGCTTGCTTAGCCACCACTACCCTCTGGATAGAATCTACGATTGGATCTGGCTGCAGCGCGTGAAAGATCATTGGTCTATCCCGCAGCCGCTGGTGGGCTATGTGGGCCTCACACCTTTTTCGGCATTGCCGATTGTTCCTCTGGCATGGCTAGACGCGCTGGACGCGAAGCGTGTTTGGCTCGTAGTGAATCTCGGCATATTAGCCGCATCGCTCTACGGAATGTACAGGATTACCGGCTTGGAAGCACGCCGCGTTGCTCTGATCGCATTCTTCGCAATCATCCCTCTGCGCAACAACTTTCTTCTGGGGCAGATGCACGTGGTTGTGCTTGGCCTTCTGGTGCTTGCTTATTGGCTCGATACGCACAAACGCTGGTTCAGTTGTGGTTTTATTTTGGCGCTTGCGGCATCGCTCAAGGTTTATCCGCTGTTCTTTGTCTTTTACTTTCTGCGCAAGCGCGAATGGAAGACGGCAGCCGTCCTGGCCGGTTCTACTCTCGTTATTCTCTCCCTCTGTCTTCTTGTCTTCGGAGAAGCTGTGATGCGCGTGTTTTTGATTGAGCAGTTTCCTCGTATGTTGCGCGGCGAAGCAACTGACCCATTCAGCCTGACGGCTCCGTCGGCATCGAGTTTCTTTCATCGCCTCTTCTTGACACAGCCGCTCGTGAACCCTCAGCCGCTGCTTTCATCCCCAATGCTTTACTCCCTGCTCTATCCGCTCTGGCAGCTTAGCTTGATCGGCACGACATTGCTGGCGATCTCATCTAGGGACGGAGAATTGCGGCGCAGAAACCTGGAGTGGGCAGCCTTTACCTGCCTCCTGCTCGCTCTCTCCACCGAGCCAGCCTCTTATCATCGCGTCGTACTCATCTTTGTTGCCGTCCTGGCGGTCAATGCGATCAAGGACACCTGGCACCGCGCGATTCTGCTGGGATGCTATTTTATTGCCTGCAACCTGCACCCGGCCGTTTCAGCCCAGCATTTGATTTGGGCGTTGTCGATCGACTTTCTTCCCTTTTGGGCGCTCATAGCGATGCTGGCCTGCTTGCTTGCGGAGTTGCACACTGCGACCTCTACGCAGCATGGATTGTGGGCCGCACAGTCAGGATGGCCGCGTTGGAAGATCGCGATGGCTTTGGCAGGCTTTGCGACCATTTGGTGCGCGGCTTCGGCAACCACTCTCATCCATGCTCGATCGCTCGCCTGCTCTCAATATCTCGCGGATGGCACAAGCAGAACATTTGCGCTATTTGCTCCGCATCCAGCCGGCAAGCACTGCATGACCGTGGCCATGGGTTGGCAGGGTTATCGCGTGGAAGACGAAGGGGGAGGAGGAGTGCAAACCGGCCCGCATGGAGTTGAAGAAGAGCAACTCGCCATCGGGTCGAGTCCGAATGTGAACCGTTATTGGATCGAAGCCGTGAGCAGTGGAAGATCGCGTCTGGTGGAGTTTCCCGTGTCATCAAACCCCGCAGCAATTGCCACCATCCTTGATGCGGAAGCGCCGGCTCTCTCGCCCGATGGGCGCAGTTTGCTCTTTTTGCGTGAAGTTAAAGGAGCAGGCAGGGCGTGGATGGTTCATCTCGATGAAAGCGGCCAGGTACTCGATGCGCCGTTGCCGGTCACTCCCGATAAGATGAACGTCTGGGACGCGGAGTTTGCCGCACCAGGCGTGATTCTGTTCTCAGCCGAGGAAGATGGCGATCCACACCTTTATGCCACATTTCCGGGAGCGCCGCCTAAAAGAATTCAAGTCGAAGACGATGCGATGGATTCATCCACTGTCAATCCAGTCAACGGCCTTCTTGTTTATCGACGGCGGAATGGAAGTTACTGGCACTTGTTTGCGGCTAGCTTAACGGGTAGCGGCGCCACTCAACTTACCTTCGGCGATTGCAACGCATACAGCCCGGCATGGAGCGATGTTTCCACTCTACTTTACATCAGCGATTGCGGGCGAGGCATGGGCCTCGGCACTGTTGCTGTGAGTCATCCAGAAATCACTTCCAAAGAGCTTAAAAGTTCACTGAAATTCGAGATTCTCACCCATAGCGCGCAAGGAGAAGCACTACGATGAGCATAGCGATCGGCACAACCCCAGATACGGCAGCTTGCGAATACCAGGCTAGTGCCGGGGTTCGGCCAACGCTCACGGTTCTTGATCTGCTGACGTTGCTGTCCAGCCGCTGGCGGCTGCTCGCCAAGGCCGCAATGGTTGGCGTGGTTGTGGGCCTGACGCTTGCCTTTCTGCTTCCCACACAGTACACAGCTGTCACCACCATTCTTCCGCCGTCATCCTCGTCCTCGCTGGCTTCAGTCTTCGCTGCACAGTCGGGCGAGCTGGGAGCTCTAGCTGGATTTGCCGGAGGCAACTTTGGCTTTCGCTCTCCTGCGGAGGTTTGCCTCATCATGTTAAGAAGCCGCACCGTTGAAGACTCCACCATACAGCGATTTCAATTGATGAACGAGTATGGCAAGAAGAGGTTGTCCGACACGCGCACAGCACTGGAGCGCAGGACCGCAGTGACGCTCAACCTCAAGAGCGGCGTTATCGCCATCTCTGCTACCGACGGCAATGCAGCGCGCGCAGCGGAACTTGCCAACGGTTATGTGGACGAGTTCAAGAAGTTTTCCGCCTCACTCGCCATCACCGAGGCCAGCCAGCGCCGTCTCTTCTTTGAGAAGCAGCTTCTCGATGCCAGAGGCACTCTGACCCAGGCTGAGGAAGCATTCAAGAATACGCAGCAAACCACGGGTATTCTGGAGCCGTCCGGCGCATCGAAGGCCCTGCTTGAAAGCGCTGTTGCTACCCGCGCGCAAATCGCGGCCAAGCAGGTTCAGCTTCGCTCCATGCGCACCTATGCCACAGAAGACAATCCCCGCCTGATTCAGGTAAAGCAGGAAACCGCCGCGCTTGAGTCACAGCTTGCGGAACTTACCGGAAGAAATTCGGAGGCGGCGGACGATCCGCTTGTGCCTAAGGGCGAGATGCCAGAAGCCGGAGCCGAGTATCTGCGCCGTTTGCGCGATGTCAAGTACAACGAGTCGGTGGTCGCGCTGCTGGCTCGGCAGTTGGAGATCGCGCGCCTGGATGAGGCCCGCCAAGGCGCGGTGATTCAGGTTGTCGATCCCGCCGTTACTCCCGACAAACGCTCGTCTCCCAAGCGGTTGGCGATCCTACTGGCGTCCATTGTTTTCGCTCTCTTTTGCGCAAGCTTTTGGATTGTCGATCGATCGAAAGAGGTGAGTTTGCGAACGAACCGAGTCGCCACGCATACCGCCGCGCTGCTTCTTGTGCTGCTTGCGATGCCCCCTATCATTTCCGCGCAGACACCGGAGAATCCGGCAGAGTCCGCTCCTTGTTCGACCAGCGTGGACGGCTCGCAAGAGACGCTATGCGACGATTCTCAGCAAGACTCATCCGCTGCACCATTCAACCCGCAAAGCCTGCAAGATACCTCCAGAACATGGACGAGCACAGATCAATCCGGCGAGCAGAGACGCCACTCCCCAGACGACACATCGACGAAGCCGATTCGGGCGCAAGGCCAGCGCACAATGCCGGCGCAACCTCCCGTGCCGCACACGGAGTTTGAACAAATGGCTGCCGATTCGGCAGGCCGCCCGTTGGCCGTCTTTGGCAGATCGCTGTTTGCACAACCGCCGGAGACCTTTGCGCCAGACGGCGATGCTCAGGTCCCAAGCGACTACACTGTTGGGCCCGGCGACGAACTGCGCATTAGGATATGGGGTCAGATCGACGCCGATCTGCGCATTGAGGTTGACCGCTCGGGGCAGATCTATCTACCGCATGTGGGCGAAGTACCAGTTGCGGGCGTCCGCTATCGCAATCTGGACGACTATCTCAAACAGGCCGTCGGGCATGTCTACAAGAACTTCAACCTGGAAGTTGCCATTGGGCGTCTTCACTCGATTCAAGTCTTTGTTGTCGGTCTGGCAAAGTCGCCGGGGGTTTACACCATCAGCTCTCTCAGCACATTGGTGAATGCCGTCTTTGCCGCTGGCGGGCCTTCGCCGCAGGGATCGTTGCGCCACTTCCAATTGCGGCGGGGCGATACCGCCGTACAGGAGTTCGATCTGTACGACCTTCTGGTCAAGGGAGACAAGTTGCATGACCATGCGTTGCAATCCGGTGACGTGATCTTCATTCCCCCGGCAGGACCGCTGGCCGCCATCGCGGGATCGGTCAATTCTCCGGCGATTTATGAGCTGAAAGGCAAGACCACAATCGGATCGCTGATTGAAATTGCGGGAGGACTGAATACCATAGCCGACAGCAGCAGTGCAGTGGTAGAGCGCATCAGCGAGAATCGATCCCGCACAGTACTTCAGTTCCCGCTCGAAGCCGATAGCCTGGGCTTTGTGCTGAGAGGCGGCGACATCGTCCATATCTCCAGCATCGTACCGCGCTTCGACGATACGGTGACTCTGCACGGCTATGTCGCCAATCCCGGCCGCTATCCCTTTCGGCCCGGAATGCATATTCGCGATCTGATCCCCAATCCTGAAGCGCTCGTGCCGCGGGAATATTGGCTCAATCGAGCCAGCATTACCGATGGCCGCCAGAGAGAATATCCTGTGCGCAAGCAGATCCCGGATACTCCCCGCAGAGGATCGGTGCAGGATCAAGCGCCGAATACCGGCAGCAGTGTGCCCCCCATGCAACAGCCAATCCAGCCGCCCAGCGCGCCGAGCAACTCATCAACACGTCAGCAAACCGTTACGGAGTATTACAAAGATCTTGCTCGCTCAGAGTCCGTTCGCGATCCAGGCGAGGATGAGGCGGCCATTTCCGGCAGCGGAACGGAGATGCTGACGCGCGATCTGCAAAAACTGGTGCCCTCGGTCAACTGGAGCTACGCGCTCATCCAGCGGGTCAATGCAACGACATTGAAAACGCAGTTGATTTCATTCGATCTCGGCAAGGCTATCGAGGACAACGACCCGGCAAGTAATCTGGCGCTCGAACCAGGCGATATAGTGAGCGTCTTTTCGCAGCATGACATCGTAGCTCCCGAGCAGACGCAGACTCGGTATGTAAAGGTTGAAGGCGAGGTGGAGCATCCCGGCATCTATCAGTTGGAAGAGGGAAAAACGATCAAGGATGTGCTGGCGTCCGCCGGCGGATTGACCGCCAGAGCTTACCCATATGGCGCGAGCCTGACACGGGAGTCCGCGCGCGTCGAACAGCAGAAGGGCTTGGACGAGATGGTGCGCTCCGCCGAAGCGGAGATGCGCGCATCGACCGCGTCATCTGTCGCCGGTGGACAGGATCCCGGCGCCGCTGCCGCCCGTCAAGCTGCCCAGCAGACGCTCCTTGCCAGCCTCCGCTCCGTGAAGGCCTCCGGCCGCGTAGTGCTCGCCATGCAGCCGGGGGCAGGCGGCATTGTGGATTTTCCACCGATTGTCCTGGAGGACGCCGACCAGATTGTAATTCCAGCGCGCCCCAATACCGTATCTGTCTCCGGCGCGGTTTATAACCCGGCCTCATTCGTCTACGACGCTCGGCGCACGGTTGGCGACTACCTGAAAATGGCCGGCGAAGGCGGCCTTAACTCAAATCGCCGTCGTGCTTTCGTGCTGCGCGCCGACGGTACAGTCATCAGCCGTCAAGAGGTTGGCGGTATCTTCCACAATAGCTTCGAGCAATTGCCGATGAACCCTGGCGATCAGATCGTGGTGCCTGAAAAAGTGGACAATGGCGTGGCGCGCGCGCTGCATGACTGGCCCCAGATGCTGACTCCGCTGGCCATAAGTGCGCTCGCAGTTGGCACTTTAATTCCATAACTCGGATGTCGAGAACCAGTTGTTTTATGTCAACTCAGCGTTCCGTACCTTATCCCGAAACAGAATCCTCCCCGCCGGGCATTGCCTTAGTGCGCCGTCTCAACGCGCCGCCTCCCTTCAGGCCCGCGCCGTGGGAGCGCACTCTCTTGCGTCTATGCCTCTACCCGCTGCCCGCCATCTGGGCTTTGTTGCTGAGGGCTGCTTGGCGTGCAACCGGCACCCATCCCCTCGCTTCCCCAGCCAATGTACAGTTTGTCCTGGTGCTCTGCTTCGCATGGATCGCGGCCATCGAATGCCTGGATGCAGCCAGTTGCAAAAGAATCAATCGGGAACATACCGGTTTGATGGCGGTCCTGGCGTCTGTCTGCGTGGCATCCGGCGCGGCGGCGCTGCTACTGGCTCTTCTGGGCATCGCTCTGCCGGGATTGCTGCAATGTGCCACCGATGGCGCATTTCTCCTGACCGCCTCGGCAATCATTATCCTATCGTTCCGCGCAATCTTTAATACGCAAAGTCCTCTTACCCGCATTGCGATTGTTGATATGCATATCCAAGCCGGCGACGTCTCTTGGACGCTGACTCGCAAACGAGTCTCGCGCCATAATATCTCTGGAGCTATCCGACTAGAGGCGGTGGGGAAGCCGCGCCCAGTTATGAATGCATACAGTCTGGACGAGCTGGTGAGGGAGCTGCAGCGCGAGCCGCTGGAGGGAGTGCTGATCTCAGCGCCCTCGGCGGAAGTTTCTGTGCTTTCGCAACGCATTGGCGCATGCGGCAGCGTGGGCGCCCCGGTGCGTTTCGTTACCGGCTCCAGCGACTGCGTGCAGCCGCATCAAAGTCTCTCTACTGCCAACTGCCTTTACCTGCTGAATATCGGCGCAGCGCCAACCAAGACACTGAACTACTCAATTTTCAAGAGGGGTTTCGACTTGATCTTTTCGCTCGCCGCAATCCTCGCCGGACTGCCTCTGATTGCGCTGATCGCGTTGGCGATCAAGTTCAGTTCAAAAGGAAGTATATTCTTCGTCCAGGATCGCGTGGGGTGGAACGGAAAAGTATTTCGGATGTATAAATTCCGCACCATGCACACAGCTCCGCCCAGCGAGAGCGACACCCGCTGGTCCCAGCAGGACGATGCTCGCCGCACTTCGTTGGGCAAATTCTTGCGTAAATACTCTCTGGATGAATTGCCCCAGTTCTTCAATGTGTTGCAAGGCAAGATGAGCATAGTGGGCCCGCGCCCCGAGCGGCCACATTTTGTCAACAGCTTCCGCAGCGAGATCGACGAGTATCATCGCAGGCACCAGATCAAAGTCGGCATCACCGGATGGGCGCAGGTCAACGGACTGCGCGGCAATACCTGTATTCGCACCCGCGTGATGTATGACCTCTACTATCTGCAAAACTGGGGTTTGGTCTTCGATCTGAAGATAATTCTGCGCACTGTTCTCTGCGTAATTTGTGGAAGAAACGCCGATTGAGCATTATCACCAACTGTGGAGGTCTTGGTTCGCGATGAAGAGTTTTGGGCTCATCGTCATCAAGAATGCCGCCGCGAACGTAGCGCGTGGCGGCGCAACTGCCGTAGTCGCCCTCGCTCTGCCGCACTTCCTGACACGCGCCTTGAGCCCGGACCGGTTTGGCGCGTGGTCGCTGATGCTGCAGATTACAGCCTGCTCAAGTTATCTTGATTTCGGACTGCAAACAGCCATTGCCCGTCATGTCGCTCAGTTGATGGAAAATGGGCAGAATATACAGATCAACAAATTGGTGAGTACTGCAATGGCAATGCTGGCCGCGTCTGGAGGCCTGGCCTTCGCCGCGATTGGCGTGCTGCTGTGGCGATTGCCCGTCTTCTTTCATGGCATTCCGCCCGCACTGTCTCATGAGTTTCGTCTTGCCGCTTCGCTGCTGGCGGCCAGCACATGCGCGCAGTTACCGCTTTCCACATACACTGGAATTCTGGTTGGACGGCATCGCAATGAATACCCGGCACTAGCGATCGGTGGCAGCCGCCTAGTGGGCGGCGCCACTGCCATCGTGGCCGGTTTCTTCAGCCACTCTCTGATTGCGATTGCGGCCTGCGTAGCCATCGCGAATATATTAGGTAGTCTGCTGCAAGTGGCCTTCGCATACCGCATTCAGCCTGCACTCCGCATCCGCCTCTTCGCATACGATTGGAAGTTGGCGGCTCAGCTTGCCCGGTATTGCACAGGACTTACAATCTGGTCGTTCGGCGTCTTCCTTGTCAATGGGATGGACCTTGTCGTAGTTGGGCATTTTCAGTTCCCGGCTGTGGGATACTATTCAATCGCAACTGCCTTGATTACTTGTTTTATCGGTTTTAATTTTGCAGTGATTAACGCGTTCATGACCCCCATCGCCTCACTTCACGCGCGTGGCGAACTAGCACATATCCGAATCTTGGTACTGCTGGCTACACGCTGGATTATAGCGATCAACATAGCTTTAACGGTGCTTGTCTTCGTTTTTGGGGAATCGGCGTTGACATACTGGGTTGGCGGCGCATATGCACAGTCAGCTTTCTTCATCCTCAGGATTCTTGTGGTTGCACAGGCGATCCGCTGCATCAGCGGCGCTTATTGTGTAATGCTGATTGCCACGGGCCAGCAGCGCCACGGTATCGAAGGAGCCGTGGTGGAAGGCATAGTGAGTTTATGCGCGAGCCTTCTCGGCGCTGTATACTTTGGTCCGGTGGGTGTTGCGGCAGGAACGCTCGCCGGCACTGTAAGCGGTTTTCTATGGATTCTAATACGCACCATACCGCGCGCTCAGGCGGTTCCACTGGCTCGAAAAGATTATTTGCTCAAAGGGATGCTGATCCCCGTGTTAGCCTGCTTGCCGGTAGCCGTTTGCGCGCTCATCGGCGCCTGCACGCACAAGCAGTTTCAGGCATGGCTCCTGCCGTTCGTCATCGTTGCGACGGGATTTCTCCTTCTTCGTATCGGTCGCCTTTTGCAAATCCGAAGTCAAACACTACTGTGAGGCGCACCAAATTCAGAGTTGGCAAGGTACCCGGATGTACTCAGGCTGTTACTGGCTTACCGTGATCGTTCCCACCGTAGTAAGAGTTGCGGCAGCCTCCGAGTTTCCCAGGTAGACCGTATACGTGCCGGGGGCGACGCTCCAACTGCTGGTCCCGGTATTCCAGTAGCTCATGGGATGTGAAGAGTCGTTCTGATCTATTTCGATGGTAACGGCCTGCGAAGCGCTCGGCTGCAAGAGAACCTTCTGCCAACCCACCAGCCGCTTGGGCGGTTCGTTGGTGCTGGCTGGCAGCCCCAGATAGACCTGAGCCACCTCGGCTCCCGCGACCGTGCCGGTGTTGGCCAGATTGAAAGTTACCTGGAAGTTTGGAGTGGTGGTTGAACTCAGGTTGTTCACGATGGCAGGGCTGGTGATGGAAAATGTGGTGTAGGAGAGGCCGTATCCGAAGGGAAAGAGAGGCGTGAATCCATTCACGTCGTACCACTTGTAGCCCACGTTGTACCCCTCGATGTTGTAGTCCACGTTGAACGGAGTCACGCCATCCGGCGGCTGGGGGATGATCGGGCGCGGCAGTTGCGCCTCACTGGCCGGGAAGGTGATGGGCAGCTTGCCGGAGGGATTGGCCGAGCCGAAGAGCAGGTTGGCAATCGCCGGCCCACCGCTCTGGCCGGGGTACCAGGCTTCAAGCACCGCGCTCACCTGGTTCAGCCAGGGCATCAGAATTGGACCGCCGTTCTCGGCTACTACAATCGTGTGCGGATTGGCCGCAGCCACCGCTTCCACCAGCGCATTCTGGTCGATGGGCGTTGTACTGGTCAGGTCGGTCAGGCTGAGGCTGGTTTCATCCATGCCTTCGCTGGCCCATTGGCTCACGAAAACAATGGCCACTTGCGACGAAGCGGCCAGCGAGGCGGCCGCCGCGGGATTTGAGCCATCAACATATTGCACCGTTGCGCCGGGAGCCTTGGCCTGAATGGCTTTGAGCGGTGACGACACATCCCATGTGACCGTCGACCAGCCGGGTGGGTTTGGCTCAGGCCCTTTCAACACGCCGCTGGTGGGTTGAACCTGCGCCGAGCCTCCGCCGGAGAGCACGTAGGCATCCGCGTGCGAGCCGATGACGGCGATCGATTGCACTGTCGAAGCGTTTAGCGGCAGTTGGTTGCCGGCATTTTTCAGCAGCACCGCTCCCTGCTCTTCGATCTCCTGTGCCACGGCTGCATCGGCGGCTGCCGGAATCGCCTGAATCTTCTGCGGATTGTCGAAGATTCCCACTTCGTACATGGCGCGCAGAATGCGATGCACCATGTCGTCCAGGCGCGACTGCTGCACCTGACCCGCGGTGATGGCTTGCCCAAGAGTGGAGAAATACTGCTGGTTGGGCTGCTCCTGGTCCAGGCCGTTGTTGGCCGCGTTGACCGTGCTTTCTGTGGCCCACCAGTCGGACATCACAAAGCCCGGAAAGTTCCAATCGCCTTTGAGCACCTGGTTAAGCAGATGCTCGTTCTCGCAGTCGTACTGGCTGTTGGTCAGGTTATAGGAACACATCACCGACTGCACATTCGAGTCCTTGAGGCCGATCTCGAAGGCCAGCAGATCGCTCTCCCTGCCGCTCCGCTCGTCGATAACGGCGTTGGCCGTAGTGCGTCCACTCTCTTGGTCGTTGAAGGCAAAGTGCTTAATGCCGCCGATGATATGCTGCGCCTGTATAGCGTTGATATGCGCGGCGGTGATCTTGCCGGCCAGAATGGGGTCTTCGCCCTTGGTCTCGAAGGTGCGGCCGTCGCGCGGCTCGCGGCCAATCAGATTGATGTTGCCGCCCAGGTTGACATTGATTCCGTAGTCGGCCAACTCGGTGCCGATGACCGTGCCGTACTTGGCAGCTTCGGAGGTGTCCCAACTGGCCGCGCTGGCGAGCGACGAGGGAAGCGCGGTGGCCGGTCCCGCGGCATTGCCGACTCCCACGCTGCCATCGGCCAGATACAGGGCCGGAATCCCCAGCCGCGTATTGGCAGGCACCCAACCAGCCGCGCCCAGTGGAATCGTATACCCCCATTCAAGGTTGGTAGTTACGCCGCCTTGCACCATTTGCAGTTTTTCCGCCTGCGTCATCTTCGCCAGCATCGCGTCGGCCCGCTCGTCAGGCGTCTGGTTCGGTGGAGGCGTGGAACTGGACGACGAGGAACTGCCTCCACACCCAGTCAGCGCCCATGCAAGCGGAAGAGTGAGCAAGCAAGCCAGAGACTTCTTTACGCGACTGCGCCGTCTCCGGACTGAAGCGGCGAGAGTGATTTCCGAAACATCGAGCATATGTGTCTCCAAGTTGAGAATTGAGTCATCAACATCACCGACTCACCGGCCGCTGGAGCCGATCACGCAAGCGGGGGTTCCAAGTACATTGTCGTCAAACCTCCGGCTTTGCGTTGAAGTGTGCAAACTCCTGTTCAATTGCTTCGCCAGATCTGGGCTGGTGGGCAAAATGAACGCTGCCGCACCGGAAAACGACAGCGCAGAGAAAGAACGGAGGGATTCTGCTCCAGTTCATGGTCATTCCTTTCCAAGGCGGAAGAGATTCGCAATTAGAAGACGAATGAGACTGACATTTGCGTGACAGAAGAAGCTATTGGCTCCAATTTAGCGCCTGGTTAGAGACTACCCAGCGGAATTCATTTTTACCGGATGGAGGCAGACCAAGGCTGTATCGGCAAGCCATTCGGCTGCTATTCTTTGCTCATGCGGCTAAAAATGCTGTTCAGATTCGAGGCATAGCCCGGCCTTGGAATCAATTCCGCTGTCATATAAATGGCGGGTTCAGTCGTCTACTAAACGGAACCCCTGAACAGCGACAATGCCGATTGGGAAGTATTGTTCAACTTGCGCCGAATATGCGAATGAAGACTGAAGTCTCCACACAAGCGACCATCGCGGCACAGTCCTCCGTCTTGCTCTTGACCAAGGAACCAATGGACCTGGAGCAAAACGTAATCCGTGTCTATGGAGCACTTCGAACCCCGGTCTGCCAGTATCTGGCTGCAACATTCGGCGACCCCACCGAGGCCGAGGACCTGACGCAGGAGACGTTTCTGCGGCTTTATCTCTACTGGTCCAGTGGCAAGACTATCGCGGACAATCGCCTGCGGTCCTGGGTCTTTCGCGTCGCTCATAACCTGGCAGTTGACCGGACGAGAAGCACCAAGTTCATCCATGAGCTCGCCTCCGAGGACTATCGAACAGTAGCGCTTCAGGTGCCGGATAGCGGAAGAGATCCTGAAGAAACATTGCTCGACCGAGAGCGGTTCAACGCCATCCGCAAAGGGCTTGCATTGCTATCGGCGCAGGAGAGTCGCTGCCTTCATTTACGGGCCGAGGGGTTTTGTTACCGAGAGATCGCTGAGATTCTAAACATCACGAGTTCGAGCGTTGCCGAGTTTCTACGGCGGGCCATGAGGAAGATGGCGAGGTGACGAAATGAAAAGCCGATTCAATTGCTTTCACAAAGATCATGACTGGCACCCAGGCGAAGGCGATCTGTTGCTCTATTTGGATGGCGAACAGACTTCGCGAAATGCCGCGCGCATTCGGACGCACTTGGAGGCGTGCTGGTCCTGTCGCGTGAAGACGGAAAAGACCAGCCAGACAATTTCTTCGTTCATGGACTATCGCAATCGCATTCTGCTTCCCAACTTGCCATCCACGGCGGGGCAATGTGGCAGCTTCGAGAGCAAACTTCATACGCTGGCTATGCGGACTCAGGCCAATCGGCTTTCATGGTCAACGATGCTAGCCAAAATCCGCGCCTTCAGCGGAAGAGCATTGCGCAACCCGCTGACGGCAGTGAGCGTGACTGCTGTGCTGGTGCTCGGTTTGGCCGTCGGAGCATCGTATGTCTGGTCTCCTAGGGTCAACGCACAGCAGTTGCTTGCTCGCGCAAGGAAGATGGAAGAGGCTCACGACAACGATCCCAATATTGTGCAGCATCGCTCCTTGCGGTTGGAGAAACGCAGGTACAGCGATAAACAGGTTCTCTTTCGCCGTCGCATCGATGTCTGGCACAGTGGCGCGCGTGGAATTACCGCACGGCGTGTGTACGACGACTCCGGCATGCTCGTTGCCGGAGAATGGAGCGAACGCAATGGCTCATCCGCGGTCTACGAACGGGGCGCCAGAAGAGAAATCGACACACAAGGCGGAATCGTTCGCGAAGTCTTGGATTCTCCTGACAATCTCTGGGAGTGCGATCTTTCCGCGAAAAGCTTCGCTGGCCTCGCGGATGCTGCTCGGGAACAGGTTGACAAACAGGGAAACACCTTCGTTGTTCACTATGAACCGAAAGACGGATCGGGAGACCATCGGTTGATAAGCGCGGCACTTACTCTCCGCAAGGATGATTTCAGGGCTGTTGCATTAGCTGTAACGGTGCGGGAACCGGATAACGCAGGTGAAAGGACCGGAGAGGAAAGCCCGGTCGTCTATTCGATTGTCGAAGCCGGATTCGAGCAACGAGCTGAGCTTGAAGTAAATCCGCAAGTCTTTCAGGCCGACGCTGCGTTTCTTGCTTCTTCGCCCATCCAGCCAATCGATTCGATCGACGATTTGCAGATCGAGACGACCTATCTGCTCGATCAGGTCGGGGCGACACTCGGCCAGGAGGTTACGGTCCATATTGGCTCGGATCGCAAGATTCACGTCGAGGGAGTTCTGGCGACAGAATCGCGCAGGGAGCAAATCGCCAGTGCCCTTACCCCAGTTCGACACAATTCGGCGGTTGTGATCAATCTGATTACAGTCGCCGAAGCTATGCAGCGAAGGCGCACGGAAGCAGTTGTTACGACGAGGGCAGGTACACCGCCCGAAAGCGCTTCGATCCCTTTGTCGGAGGAACTGAGCCGGTATTTCGAGACACAGGCCGCGCCCGATTCTTCCCTTGACCTGCGCGCCAAGATTCAGCAGCTCTCGGAATCTGTTTTGGAGGATTCAGGTGAGGCCATGCGCCATGCATGGGTGCTGAAGCGGCTTGCAACCACTCTTTCTCCGACGGAGATCGGCAGCCTGAGCGAAACGCCCCATCATGAGTATCTCTGCATGGTCGCATCTCATGCGCAGGAGGTGGGCGAACGCACTAAGAAGCTGCGCCTGGAGCTTGCTCCCATCTTCTTTCCGATCGGAAGTTCTCAGGATCCGCAAGGGGATGAACGCACTTCCGTCCCCACGGATCTTGCCTTGGCGCTTCAGCAGATATTCGATGCAGCCGCGCGCAACGACGCTGCAATCCAGTCCAGCTTCAGTGTTACGTCCGGAGAGGCCGCGGAAGACACAGCCAAAGTGCGGGAGATCCAAGACTCGCTGTTTCAGGCGGAGCGGCTGTCGAAATGGCTCAGTCGCACCGCGAACGTCCGCGACTGCACGCAGGAATCGTCTCGGAAATAAGTAGTTTGGTGATGCGAAAGTTCCGGCGAATTCCGCCGTGGCCTTCAGATTTGAAGTGGGGAAAGTACGTTATGTTATCCAGGCATCATTGGTGCGTTCGGCGCTTTGTTCTTCATTGCGCTGCGTTCATGCTTGTTTCATTCATGGTGCAAGGAACCGCTCTTCGAGCCATCGGGCAGGAAGTGGTGGCTAACCTTGTCGGTACGACCACAGATACCAAGGGTGCAATTGTGCCCTTCGCGCGCGTGTCGATTACCAACGAAAGCACCGGCCTGGAGCGCCAGACGACCTCCGATAAAGAGGGCAATTTTGTCCTTCCGGCACTCCCCCCAGGGATCTATACGTTGATGGCCGAAAAAGCTGATTTTCCCAGAATGCGCATTGCCGGCCTCCAATTGCAGGCCGGCATCAACTCCAGAGTCGCAGTACAATTTCCGGCCGCTGTAACTCTGCGTGGAAGTGTCAAGGATTTCAAGACGCTGGAGCCAATCGCCAAAGCGCTGGTCTCCATTCGCGATCAGAATCTCAAAACGATCACCGACAATGCGGGCCATTTCGAACTCGCTGGAGTTCAACCCGGCGAGGTGGAAGTCTATATCACCACCGTGGGCTACGGGCTGCTCAAGACATCGCTGCAAATTCCGGCGGATGTCGATACCGATGTCGATCTGCAAATAGGACAGGAGGCTTTGAAACGGAATGATCAGGTCACGGTTTCCGCTGGCCCCTACGATCGCATCGAAGCTGATGCTCCCACCGAGCAAGTGTTGCAAGGCGCGGAGCTGAAGAATCTGTCGAGTATGTTCGGAGATGCATTTCGTTCCATTCATAGCCTGCCCGGAGTCGCGGCGCCGGACGACTATTATGCCGATTTCGCCTATCGTGGCGCAGGCATTCCGAATATTGCGTTTTATCTGGATGGCGTGTTATTGAAAAACCCCTTTCACGACAACAAACAGATTACCGGCTTGGGATCGGTTTCGCTGCTCAATGGAGATATCATCGAGTCCCTCTCGCTGCTCGGAGGCGGCTTTTCTGCTCGCTACGGCGACAGCACCGGGGCCGTGCTGAATATTCAGACGCGCGAACCCGATAATGAGAAGGTCGCGTTTCGGATTAACATGGATTGCTTTCAAGGCGGCGCTACCGCGGAAGGTCCGCTGGGCCGGTCGAAGAAAGCGGCGTGGCTGGTGACTGCGCGGAAGAGCTATCTTCAATACCTGATGAATCGTCTAGGCACAGCCGGTATGTCGATCGGATACTATGACACGGAGGACAAACTGAGTTGGGATCCATCGTCGCACAACCATATCGACCTGATGCTGATCAATGGAGACGCGGATCTGAATCAGACATTTACTGGACCGGCAGACGAGGTCAAGGAGCGAAGTCCCTTGAACCTCGTCAACACCAGTTGGCAATGGACTCCGCGTTCCTCCACCAGCTTGCGCACCGCGCTTACCTACAGCAGCGAAAGCGACCACAACCAGATGGACGGTGGCGATCTTTTGCGTTCTCCGACGAAGAATTACGCATTCCGGCATGATGACACCATTCAATTCACCAAACAACTCAGTCTTGAGGCTGGCGCAGAAGCCCGCGATGCCAGAGAAAACTACACAAGCAACTATGTGTGGGATGTCTTGACGGAACGGCCGTTCGTTACACCTTTTCCATTGGGTAAGTTTGATCGGCAAACCTGGCTCTACGGCGCATATGCTCAGTCATCCTGGAGTGCTCTGGTCGGGCGGGTTCTTCTCACCGCAGGCGGACGGTATGGCCGTCTCGGCTACACAAATCAGGAGGTATTGCTTCCCCGCGCAAGCGCTTCGTTCGGAATAACTTCGAAAACAAAGATATTGGCAGGTTATGGACAGTATGCGCAGTTTCCCGAACTCGAACAACTTCTGGGAGACTTCAACAACCCTGCTCTGCGCGCCGAACGCTCTACTCATTACATTCTCGGTTTTGAACAGCAGTTCTCCGAGAGGATACGGCTCAAGGTGGATTTGTATGACCGGAAAGAGAATCAGATTCCATACTCACCGGAGACGGAGTGGCGTCTTGTCGATGGCGTAGTAACTGAGCCGGTCTATGGGACCGTGTTGACCAATTCCACGCGGGGTTATTCCCGCGGCATGGAGATCACCTTGCAAAGGGTGAGCGCCAATCAGCTCTCCGGGTGGTTGTCCTACAGTCTGGGGCACACGCGCTATTGCGATGCGCTCGCCAGCCTTTGTTTCGACGGAGATTTTGATCAGCGTCATATCGGGACCGCTTTTGCCAGCTATCGTTTTAATCCGACCATCAACCTGAGCGGCAAATTCAACTACGAGAGCAATTTTCCCATCGTAGGATTCTTTCAGGGCAATCCGGCGGCAGACGATCAGACGGCCTATTTCACACTCTCCGCGCAGCGCAATCAATTGCGCGTGCCTGCCTATAGCCGTCTGGATACCCGTTTGAATAAGGCCTTCTTTTACAAGCGCTCTAAGTTGACTGTGGATTTGGAACTCGACAATATGCTGGACCATAAGAATTGGCGGTATTATGGCTTACGGCAGTATAACTTCAGCACCGGAGAGGCATGGATGAGGCGTGACAATATGCTTCCAATCTTGCCGTCCGCGGGATTTACTCTCGAGTTCTGAGGTCCAGCGACAGATACTCGAGCTGGTTGCATAAATGCCTCAAGGGGATGAAGAGTCAAGCACAGCAAAATAGGAGAGAGTTTTTCGGAGGCTATTGCATCAAGGACGGAGGCCAGATTTCGAGGTGATCTGTCAGCCGGATCTCTCCAAGGCTGACGTTGCTTTCGACTTCAAGCAGCCGTCAAAGATCAGTCCCACGATGCTGCTTGTTGTTCGGAATGCTTTGAAACGCGGCATATCGCTGGATGCTCTCACGACCGTTCCTGGAGATAAGGACGTTCATCAGACAGATGTGCTGCCGGCGGAGGCAGGACACAGCAATACGGAGTCGCAATTTCGTCCAATTGTTCAGTTGCTTTTCAGGAACGTCTGTCTTTCGGAGAGTGGTTCGAGATAGATAATCGGCTTGGGTTGGCTTGGCTCACGGCTGAGCGTCCGGCGCGGCATCGTGGAGCAGGTCGTGGCTGATGTGAAAACGGAAGGCTCCGCCCGAACCTTCAATCTCACCGGCGAAATGCTGGAGCGCCTGAAGTCCTGCAAACAGCGTTCGGATTTTTCCGGCACTGAAGACTGGATCTTCGCCAGCCCTATCAAAACCGGCAGATTTCCGTATTCCTACACGGGCGTCTGGCGGGAGCTAGTCCGGGCGGCTGAGGCCGCGAAAATCGGTCACCTCGCCACTCACGCCTTCCGGCACACATACCGCTCTTGGTTGGACGCCGTTGGAACGTCGGTAGCAGTGCAACAGAAAATGATGCGCCACTCCGACATCCGAACGACGTTCAACATTTACGGGGACGTTGTGACGGATGAAATGACCATTGCAGGGGTGCGGGTAGCAAAATTGGCTTTTGAGGGAATCGGAGCGCAAGCAGAGCGCAATGGAAGCTAAGTTATTGATTTATTGGCTCCTCAGGTAGGACTCGAACCTACAACCCTTCGGTTAACAGCCGAATGCTCTGCCATTGAGCTACTGAGGAACATGTTGAATTAAGTAATCCTTCATAAAGGTAGCAGACTGCGCGTCTTGCGTCAAAAAATCTTTCCCATCGCGGCAAACACATCTTCATCGCTATATGCAGTGCAGGTTTGACGGAGTGAGATACGGAAATGGACAATCCCTTGAAGCATTCTGCCGATTTGCGCGATCCGCGGGTGGAGCAGCGTCATAAGAATTTACACGGCGGCCAAGTGGGCGAGACTGCACTACGTACCAGGTATCTGCAATACGCTCAGTCCCAGATGGCCGCCAGCATATTCTGTTTCAACTCTTATGCTTTTTCTGCTGCAATCTCATTGCTTATCTCCCGTGACCTCTAGTTGCACTGGATGTGCGCTGGCATTTACCTCTGGATCGTAATACTCGTAGACGCGCGATTGGAATGTGCGTGCGCGGATGGGGTATTTGGCGCGCAGGCGGAAGTTGAGCGTGACCGTTTGCTTTGCAGAAAGCGCATTGAAGTAGAGAATTGCTTGTGTGGCAGTGAGCGAAAACTTTTCCAGACGGCCACTCTGCTGGCCTCTGGTTTTCTCCTGGAAGGATTGCAAATCTTCCGAGAGCAGTTCGAAGCCCGGAGGAATGCCAAGATCCACCATTACCATGTTGGCAGTCTTGGAAAGATTGTTGACGATGGTCGCCGTAGCAGTGACGATGTCGTTCTGTACAAGATGTGTCCGGTCGTAGGCAACGTCGATGGAGAGCGCCTCCGCTGCTGGTTTCTCCTCCCACCCAGTGAAATATCGGCCAACGATCTGATAGGCCAGCGTACCCGAACCGTTGAAGCGCAGTTCGACAGTGGATCGATTCTGCGAGTCGAGTTTTTTCAAGACGAATTGATGCAGTAGATCGTTGTTCTCCGCATCCAGCTTGAGGGTTTTAACAGGCCTGCCGTCGAGAGCAATCTCAAGAGTACCGTTGACATTGGAGGCGCTCATTTGCGTAGCGAGCAGTAGAGCGCGCAAGGCCATGATGGTGGCTTGCGTGGTGCCCCAGTTACCGGAGGCCTGTTTTTTTGAGGTGAGATAGTTGAGAGCTTTGCGGACTGTCTCCGAGGCTTGTCCCCACTTCAACAGCGCCTGGGCTGCAAGGCCCGTAGTTTCAATCGCAGCGCTTTGACCAGTGGAATAGACGCCGGTTTCTTCGGCAATCCATGAAACCTGTTCCTCCTTTTCAGTGCCGGCATCAATGAGTGCCTGCATGAAGCGTCGCGTGAACTCGCGATCCTTGCCGTAATCCACCGCGAAGTTTGCAATAACGGCGAGAGTATACGTGTCGTGAATGAAACTTGGATAGGACTCTATGAAGTGCTTGGCTTTCTCGATCGCCGGGCCGTTATAGCCCGTGTTTGCCAGCGACCATGCAATGTAAGCAGTGATGCGCAGTACATCGGAGTTATAGCGATTGGTCGCACCCTCGTTTATAAAATCTGTGTCGGGCTTCCAACTTCCATCCGGCTGCTGCAGGCCAGCGAGCCACGCGCCGGTACGCTCAATGAGCCGTGGATCGACGTCGGAGACATTGGACATATCATAGAATTCCATCAGACCATAGGCAGTAAGTATTTTGTTGGCAGGCGCCTGGCCGAACCATGAAAATCCGCCGCCGGGCACCTCAAAGGTGAGCAATCGCTGATAGCCGTTGGCGATGTAGCCTTCAGCTTTCGCGTGAATTTCCGGCGTAAGCTTCTTGGTGCGCTTCATGTAATCGAGTGCGAGCACGTTGGGATAGGTACTCGATGAAGTTTGCTCAAAACAGCCACCTGGCATACGCAGAATGCTGTCCATGCCCTCGACAATCTGGCTGAGCGGACCCGGATAGAGGCTAACAAGAACACTGGTAGCTTCGGGAATGGAGTTGACCGGAAATTCAAGTTCTTGTCGTGCGCTCGAATCGAGGCGTCCGTTGTAGACGATATTTTGCTCACGGCCATTCGGTATCACCTCGATTTCACGGACGACCACATCTTCGCGGGCTTCGGCGTCTTGAGCGCCGACCATGCGGGCAGAGAGTGTGATCTTGAATTTTCCAATGCGGTTTGCGTTGATCGTGAAATGCAAACTGCCGACGTTGCCGGACTCGACAGAAAGAGTTTTGTCCGGCGTGTCGTTGTCGAGCGAGTACCAATCGCCGGGCTGGAGTTGGAGACTTGCCTCACCGCGTTTACCGGAATAGTTGTAAACTGCGATGGGAATGGAGACGCGATCGCCCTGAGTCAAAGTTACGGGCAAATCCAAATCGACAAAAAAGTCTTGAAAGACCTTGAGAGTTGACGACGCGGAACCGAGCGCGCCCGACTGAGTAGAGGCGAGCATCGCCATGCGCCATGTGGTGATGGAATCTGCAATGGGGATCGAGATACTCGCGTCGCCGTTTCCATCGCTGAGTATTTCTGGGTTGATGTAAAGTGCTTCTGGAAAGTAGGAACGAATATGCGGAGCATCGTGTTCGGATTTTCCACCGAGGACCGAGAAGGAGCGCCCACTAATCGCCAGATTTTCGGTGGTGCTCTTTTTGAGCATCATGGGAGCTCCAGCAAAGTTCGCTCTGAAGTCACCTGCAAATCCTTCAACCCTGGCCTCATCCATCTCCATTGGCGCTGCTGCTTTGATCGTGATGGATTCGGCCACAGCGCCAACGTTGAGAGTGGCGGAGAGAACAGCGCGATCGCGCGGTTGCAATGATAGATTACGCGATAGTGCGATAAACCCCCGATAGATCGCGTCGATGCGATAGCGGCCCACAGGCAGACCTGCAAAGGCAAACTGTCCTGCCGCATCACTGTGTGCGGTGCGGGTCTCGCCAGTTGCAAGCTGGCGTAGTGTGATCGTTGCTCCCGTAATCACTGCACCGGAGGCATCCTCGACTGAGCCGGTCACCTCCGCTCGTCCATTGTCAGGGCCACGATCATGCTCGATGCGCAGATTGATTGAGCCACGCTGGCTAGGCTCATTCACGAGGGTTCCGGAGCGGTCTTCAATATAAACTGTGAGGTCGTCGTCATTATCAAAATCGCGATCCGGTCCAGCACTGCGTATAAGGTAAATGTGATCACTCGATGAATACCAGCGAACCGGTTCGATGCGCAATGGCGTTCCCCAGGCATCGCGCGGTGTCGTGCCATTTTCCAGAACTGAAAATTGCTTCTCGATCTCTGCGCCCATGTGTTGCTCTGCACGCAACTGGCTGAGTTTTACCGCAAGCAGGCGGACCTGATCCTCAAAGGCCGCGCGATAACGCTGCTGGTAGTTTTCAAACCTGTCCTGCGTCAGGCTGCGTCCAAATTCGACATCGAGTTTGGACGGGTTGGTCATTTCAGTTGCAGAAAATAGAGTGCGCGCGGCGAGATCTTGCGATGCATCTTTGTTTTCGAGCACATCGTCCATGGAGAGAGAATGAATCTCGTAGCGTGGCTTCATGACCTCCTGTTCGAGATAGAAAAAAGTTTTGGCGAAGCCAGGCTTCTTCTCAGCCAGCGCAAAGACCGCTTCATCTACGACCTGTATGCCAAGCGCAGCCTGCACGCCTTCGCCGCGCGCGTTGGTGATGTGAAATTGCACGCGAGCCTCAGAACCAGGCCGGTATTCAGTCGCATCCGTGGTGGTTTTAATTTTCAACTCCTCGGCAGGCTGCACAAAGACGAGGCGATGATCGGCAATAGGTTGAGCGTCGCGGCCAAAGATGTATGCATCGATGTCCAGTATGCCGGCCATCTCAGATGTTGCATCGAGTGTGAGTTCGGCTTGACCGCTGTCGAGGTCCAGATCACGCGTAAGAATCGTCTGACCGTTTTTGACAATGTCTACATATGCAGATCCATGAGTGCGCGTGGAGAGAACCTTAAGCTCAATGCGGTCGCCTGTTCTGTAGATGGCTCGGTTGGTGTGAAGAAGAACCTGGTCGGCACCGCATCGAGTTTGCAATGGAACAGTGCTACTGAGGCGGCTGCCGTGACGGTCGTCGGCTTCGATGCGTAGCGAATCCATGCCTGAGATAGGCTTGATGTGAAGAATCGCGATCCCGGCAGAGTCCGTGTTGAGGTGCAGATCTTGCGCGGATTGATCGCCGACAAACGGAATGGGACCGAGGTCGTTGGGATTGTGAACCGTCAGTGCGGCGAGTGCCGGGCTGCCATCGGGATACGAAGCAAGGAGGAAGATTTCATTTTCGATATTGGGAACGAGTGTTCCTCCCTCGGGAATCGCTGTGATAAGTAGCGGCGATTGGCTGATGGTGATGGCTTCGCCGCGCGTCTCCGCATGAGCTGCGGAGTCTTTAACTGTAGCCTCGACGAGAGCGCGGGCTGCCCCCTGGCTAAGTGGCCGGCCGGCAAAGTAATTCGGCAGTTTAAGATCAAAATGGTAAACGCCGTCGCTGTCAGTCGTGCCAGTAGAAGACGCAGCCTCGAAGACAGCCACATCCATGCTTGACGCTTTCACGGTAATCTCCGCATGATCGACGGGCTTGCCAAAGAAGTAGTTGGCGCGCACGATGCCGGTAACATGATCGCCAGGCCGGTAGTCGCGCCGGGGTTTGTTATCTTTTTTGGTGAACTCGACTGCAACTTTGAACTTTGGCAACACATAACGCTCAACCTGAAGCGCAATCTCCGCTGTATTTGATGGTGTTTGCAAGTCGCCCATCAGCGCACGAAGATGATACGTTCCTAGATTCACTTCGTCTGCGAGCGAGAATTCAGCCGAGGCAATGCCGAATTTGTCGGTCTCGGTAATTTTGCGAAAGACTTTGTTGCCGCGCGAATCCTCCACTTCAAAGGTCAGTTTGCGATTGGCAGCCGCGTGACCTGCTGATCGATCCAGGGCCAACGTACGCGCGTGAATGGTCTGGCCGGGTTGATAGATGGGCTTTTCCGTGGTGAGCAGAATGGATGCCTTGTCCGTCAGTTGAACAGGTTGCGTATATTCTGTTGAACCAATAGGCGTATCCACACTAAAACTCAATTCGTAGTTACCCACATACTCAGCGGGAAAACGAAAGCTCGCTTCCACGGTGCCGCGATGATTGAGATTGCCAGTGAAGAGCGGCAGCGGGTCGCGATTGGGAACAAGAAGTTCGATGTGCAGCGAGCCGGATTGAGTTGCGTTGCTGTTGGCATCCACAACAATGACGCGAATGGCGGCCTGACTGCCGGCAATATATTCCTTTTCGCCAAGAATGCGAATGACTGGTCGGCGAATAATCTGTGAAATCGACTCGATCCCTTCGATAGGAAGAAACTTCGCGTCATCGTACACGAAGCGATAGCGAACGCGCTGCCAGAGTATCTCATCGAAGGGCAACGGCTGATCGAGCGTAATTGTCTGCTGCCAGAAACCGCTTCCCTTGCGCACTTCGACGGCGTTCTCTAAGCGGCCCAGTGCATGATCTTCCGGGTCAAGTACCTCGACGGCGAGTTTTCCGTGGCCCTCTGCTATGGAGTCGTAAGGAATAGTGATCGTCAGGCTACCGTGCCGATAGGTTGCGGCGAGCGTTCCGGCGTGTGCCATGAAAGTCGAAGACAAGACAACTACGATGAGAAGCGGAATGGTCGCAAGTAATCGACAATTGCGGGGCGATAAGCTGAGGCGTCCGATGGTCATGCGCGTTCTCCTAGGCATCGCCGGGCAATCTCTTTCCGGCTACTCGTCTGTCAGGTGAACGCAGAAGTTTTTCAAACTTGCAGCGCAACCGCAAAAAAATAAAGTTTATTTTGGTGGATGCGATTCCATAGGCGTCCAAGTTGCGCCGTCGACACTGGTCCAGCGCTTTCCATTTTCGGTCACGATTTCAAAGAGAACCGGTGTTTCGCTTGCCGCCACGGGTTTTTCCTTCGTCTTTTTCAATGCCGGGATTATCTGGTTCTCCGTCGCCACTGTGACTGTTTCGGATACAGCGCCGATGTTGAGCGAGATATTCACGACTGCCGGACGCTCGGCAGTCACGGCCACGTCGGCAAGCACCTGCTTTTGGAAGCCTTTTGCTTGCGCTTCCACCCGGTAGCTTCCTGGAGCAAGTGCGTCAATCATGAAGCGGCCAGCGCTATCCGTTCTGACCGAGTGCGTTACGTGCGTTGCATGATCGATGACTACAACGGAAGCTTCTGGAATCACCGCGCCGGTAGGGTCTGTCACAGTGCCAATGATGCTGGAACCGGTTACGGTCACGGTGGAGGGCTCTTTTGCGGCGAAAGCGCCATTCGCAATTTCCGGCTTGGCTAGTTTGTCCTGGCTATAACCGGTGCGGTTTTTGGTGGGGGACAGGACCAGATCGGCCTTTACAGCCCGCCCTGGCCATTGCGCAAATACAGTTTTCCAATGCTTGCCAGCATCTGCGCTCAGAAAAACTGCGTTATGTGTGTCGATTGCCACGATCAGACGGCCCTGTGTGGCCATCGAGAGAACGGGAAGGCGGCTAGGCAGACGATGCTTAATCTGGGCGATTTGGAATTGGGAGAGCTGCACGTCGTCCAACTTCGCAGCCACGCTGGAAGATTCTGTCTCGATGCCGGGCGCGGCCTGTACAGTAATGGTTTCTCTGTTTCGGATGAAAGGTTCCATCGCTGTTGCGCCAGTTGCCGACAGTGCGGAGAAATTGCCCATTCTTGCAGCCTGGGCCGGAGCTGCTGCCTTTAGCTGGTTGCTTTCAGACGCTGATACATTTGCGCCCAAATTGGCTCTATCTCCATATCCTGTACCTGCACCAATGCCACCGCTCATTCCCGCGTCCGATGCTGCGTTCTTGTGCTTCCCGGCCAAGGTGACTGGAGGCGACTGGGTGAGTTCATTTAGAGAACCGACATTGCGGGTCTCCATCTGCATCTCTGCGATACTTCGCTTGGAGTCTGCAATATCGGATTTTTGCTGAGAAGCGTTGTCCGTAGCGACCACGCGGTTGTTTTCGATTGATGGCGAGCCGTGCAGAGTGGGTTTTGCGGAGGCAGTGGTCGATTCTGCTTGCGAAGCGATGGTCGTTGGGGGATAAACGCTGGCCATCTGGTTTGGCGCTGGAGCATTCGGCGCAAGGTCGGCGCGATGAAGGTAGAAAATGAAGATGGCAAGCAGAGCAAATGCGGCGGCGGGCCAGGCAAGTTTCCATCCTGAAAACCACGGCTTGCGAACGGGCATGGCCGACGCTTTCGCAGGCTCTTCAAGAACGGGCAGAGAGAGCGCAACCACTGCGCGGCATTCCGAGCATACGGACAGATGGCTGAGAATCTTTTCCAGCTCATGAGCCGGCAGCGAGTGCTCGACGAAGGCGCCGATCTGGTCCGCATCTGGATGCTGCCCGAATTGGAGATATTCGCTCATTGTGAATCCCAAGCCACGCTCGTCGTCTGATTGGAGAACGTGGAGGTTTGCGAAGTTTGCAGCAACTTCCGCAGGTTTATTTCGATGTCGCGTGGATCTGCGCCCAAGGCTTCCTCCGCTGCGGCCTTGCTGAGGCCAATGGAAATCAGATTCTCAAGGAGTTGTCTACGCAGGCTACTGGTAAGGCGCTTCAGTCTGCGGCTGATCGTCGCTTCATGCACGGCCAGGGTTTGCGCGATTTGTTGAAGCGTCTGGCGATCCAGATAGTAGGCGGAGAGAAGAAAGCGATCTTCGGCAACCAGACTCTGAAGAGTGCGCACCACGGCTTCGGTAAGCTGGGTCAGTTCGGCAGGAATGGGAATTGTATCCGCCTGCGCTGGGCTGTCGATACCATCCAGAGGTGTTTCACGATAGGTGCGGCGGTGATGGTCTCGCGATCGCTGCACCAGAGTGGCGCGGAGCCAGCCCAAGAGCGTGCCGCGGCCGGAGTAAGAGGCCAGCGGTGAACGGCGCTCGCTGCCGGTTTGACGCAATCCATAAAGCTCCGCGTAAAGTGAGTCGGCCAGATCCTGGCCAAGCGTTGCGGAACCAGTGATCGAGACGGCTATATGTGCAAGTACCGCGCGGAAACGGCTGAGAAATATCTCCCAGGCCGCCTCGCGTCCCAAAGCACAGGCCTGCGCCAGAGCAAGTTCTGAGAGGTGAAGCGAGCGGTAGAACGCCGCCTTCTGAGCTATCTTCGGCACAACTCCGGGCGGCAGGCCGTGGTTGACTCTTTCGCCAATGGCAGTAAGAACCAGGCCGAACTCCTCCACGCTGAGACAACAGTTTTTCGCCTCGGCCGCGCGCCATAGCTCTTGGATCAGGCTCAGCGGTAGCTCAGAAACCGGAGTGCCTGAAAGTTGGCTCGCTGTGGATAGCTGCTCTGCGGAAGATGGCAGGGCAAGATCGGCGGGTTTGGAGGAAACCGTATCCACGCCTCTGAGAATAACGCATCGGCACAGCCAACTGACCATGAAACGCCAAAAGCGATGACGACGCCACTGCACACAAACTTGCCGCAACAACGGGAAGAGCAGTGTAACAGCGCTACTCCGGGGAAAAGGCCGCAATGAATAGGTTGAAATGTGCGCGCCTTCCTTTGAAGGAACTACAAGACGAACTCTGCATGTCAATTACTATCGCACCGGCCTAGCCGATATTTCATTCGACTAGCTGCCGGAGCCTCCGGCGTTGAGCGTGGGCACGGTGTTCGGCGTTCCAGCATCAAAACGTGTGCGAGCCGGTAAGGTGCCGGGAAGCGGGTTGGCGGCGTTCGTACCATCGACCCAGGGCCAGGCACCTCCGTTGAAAAAGG
>JBAVDS010000017.1:0-54346 GCA_049587335.1 Occallatibacter sp. | reverse complement strand
GCACGACGGATGTGACGGGCGTGGCGGAGCTGCCTGAGGGCGTGGAGATGGTGATGCCGGGCGACAACGTGCAGCTCGTGGTGGAGCTGATTACGCCGGTGGCTCTGGAAAAGGGCCTGCGCTTTGCGATCCGCGAAGGCGGCCGCACGGTGGGCGCCGGCACGGTGAGCGAGATTATCAAGTAGGCGCTTGCCGCGCCGGGCAGAGCGCCCTTGCGGGCGAAAGGCGGGCGCGGCAAGAAGCAATAGGGAATAAGGATCTGATTTCTGGTTCCTGAAGGGAAGAACATGGTAGGACAAAGGATTCGCATTCGGTTGAAGGCATACGACTATCGTGTGCTGGACACCTCGACCGGCGAGATTGTGGAGACGGCCAAGCGCACCGGAGCAACGGTGGCCGGCCCGATTCCGCTGCCGACGATCAAGAACAAGTACTGCGTGCTGCGTTCGCCGCACGTGGACAAGAAGTCCCGCGAGGCCTTCGAGATCAGAACGCATAAGCGTCTGATCGACATCCTCGAACCGACGCAACAGACGGTAGATGCGCTGATGAAGCTCGATCTCCCCGCCGGTGTCGATGTCGAGATCAAGGCCTTCGAGAAATAAGTACCTGCGGTGGGGCGAACTCGCCCTTCGGGCGCTAGGGCTTGATGGCGGCTACGTAAAGCAGTAAACAGGCTCGGAAGAGCCCCCGGCAGTGCGATGAGCTAAGCATCGCATGATGAGGAAAGGAAGATATGGGCGTAGTAGGAATTTTGGGAAAAAAGATCGGCATGACGCAGGTCTTCGACGAAAAGGGCGACGTGCACCCGATTACGGTGCTGCAAGCTGGTCCCTGCGTGATTACGCAGTTGAAGACGCTGGCCAACGACGGCTACGAGGCCGCGCAGATCGGCTTGGTCGAGTTTGTCAAGGACAAGAATGTGACCAAGCCGCAGAAGGGCCACTTCGCCAAGTGTGAAGCGCCGCCGGTGAAGGTCATCAAGGAAGTTGCGCTGGAGCTGGACGCCGAGGGTGTGGTGGCTTCAAAGGCCGGCGACCGTGTGCTGGTGGACATCTTCTCCGAGGCCCGGTTTGTGGATGTGATCGGCACCTCGAAGGGCCGGGGCTTTGCCGGCGTGGTGCGCAGACATAAATTCGGCGGCGGACCCAAGTCGCACGGACATATGTTTCAGGTGCAGGGTTCGATCGGCGCATCCAGCTATCCGTCGCACGTCTTTCCTGGACAGCGTATGCCGGGACACATGGGCGCCGAGCAGGTTACGGTGCGGAATCTGCGCATTCGCGGCATCGACCTGGAAGAGAATCTTCTGATGGTCGAGGGCGCGGTGCCGGGCAGCCGTGAGGGTTATGTGCTGATTTCGAAGGCCAAGACTCCGCCGCGCGAGCGCCGTGGATTTGCGGGAAGCGGCACGGTCGATCCGTTGAAGGCTTCGAAGAAGGCTGGCAAGAGGAAGTAGCCACTGCGTGGGGAGACGCGCCTAGCGGCGCAACGCCTGCGGTGGGGCCAAACGCGCCTTGCGGCGCACACAGTTCAAGGCCGGGAGGGCTGCTGTACGCAGTGCCCGGCAGAAGAAGAAGAAGATGGCAAACGTGGATGTAGTGAACATGAACGGGGACAAGGTCGGCGTGCTGGAGCTGCCGGAAGCGCTCTTTGGGCCGGACCAGGTCAACGAGGCTCTGCTCTGGGAGGCGGTCAAGCACTACCGCGCCTCGCTGCGCCAGGGCACGCACAAGACCAAGAGCCGCACTGAAGTTGCCGGCTCCGGAAAGAAGCTGTGGAAGCAGAAGGGCACGGGCCGGGCGCGTATCGGCTCCGTCCGCTCGGCGCTATGGCGTCATGGCTACACGGTGCATGGACCACAGCCGCGCAGCTACGATTACGCCTTTCCGCGCAAGAAGCTGCTGGGGGCGTTGCGCTCTGCCCTGGCCGCGAAGCTGGCCGACGGCAAGCTGACGGTGGTGGACACGCTGGAGATCAAGGACGCCAAGACCAAGCTCTATCGCGCTGCGCTCACCAAGCTCGATGTCACCCGCACGGCGCTGCTGGTGGAGAACAGCAAGACGTTGACCCAGGCGCTGGTGCTGGGTGCGCGCAACCTCAAGGGCGTGGAACTGGTGCTCAACAACGAAGTGCATCCTTACGATCTGCTGCGCTACGAGCGGGCCATCTTTTCCAAGGCCGCAATCGAGCAGATTACCGAGATGCTGGAGAAGAACGCGTCAAAACGCATCGCTGCGGGGCGCAAGCTCGCCGCTGAGACGGAGGCCGCCTGATGCCGACACTTTATACCGTGATTCGCCGCCCGCTGATTACCGAAAAGGGGCTGAGCGTGAAGGAGACCGAGGGCACGCTGGTTTTTGACGTTGCCCCCAGCGCCACCAAGACCGAGGTCAAACAGGCTGTCGAGGCTCTCTTCAAGGTGAAGGTCTCCGCAGTCCGTACCGCCAACGTCCTCGGCAAGGAGCGCCGCCGCGGGAAGTTTACCGGCTTCAAGCCGGATTGGAAGAAGGCTTACGTGCGGCTGAAGGCCGGTGAGAAGCTGCCTGAGTACGTAAACAACCTGTAGGGCAGTGAAAGAGTGAACGAGTGAAGCAGCGAACAGGTGAGCTGCTTGGCGCGAGAAGGATTATCGGAATCCGGCAGTAAGGGATGGGTTCCGGAGAAACGGGAGAGCGGCGCTTGAGTTTGGCGCTGGCTTTCCGGGACAAACGACGATGGCAATCAAGACATACAGACCGATCACGCCGACCTTGCGCTTCAAGACTACGCAGGTCAATGACGACCTGACGACGGATAGGCCGCACAAGCCGCTTCTGGCGGTCAAGCAGCGCACCGGCGGACGCCGCAACCAGGGCGATCTGACCATGCGCCATCAGGGCGGCGGCCACAAGCAGATGCTGCGCCTGATCGACTTCAAGCGCGACAAGTACGGAATTCCGGGACGCGTGGCGACGATTGAGTACGATCCGAACCGCTCGGCGCGCATTGCGCTGATTCATTATCTGGACGGCGAGAAGCGCTACATCCTGCAGCCGGTTGGTTTGAAGGTTGGCGCGACGATCAGCTCCGGGCCGGATGCGGATATTCTGGTGGGCAATTCGCTGCCGCTCAAGAATATCCCCGCGGGCACAACGGTTCACGCGATCGAGCTGCGGCCCGGCAAGGGCGCGCAGATGGCGCGTTCGGCGGGAACGCAGGCTCAGTTGGTGGCCAAGGAGGGTGAATATGCCCTGCTCAAGCTGCCTTCCGGCGAGACCCGCAAGGTGCTGGTCGAGTGCATGGCCACGATCGGCCAGGTGGGCAATACCGACCACGAGAATATCTCCATCGGCAAGGCGGGACGCAATCGCTGGAAGGGCATTCGTCCGGCCAACCGCGGCGTGGTGATGAATCCAGTGGATCACCCGCACGGCGGCGGCGAGGGCAAGACCTCGGGCGGCCGTCATCCTGTGACCCCGTGGGGCCAGCCGACGCGCGGCTACAAGACGCGCAACAACAAGCGGACGGATGCGTTTATCGTCAGCCGCCGGGTGAAATAAGCAATACGTCAGCGAAGTTGAGGAGCAAAGGATTCTATGGCACGTTCGACAAAAAAAGGCCCGTTCGTGGATGCGCACTTGACCGTGAAGATCGAGGTGCTGAATCAGGCCAACGACAAGAAGGTTGTCAAGACCTGGTCGCGCCGTTCGACGATCTTTCCGGAGTTTGTGGGCCACACCATCGCGGTTCATAACGGCAAGAAGTTCGTTCCGGTGTACGTGACCGAGAACATGGTGGGTCACAAGCTGGGCGAGTTTGCGCCTACGCGCGTCTTCAAGGGGCACACCGGCGGAGCCAAGGCAGCCGAAGCAGGCGCCAAGCCGCGGTAGCGACAAGGGATTAAGGATGAAGGGACCGGGGACTGGGAGCTGCGAGGCAGCGCCAGCCGCTGGCGGAGATTGAGGACAGACCAATGGCAGTCGAGACAAGGGAATATAGGGCCGAGGCCAGGTTTCAGCGCGTGTCGCCGCAAAAGGCGCGGCTGGTGCTCGACCTGATCAAGGGCCGGAATGTGGAAGAGGCGCTCACCGTTGCGGCCTTCACCAAGAAGCGCATCGCTCCGGTGATTCATAAGTTGCTGACTTCGGCGGTAGACAACGCCAAGTATCTGGCCGGCGAGCAGGGAACCGATCTGGATGTGGATAACCTCTACGTCAAGCTGGCTCTGGCCAATGACGGGCCGCGCATGAAGCGCATCCGTCCGGCTCCGATGGGCCGCGCCTTTCGTTATCAGCGCAGGCTGACGCATATCGTTCTCTCTGTAGCCGAGCGCGAGGCGGCCGCTCATCTGGTGACCCGTGTTGAGGAAGCCAAGAGCGAGGAGCCGAAGGCTGAGCTTGCGGCGGCGAAGACGGCCAAGAAGAAGGCAACGGCGGCCAAGAAGACGGCGGCCACGAAGGCAACCAAGAAATAGGCCGTGAAGTCGGCCTAGAGGGTTTTGAGAGGAAGCATTATGGGACAAAAAGTCCATCCTTACGGATTCCGGCTGGGAGTAAACAAGCCCTGGCGTTCTCGCTGGTTCACCGAGCGCGATTATGACAAGCTGCTGGTCGAGGACGTGAAGCTCAAGGCGGAGCTGCGCGAGAAGCTCAAGGCCGCCGGTGTCAGCTCGGTGGAGATTGAGCGTCCGGGCAACAAGCTGCGCTTTCTCATCCGCACCGCGCGTCCGGGCATTGTGATCGGCCGCAAGGGCGCGGAGATCGACAAGCTCAAGCTCGAGCTTGGCAAGCGCACCAGCCGCGAGGTCTTCATCGACATCATCGAGGTGAACAAGCCCGAGCTGGACGCGCAACTGGTCTCCGAGGCCATCGCGCTACAACTGGAAAAGCGCGTCAGCTTCCGCCGCGCGATGCGCAAGAGTGTGGATTCGGCGCTGCGCTTCGGCTGCAAGGGGATCAAGGTTCGCGTTTCGGGCCGCTTGAATGGCAACGAAATCGCCCGCTCGGAGTGGTATTTGCAGGGGCGTTTGCCGCTGCACACGCTGCGCGCCGACATCGATTACGGCTTCACCGAGGCGCAGACGACTTATGGCGTGATCGGCGTGAAGACCTGGATCTATCGTGGCGACATTTACGAGCAGAAGCGCCGTCAGCCGGCGGCGGTAGGCACGTCGGTGTTCTAAGAGTAGGGAACAGGGATCAGGGAATAGAAGCCCTCGATTGCTGATCTTGAAGAGTTTGGTTGGAGAAGTTTACTAAAAGCAGCCCGGGATGGGAGTTGGGCCGTGGATCGAATTGATCCCTGATCCCTGATCCCTGATCCCTGCTTTTCGAGGTTTTCGCTATGTTGATGCCAAAGAAGGTGAAGTTTCGCAAGCAGCAGAAGGGCAAGAGGCGCGGCAAGGCCTGGCGCGGCTCTTCGATTTCCTTCGGCGAGTACGGTCTGCGCGTTATGGAGTGCGGCTACATCACCGACCGGCAGATCGAGGCCAGCCGTATCGCCATGACCCGCTTCATCAAGCGCGGCGGCAAGATCTGGCTGCGCCTTTTCCCGGACAAGCCCATCACCAAGAAGCCGGCCGAAGTCCGAATGGGTTCGGGCAAGGGCGCTCTGGATCATTGGGTCGCGGTGGTGCGGCCGGGCAAGATTCTCTTCGAGATGGAGGGCGTGGACCCGGCGACGGCGCAGGAAGCGATGCGTCTGGCCTCGAACAAGCTGCCGCTCAAGACCAAGTTTGTGATGCGGCCCGGAGCTGTGAAACCGGAAGCCGCGGCCAAGTAGAAATGCTGCTTCCAGCCGCCGGTTTCTAGCGGGTCTCGTCCGGCGCTGCCGGGATGGAGACGGGAAGGGCTAGAGGCTGAAGGCAGGAAGCGAGGAGCTTAGGAAATGGAACTGGAAAAGATTCGCAATTTGAGCGACGAAGAGCTGGCGCGGCAGGAGAAGACAACCGCCGAGCAGCTCTTCCGGCTTCGCTTTCAGGTCTCGCTGGGGCAGAATGACGGAGTCAAGAAGCTCCGCCAGATGCGCAAGGAGATCGCGCAGATCAAGACTGTTGCCCGCGAGCGTGAGTTGGGCATCCGCGGCGAGTCCACGGACGCCGCCGCCACGGAAACCAAGAAGGGAGCCCGCTAAATGACGGCGACTCAAGAGGCAGTACAGGCGCCGGCGGCAGTTGGAGCGCGGCGCAACGAAAAGGTTGGCGAGGTCGTCTCGACCAAGATGCAGAAGACCATTGTGGTCGCGGTCGAGATGCGCAAGGCTCATCCCAAGTACAAGAGGATCGTGCGCTCGACCAAGAAGTTTTATGCGCATGACGAGCAGAGTTCGGCGCGCATGGGCGATGTGGTTCGCATCCGCGAGACCCGGCCGCTGAGCAAGTTGAAGCGGTGGTCCCTGGAAGAGATTGTCCGGCGCTCGGCGCTTGGCCAGCTCGAAGATGCGGCGGTCAAGACCGCCGGCAAGGCTGCCAACTGAGCGAGTTTTGTTTTCAGTTGTCAGTGGTCAGTTGTCAGTGAATGTCAAGCCGGGTAGGAATTGCTCCGGACTGAGAACTGAAGGCTGAGAACTTTAGGAGAAGAACCCATGGCTGTGCAAATGAGAACGATGCTCGCGGTCGCCGACAACTCCGGCGCGCGCAAGCTGCAAGTGATTCTGCCCCTGGGCGGCGGACTCGGCAAGAGTGCCGGTCTGGGCGACATTGTGACTGCGGCGGTGAAGGAAGCCTCACCCGACGGCACCATCAAGAAGGGCAAGGTCGTCAAGGCGGTGATCGTCCGCACCCGCAAGGAGCATCGCCGGCGCGACGGAACCTATATCAGGTTTGATGAGAACGCGGCGGTGGTGATCGACGATACGCATGAGCCGGTGGGCACGCGCGTCTTCGGGCCGGTCGCCCGCGAGTTGCGCGAGAAGAAGTTTTTGAAGATCGTTTCGCTGGCCCCGGAAGTGGTGTAGAAGCAGGGAGCAGGGAATAGGGAACAGGCGAAAAGCTGGCCGCTGTTCACTGTCCACTGCATTTGGAGAGAAGATGCCGAGTTTGAAGATTCATCGCAATGATACGGTCAAGGTTCTCAGGGGCGCGGACCGCGGGAAGACCGAGCGCGTGCTGCGCGTCTTTCCCGACAAGGGAACGCTGCTGGTTGAGCACGTGCATGTGATCAAGAAGACGGTTTCGAGCAAGCAGGGAAAGAATACGCGGGGCGGCATCGCCGAGCAGGAATCGCCGATTCATGTCTCGAATGTCGCGCTGGTTTGCCCCAACTGCGGCCCCACGCGCGTGGGATCGAAGACCGAAGGCGACCTGCGGACGAGAGTTTGCAAGAAGTGCGGACAGACGCTGCCGACCAAGAAGTAGGAAGTGCAGTGAAGCAGTGAACGAGTGAAGCAGTGAGCGAGTAGCAAAATGAATCGTTCACTGGGCAACCAGAGCGGCAGGGATTGAGCGGCAATGTTCAAACCCTGTCGCCAGCACTTCCGCAACGGTAAACGGCCGGCCTGATCGTTCAGGGAGCCACTCCGGGACCGGAAGAAAGAGAGCAGAGTGATGGCGGCAAGGCTGAAAGAGAAGTATCACAAGCAGATCAAGCAGGCTCTCAAAAAGGAGCTGGGGCTTGAGAACGCGATGGCGGTTCCGGAGTTGAAGAAGATCGTAATCAACATGGGGCTGGGCGAGGCTACGCAGAATACCAAGCTGCTGGATCCGCTGGTGGCCGATCTGACGGCGATTGCCGGTCAGAAGCCGGTGACCACCAAAGCGAAGAAATCGATTGCGGCTTTCAAAGTGCGCGAGGGAATGTCGATTGGCGCCATGGTAACCTTGCGCAACGAGAAGGCTTACGAGTTTCTCGACCGCCTGATCTCGACCGCGCTGCCGCGTGTGCGCGACTTTCGCGGCGTTTCGACGAAGAGTTTTGATGGACGCGGCAATTACACGCTCGGCCTGCGCGATCAGTTGATCTTCCCGGAGATCGATTACTCCAAGGTGGAGAAGATGAAGGGTATGAACATCACCATCGTGACCACGGCCAGGGATGACAATGGAGCGCGCGCGCTGTTGAAGCACTTTGGAATGCCCTTCCGGCAGGGCGCATAGGGGACAAGAGGATTTATGGCAACCACTGCAAAACGTGTGAAAGACGCGCGGAAGCCGAAGTTCAGCTGCCGCAAGCACAACCGCTGCCAGCTTTGTGGCAGGCCGCGCGGTTTCCTGCGCAAGTTCGGCGTCTGCCGCTTGTGTTTTCGCGCACTGGCGCTCAAGGGAGAGATCCCCGGCGTCGTCAAGTCGAGCTGGTAGCTTTTTAGGGATCAGGTTTCAGGGATCAGAGAGACTCGTAACTGACCCCTGATCCCTGACAACTGTTTTGACATTCCCGCTGGTTCTCCTTGTAGAAGGAAGACGGGGAGCGAACGGGGAATGAAGGAGAAGGAATGAGTCTGACCGACCCAGTAGCCGATTTTCTGGCGCGCATCCGGAATGCGATCCGCGCGCGTCATCAGAAGCTGGATGTACCGGCTTCCAAGCTGAAGACCGAGATCGCCCGCATTCTCAAGGAAGAGGGCTATATCTCGAATTACAAGACCCAGGAAGAGGAAGGCAAGCTCGTCCTCCGCGTCTATCTCAAGTACGGCGGAACGGAAGCGGCCATCCGCGATCTGGCGCGCATCTCGCGTCCCGGTTGCCGCGTCTATATCGGCCGCGACGAGATCAAGCGCGTCCAGGGTGGTCTTGGCATCTCGATCATGACCACGCCCAAAGGCGTGATGACCGGACGTCAGGCCCGCCGCGAAGGCGTAGGCGGCGAACTGCTCTGCGAAGTGTGGTAAAGGCAGGGAACAGGGAACAGTTAAAAACCTGGGCCTGGGTAAGTATTCGAATTATGCCGGCCGATTGGGCCGGTGCGGTAAATGCGGAATTGGATTCAAAGGAATAATGGGATCATGTTTTTGATTCCCTGTTTGCTGATCCCTATTCCCTGTTTTTAGGCTGCAGTGGAACGAAGATAGCTGGTATTTATTCTTCGGGACTCGCAAGCCAGATGAAGGATTGATTCGATGTCGCGTATTGGAAAGAAGCTGATCCCGCTGCCCGCGGGCGTGAAGTACAAGGTCGAGGGCAACACGGTGTTGGTTGAGGGGCCCAAAGGAAAGGTCTCGGCGCTCATCGCGCCGGGCATCACCCTGGAGGCCAAAGACGGCGTATTGCACGTCAACCGCGAGAACGACAGCCAGGCAGCGATGCACGGGCTGACACGCGCACTTGTCTCGAATGCCGTTCTGGGCGTCACCACGGGATGGACCCGCGAGTTGGATATTGTGGGCACCGGTTACCGCGCCGAAATGAAGGGCAAGGGGACGGTGGTCTTTACCCTCGGCTACTCGCACCAGATTGAAGTACCGCTGCCGACCGGTATTGACGTGGCGATCGCTCCCAGCAAGGTCGACTCCAAGTGGACGCATCTGACCGTCTCCGGCATCGACCGGCAGAAGGTGGGCCAGGTGGCCGCCGACATCCGTTCGCTGCGCAAGCCCGATCCTTATAAGAACAAGGGTGTGCGCTACTCCGACGAGAAGCTCAAGAAGAAGGCCGGCAAGACGGGCGCGAAGTAGTTGGGACAGGGAATAGGGACCAGGGAATAGCAAAGGCTGACTCCGCTAACAACTCTGGTTCCGCTAACCACAACCGAACGGGGTCGCCAGGCGGCTCCGCTGATAGGTGAGAGAGACCATGATTACGCAGACCAAGAGAAACGCAATCCGCCAGCGCATTCACGACCGCATACGCCGCAAGCTGGCCGGCACCGCCGAAAGGCCGCGGCTGAATGTCTACCGCTCGCTGAACCACATTTACGCGCAGGTGATCGACGATCAGAAGGGCGAGACGCTGGTTTCGGCCTCGACCATCAAGCTGAAGACCGGCGGCAACATCGCCGCTGCCAAGGAGATCGGCAAGGCGGTGGCAGAGCTGGCCGTCAAGCAGGGCATCAAGAAGGTGGTCTTCGATCGTGGCGGCTACCTGTATCACGGGCGCATCAAGGCGCTGGCCGATGCGGCCCGCGAGGCGGGCCTGGAGTTTTAATAGGGACTGGGGACTAGGGATTAGGGACTAGTCGCTATCAGGTTAAAAAAGAGACGAGAGAGCAATGACGATCTTGAAGAAGAAACTCGATGCCAACCAGTACAACCTGAAGGATCAGGTCGTAGCCATTAATCGCGTGACCAAAGTGGTCAAGGGCGGCAAGAATATGTCCTTTGCCGCGCTGGTGGTGGTGGGCGACCCCGCCGCTGGAGTGGTGGGTCACGGTTCCGGCAAGGCCAAGGAAGTCCCCCAGGCGATTCGCAAGGGGATCGAGTCGGCCAAGAAGAATCTGGTCCGGGTGAATCTGACTGACACTTCGATTCCACATCTGGTTCTGGGCCGCTACGGCGCCGGACAGGTGCTGCTGAAGCCGGCTCCCGAAGGTACAGGTGTGATTGCCGGCGGCGCGGTGCGCGCGGTAATGACCTCGGCTGGAGTGCAGAACGTGCTCACCAAGAGCCTGGGTTCGCCCAATCCGCACAACGTTGTCAAGGCCACCTTCGACGCGCTGGTGCAGTTGCGCGACCGCAGCGATGTGGCGAATATGCGCGGCAAGTCCGTAGAGGAGCTCTAAGCCATGGCGGAGACCAAGATGATTCGCATTCAGTATTACCGCTCGAAGAACTCCACGCCGTTCAAGCACCGGCTGGTGGTCAAGGGCCTGGGCTTTACACGCCTCAATCAGATCGTCGAGCGCGTCGATAACGAGTCTATTCGCGGCATGGTCAAGGCCATTCCGCATCTGGTGAGGATACTGGAAAGCTAGTGAAGAAGTGAAACAGTGAAAAAGTGAAGCACCGGTTGTAACGAGGTTTTCTTCACTCCTTCACTCCTTCACTCCTTCACTCCTTCACTCCTTCACTACTTCACCGCTTCACCCACAACGCGAGTCGGTCTGGGATCAACCCGACCGGCGCTACAGCGAGGAAATCATGGCAAAGAATCTATCCAATCTACGCGCGCCCCGCAAGGCCAACACCGGGCGCAAGCGTGTCGGCCGCGGTATGGGCTCCGGCATGGGCAAGACTTCGACCCGCGGTCACAAGGGTCAGGGAGCGCGCACCGGAACCAGCTTGATGCGCGGCTTTGAAGGCGGCCAGATGCCGCTGCACCGCCGCCTGCCCAAGCGCGGCTTCACCAACATCTTCCGCACCGAGTACACGGTGGTGAATCTGGACCGGCTCGCTGAGCACATCGAGGGCCTCAAGCTCACAGAGATTACGCTGGACGACTACAAGAAGCTGGGTCTGGCATCGAGCAAAAAGGCGCTCATCAAGATTCTCGGCTCCGGCGAGATCAGCAAAGCGCTGACCATTCACGCGCACAAGTTCTCCAAGTCGGCGGTCGAGAAGATCGAAAAGGCTGGCGGCAAGGCCGTGCTTCTGGGTGGCGATGTTCCTGCGGCGCCCAAAGGGAAATTGGTTTCCAAAGCAGCAAAATAGAAACCTGCTGCACCCTGCCGGAGCCTGGCGCGACACGTAACGCCCTGCACGGGTAAGATGGTCACTGGTAATGATTCGAGGGCCGGCAAAGGCCCTGAATGAAGCGGATAACCAATCATGCTTGAGAAGTTTCTCAATATCTTCCGGATTCCCGATCTGCGCAAGCGGGTGCTCTTCATGCTCGCCATCCTGGCCGTCTATCGTCTGGGTGCGTGGATTCCCACGCCCGGCGTGAACACCAAGCTGCTGGAGCAGATGTTCGACCAGCAGGGCGGCTCCTCGCTCGGCCTGATGAACCTCTTCGGCGGCGGCAACCTGCGCAAGATGACGGTCTTTGCCCTGGGCATCATGCCCTATATCACGGCTTCGATCATCTTTCAGTTGCTCACCGTCGTCTACGAGCCACTGGCGCGCATTCAGAAAGAGGGCGCGCTGGGCCAGCGCAAGATCACGCAGTGGACGCGGTACTTGACCATCATTCTGGCCGCGCTGCAGTCGATCGGCATCGCCTTCATGCTCACCCGCGGCAATATGGTCTTGCAGCCCGGCATTCCCTTCCTGCTGATGACTGTGCTGACGCTTACCACCGGCTCCGCCTTCATCATGTGGCTAGGCGAGCAGATTACCGACCGCGGTATCGGCAACGGCATGAGCCTGCTGATCTTCGCCGGCATCATCGCCGGCCTGCCGCGCGGTGTGATGGACTTGATCGAGAAGGTCAAGACCAATCAGTGGGGATCGTTCACCATCATCGCCATCGCACTGCTGGTTGTCGGCATGGCGGCCGTGGTTGCCTTCATCGTCTTTGTCGAGCGCAGCGAGCGGCGCATTCCCATTCAGAGCGCGCGGCGCATCGTCGGCCGGCGCATGATGGGCGGCCAGTCGAGCCATTTGCCTCTCAAGGTCAACTCCGGCGGCGTGATGCCGGTGATCTTCGCGGCCTCGATTCTCTCCGCGCCGATGATGCTCAGCCAGTTGGATTTTGTGAGGAACAGCTCCTTCTGGCGCCCCATCTTCGATGCGCTGATGCCCGGCTATCCCTGGTACGAAGCCCTGTACATGATGGCGATCATCTTCTTTGCCTATTTCTATATCTCCATCATCATGAAGCCGGATGACATTGCCGACAACTTCCGCAAATCCGGTTCCTTCATTCCCGGCATTCGCCCCGGCAAGCGCACTTCGGACTTCATCAACGACATTCTCACCCGCGTCACGCTGGTCGGCGCGCTGTATCTGATTGTGATCTCGCTGGTGCCCACCTTCCTGATCTCCGGCATCCGCTTTGACAAGATATGGCTGATCGGCAGCATCTTTGAGAGGATGCCGAACTGGGTGACGCATGGCCTGGGAGTCAACTTCTACTTTGGCGGCACGTCGCTTTTGATTGTGGTGGGTGTGGCCATGGATACCATCAACCAGATCGAATCGCAGCTGATTATGCGCCATTATGACGGCTTCTCGCCGCGCTCCGGTCGCATTCGCGGAAGGAAAACCTGGTAATGTCTTTTTCTGATCATGCAGTCGATCAAGGCCGGGAGGCGGGTCGCAAGATCCTTCCCGGCCCCATTCTTTTGTTGGGCGCGCCGGGGGTGGGCAAGGGAACCCAGGCCAAGGAATTGGTGAAGATCTGGGGGATTCCGCAGATTTCCACCGGCGATCTGCTCCGCGCCAATGTCGCACAGGGAAGCGAATTGGGCAAGATGGCCAAAGAGATCATGGGCCGTGGCGAACTGGTTCCCGACACTCTGGTCAATGAGATGGTTGCGATCCGCTTGCAGCAGCCGGATACCGCCAACGGCTACATTCTCGACGGTTTTCCGCGCACTCTGGTGCAGGCAGGCTGGCTGGATGGCCGTCTGGCCGCCCTATCGACGGGTTTACCTGTGGTTGCCGTCAGTATCCAAGTGGATTATAATCAACTTTTGCGCCGGATCACCGGGCGCAGGAATTGTCCTGTCTGCCAAAGCATCTATAACGTCTATGGCAAGCCTCCCGCGAAGGAAGGTTTTTGTGACGTGGATGGAGCCCAGTTGGTGCAGCGGGCCGACGATACGGAAAAGGTCTTCGCCGAGCGTATGCGCGCTTACGAGGCCTCGACCGCGCCGGTCGTCGAGCACTATCGGGCTCAGGGGCGTTTTGCGGAAGTGGATGGGGATCGGGCGATCCAGGAGATCGCTGCCGGAATCGTTGCCGCCGTTGAAGGGTTGAGAAGATAGTTTTCAGTGATCAGTCGCTGGCTTATCGCCGGCACTTACTGACAACTGACAACTGAAAGCTGGTTGAGTGGCTGTTGTACTGAAGTCGTCCAGGGAGATCGAGAAGATGCGCCGCGCGGGCGAGGTGGTTCGCGAGGTGCTGGAGTTGGTGCGAGGGATGGTTAAGCCCGGCGTCACCACTCTCGATCTGGAAAAGGCCGCTGAAGCGCGCACGCTGGAGTTAGGCGCCAAGCCGGCCTTCAAAGGCTACCACGGCTTTCCCTGCGTGCTCTGCACCTCGGTTGACAGCGAGGTGGTGCATGGAATCCCGTCGGCCAAACGGGTTCTCAAGGAAGGCGAGATCGTTTCCGTCGACTTTGGGGCCTTCGTCGGCGGCTATTGCGGTGACGCCGCGATTACAGTGCCGGTGGGCAAGGTCGATCCGGAGGCCGAGCGGCTGATGCAGGTCACCGAGGCTTCATTGTCCGCGGCAATTGCAGCGGTCAAGCCGGGAGCGACGCTGGGTGATGTGGGCCTCGCGGTGCAGAAGGTGGTTGAGGCTGCGGGATTTTCCGTGGTGCGGGATTTTGTGGGCCACGGCATCGGCGTCCATATGCACGAAGATCCCCAGGTGCCGAACTTTGGCGAGGCCGGACGCGGCATGAAGTTGAAGGCCGGTATGGTGATTGCCATCGAGCCGATGGTGAATGCCGGCAAGCACGATGTGGTGGTGCTGGGCGACGGTTGGACGGCTGTTACCGCCGATGGAAGCATGAGCGCTCATTTTGAGCACACGGTGGCGGTGACCGCTACCGGAGCGAAAATCTTAACCGAGTAGATGCTCGGTCCAACAGGCCGGAGGGCGCCTCGAGCGCACTGGCAGAAGCGGGATGCGGTTTGTCGAAAGAAGACATGATTGAGGTCATGGCGGTGGTCACAGAGACGCTGCCCAATGCCATGTTCAAGGTCAAGCTCGAAAACAATCACGAGGCACTGACCCATGTCTCCGGAAGGATGCGCAAGAACTTCATCAAAATCCTTCCTGGTGACCGCGTGGCCGTGGAGTTGAGTCCCTACGACCTGAACCGCGGGCGGATCGTCTACCGCTACAAATAGGAATTCTTGAATACTCGCGCTCGAAAATGGATGCGCGGAGAAGGGCAGCAACAAAATGAAAGTCCGAGCATCGGTCAAGAAGATTTGCGTGAAATGCAAGGTCATCACCCGCCGCGGGGTGGTCAGGGTGATCTGCGAGAACGCAAAGCACAAGCAGCGCCAGGGCTAATTCAGTCTGGCAGATTGCGGAAGCTCCGCGAAATGGGTCAGGATTCAGGGATCAGGGATCAGTAAAAGCAAGTGAATTCAACTCAATTAACTGACCCCTGAACCCTGATCCCTTACCCCTGAAAAGAGGCTAGTTAGCCTGAGTCAAGGCTTGCGATGAACCTCTGGAGCTTTTCGCTTAACCCGCGCGAACCGGCTGAGGCCGGAGGCGCACAACACGATAGGGAACAGGGATCAGGGATCAGGGATCAGTTAAAAACGCAGCGATGCGAAACGCAAACTGACCCCTGACTTCTGAACCCTGAAGAGCAAAGGAATCTCCAATGGCACGTATTGCTGGCGTCGATCTGCCCCGCAACAAGCAGGCACGGATCGCGCTCACATACATCTTCGGCATCGGGAATCCCCGTGCGCTGACGATTCTGGAAAAGGCGAATGTAGACGCCTTCAAGAAGATCCAGGATCTGGGCGAAGACGAGGTCAACCGCATCCGCCAGGTGATCGAGGACGAAGGAAACGTCGAGGGCGACCTGCGCAAGGACGTCCAGATGCACATCAAGCGTCTGATCGACATCCAGAGCTATCGCGGCACGCGTCACCGGCGCGGTCTGCCGGTTCGCGGTCAGCGCACTCACACCAACGCCCGCACCCGCAAGGGCCCGCGCAAGGGCACAATTGCCGGCAAGAAGAAAGCGACGGGTAAAACCTAATGGCGAAACCAGAGCAGAAAGCCGGCGCCGGCAAGACTGGCAAGGCAGGCAAGAACAAGAAGTTCAAGAAGCGCGAGCGCAAAAATGTTCCGTTTGGCATTGCGTACGTGCAGGCCACATTCAACAACACCATCGTCACCATCACCGACCAGGTGGGCAATACGCTCAGTTGGAAGAGTTCGGGATCGCTGGGCTTCCGCGGCTCGCGCAAGGGCACGCCCTTCGCGGCGCAGCAGGCGGCCTCGAATGCCGCCAGCATGGCGCGCGATCATGGTCTGCGCGCGGTCGATGTGCGTGTCTCCGGTCCGGGATCGGGCCGCGAGTCGGCTATTCGCGCCTTGGCTGCCGCCGGCATCGAGGTGCGCACCAT
This sequence comes from Occallatibacter sp., assembly GCA_049587335.1. Taxonomy (GTDB): domain Bacteria; phylum Acidobacteriota; class Terriglobia; order Terriglobales; family Acidobacteriaceae; genus Telmatobacter. The sequence goes on along the minus strand of JBAVDS010000017.1, from coordinate 38,285 downwards.
CCGCGACGTGACGCCAGTGCCCCACAACGGCTGCCGTCCGCCCAAGAGACGTCGCGTCTAAGGCGCGGAAGGGATCAGAGATCAGGGGTCAGGGATCAGCTACGGCAACCCAATCGCCGGTTGATTCGAGGGATTCCGAATCTCGATTCTGATACTGGGAACGGGTTCAGGGTTCATGGGTGGTTTCATCTCGCTTTTTCGGGCAGGATGAAACTGATCCCTGATCTCTGACCCTGACCCCTAACACGGGCCGGGAGGAAATCTCCTCCGGAGATGTAAACCGGCCGTCATCCGAAGTCAGGAGAAGAAATGGCACGTTATACCGGAGCAGTCTGCCGCCTTTGCCGTCGCGAAGGCTCGAAACTTTTTTTGAAGGGCGCCAAATGCGCCTCCGACCGCTGCCCGCTGGAGAAGCGCAACTTCGCCCCCGGACAGCATGGCAAAGACCGCAAGGCCAAGATCGTCGGCTACGGCCTGCAACTGCACGAGAAGCAGAAGGCCAAGCGTATGTACTTCACGCTGGAGAGCCAGTTCCGCGCCTACTACGAGAAGGCCAATAAATCCGCGGGTGTCACCGGCGAACTGCTCATTCAGCAGCTCGAACGCCGCCTGGACAATGTCGCCTTCCGCCTGGGTTTTGCTATCAGCCGCCGTCAGGCGCGCCAGGTCGTTCGCCACGGACACGTTGAAGTCAACGGACGCAAGGTCAACATTCCTTCCTACCAGGTGAACGCGGGCGACGAGATCAAGATCCGCGAAAACGCCAAGAAGCTGGTCATCATCGAGCAGGGCGCGCAGTACGCCGCGCAGAGTCCGGTGCCGGCTTGGCTGGAAGCCGATTTCGCTAACCTTTCAGGCCGTGTGCTCCACCTGCCCAAGCGCGTGGACGTGAACCTGCCCATCAACGAGCAGCTCATCGTCGAACTGTACTCGAAGTAACAGGGATCAGGGGTCAGGGATCGGGGGTCAGTACTCGGCCGCTGTTCACTGACCGATTCATATGCGGCGGAGGGAGGAGGAAACGATGGCAGACAAGTGGAAAGATGGATGTGTCATTGTTGCGGATAATGGTCATTTTTTTCGTGATCCTCTTTCAATGACGGATGTTCCTGATATGCCGGAAGATAAAGAGGGCACAGTGGACCGATGGACCTTTCTGCGCTAGCTGGACTAGAAGGTTGGGAACTTATTTGTTCGGTTCGTAACCCAGCCGGCAAAGAGAATTGGATTTTCAAGCATTAGCTTGAGGAGTAGCAATACAGGGAATATGGGAAATGGAAATGGGAACAGTTAACACGATCACTTCAGCGTCTTAGCTGTTTTTCCTGACCCCTGACCCCTGATCCCTGAACCCTAATCAGAAGGAGAACTTGCGCGGCCGCCGCAAAATGCATCGCGACGCACCCGCCGCGCGGGAAAAGAGAGAACGATATGCTTTGGAGAGGATTTCAAAAACCCAAGCGCCTGGCGGTCGATGCCGAGACGCTCACCAGTACTTACGGCAAGTTCAGCGCCCAGCCATTTGAGCGCGGCTTCGGCACCACCATCGGCAACGCGCTGCGCCGCACGCTCCTCAGTTCCATCGAAGGCGCTGCTGTTACCGCCATTCGCATCGAGGGCGTGCTGCACGAGTTCCAGTCCATCTCGGGCGTAGTTGAAGACGCGACCGACATCATCCTGAACCTCAAGCAGATCCCCTTCAAGCTCGCTGGCGAGGGGCCTAAGGCGCTGTATCTGCGCGCCGACCAGCCTGGCGTCGTGACTTCTGGAATGATCGAAGCCGACGGCGACGTCGAGATTCTCGACAAGAACATCTATATTGCCACTCTTTCCGAAGGCGGCAAGCTGGATATGGAGATGCGCCTCAAGCGCGGCCGCGGCTATGTCTCCGCCGACAAGAACTTCGACGCCGACCTGGGCCTCGGCTTCATTCCCGTCGATTCGGTCCACTCGCCGGTGCGCCGCGTCAACTACGTCGTTGAAGCCGCCCGCCTCGGACAGATCACCGACTACGACAAGCTCGGACTTGAAGTCTGGACCAATGGCGCCGTGCTGCCTGCCGATGCCGTCGGTCTGGCCGCCAAGCTGCTCAAAGACCACATGAACATCTTCATCAACTTCGAAGAGGAGATCGAGGCCGACGGACGCGGAGACGAAAGCCGCGTCATGCTGCGCAACGATCATCTCAACCGCTCTGTCGAAGAGCTGGAGCTGAGCGTCCGCAGTTACAACTGCCTGAAGAACGCCAACATCCAGTCCATCGGCGAACTGGTGCAGAAGACCGAAGCGGAGATGCTCAAGACCAAGAACTTCGGCCGCAAGAGCCTCAACGAGATCAAGGAAATCCTCGCCCAGATGGGCCTTTCGCTGGGCATGAAGATCGACGAGCAAGGCAACGCCGTCCCCGGACCCACCAGCATTCCCCCCGCCACCGCGCTGGCTGCCAACTACAGCCACTACGACGACGAGGACGAGCCGCTGGATTCCGTGGACCTGCAATTGCCCACCGAAACCGAGAACTTTTAGATAGGGATCAGGGGTCAGAGATCAGGGATCAGTATTGAGAGACCCTGACCCCTGACCCCTAACCCCTGACCCCTGATACGAAAGAGAGTTGCATCATGCGCCATCGCAATGCAGGATTCAAGCTCGGACGCAACACCAGTCATCGCCGCGCCTTGCTGCGCAACCTGACTACGTCCGTCATCGTCGAAGACCGCGTCGAGACCACCTTGACCAAGGCCAAGGCCGTCCGTCCGCTGGTCGAAAAAATGATTACCCTGGGCAAGAAGGGCGATCTCCACTCGCGCCGTCAGGCCCTCAGCTTTCTCATGACCGATAAGTCCGTCGAGCGGCTCTTCGAGACCGTCGCCCCGCGCTACAAGGATCGCCAGGGCGGCTACCTGCGCATCGTGCGCACCGGCCTCTGCCGCAAGGGAGACGGAGGCGAGACGGCCTTTATCGAATTGCTGGGCGCCGAAAAGCAGCTCGACGCCAAGCGCCAGAAGCGCGACGAGATCAAGGCCAAAAAGCGCGCCGACCTGGAAAAACAGATGGAAGAGGCCAAAACCGAAGAAGTCAAGGAAGAAAAGGAAGCTGCCGCTTAGGGCTGCTCCTCCCTTGCATTCGTGGCACGCGCGGGCGCTTCCCGATGAATGGGCAGCGTCCGCGCTCTTAACTTCTTACGCAGATTACGCTGGCGCATCTGGGCTGATTTATTTCTATTATATTTTTTATAATCAATGATTTACCGTAATTTCGCGCAGGATTTTTTGCTCCCGGAGGGCCTGATCGCTGGCCTATAGCACTCAACTCAGAAGTGTGATTACGATTGGTGCAATAAATTGATTGTGATATGTGATACAATTCACTCCGATTAGCCTATGCGCATTAAGTCAAATGCGCGGCGTCGAGTTTATCGATTCTGGAGTTTGCCGACAGAGTGTGAGGTTGGACGACAATGAAGATTCTGAACGACGAGCACGGACAAGCAGTCATATTTGTCAGTTTCATTGTAGGGATTCTTTTCCTCGGCTTGGCTGCGCTGGCCATCGATGTGGGAATGCTCTACCGCCAACGCAGGTTTGTGCAGACGGCGGCCGATTCCGCCGCTCTGGCGGCCGCGGCAGGGAAGGCCAACGCCGTAGCGGACATCACCTCGGTGACAAATGCAGCGTCGCTCAACGGTATTACCGTCGTCTCAGCAACGCCTGCGACCTGGCAGGCAACGGCCAATATCGTTGACCCGATTGCCACGGTCGGAACCAGAACTTATCTGCAGGTTTCACTGACCCAGCAAGTGCCGACGATTTTCATGGGAGCCATTCTTCACACCACATCATTCAAAGTCATGCCGGTAACGGCGATGGCGGAAGCCTCCTATATTGCCTCCAACAATGCCTGCATGACGGCGCTCAGTCCAACCGGCACGGCTGTTCCCTACGCATCGGGCGTTGAAACCGACGGTTCCACGACGATGCAATGGGGCGTTACGGTGATGGCGGATATTGCCACCGAAGGCAGCAGTCATATCAATACTCCCGGCTGTGGCATTGCGGCCTGCGGCCCCGCCGTGAATCCGGGATCTGGTCAGGTCGCCGCCTCGATCTATGCCTGGGGATCCGGAAACATCAATGCGCTATCGACCGAAGCTCCCAGCTACGGCACTGACAACAGCGGCAGCACGATCAAGTCGACGCCCATCCTCGCAGCGGATTGCAGCGATCCACTGGCCGGTCAGATGCCTGCGGCGCCTTCCACCAGCGGCGCATGCATCGATCCCGCGTGGATGTCAGGGCATACGGCCGGCGGCGCGGCGGAGACCATCAGCCCGGGCACCTACTGCAACTTCAACACCGAGAATGTCTCGACCTTGACGATGAATCCGGGGCTTTACGTCATCAAGAATACCTTCAGCACCAACAGCGGCTCTGTGATCAATGGCAATGGGGTCACCATCTATCTGGCGAATGGCGCGATTGCGAACTCCGGCAACTATACCTACGTCGCCGGTGGCGCAACGCCCTATGGCGTCGCCAACGGAACGACGATGAACATTACCGCGCCGACCTCCGGGACCTATGCGAACATTGCCATTTGGGATGGGAACTCGTCGGCCAGCACACCAGATACTGTGACCTTTGGCGGCGGGGCGGCGTCCACCTTCTCCGGCAATATCTATGCCCCCAACTCGAATCTGGTGCTGGGCAACGGTACCGGCACTTCAACGCTCAGCTCGAATATCATCGCCAATACGATCATGGTGATCGGGGGGTCAACCATATCGAACAGCTATACTCCCCCCGCTGGACCTGCGGTTGCCGGAAGTGTCAATATCGTGGAGTGAAAGATGAAAGATCGAAGCGTGATGATTTCTAGGCGGCGCCGGACGCGAAAGGGCGGGTTGATCGACCGCTGGAGAGCGATCCGGGAGGATCAAGGCGGGGCGCTGGTCGAACTGGCGATCGTCATGGGCTTTCTTCTTGCTCCCATGCTGCTCGGAGTCATCGACATCGGCAGCCTGGTCTATGACTCCATCGAGAACACGAATGCCGCCGATGCCGCAGCTGAATATGCCGCGCAGTATTACATTGCTACCGCAACGCCGGGTCCGAGCGCGCTTCCCACTCTCGCGCAGGTGACCACCGCCGCCACCAACGAATCGCCGGAGCTGCAGCACTTTCTCAAGTCCGGCACCACCTTCACGGTAACAGCGGCTACCGGCTGCGGCACCGCCGCGCCTCTCTATACCGGCGTAAGCGGATTGACGCCGCCAACCTGCGCGGGCGCCAATCTCCCCTATGTGCAGATTACGGCGCAGTCGACGGTTGTGCCCCTGGTTCACTTCTCTGTGCTGGGCGGATCGATGACCTTGTCAAATACCGCAACGATTCCTCTGGTGAAATAATGACGTCAGAACACGCAATGCGACAGAAGACAAGCGGTGCGGGAAGAGGCATCGGCCGCCTTCTCCGCTCGATGGTATCGGGAGTTTTCACCGCCTCGCAACGCAATCGCGGCAGGCGCTTGCTCCGTGAGGAAGAGGGAGCGGAGATGGTGGAGTTTGCCATATCCGCCGTGGTTCTGTTCACCTTCGTCTTCGGCATCATCGAGTTCTGCATCGTTCTTTTCATGTTCAATACTGCTGCCGAGGCCGCTCGCGCCACCAGCCGCTGGGCCAGCGTCCGCGGAACCGATTGCAACAACCCCGGCATCACCGACGGCACCTGTCCGGGCGGCGCCGGAGCCACCGGAGCAACCGTTCAAACTGCCGCGCAGACCTTTCTGAAGAACATCCCCGGTGCTGGCGGCATGACGGTGACGCTGCAATGGTGTACAGCCGCTGGGGCTTGCGGTACTACGAATCTCGGCGCGGGAGCCGCCACCTCACCCAACACCGTTCAGGCAAAGGTCTCTTATACCTTTGCATATGTCCCCTTTGTGACGAAGAATCCCCTGACCGTCTCCAGCACCTCGCAATCGGTGATCTGGTAGTAGCGCGGGAGAGCTGTCTCCAGTGGCCGTGGCGCTGCCTATCTTACGGAAATTGCCTCTGAAGCTTCACGCCGGTCGTGTCAGTATTTTGGCCCTGAAGAGGCGCAGATAAAGATAGACCGCCAGTTGCAGCGCAATCGCTCCGCAGCAATCCAGCAACACATCCCACGGTGTGCCGGTGCGGTTCGGCAGGTAGCTCTGATGCAATTCATCCAGGCTGGCGATCAGGGCGGTACCCAGCAGTGCGAGAAATGCGTCATTGAGGAAGGAGAGGCCGGGCAGGCTCATCCACCAGGCGCGCAGCCAGGCCAAGCCAATCAGCCCATAACCGAAGAAGTGGCCGCACTTGCGGATCAGGTGATGAATTACCGCCCATCGAGCATTTGTCACCGGCCCAAAGAGATGCTCCCAGAGCCAGCGTAAGGGATGACTGGTATGGTCGGCGCCGAACCATTTTGTGGATTCCAGAGCAATGACGCCGATTCCCACGGCAACCGGCAGCCACGCGCTCAGCCAGAACCGCAGAGTGCGGCGGCTACTCGACATGATAGTTGGGCGCCTCGCGGGTGATAATCACGTCGTGGACGTGGCTCTCGCGCAGGCCCGCTCCGCTGATGCGAACAAATTGCGCCTTCTCCTGTAGTTCAGCGATGGTCTTGCAGCCCAGATAGCCCATGCCGGAGCGCAATCCGCCGACAAGCTGAAAGACCATCGACTCCAGCGGTCCGCGGTAGGGCACGCGGCCCTCGATGCCCTCTGGAACAAACTTGGCCAAACGGTTGCCGCTGGCGCGCTCGCGCTGGACCACACTCTCCGCCCCGGATTCCGCGCTGGCCAGATCGGCCGTGCTCTGGAAGTAGCGCTCGCCGGAGCCCTGGCTCATCGCGGTCAGCGAACCCATGCCGCGATAGCTCTTGAAGCTGCGTCCCTGATAGAGAATCGTCTCGCCGGGGCTTTCGTCCACGCCGGCAAAGAGCGAGCCAATCATGATGGAACTGGCGCCGGCCGCGATGGCCTTGGTGATTTCACCTGAATACTTGATGCCGCCATCGGCGATTACCGGAATTCCATGCTCGCGCGCCGCCCGCGATGCCTCGGCTATCGCGGTAATCTGCGGCATTCCCGCTCCGGTCACCATACGCGTCGTACAGATCGATCCTGGACCGATGCCGACCTTGATTGCGTCGGCTCCGGCGTTGATCAGCGCCTTTGCGCCCTCGTAGGTAGCCACATTGCCGGCCAGCAGGCCCACATTCGGGAAGAGCTTCTTCACTTCGCGCACTGCATCCAGCACCCGCGACGAGTGCCCATGCGCCGAGTCGATGGCCAGCACATCCACGCGCGCCCGCACCAGTTCCGCAGCCCGCTCCAGATAGTCTCCCGTTGCTCCGATCGCTCCGCCGACGCGTAAACGGCCCTTTTCGTCCTTGCTGGCGTTGGGATACTTCAACTTCTTCTGAATGTCCTTGACTGTGATCAGACCCTTCAAGTTGTACTGATCGTCCACGACCAGCAGCTTTTCCACGCGATGCTGGTGAAGGATCTGCTCGGCTTCTTCCAGAGTGGTTCCCACCGGCACCGTGATCAGATTCTCCCTGGTCATCACCTCGCCGACGGGAATGTCGGTGCGCGTCTCAAAGCGCAGATCGCGGTTGGTCAAAATGCCCACCAGCCGCTTGCCCTGCGTCACCGGCACGCCGCTGATCTTGTAGCGGCGCATCACATCAAGAGCGTCGCCGATCATCTGATCCGGCTCGATCGTGACCGGGTCCACAATCATCCCGCTCTCCGAGCGCTTCACCTTGTCGATCTCACCTGCCTGATCGGTGATGGTCAGATTGCGATGTACGATGCCGATGCCGCCCTGCTGCGCCATCGCAATCGCCATCCGCGATTCAGTCACCGTGTCCATCGCCGAGGAAAGCAGCGGCGTATTCAGCGAGATCTCGCGGGTCAACTGGGTCGACGTGCTGACCTGTGCGGGCACAACGTCGCTGTAAGCGGGCACCAGCAACACATCGTCGAAGGTAAGGGCTTCTGTCAGATTCTCGGTTAGCATAATTTTTGTTGGCTCCTGCCGGACCACGGCTGAATCTGGCGCGGCAGAGGCTTCCATCTATTGTAACGGAGCGGGCAAGCAGGAGTTCGTTTCCTCATTCCAAATGGCAGAAACATCAACGCGTGCGGGCATCGTTTGGCAGGCGTTCGAGGATGCCCAGTTTGCGCGCCATGCCCTCGGAGATGCGCATCGGGATGAATTCCTCGTTGCCGAGGGTGAGCACTACAAAGCTCATCCAAAAGTATTTTGTTCTGCCGAATTGAATTTCATTCCACGGAATGCGAAGCGGGGGATGGCCGAGGCGAAAGAAAAACAGCATGAACAGATAAAGGGCATCTTCGGCAGCGGTGATGCGGATGACATTGTCGTATTTCACGCCGAAGCGCATCCTCACACCCAGCAAAGTAAACCGGAAGCTTTTGGTTTCGCCGTAAGGTTCGGACTGCTTCTTGAAGCGCCGGGTTAGCGAGTGCCAGCCGCTCAGAAAGCTGATGAAATAGCAAATTGCGCACCAAAGGATTACGAAAATGATCGCAATACCGTAGGGGGTTCCCAGGAATTCATTCAGATGATCTTGCATCGCATCCGTCTCTCATTCGACATTCAGCGGCTGTCAAGCCAAATCTGCGCAGCATGGCTCAACCTCGCCAATTCACGGATACTAACAGGATGATCCGCCGCCCTCAAATACAATTTGCAGGCGCCCATCCTTGATCTCGTAGGCATAAAATCGCTGTCCTTCCGGATCGCTCTCGGTCGTGATCAGGAACTCGCGCCCGTTCTTCAGGCGGATGACGCCCAGCGCGCCTTCCACCGTGTCGCCAGCTTCGCCGCCGTTCTCGTTCCAGCGCATGAGATCGAATGTTCCATCCACGATCCGTCCAACAGCAAAGACAATTCCGAGCTGGCGATGAGCGGTCGAGTGCCGCTCGGCGACGAAAATCGTTTGCCCTTCGATTGCAACTTTGCGGACTCTTACTCCGGTGAAGTTCCGCACCTTCTCCGCGCCCAGAGCGAGCAGGCCCTTGCGAACGATCGCCAGTTCCGCTGCGGAGACGCTCTGCCATGCCGGTGCAGCGGCGAAGAGGCCGGGGCTGTCGGCTGCGATGGCAGTGGTGCCAATGCCCGGAGCGCTCAAGAGACCTGAAGATGCGAAGTCGTAACAATCGCCGAGTTTCGGGAGCGCCTTGACCTGTACGGTTGTTCCACGACCGGGTGAGGTAACAATGGTGTAGGTCTTGGGGCGATTCAGGTACTGATTGAGAAATTGCTTGCAGCCTGGGGCATCTCCGCCGGCGTCAGTGCTATTGTCTGAGCTGCACTGCCGGGTCGGATCAATCCACTCTCCCGAAGCAGTAACTGCCACCAGAAATTCGACGGGCACACGGGGCGCTTTGGCGGTTGGCCACCCCCCGACCGTACCGGCCAGGGATCCCCAATCCTTGACGACCGCGAGCAATGCCGAGGAGCTTTCCTGTCTTGATGCGGCGGATGAAGTTGGCGCACCTGTTTGTGGATGGAGCGACAAGGAAAGCATCAGTGGCGATGCAAAGAGAACGGCATAGATCAGACGCCTGAGTATCTTTCCAAGACGGCACATGAAGTCACACTCCCACCGGAAACGGCTTGGGGCTGGAATAATACGACGAGATCAGCCATCAGGCAGCCTGGGAGACCTTCTTCGCGGCCTTGAGAAGCACGCGCAGCGCATCATTCACCGCGTCTGCATCGGGGAAGGCTGCGGCCACATCGGGAGCAATGGGCACCATGATTACATCGCCCTTGAAGCGGCCCGCGTATTTTCCTCTGATGCCACCGGTCATATCGTACTCCGGCCGCATCGTATCCTTAAACTTCGTGGATTTAGTCGTTTTCATAGGCATATCGTTCGCTCCTTGTTGGCAGCCTTGCGCTGATGATGCGTAATTCGTCCGGGGCTTCCGTGTGGGCAACCAGAACAAGCCGGTGTCTGAATGATAGCCCAAGTGTGAGGAATCTGTTTTCTGCAGTGGAGTGGTCTGGGTCTCTTTTGGTTACTGAGAGAGGATCATCCAGAGCAGTTGCTGCTTCCTCAAATGCAATATCGTGCTTGCGAAGATTTGCCAATGCCTTGCGAGGATCCCATCGTACCTTTGGCCCTTGCATGGATTCTTGCCTGACCATCTTCCTCACACTCCCACCGGAAACGGCTTGGGGCTGGATTCCTCGTCGGTGTTGGCTCCGCCGGAGCGCCAGCGCTCGAAGCGGCCTTGCAGCAGGCTCATCAATCCGGTGTACCAGTAGCCAATCACAAACAAAATCAAAAACGGCGCGGTGAAATAGTTATGGTTGGAAAAGGTGTAGAGGATCGCGGCCAAAAAATAGAAGCCGATCAAGAGCTCGATCCACGGCGTCAGCTTCAGCCGCTTGCGATACTTCGAGGCCTGCGACTTTTCGCCCTTCTTGGCCACGCGATACTTGGGCGTGCGCACAAACGCGCTCTTGATGCCGAAGAGCGCCTCCATTACCGCTTTGGTGTTCGTCACCGTAAGTCCGATTCCCAGAGCCATCAAAAATGGCAGATAAAGAAATGTCTTCCACCAGCTCTTGGGGAAGAGTTCGCGCTCGGCCATCAGATAAAAAACGCCAATCGATGCCGTCGAGGCCGTGAAGAGCGGCACGTCGATCAGAAGCATCTGGAACCAGCCCTGATAGAAGCGGCAGATCATGGCCGGCAGCAGCAGCACAGACATGACGATCATCAGCGGATAACTCAAGTTGGCCGTCAGATGATAGACGGCTTCGATCTTGATCTTGCGCGGCACATTCGACTTGAACATCATCGGCAGCACTTTGATGCTGGTCTGGATCAATCCCTTGGCCCAGCGCGCCTGCTGCGTTTTGAAGGCCGTCATCTCGATGGGCAGCTCCGAGGGGCACTCGACCTCCGGCAGATATTTGAATCTCCAGCCGGCCATCTGCGAGCGGTAGCTCAGGTCAGTGTCTTCGGTCAGCGTGTCGTGCTGCCAGCCGCCGCCGTCGCTGATCGCCTTGATGCGCCACATCCCCGCCGTGCCGTTGAAGTTGAAGTAATCGCCGGTGCGGACCCGTGCGCCGTGCTCGATGATGAAGTGCCCGTCCAGCAGGATCGCTTCGATCTGCGTCAGCATACTGTAGTCGCGGTTCATGTGCGCCCAGCGCGTCTGCACCATGCCGATCTCCGGCTCGGCAAAGTGGTGAATCACCTTCATCAGCCAATCTGCCGGCGGTACAAAATCCGCGTCGAAGATCGCCACATATTCGCCTTTGGCCACCTTCAGCCCCGCATCCAGCGCGCCCGCCTTGAAGCCATGGCGATTCGTCCGGTGAATGTATGCGATCGGATTGCCCAACGCCGCAAAGCGCGCCACAATATCCGCGGCCACCTGCTGGGTCTCGTCCGTCGAGTCGTCCAGAACCTGAATCTCCAGCCTGTCTTTGGGATACTCCATCGCGCAGACCGCCTCGATCAGCCGATCGATGACAAACTGCTCATTGAAGATCGGCAACTGAACCGTCACTCTGGGCAGCTCATCGAAGTGCTTGGGCGGATTGGGATCGTAATTCTTCTTGTACTTGAAGTACAGGTAACACATCGTATAGCGATGCACGCCATAGATCGCCAGCACCAGCATGACGGCAAAGTACGGCAGCAGCACCGCCGCGTCAAACCAGTTCCAGTGGTAGAGACCGGTGAAGGTCCGGTCGGCATTCAGCATGGCCTTGATCTGGTGGCGAAGCCCGTTCTGCGGGGCAAATAGCAGAAGCGCATTGAGGCGCATGGGCAACTCGGCCAGCACTCTGGCGGCAAGATTTTGGCAGGCAACGGGCGCGGCGATCAAGGCGGGCCTCCACGGAAGAGATAACAGTAATTGTAGCCGCTGGAGGCTGGCGCTGGATGGGCCGGGCAACACGGGCGTGGCGCTGCCACATTTGCCTTTAGAAGGGGGGGGCTGTGGTCACTGCCACTCCTACCGGATTCACCATCAGCGATATTACGGGTCAGGTTGTGCTTGTATCGGAGTGGACGCCGTCGCCAGTGACCGCCATCGCCGTCGATTCCAAACTCAATGTCGCTTACCTTGTGATGCCGGACTCCAACACCCTTTTGACCGTTCCCTTGCCGGGAACAAACTAGCGTTGTATGCCGGCCAGTCTGGCGGGAACCAGCACATTCGCTGCATCCCGTCAGACCGTCTCGGTCAGCGCCTCGGTCGCTTTGCTCATCTTGGCGGTGCGTTCCAGCTTGTCCCAGTTGAAGGGCTTGCCGTCGATGGCGCGCTTGACGGTTTTGAATAAGACGATGGAAAAGACCTGGCGGTAGGCGAAGCGTTGCAGCCAGATGTGGAAGAGCAGCCAGCCGTCGCCTTTGTTGGCGGGATGGCGGCGTTCCAGGCTGAAGGCGATCGACGAGGTGACGAAGTCGATGACCAGGAAGCCGAGGAAGAAGAGCAGCAGCTTGTAGAAGTCGGCGGCCGAGGCGGCTTCCGGGTGGTAATGACGGTCGACGGTGTAGTGCAGGATGCCGGCCAGGAACATGATGTCGATGAAGGGCGAGACCAGCGGCAACAGCATTTGGAAGATGAGGATGTTGGGCAGGGCGAAGAGTCCCATCGCCTTGTTGCGGACAAAGGCGGCGCGATGCTTCCAGACCGCCTGCAAGGTTCCGAAGGACCAGCGGAAGCGCTGGCGCATCAGCCCCTTGGCATCGATGGGAGCCTCGGTGAAGGCCAGGGAGCGGTCCTCGTACACAACTTTGAGGCCCAGTTCGAGCAGCGCCATCGTCAGGTCGGCGTCTTCGGCAACGGTGTTGATGGGATAGCCGCCGGCAGCCTTGACCGGTCCGGTGCGCCATGCGCCGATGGCTCCAGGAACGACGGTGACAACGTTGAACAGGTCAAGCGCCCGCCGCTCGAAGTTCTGGCTGGTGATGTACTCCAGAGCCTGCCAGCGCGTCCAGAGATTGACGCGGTTGCCCACCTTGGCGTTTCCGGCGACTGCGCCCACCAGCGGGTCTTCGAAGTGAGGAATCAGCTTGCTGATGGCATCCGGCGCAATCACGGTGTCGGCGTCGATGCCGACGTAAAACTCCTCAAAGAGCCGGTCGAGGGCAAAGTTGAGTGCGGCCGCCTTGCCGCCGTTTGGCTTGGTAAGAACCTCCACACGGCCGGCGGCGATCTCGGCGGCATAGGCGCGGCGGGCCACTTCAAAGGTCTGGTCGCTGGAGCCGTCGTCGATGACAATCACGTGCAGGTTGCAGTAATCGGAGTTGAGAACCGAGCGAATGGTGCGGACGATGACCTTCTCTTCGTTGTAGGCGGGAATAAGAACGGCGACGCGGGGATTGAATCCGGGCGAGGCCACGGCGTGCGGGTAGCGCAACCGGTCGATGATAGCCAGAACGCCGATCAGCAGCAGGCGCGCGCCCATCAGGATGTCGCCAACAAAGAAGACCAGAACGATAAACCTGCCGATGATGGCGAGGCTGGAAAAGGCGATGGAATCGGGCAGGGCGCGGAGGTACTGCTGGAAGGTGAGCTTCGGCATCACCTCGGCGGTGGTTTTTCCCATCAGCGCGGAGACGGGGACGATGGTATAGCCGTGCTCGCGCAGCTCGTCGATCAGCATGGGCAGCGCGGCCACGGTAGCCGAGCGGTCGCCTCCGCCGTCATGGAGCAGAATAATGGAACCGCGAAACTGCGGCTTGGCCTTCATGATCTGTAGTTGGTCGAGGATCGATTCCGTCATCTCCACCGGTGTCTTGCGGGGATGCTCATTCCAATCGTTGGTGTCCAGCTTGCTGCCGATGATGGTATAGCCGGCCTGCTGGATGCGCTCGACCGGCGCTGCCTGATCGTCAGTGTCAGGCTCTTCGTCGATGTCGTATGGCGGACGGAAGTAGAGCGGCTGGATGCCCAGCTTGCTGGCGAAGAGACGCTCGGTCAGCTTGAGTTCCAGATCGAGCTGGCGGTTGGAGATTTCGCTGATGTCCGGATGCGACCAGGTATGGTTGCCGATCTCGTGGCCTTCACGCACGATCCGCTTCATCACGCCGACATACTGCGCGGCCTCGGCGCCGATCAGCAGGAAGGTTCCCTTGACCTTCTTGTCGCGGAGGATGTCGAGAATCTTGGGAGTCCACTTGGGGTCGGGTCCGTCGTCGAAGGAAAGCGCCACCTCGTTGGCATGGTATCCATACTGCTGAATGGTATAGGTGCGCGGATACACATCCATATGCTCGTCGATGATGAGTTTCTTGCGCGGGTCCGGCTCGTCGGTGTCGACTTCGACGGTTCGCGTGCCAGCCTGCGGCAGGCCGGTGACGCGGATGATGTCGCCCTCGCCCTCGTCGTCCACATCGTGGCCGGGTTGAACCGGACCCAGGGCTTGCAGCGAATCGGGGCTGCTGGGCTTGTCCCAGACATTCCATAGAGAGTCGTCTTCTTCGCCCAGGCGCCACAGTGCGAAGGTTTGCAGGCCCATGCCGCGGGCCGCGCGCAGCTCGTTGAGAATGGTGACGCCATCCAGGAACCAGACGACATGGCGCTGGTTCGAGTCCTCGTCAATGTACTCGAAGTGGGGATTGAGGGTGTTGTAATCGAGATCGAGATCGGCATCGGCATCGCTGGCTCGCTGCCAGACATCGGAGACGTGCAGGTCCTCGGTGTCGATCACGTGCGGCTTGGATGGCTTGCGGCTCTTCCGGTTGGGAACCGAGAGCGTCCAATCGTAGCCATAGTTGCCCAGGGCGCAGATCAGCTTTTCCTTGGGGACAACCTTGAGCACGCGGCTAAGGTTGCCGACAAACCACTCCTGGCTGGCGATGGGGCCTGGCTCGCTCTCCACCTGATGCTCGTCGTAGTTCATCAGAATCAGGCCGTCGGAGTTGGCCGCAATCCCTCTGAAGTCGTCGTCGGTGGTCGAGACCGCTGTATTGACGTACAGGCGCAGACCGCGCTGTGCGAGATCGGTGTGTAACTCCTGAAGAAAGCTCATGTAGCCGGGGCTGGCGTTGTCGGGCAGGTTCTCAATGTCCAGCGAGAGGCCGCGATAGGCGGGGACAGAGGCCAGGAAGCGAAGAATCTGCTGGCAGAGCGCGGTGCGCTTGCCGGGGTCGTTCAGCAGCGCCGCCACAGCCGGATCCCAGATCTGGGTGTTGGGATTGTAGTTCTTGAGCAGGGGAAAGATTTCGGTATCTTCTTTGGCATCCAGGATGGCCCGCTTTACCTTGTCCAGGTCATCCGGATCGTGCGTCGCGGCTCCGTCGATCACCGGATACTCGCGATGGCTGTCGGAGTTCATCGCCAGCAGAACTCCATCCGGCGCGTCGATGTGCAGCCAATCGGGGAAGAGAATATCGATCTGGTGGATGTGCTTTTTGAAGGAGGAGTAGCTGGCCGGATCGTCGGGAACGTAGTAGGCTGCCCGCAGACCTTCGCCCGTGTTGAAGGGGATTTCAGAGGGCTTGCGGGCAGTTTTGCGGCGCGCGGAATGTTGTAACTTCCGGTTTTGCGCAAGCAGAGAGCGATCAGGCAGCGCTTTGTAGTTGTGCTTCTGCGGCGCCAGCAGCAGCTCCGGCAATTGCTGATAGCGCAGCACATTGAAGATGAATGCGGCCAATATCAGCGTGAAAGCGACAGCCGATATATCCAGAATGCGGCGCAACCTCTTCCAGCGCTTGCGCTGCGGGTCGAAGAATATCTGTTTATCCGGCATGAACGGCCTGACTTATCCTTTTGCAAAACGGGAGTTCAAAATCCGCTGAGACAGTCTACGCTATACAGTACGGATCGTATGAAAGCTGTCCCTTTCAGTCAATTGTATGTCTGGCGCCCGGTTTTTGCGCGCCGAGCGCCTCTCTTCACGGTGGTGCTGGCCCTTTCCGCCGGCCTGGGATTGCGTTTGTGGCTGCTGAAGCGGTTTTTCCTGGTCAACGGGGATCAGCTCGTTTATGGCGGCATCGCCAAGAACCTGCTGCTCCATGGCCGCTATGCGTTGACCGGCAGCAGCGGCCAGATCGCTTCCACGCTGATCCGCCTGCCCGGTTATCCGCTCTTTCTGGCCCTCTGCTTCCGCCTCTTTGGAATGGAAAACTACGCCGCTGCCGCCTGGATCCAGATTGTGCTGGAGCTGGCCGGTTGCCTGCTGCTGGCCGATTTTGTGCGGCGGATTGCCTCGGCAGGCGCGGCGCATTGGACGCTTTGGCTGGCCGTGCTGTGCCCCTTCACGGCGATTTATACCGCGGTGCAGTTGACGGAGTCGCTGACGCTTTTTGCGATCGCGCTGGCGCTGTGGTCGGCGGCGCGCTTTCGCGCCCGGCCTGGATGGGGGCCGGCGCTCGCCTTTACCTTCGCGGTCACCTATGCGGCGCTGCTGCGTCCGGATGGAGCGCTGGTTGCCCTGGCTCTGGCGCCAGCGCTGCTGTTTGGCCGGGAGTGCAGCGAGGAAAAGGCAGCGAACTCGCGCGGCAAACTGGCTCGCATGGCCCTGGTCTGCCTGCTGCTCGCGCTTACGCCCTTCGCCGCGTGGAGCTGGCGCAACTGGCAGGTCTTCCACGTCTTTCAGCCGCTCGCTCCGCGCTACGCCAATGATCCCGGCCAGACAACCTATCCCGGCTGGCAGCGCTGGGTGAAGACGTGGAGCCTGGACTTCGTCTCAACCTACAATGTCTATTGGCCAGTGCCGGGGGCGCCGCTCGACTTGCACAAGCTGCCCAGCCGCGCCTTCGACAGCCCTGCGCAATACGCCGAAACCGCCGCGCTGGCCGGTGAATACAACGACAGGGATGAGGCAAAAGACATCTTGCCCGATGTGGACGATGGTTTTGCCCGGCTGGCCGCAGAACGCATCAACGCCCATCCGCTGCGCTACTACCTCTGGCTGCCGCTGGGGCGCGTAGCCGATATGTGGCTGCGGCCGCGCATCGAAAACCTGAATATCGATACCGACTGGTGGGTCTACAAGAACCACAACGCAGAAACCGTATTCAGTTGGGCCTGCGCCCTGCTCAACGCGATCTATCTGCTGCTGGGACTGGGCGGGCTATGGCTGCGGCCGCGATTCTCCACCCCACGGACGAAGACCTGTCCTTGTGGGCCCCGGTTCTGGCGGCCAATGCTGGCTTACTTCCTGTTGCGCAGCATCCTGCTGGCAACCCTGGAATCACCCGAGGCGCGCTACACGCTGGAGTGCTTTCCGATGCTCTTCGCACTGGGCGGCATTGCGCTCTACCGGTTCACAAACGTAGTCTGCTTGTCGGTCTTGAAAGTGAAGGCATCGGCGGGTAACGGCTGATTGATCTTGATATTGAAGTAGACGCAGACGCGGGTTTGACCCTGGCCCTCGTCGAAGACCTGCTTCAGGTTGACGCCGGTCACTGGATCGACCCAGATGGTCACCTTGGGCAGGTTCTTGCGGACGGCAGGATCTTTGGCAATCAGTTCCAGCTTCTCGGTTTTGACTTTGTTCTTGCCGTCGAGCAGGGTCTCAGGACCGAGGTACTTGATCTCCCATTTTTCTTCCAGTTCCCTGCCGCTGGCGCCGAAGCCGAGTATCAGGTAGCTCTCGAATTTGCTGGCCTGGCTGAAGGTGGTTACCTGATTGGCATCGCCGCCTTCGAAGAGCTTGAAGACGCCGCCGGAAAAAGTGTAGTCCTTCTCGACTTTTTTCTTGTTGTCCTGTGAGATGTGCGCGGCCATGCGGAAGTTCTTGCCGACGCGCTCATAGTAGACCGTGCCGGTTTGCGTCTCCTGATCGGGGATGGGGTCGGTCATATAGGTATCGAACTGAAAATCCGCCGTGGTGGAACGAAATTTTGCCGCAGCGGCATCGAGCTGGCGCAGGATGCGGTCCTTATCGTCGGGCGCAGCGGCCAAACTCACGCGAGCGGCAAGCAACAGCGCAATGAACAGGATGAAGAGACAAGTTCTTTTCGGATGCATGGATTTCCTTGTATTGTTGGACGTGTTTGCTGGCTGGATGGTTTGAAGAATTCCTTTTATCGCCGCACCCAGACCTTCCAGGCCCAATTGCCATCCGCGTCGCGCATCGTCTCCCAGCGATCCACGGAGACGGCATCGCCGGTCACCGGCTCGATGGCCTTGCGCAGAGCCTTCTTCACCACCTGCGAGGAGTCCGTGCTCCGCAGATCGAGATTCACATCGGAGGCTTGCACGGTGACAATCAGTCCGCGCCCGCCGTCGCCCATGATCTGGATCGGATGCGGAGGGCCGGCGGCATTCGAGGGCCGATCGCCGTAGCTCCACAGATGCGGCGTGACGAAGATGAAGGCCAGAATCAGCGTCACCATTACATCGTAGTGGAAGCAGCCCCGCGGATAGGTCCAATAAAAATAACTCTTGAGCAGCTTGTTCATGTCAACCTTGTTTGGTGATGCGTTCCAACCCGCCCATATATGGGCGAAGCGCATCGGGAATCAAGACCGAGCCGTCGGCCTGCTGATAGTTTTCGACAATCGCCAGCCAGGTGCGCCCAACGGCAAGACCGCTGCCGTTCAAGGTGTGGACAAATTCGGGCTTGGCCTTGGGCTCGCGGGAACGAAAGCGGATGCTGGCGCGCCGCGCCTGGAAGCTCTCGAAGTTGGAGCAACTGGAAATCTCCCGGTAAAGCTGTTGCCCCGGAAGCCAGACTTCGAGGTCAAAGGTCTTGGCCGAGGAGAAGCCGGTGTCGCCGGTGCAGAGCAGCACGCGGCGATAAGGCAGCTTGAGCGTCTCCAAAATCTCTTCGGCGTCACGAGTCAGCTTTTCATGCTCAGCGTCGGAGTCTTGGGGACGCGTGAACTTGACCATCTCGACCTTTTGAAACTGATGCTGACGGATGATGCCGCGCGTGTCCTTGCCCGCCGCGCCCGCCTCGGCACGGAAACAGGGTGTGTAAGCCGTCAGGCAGATCGGCAGCCGCGCTTCGTCGAGAATTTCGTCGCGATAGAGATTCGTAACCGGAACCTCGGCGGTGGGGATCAGAAAAAGCTCACGGCGATAAGAGAGAACCTGCTTGGGAACGTTGCGGTGGTGAGGTACAACGCTGACGAGCTCGATGTCCACCCCGTAGTCGCTGAATCCAGTAACCCTGAATTCACCAGAGTGGCCTTGCAATAGGACGATCTCCCCTATTTCAGGAGTGTGGTAATAATTTTGTTCGAAACCACCAGTCGGAACCCTGAAAAGATCCTCTTTGAACTTCGGCAATTGGCCAGTCCCGAACATAGAGTCGCCGTTGACCATGAACGGCGGAAGAACTTCCGTGTAGCCGTGCTTCTCGGTGTGCAAATCAAGCATGAAGCTGATCAGCGCCCGCTCCAGCCGCGCGCCCGCGCCCATGTAGACGGCAAAGCGCGCCCCGCTCAGCTTGGTTGCGCGTTCCAGATCGAGAATGCCCAGCGACTCGCCCAGCTCCCAATGCGGCTTTGGTTCGAAATCGAATACAGGCTTCTCGCCCCAAGTCTTGACGGTGACATTGTCGGCTTCGGATTTGCCAACTGGAACTTCGCCGCGCGTCAGGTTGGGAACTCCGGCCAATAGCTGGCGCAAGCGATCGTCTAGGGTTGCGGCGGTCGCGTCCAGCTTGTCGAGTTCGTCTTTGAGGGCGCGAGTCTCATTCATCACAGCCGAAGCGTCCATGCCGGCCTTTTTGAGTTGCGCCACCTGCTGGCTCAGTTCATTGCGGCGGGCCTTGAGGCGTTCGGCGGTGGTAATCGCCTCGCGGCGGCTCTGATCGAGAGTGCGAAAATCTCCCAAGAGCGCTGCCGGATCGGCGCCACGCGCGCGCAGCTTCTCTTCAACGGCTTCCAGGTTGGCACGGACAAAATTCAGATCGAGCATCGCTCTATTATTTTAACCGACAGGCGCGCCGATCAGCCTCCCAACAGCAAATCGGCCCGCCGCTCTTGCGAGCAGCGAGCCGGTTTCTTCTGGTACGGGTTGAACCTTAGGCCTTGGCGGAGGTCAGCGCGCCCAGGTCGGCGGCCAGCTTCTCGGTGGAGAAGGCTTCAATCAAGTCGCCTTCCTTGATGTCGTTGAAGCCGCTCAGGCCGATGCCGCACTCCATGCCGTTGGTGACCTCTTTGGCATCGTCCTTGAAGCGCTTGAGGGAGTTGACCTTGCCCTTGAAGAGCTGTTCGCCCGCCCGCATTACCTTGATTTCGGCATCGCGGCGGATGACGCCGTCCTGCACGCGGCATCCTGCGATGACGCCGATCTTGGGAATGCGGAAGACGTTGATGACTTCGGCGCGGCCCAGGTAGTTCTCCTTGAAGGTCGGATCGAGCAAGCCCAGCATGGCGAGGCGCATCTCATCCTGCAACTCGTAGATGATCGAGTGCAGGCGAATTTCGACGCTCTCCTGCTGCGCCAACTCGGCGGCCTTGCGCTCCGGGCGGATGTTGAAGCCGATGATGATGGCGTTCGAGGCAGTGGCCAGAAGGACGTCGGATTCTGTAATCGATCCGACACCCGAGTGGATCACCTTGACCCTCACCTTCTCGGTGGACATACGCACCAGCGAATCGGCCAGCACTTCGACCGAGCCGGTCACGTCGCCCTTGATAATCAGCGGCAGATCCTTGATGCCCGCGGTGCGAATCTGCTCGGCCAATCCCTCCAGCGAGACGCGGCTGCTCTTGGCCAGTTGGGCGTCGCGCTCCTTCATCTTGCGGTATTGAGCGATGCCCTTGGCCTTGTCGCGGTCGGCAACGACCAGGAAGGTATCGCCAGAGTCGGGCATCGCCTCCAGACCGAGGACTTCGACCGGAGTCGAGGGGCCGGCTACTTCGATGGCGCGTCCGCGATCGTCGAACATGGCGCGGACCTTGCCGAAGGTGTTGCCGACGATATAACTGTCGTTCAATTGCAGCGTTCCGTCCTGAACCAGAACGGTAGCCACCGCGCCGCGTCCGCGGTCGAGCTTGGCTTCCAGCACCGAGCCGACGGCCTTGCGGCCGGGAGTCGCCTTGGGCGCCTTGATGTCGCTGACCAGGCAGATCATCTCCAGCAGCAGGTCAAGGTGCAGGCGCTTCTTCGCCGAGACTTCCACAAAGACGGTTCCCTCGCCGCCGGCTGCCCACTCCTCAGGAACAAGGCCGCGATCGGCGAGCTGCTTTTTGACGCGCTCAGGGTTGGCGTTGGGTTTGTCGATCTTGTTGACGGCCACAATGATCGGGACTCCGGCGGCTTTGGCGTGATCGATGGCCTCCAGCGTCTGGGGCATCACGCCGTCGTCGGCGGCGACCACGATGACCACAATGTCGGTCACTTTGGCGCCGCGCGCTCTCATACGCGTAAAGGCTTCGTGGCCGGGAGTGTCGAGGAAGACGATCTCGCGTCCATGCGCCGGCGAACCCTCCTTGGAGAACTTCACCTTGTATGCGCCGATGTGCTGCGTAATGCCGCCGGCCTCGCCCGCCGCGACGTCGGTCTCGCGGATGGCGTCCAGCAGCGAGGTCTTGCCGTGATCGACGTGGCCCATGACGGTGACGACGGGAGAACGCGGAACCTCCAGCTCGCCGGTATTTTCGGCTTCGAGAACCTCTTCGATGGCCTGGTTGGCGATCTCTTCCTCGTAGCTGATGACAGTGGCGGCTGCGCCGAATTTGGCTGCCACATCCTTGACCATCTCGGCGTCGAGGGACTGATTGACGGTGACAAAGATGCCGCTCATCAGCAGCGTGGCGATCAGATCCTTGGCGCGCACTTCGAGCTTCTCCGCCAGGTCCTTGACGCTGATGCCCTCGGTGACGGTAATCTCGCGGGTGATGGGCAGCGGTTCTCCGCCATATTGCACCCCGCCATAACGTGGCGGCGGCACAAAGCCCTTCATTGGGCCTTCCTTCGTCTTGGGATACTGCTGCTGACGGCCTCCGCGTCCTCTCGATGGGGCACGCGCCGGACGGGGAGGCGCTTCACCGGTTGGCGCGGCGCCCGGACGGGGCGGACCACCGGGACGTGCTCCAAAGCCAGGGCGCGCACCAAAGCCGGGACGTGCTCCGGGCGCACCGCTTCCACCGGGTCCGGCATATCCGCCTGGGGTGGTGCGTGTGGGATGTTTGGGACGCGGACCGCCGGGGAACTGGCCTGCTCCGGGAGGGCCTCCAGGGGTGCGTTGCGGATAGCTGCCCGGACCGCTGGAGGGACGGTTGCGGTCAAAGATCGGTCTGCCGCGCTGAATGCCCGCTGCCGTTCCCGTATTGACCATCGGCGGCGGAGTAACGACTGGCGGCGCGGTATATACCGGGCGCGGTCCGGTTTGTGGCATGACCATGCGCCGCGCAGGAGGAGCAGGAGCGGGTGTTGGAGTGTGCGCGTGTCCCTTGGCGTGGGGCGCGGCTGGGGGCGGTGGGACTACTGCCGCGGATACCTCGGCGGCCGCTGCTTTTTGATCGGATGCGGGAGCTGCTTCCACCGCCGGCTGTGGTGCAACCGCGACAGTCTCGGCGGCTTCAATGGTGGGGGCGGCGGGTGGCGCGCTGGGCGGTGCAGCAGAAGCAACCTGGGATTGCACTTCCGCGGCGGCAACTGGCGCATCGGCAGCGGCTTGGCCTTCGCGGTGAGCGGGAGCGGCGGGCGGCTTGACCACCACTGCAACTGCGGGAGGAGTCTTGACGGCGGCCGGACGCTGCGCCACAACAGCGCCTGCCGGAGCCTTGGCAACGACCAGCTTGGCCGGCGGGCGGGAGGCGATGGCGGGCGTAGCTGGCGGAGCAGCGACAATGGGCGGTGCGGAACGAGGCTGCGGAACGATCTTGCGCGGTTCCGGGCGGGCCGGCGCGGCGGGCGGAAGGGAGGGCACAGTGGGAGGCGCCGCCTTCACGGGTGGCTGCGCGGGCGTAGCGGCAGGCTCACGCTTGGGGAGATGGCTCTGCTTTGCCTCGGCCTCCGCCTCTTGCTTCTTGGCCAGGATGGCCTTCAGCACATCTCCCGGCTTGGAGATACGGGAGAGATCGATCTTGGGCGCAATGCCCTGGGAGCCGCGGGCGCCCTGCGTACTGGCCTGCCCCGCAGCCCGCGAACCGCGCATAAACTGCGCGCGCACCTTCTCGGCCTCATATTCTTCCAGCGAACTGGAGTGAGTCTTGCCGGTGGCCAGGCCGAGCTCTGCCAATACGTCGAGAACCTGACGGCTCTTGACCTCCATCTCGCGCGCGAGATCATTGATACGAACCTTACTCATCCGCCTCTTTTCAATTGGTGCTACCCAAAGCCCTTAGTTGCTCATAGCTACCCCATGGCGTTGGCTGTTCTGAAACCCTTCGTGATTGTCTGAGCGGGCATCTTCGACGGGGCGCATCTTACGCGCCGTCCTCTTTGGATGCCTACTCGTCCGTGGTTGCGCTACCTGCTTCGATGTTATCCAGCAACTGCTGTTCTTTGCTTTGAATATCTTCCTCAAGCGAATCAGCTGCCTGGTCTTGCAAGGATTCGCCATCATCCAAAGATTCGACTTCGTCGATGACTGCGGCGTCATTTTCCGCCTCCGCTTCATCCGTTTCCAGAATCGATTTGGGTTCTTCTTTGGGGGCGTCCGATTCAGAGCCTTCGCTGGTCTCCGTTTTGGCGGCTTCGGCTTCAGCGCCTTCGGCCACGTGGCCTGCCTCGCCCTCTTCAAACTGGCCGAAGTAGTGGCGCACGGCCACGCTGATCTTCTCCAGCGTCTTTTCGCCGATGCCGGGAATCTCTTCCAGTTGTTCGGGCGTCATGTCGGCCAGGCCCTCGACGGTGGTGATGCCGGCGGCAACCAGCTTCTGAATGATGCCGTCGCCCAGTTCGGTAACCTGCTCGATCGGTGTCGAGGGACCGCCGGTGAGAGCCTGCATCTGCTGCTCGACCTCCTGGCGCTTCTCCTCTTCGCTCTTGATGTCGATCTTCCAGCCCAGCAGCTTGGCCGCCAGACGCACATTCTGCCCCTTCTTGCCGATGGCCAGCGAGAGTTGCGTATCGTCCACAATCACTTCGAGCTGCTTTTCGGTAAGGTCGGCAATCGAAACGCGGCTGACCTTGGCCGGCTGCAATGCCTTCTCGGCAAAGGTGGTGATCTCTTCGGAGAACTCGATGATGTCGATCTTTTCGCCGCGCAGTTCGCGGATGATCGACTGCACGCGCATTCCCTTCATGCCCACGCAGGCGCCCACCGGGTCCACATCCTTGTCGCGGCTCTGCACGGCAATCTTGGTGCGTTCGCCGGCCTCGCGCGCAATGGCGCGAATCACGACGGTGTTGTCGTAGATCTCCGGAACCTCCGATTGAAAGAGATTCGAAACCAGCTCCGGCGCGGCCCGCGAGACGATCACCTGCGGCCCCTTGGCGGCGCGGTCCACCTTGAGCAGAACCACACGCACCCGCTCGCCGATCGAGAATTGCTCCAGCCGCGACTGCTCCCGCTTGGGGCAGCGCGCCTCGGCCTTGCCCAGATCGTAGATGATGTCCTGGCCTTCGATACGCTTGACCGTGGCATTCAGCACTTCCTTTTCACGGTGTGCATACTCCTGGAAGACCGTGTCGCGCTCCGCCTCACGGACCTTCTGGAAGATCACCTGCTTGGCCAGTTGCGCGGCAATGCGGCCCAGCGGCGTGGTGTCGCGATAGAAGCGCAACTCACTGCCCACCTCCACATCGGGTGAGAGCGTCTGCGCCTCGGTGAGCGTAATCTGGTTCAGCGGGTCCTCCAGCGGATCGTCGTCGGCCACCACCGTCTTGTAGACGTAGGCCGTAATCTCGCCGGTCTCCTTGTTCAACTCGCCGCGCATATTCTCCTGAGTCTTGTAAAACTTGCGCGTGGCCAGGGCGATGGCCTCCTCGACCGCGCCAACAACAATGGCGGGGTCAATGCTCTTTTCCTGGCTCAGGAGCTCGATGCTTTGGTACAAAACGCTGGCCATACTCTGCTTGCTCTCTCTTATCGTCTCTCGGCCTGGAACGACTCGCGCCCCGGCCGGTTGCTGTTTCCCTCTGTCCCTCGGTCCCTTGGTCCCTGGTCCCCTGGTCCCTTAGTCCCTTAGTCCCTGGTCCCTACTGTTTCTATATCTCCGGCACCAGTTGCGCCTTTTCAATGTTTTCCAGCGCAATCTCCACTGTGCTCACGCCGGCCTTCCGGCTCTTGCTGTTCTGCTTCACCGCATTCAGGTCGACCGTGATCGTTGCGCCGTTGCTGCTTGTCAGCCGGCCTTGCCAGTGCCGGTTGTTGCGGATCGCCTCGAAGGTCTGCACCTTCACCAGGCTCCCCGCGAATCGTTCAAAATCCTCTTGTCTGACGAGCTTTCTGTCCAGTCCCGGAGAGCTGGCCTCGAGCGTGTACTCCGCGCCTGGAACCAGATCCTCTACATCCAGCAGCACGCCAAAATCCCGGCTGAAGGCGGCGCAATCCTCGTGCGTGATGCCAGAGAGCTGTTCGGCCTTGAGCCGGCCCTCCCGCGTCTCCTGAATCAGCCCTTCCGGCAGCTCCTCGCCTGTCGCTTCACTCAAGGCGCGAGCCTCAATTTCAGCCTTCAACTTGGCGCGTCCTTCGGCGTTCTTCTCCAGGTAGACGCGCAGGATGCGTTCCTTTGCCGGTCCAGCAAGCTCAATCTCCACCACGTCCAGCCCATGCGAGGCCGCCACGCGGATTGCCGCCGATCGAATTGCGTCCAGCTTGACTGCCATCGTCTCCTGCACCCCGGCCTGTGAAAAACCCTGGCCGGAAACCTCGGAGCATTGCCGGTTACACCGCCAGCTCCGTTCATCGGGAGAATGCCCCAATGCGCTGCAAAAACCGTGGAAAACACCCTCAAAAACGGTGAAATTTTCCGCAAATAAAAAGTGGGCTGTAAGCCCACTCATCTCTCCGCCAGCCGGCGTGCTCACGGCAACTCAGGCGGACAAACTCGTCTGCATCCTTAGCATAGGCCAAAATGCTGTGGATTTCAACCTCCACTTGTGGTGGAATGGACTCCGATGCACAACGCTAGCGAGCATAGACTCGCCCCCTGTCGCCAAACCGGTGAGCGCGCTCACAGATTCCACTGCGGTTTCGCGCTGCCGTTAACAATTCTTAAAGATAATTCCCCATTTCACCGATAAATGAGTTATACAGTTGGTTTGAAAGTCTTTGCAGTTTATCCGGGTTGATGTCAGATCGTGAGAAGTGCATGAAGCGCACACTCAAGCAGCGTGTCGTTCTGGCGATTGCCATCACACTGGCAGCGGCTGCCTGCGGTTTGTTCTTCGGCTACCTGATTGGACGCCGGATCACGCTCAATCTGGCCGCGGTCAAGCTGGGCCAGAGCGCATTGCAGGCCATCAGCGATAGCATGGCGCTCTCGCACGATGCCCACGCGGCGCTGGATGCGATGAACGCCTCAAGCTCTTCCATCTGTTCCGATGAAGATCTGATTGCGATCCGCGGACTCGTTTACCGTTCGCATTTCCTGAAAGAGGCCGGACGCATACGCGATGGCAAGATCGCCTGCTCAAGCACGCTGGGGAGAGATCATCTGCCGGAGACGGCTTTGCCGCCGCCGAATTTCATCGGCGCGGATGGCGTCAGGGTGTACCGGAATCCCGCGGCCTTCTCGTTGAATGGCGCACCGGTCACCGCTCTGCGTGCGGGCGATTCCTACGTCATTTTGAATCCCTTTTTCAATATCCTCCGCGGTCATGCCGCCGCGCACTTGAAGACGACCGTGATCGGCCCCGCGCAGAGCCAGAGCGCGCATCCGGAGGACCCGGTCACGCATCTGACCTGGGACCGGCTGACCTCTGAGAGCGACTTCCGCATCGGCGATTTTTTATATGCGACGCGCTGTTCCTACGGATACAACACCTGCATGACTGCCTCCTTATCCGTCTCCGAAGCTCTGGCGGCGGACCCTCTGCGCTTTTACGGCTGTATCGCCTTCGGAGCAGCTACGGGCATCTGGCTGGGCCTTCTGATTGCGGTGGCCTACAGCCGCAGCCGGAGCATGGATCACCAGTTGCGGCGGGCGATTCGCCGCGGGGAAGTGACGGTGGTCTATCAGCCCATCGTCAAGGTGCTCAGCGGTGAGATTGTGGGCGCCGAGGCGCTGGCGCGGTGGACCGACGAAGAGGAGATCGAGGTCGGCCCCTCTATTTTTATCAAACTCGCCGAGGAGCGCGGATTTGTCGGCGAGATCACCCGCCTGGTAGTGCGCCGCGCCTTGAAGGACTTTGCCGAAATCCTCCACGACAATCCCGATTTCCGGCTGAGCATCAATGTGGCGGCGGCCGACCTCTCCGACCCCGGCTTTCTTCCCATGCTGGACGAGGCTCTGAAGAGCTTTGGCGTGGGAGCCAAGAGCATCGTCCTCGAAATCACCGAAAGCTCAACGGCCCGCCACGAGGTGGCCATCGAGACCATTCTGCGCCTGCGCGAGCGCGGCCACAGCGTCCATATCGACGACTTCGGCACCGGGTATTCCAGCCTCTCCTATCTGCATGATCTTTCCGTGGATGCGATCAAGATTGACCAGACCTTTACCCGCGCCATCGGCACCGAGGCCGTCACGCTGGCGATTCTGCCGCAGATTATCGCTCTCGCCCAGGCTCTCCATCTGCAAGTGATTGTGGAGGGGATCGAAACCAGCCTTCAAGCCAGCTACTTTTCCGCGCTGCAGCCGCCGGTTCTTGGCCAGGGATGGTTCTTCGGCTATCCCGTCGCGGTTGGGGATTTTGCCCGGCTGCTGGCTGCGGGAAAGATTGCCGCGCTGGCCGAGGCGGTATGAAACGGCGGGAAGTTCCTCATGAACGCGCTGCGTTTATCCGATGAAGAGATCATGCCTGTTGTTCGAAAGAACGGTCAGAGCACAATACCGGAAGCGGACAGGCCATTTTCCATCGGATGATGAGAACCTTCAAACAGCGCCTCATGGTTACGCTGGCAGTCACCATTCTGGCGGCGGCGTGCGGCATACTCGCCGGTTGGCTGGTTGGCCGGTTGATCGTGCTCAAGCTGACGGAACGGCGTCTACTTCAGGTTGCCGTCCGCGCCTCCATGCAGACAGACTCCCGGTTGAAGGAGGCAACGTCGGTATTGGCCGCGATGCAGGCAACCTCCTCCGAACCATGTTCCCCGTCTGAATTGACCTATTTTCGCGCCCTGATCTTCGATGCGCGATATTTGAAGGATGCCGGCCGCATGAGCGGCGGGACGATCGCTTGCTCGGCTTCGCTTGCCCGTCCCTCGTTGCCGATGGCTCCAGCTGAACCGGACATTACCGTCGCTGGCAGCACCAATGTCTACAAGAATCTTGCTCCCTACCAGAGCGACGATCAAGCGATGATCACGCTGCGGTACGGCGATTTCTTTGTGGTGCTGATTCCCTACATTCAACCCCATATGGGAGTGGGGCCGGAGCACTATGCCGAGACGGTGAAGGATGGCGCGAGCAGGCGGAGCGACTGGCTGCTGGGCGACCTGCCTCCAGTCAGCGCCGCTGCTTTCACCCGCGATGGTTTGAGCCGCCAGTCAAAAAGCCTGTACGCGACCCGCTGCTCCGCCAGATTTCCCAATTGCGTGACCGCCTATCTCACGATTGCAGAGGCGTTGCAGGCCGATCATGCGCAGATTCGTGTGGATATTGCGCTGGGAGGATTGACGGGCGCCTTTCTCGGCCTCTTCTGTTCCATCATCTATCGCCGCAGTCGTGGTGTGGAGCAGCAGCTTCGCCGCGCGATTCGCCAGGGGAGGATGCGCGTGGTCTATCAGCCGATTGTGAGCCTGGCCGATCGCCGTATTGTCGGAGCGGAGGCGTTGTCGCGCTGGAGCGATGAGGAGGATTTCGCGGTCAGTCCGGAGGTCTTCATCAAGATTGCCGAAGAGCGTGGATTCATCGGCGAGATCACCCGGCTGGTTGTTCGCCGCGTGCTCGGCGATTTCGCGGAGATTCTGCGCAGCCGTCCCGGCTTTCATATCAGCATCAATGTAGCAGCGGCGGATTTGGCCGATCCTCAGTTCCTGCCCATGCTGGACCAGGCGCTGAAGCAGGCCGGAGTGCCGGCCTCGAGCCTGGTCATCGAGATCACCGAGACCTCGACCGCGGTGCGCCAGTCGGCTGTGGAGACGATCCGCTGCCTGCACCAGCGCGGCCACAGCGTTCATATCGACGACTTCGGCACCGGCTACTCCAGCCTCTCGTATCTGCATGATCTTTCCGTTGACGCCATCAAGATCGACAAATCCTTTACGCAGGCGATCGGCACCGAGGCGGTGACCATCTCGATTCTTCCCCAGGTTCTGGGCATGGCCAAGTCGCTCAATCTGGGT
Source organism: Occallatibacter sp. (assembly GCA_049587335.1). Classification (GTDB taxonomy): domain Bacteria; phylum Acidobacteriota; class Terriglobia; order Terriglobales; family Acidobacteriaceae; genus Telmatobacter. The sequence goes on along the minus strand of JBAVDS010000017.1, from coordinate 8,947 downwards.
GTGGTGGTGGAAGGGATCGAGACCAGCCTTCAGGCCAGCTACTTTACCGCGCTCTCGCAGCCCTTCGATGCGCAGGGATGGCTCTTCGGACGCCCGGTGCCTGTGGACCTCTTCCGCCAACTGCTGGTTGAAAACGAAAATGAGTCGCAGGCCGCCAAAGACGAGTGACCGGTTCACCCGCGATCGCGCCGCTTGACAGCAGAGGCGCGCTCCATGAGGCTGGTTGTAGCTTCTTTGCGCAACTGCAACGCTTCGACTGAGGAGATACATGGACCCGCGTGACGAGATGGACTCAGGCCAGATGGAGATTCTGAAGCAGGCCTTCTGCGATCAGTTGATGGCCTGCCTGGATGAGTGCGCGCGCGGCCGCAAAGGCCTGTTTTCCGGCGTTGAGCTGCTGAGTGAGGACGAAGGCGGCGCCTGGCCGGAGGCGGCGCGTCTGCGTGAACTGGCGCTGGCATTGCAGGGAATTCTGGCGCAGCAGGAAGAGCGGAATGCGCTCTGCGACGAGTTCCTCGATCTCTGTTCGATGCATGGCGAATTCCATCCCGGCGAACGCAAGCTGGCGCGGAGCTTTCTGGAGCGCATCGAGCGGGGCGAGGTGGGCGCGCAGCCGGAGGAGAAGAACCGGCCGTGGTAATCCTGCACGCATTCCTGGCTCTCACGGCAGGCTTTGCCGTGACGGTGCTGCTGGCGATGGGCTTTTCCTCGCTGCTCGCGCGGCTGACGCCGGATTGGACACGCGCCGAAGATGGAGTGCCGCCAGCGGCGGCCTTCGTCAATCTGGGCTGCTCGTTTCTGGCGGCTGCGGCGGGAGGCTATATCACCGCATACATTGCGGCTGCCAATCCGCTGATTCATGTCTTGGCGCTGGCCATGGCGGTGCTGGCGCTGGCTGCGCTCAGCGCCCTGCAATCCAAAGACAAGCAGCCAGTCTGGTACGCACTCATGCAGGTTGCGATTTCCCCGCTCGGCGTACTCGCCGGAGGGCTGCTGCGGCTGCGCGTGCTGGGCATTTTGTAAGCCGTGAAGCGCGGAGTCTTCTGCAAGGACTGGCCGTTGAGGCGAGCGCGCTTGCATGTACAAGAAGCTATCTGTAAATGGTTATGGAGGCTTTTTCCAAACTCCCAAATTATTATTGCCGGCGGCGAATCGCACAGAGGCGTTGTGATAGACTTCCGCTGATATTCACTTGGGCCATTTTCCTTGCGCCTGCGATCCCTGCAGGTCTGCCAAATCTTGTAATGAACCGCTGCCTGTTTATCAAGTAATCGACAGCGCCGAACCGGTCCACCTTCCCTCAGGAGCGAATAGCCATGATCTCGATCCCTCCCCCAGTCTGCCCGGCGATTCCCGCCGATGCCTCTCCTTGTATTTCCAGCTACACTCGCAAACGGAACTGGCTGGCCACTCTGTGCGCTCTTCTGGCTGTGCTGATCTGCGGCGCGGCAAGTAGTACCTCTGCCCAAACCGCCCACTTTAGCGTGGCGCAAACCACGGTAGGGAGCGGCTTCATCAGTCCACTTGGCTTAGCTTTAGATGGAAGCGGAAATCTTTACGTCACCGATACCTCAAGCAAAGTGAAAGAAGTCTTGGCGGTGAACGGTAGCATTCCTTCTTCGCCCACCATCCTGACGCTTGCCAACGTTGGCTTTAGTTATCCCGCCGGTGTAGTGGTGGATAAAAACGGAAACGTCTATTTTGCTGATAGCGGGAACAATGCTGTGGACGAGATATTGGCCGTGAACGGCAGCATTCCTGCCTCGCCGACTATCGTAACCCTCGGCAGCGGTTTCAACCATCCCGCAGGTATCGCACTGGATGCCAGCGGGAATCTATATGTTACAGATGACAGTAGTAATCCGGTGAAAGAGATTCTTGCTGTCAACGGCAGTATCCCAGCTTCGCCGACCATCCTGACCCTGGGCAGTGGTTTTAGCTATCCCTTTGGTATTGCGGTCGACGGGAGTGGGAATGTCTATGTGGCTGATTGCGATAATAATGCGGTGAAAGAGATACTGGCAGTCAATGGAAGTATCCCTACTTCGCCTACCATCTTAACCCTGGGCAGCGGCTTTGTTGAGCCTCAAGGTGTGGCCCTGGACGGTAGTCGGAACGTTTATGTCGCCGATCAAGGAGACAGAGCAATTAAAGAGATATTGGCAGTCAACGGCAGAATTCCGGCGTCACCTACGATCATAACTTTGGGTAGTAATTTCGAGGGATCCCCCTATAGCTTTCCCTCCAGTATTGTTGTGGGAGTTCATGGGGATGTCTATGTTGGTTTACTCTCAGTTGGACTGACGGACCTAGTGTTGGACCTAACACCTTCAGGTGGAAACTTCGGCTCTGTAAATATTGGGAGCACATCTCCGCAGCCCAGCACGATGGTCTTTACTTTCGATACGGCTGGCACGCTAGGCTCAACGGCCGTGCTGACGCAGGGAGCGACCGGGCTGGACTTTACCGATGCCGGTTCGGACACCTGCACGCCAAATACGGCATATGCCGCTGGCGAAACCTGTACCGTCAACGTAAACTTCACGCCGAGATTCGCCGGAACCCGCTACGGCGCTGTGGTGCTCTATGACAGCAACGGAAACGCAATTGCCACCGGTTACGTTCAGGGCACGGGCGTAGGGCCGCAGGTGAACTTCCTTCCCGGAACCCAGAGCGTTATTTCTGCTGCGGGCTTGTCCTATCCCACCGGGGTTGCGGTGGAAGCCAGTGGTAATATCTAGATAGTCGACACAGGCAACAGTAGATTATTGAAGGAGACTTTGGCGGGAGGCAGCTACTCGCAAAGCACTATAGTTACCGGTCTTTTAGTAGCTTATGGAGTAGCAGTAGATGGCAGCGGCAGCGTCTATGTGGCCGATACAGGCAACAACCGGGTGCTGAAGGAGATACCGTCGGCTGGCAGCTATACTCAAAGTGTCATTGCAAGTGGCGTTGGCTATCCCATGGGGGTTGCCGTGGATGGAGGCGGTAACGTCTATATCACCGATACCGAGAACGGTGAGGTGTTGGAAGAGATACCATCGGCAGGAAGCTACTCACAACGTACGATCGTCAGCGGACTGAGTTACCCAGGTGGAGTTGCGGTAGATGGGAGCGGCAACGTCTATATAGCCGATTCGGACAATGACAGAGTATTGAAGGAGACACTGTCTGCGGGAAGCTATACACAGAGTACGCTCCCCGCAACCAGCCAAATCGCCCCTCAAGCGATCACGGTGGATGGGAACGGCAACGTCTATTTTACGGACGGACTCAGTAGCAATGTGTTCAAGGAAACACTTCTAGCAGGCAGCTACGTTGAAGGCACGGTCGCCAGTAACTTGGATAAAATCGGTAGCCCTTTTGGCATTTCAGTAGATGGGAGCGGCAATCTATATATTGGCAATGCATCCAACGGGCAATTGCTAAAACTGGATTTCGCTGACCCACCCAGCCTGACCTTCGCCAGCACTGCTGTTGGCTCAACCAGCGCTGACAGCCCGCAGACGGTTACGGTGGAGAACGTCGGCAATGCTCCGTTGACATTCCCGATTCCATTGACGGGAAACAATCCAAGCATAGCGACGAACTTCTCTTTGAATGACAACGGGGCTTCGGCTTGCCCTGTGATCGGATCTGGTTTCTCGGAGCCGGGAACACTTGAAGCGGGCGCATCCTGCTTATTGCCCATCAGCTTTACACCAACGACAGCAGGCACTCTCAGCGGCTCACTGGTCCTGACCGATAACAATCTGAATGCCGCTGCGCCGGGCTACGCCACACAGAGCATTTTACTGAGTGGTGCGGGAACTCGGGCTACTCCGACGATCCAGTGGGCGATGCCTGCGGCCATCACCTACGGCACGCCGCTGAGTGGAACGCAGTTGAATGCAACTTCGACTGTGGCAGGTAGCTTTACCTATTCTCCGTCACTTGGGACGGTGCTGACCGTCGGACAGCAGACGCTAACAACAACCTTCACTCCGACCGATACGACGGATTACACCACTGCGAGTGCGAGTGTCACGCTGGTGGTGAACAAAGCTACTCCGACGATCACCTGGGCGACGCCCGCGGCAATTACCTACGGCACGCCGCTGAGTGGAACGCAGTTGAATGCAACTTCGACTGTGGCAGGTAGCTTTACCTATTCTCCGTCACTTGGGACGGTGCTGACCGCCGGACAGCAGACGCTAACAGCAACCTTCACTCCGACCGATACGACGGATTACATGACTGCGAGTGCGAGTGTCACGCTGGTGGTGAACAAAGCTACTCCAACGATCACCTGGGCGACGCCCGCGGCCATCACCTACGGAACGCCGCTGAGTGGAGCACAGTTGAATGCAACGGCAAGTGTGCCTGGCACATTTGTTTATAGTCCGGCAGCAGGAACCGTACCAGCCATCGGTACGGATACTCTGACTGCTAATTTTGTGCCCACCGATACTACCGATTACACGACAGCGACCAGCAGCGTGCTGTTGAAGGTCAATCCCGCACCGAGCTTCACACTCGGCGCTTCGCCCGCTTCACTGACCGTTGATCGTGGGGCTTCCGGAAAATCAACCATCACGGTCTCTGGTCAGAACGGATTCACGGGTAATGTAACGCTGACCGCAACCGGCCTGCCCAGTGGTGTATCCGCAGCCTTTGCCACCAATCCAACCACTGGCAGCAGCGTGCTCACACTGACGGCAAGCAGCACGGCTGCTGTTGGACCCGCTACGGTAACCATCAAAGGAAGCTCTGGAAGCCTGACCGCCAGCACCCCAATTGCCTTGACGATCAGTTGCACGCCAACCGCGATTGTTCCCTTCGTCTCTGTTAATGGCGGCTCAACCTGGACGGAGGAATCCAGCGCAACCGTAAGCTCTGCCTCCGCGAAGGTAGACTTGGGTCCGCAGCCGGTAAGCGGCGGATCATGGAACTGGACTGGTCCCAAGGGGTATACTTCCACCTCGCGTCAGATCAACAGCATTCCGTTGACCGTAGGTACTGACTCGTATCTAGCCACTTACACCAACGCCAACGGCTGCAAGAGCACGGAGACATTTACCATTACCGTGAAGTAAGTGAATTAGGGCTATAACAATCAGTCTTATTTACGAAATCGAGCCGGCCTCATTTGGGGCTGGCTCGATTTCGTTGGTATCTTCTCTGTGGATTCCAAGAGCCAACGAGACTCTTGAAGTAGCAAAGCTTTCTCGCAATCAGTGAAGGCTGATAATGTACGGATAACAGAGGATGTTCAGACGTTCCTGGGGTTAGGGCACCATGAACGTCCATGTTATTGCATGGAAGGGAGGACGCTACCGCGCTGGTAATGCCGGCAATCTTAACCAATAAGCAGGCGAAGATTGCTGGGGGCCTGATGGGATTGAGAGCGACGCTGGGGCTGTCGCCGGGCGATTGGTCGTGCCTGGCATTGGCGATTGCGCTCAAGGCACCGGTCTATATCACCGGGCAGCGCTGGAGAGATCTGAAACTGGGTGTGCCGATTCATGTAATCCGGGGAGCGTAATCGAGGGGAGAATAATAAAATGACACGCATGAGAAAATTCATGACCGCAGAGTGGAAGAATCTGTTGATGCTTAACTATGCGGTGAATTCGTCTCTGCTTCAATCTTTCGTTCCCTCTGGCACGGAACTGGATGCATTTGAAGGCAAAACATATCTAAGCCTGGTTGGTTTTGAGTTCAACCGCTCAAGAGTATTCGGTTTGACGATTCCGTTTCACCAGGCATTCGAAGAGGTCAATCTTCGTTTCTATGTGAAGCGGTCGTCCAAGAGAGGCGTGGTATTCATTCGTGAACTCGTTCCAAAATTCGCTGTAGCCGCCGTTGCGCGAGTCGCATACAAAGAGAACTATCTGTGTGTGCCAATGTCCCATCGAATCGAAACCCAAGCCGAAGGCCAGATCGCAAGCGCAGAATACGCATGGGCTTCTGGACAAGATCGATGTTCGATGCGGATTGAAACTGGTGGGGCGAGTTACCTTCCAACCGACGGTTCCCTGAGTCAGTTCATCACCGAGCATTATTGGGGTTACGCCGTACAACCAGACGGCGGATCTCTGGAATACGAAGTTCAACATCCGCAATGGTGCGTGAGAAACTCGAAGCGGGCAGTTTTTTCCGGCGACGCGACCGGAATTTACGGAGCCGAGTTCGCGCAAGTACTCACGCGCGTTCCAGACTCCGCATTTATGGCTGACGGTTCTCCTGTAACGATATTCAAAGGGTCGAGGATCGAATGATGCGAACAGCCACAGCGCGAGGATGGGTGCTGTACGACGGTGATTGCGCATTCTGCGTGCGATGGCTGCGTTTTTGGTCGCCGGTTTTGCGTCGCCGGGGTTTTGAAGTCGAAAGACTCCAAGCCGATTGGATTCCCGATGCGCTGGGGATGACGCGGGATGAAGCTCTTCGAGATATAAGATTGCTGACAGCATCCGGAGCAACTTATTCCGGAGCCGATGTCTATTTATATGTGGCCAGAAGAATCTGGTGGGCGTGGCCCTTCGGTATTCTATTTTGCCTTCCGGGATTCAACTCGCTTCTATGGGCCGGGTATCGGTGGTTTGCGGCGAATCGGCAATGTGTATCGGCATACTGTAAACGCTGAAGCGACTGCGCATTGATCTATGCTTGCGTTGCAGGGCTATGATCGGCAAAGGCCGGAGCAACCGCTCCGGCCTTCACTCTTTCACTCATTCACTAGAGCATATTAGTAAATAGTGTAGACTATATTTGGCGAGACTCTGCGACGAACACAGCTATGGGGAAACCCCTTGGGGATGATTTGCGCCGTAAATTGCTTTTCGCTTACGATCAGGGCGAGGGATCGCTTCCTGAACTGGCGATTCGTTTCTTTGTCAGCGTCGGTTGGGCGAAGAAGATTTCGGCAGCGCGCAACCGCACCGGTCAAGCCGAACGCGTGCCACACAAACCGGGGCGTAAGCCGCATGCCGGGATTGAGGCGCAACTGCAGGTGAGGACCTGGTTTGTTCAGCAGCCCGATCTGACGCTGGCCGAAGTGCAGCAGAAGTTACTCGACCAGGCGGGTATTTCGCTCAGCTTGCCCCAAGTCTGGAAGCTACTGCGAAAACTCGGCCTGCGACTTAAAAAAAGTCGCTCCACGCCACCGAGCAAGATAGCGAAGCCAATCGCAAGCAGCGCCAGGAGTTTATCGCTCAAATCGCGACGATCTCTCCGGAACACCTGATTTTTCTGGACGAAAGCGGAGTCACGACCTCGATGACGCGGCTCTATGCGCGCAGCAGAGGAGGTGGACGCATCTGTGAAACAACGCCCGGAGGGCACTGGAAAATCATGACTATCTTGGGCGCAATGAGCCTACGCGGAATCATCGCATCGATGACCATTGAAGAGGCCACCGATGGCGATATCTTTCTGGCCTACGTTGAACATATCCTGTGTCCCGCGCTGAAGCACGGCGACGTCGTTGTGATGGATAACTTGAGTTCACACAAGATCAAGGGGGTGCAGCGTTTGATCGAAAAAGCGGGAGCAAAAGTACTCTATCTTCCGCCCTATTCGCCTGACCTGAACCCGATCGAGAAAGCATGGTCCAAGCTCAAACAAATCCTTCGCACCGCCAAAGCAAGAACCAAAGATGCTCTGGAAACAGCGATCACCGAAGCCATACAGATGATTACTCCAGAGAACGCAAGGGCATGGTTTCATCACTGTATTGACGGTCTACAGTAATTACTAAAATGCTCTAGGCCTGTGCTCACGGCTCCGGATCGACATTCCGCTTGCCGCTGATCTGGTCGATGAGAATCTCCACGACGGCGCATCCGGCGGCATCCTTTTCCGTCACCGGCTGGAAGGGCTTGCCCGCGGCGTACCGCTCCACCAGCAGATTCAGCAGCGCCGCCTTTTCCGTGTTGTCGCCGATCACCCGCGCCGCGCCAAAGGCCAGCACCGAGGTGTAGCGCGTCGCACAGCCGCAGGGGCGATCCAGCGAGGGAATGATTTTTTCCACCGTGCTCACTTCAAAGCAGACCCGGCAGTTTCCGGCAATGTTTTCGAGTTTCCTTCCAGTCAGCTTGCTGTGCAGGTAGATTTTTCCATCGCGGAAGAGATAATTCAGCGGCGTGATGTACGGCTGTCCGGCGCTGTCGGAGGTCGCCAGCCGGCCCTCGGTCTGCGCGCCAAGAAACTCGCGGGCGGCGGCTTCAGTCATCCAGCGAATGGGCATCGTATCTGGCCTCCACAGCTTCCAGTTTACCTGCCAACCGGCCAGCATATCGGCTTGCCCTGATGTAAACTAAGAAGAGCGAGTCCCTCCGCTTGTGAAGTTTGCGAGGCGGATGCGGGCCGCGCCGTTGAAGCCGCGCTTATGCGTGTGTGCAGAGACACCCCACAGAAGGAGAAGTACCCGACCGATGGCCAAGATTGCAAAAACAGGTGACCGCAAGAAGGAAATGGACACGACGAAGTCGACCGACTGTCCTAAGTGCAGCAAGCCCACGCGCATCGTCAAGCGCGTCAAGGACCGCGAACGCGGCATACCCGGAGGCGTCTACATCTCGTGTTCCGTTTGCGAATTCTACGAGAAGCTATAAGCGAGTTTTTGAAGTTTGACGCAGCAGAAAGGTCCGGCTCCTGCCGGGCCTTTTTCGCGTTCTGCGGGTGGAGACCGTGGAGTCAAATCGTTGCGGAGTGCGAAGCCCGCAGCCGCCCGATCGATTGGGCGGTTTCAGTGAAGAGATTCTGCCAGCAAAAAACCCAGCCGGTAAGGGCTGGGCTTCTTGCTTAGATTCAGAGTTGCCGCAACACTAGGCTGTATCGACCTATACTGACGCGCAGCGTTGCGAGCGAGAATCCGTCCAGACGAGGCGGAGTCCGCAGGGTTTGGTTGTTCCAAGCACAAGGACGACTACAAAGTATGGGCGGATTCTCGCCGCAACCCAAA
>JBAVDS010000016.1:0-81506 GCA_049587335.1 Occallatibacter sp. | reverse complement strand
TTGCTTTTCGGTATACCTCTACAAACCTCAGATCCTTCGACTCACCACCCCCAGGCTGAAGAGAACGCCTGGGGCCCCGTTCGCTCAGGATGACAGTGATGTTATGCTGCGAACCTCTGACTCAGGACACTAGGAGAAAGAATCACAAGCTGGCGCGCGAACTGCCTCTTGTTTGGCCCGACGACGCTGTGCCCTGCGATCCAGCAAGTTGTTGAAAGATTCTCTACGGAAGGGAAGTTGGAAATGACCAAGACCGTATCTTATGCCCAGTGGGCTCTGGAACCCTATTGCATCGGGATGAAGCTGCGCATGCTGCGCACCCGGAAGCGGCTGACGCTGGCGCGCCTGGCGGCGGAGACGAAGCTGTCCACGGCGCTACTCTCCAAGCTGGAGACCGACCGGATGATTCCCACGCTGCCGACTCTGGCGACCATCTGCCGTGTCTACGGTGTCGGCTTGAGCTATTTCTTCTCCGAGCCAGCCAAGCATACGCTCTCGATTACGCGCAAGGCCCATCTGCAGAGCAACAGCCGGGGCGTGGAGTCGGTGAAGTCGACGCCACTCAATGCGATCGGGGATGGAAGCCAGCTAGTGGCGCAGATGATTGAATTTCCAGCCGGCGGAGCCTCATGCGCCGCGGAGAGTAGCCGCGCGGCCAGCAGTCTGGTGTACGTGCTGGAGGGGAAGCTGCAAATAGATGCGGGGGGAATGCACGAACTGCTGGAGGCCGGCGACTGCGCCTGCATGGAGAGCGAGATGGCGCTGGCGTGGAGCGCAGCCGGCAAGCATCGCTGCCGCATTCTGGCAGTGACGCCGGCCGGTGCGAGCGAGGAAAAGAGCTAGTTCTTGACGCGCGCGATCAACTGGAACGAGTCGAAAAAGCGCGTGGTGTCTCTGTACGGCTTGCCGAGCGGCGCGGCCGTCAGGGTTTGGTAGAGCGTGGTTCCAACCAGATAGATGCGGGCCGAGAAGTGCATCGAGTCGTTTTCCGCTTCAAATGTGATGCCGGGATAGGTGCCGAGGGTGATCCTCTTGGTGCTGATCAGATGCGATTTGGTGTTGGATACGGCCCCGCCCTGGGCGCCTTCCAGCACGGTGTCGGAGCTTCTGCCTGCGACTGCCGAACCATAATCGCAAACCCCCACGAAAACCGCTGCTTCACCATCCATCGCAAGATATGCGCGCAACTCGAAGGTGCCCGCGTCGGTGGGAACATTACTCTTTTGCAACTCTGGCGCATTGGGATAGACAGCGCTGAATCCATCTTCCGGATAAGAGTAAGTCTTCCATTCCGGTGCTGGTGCCGCAGCCGATGTTGGGGCGCTGGTTGCGGCAGCGGTCTGCGCCGGTAGCATGACTGAAAAGGAAAGCGCTACGGCGGAAACAGCCGCGCAACGCACAAACGTTCTGCGCAAAGTGTCGATCATTTCGAGTCTCCTTGTTCGCGGGGTGAATCCAGCCCACGGAACGCTGCCAATCGCATCGGCGAAGGCTGCGCGGCACTCCGGCGCAAACGCCTGCGGTAAAAGGCCAGCCATTCTTCACCCATCCCGGAGCATCTGATTATACCTATCCAACTCATCGGCGCGCCGTGTATTTTGCTTAAAAAGCCGAACGTGTACGCGCTGGATATAATTTGTGAGAAGGCCGCAATTTCCGGAGGCCGGTCCAGCAGTTCCCGCGCGAGGTCATTCATGGAGAAGAGTCGGGGTACGGTTGAGGAAGAGCGGAGGGAAGAGGCGGAGGCCGTGGCGGAGAACGCTCACGCTCCGCTGCCAGTGAAGAACTCGCCGCTGGAGGCTGCGCTGCTCTTTGAGGCCGAGGTTCTCCGCGAAGAGATCATTCTGGTTGGCCGCAAACTCTGGGAGCGGGAGTATGTGGATGGCAACGGCGGCAACATCAGCGTCCGGCTGGGTGAAAAGTATCTGCTCTGTACGCCGACGATGATGAGCAAGCGGGATATGGCGCCAGCCGACATCTGCCTTTCGGATATGGACGGCACGATTCTGGCAGGCGACCGTATGCGGACCAGCGAGGTGCTGCTGCATCTGGCGATTTACAAGGCCAACGCCAGGGCGCGCGCCGTGGTTCATTGCCACCCCCCGCATTCGACTGCCTTTGCGATGACCGGCACGCTGCCGCCGATCGGATTGATCTCCGAGTACGAAACCTCGATCGGGCCGGCCGCACTCGCGCCCTACGAGACCCCCGGCACGCAGGCCTTTGCCGAGACGGTGCTGCCCTTTGTTGCTGAGCACAACACGATTCTATTGAGCAATCACGGCATCGTCTGCTGGTCAGACACGGTGACGCACGCCGAGTGGCTGGTGGAGACCTTCGAGACTTACTGCAAGACCTACCTCATTGCCCAGCACATTGGCCGTCCACTCAATTTTCTCCCCGACGCAAAGATCGACGAACTTCTGCTCGCCAAGCGAAAGATGGGAATGCCGGATGCCCGTATGGGGCGGGTGGAATAGTCGGTCTATAGCGCGCGCCCCTGTGTCAGCGTGGCTTCCAGCAGGGCATCGATCTCCGTGCGGCTGGTGCGGTGATTGACGATGGCGGCGCGAATCGCGGTGCGGCCCGCGATGCGGGTTGTGGAAGGAGCCACAATGCCCGACTCCTGCAAGCGCACGACAATCTCATCGTTGATGCGATTGGACTCCGCCGGCTCCGAGCTGTTGGTGCGATAGCGAAAGCAGACGATATTCAGTTCGACCGGAGCCATCAATTCCAACTCGGGCGTGGCGTTGACGCGCTCTTCGAGATACCGGGCCAGCGCGCAGCAGCGGGAGATTGTCTCTCCAATGGCTTGGGTGCCGAGAACCTTCAGCGTGAACCAGACCTTCAGGGCGCGAAAGCCCCGTGAAAGATCAGGCCCGAAGTCGCAGGGCCAGGGCGATCCAGCAGCCAGGCCGCGTTCGGCGCGTTGCAGATAAGCGGCCGGCAGCGCGAAGGCGTTTTTGTGAGCCTCCGCATCCCGCACCAGAATGAAGCCCGCGTCGTAAGGCGCTTGCCCCCATTTGTGAAAGTCGAAGGCCACGGAATCTGCACGCTCGATGCCGTCGAGTTTGGGCGCGAGATCGGGGGCCATCTTCGCCAGTGCGCCGAAGGCTCCATCGACATGAAACCAGAGCTTTTCGCGCTGGCATAATTCGGCGAGGGCGGCCAGATCGTCCAGTGCTCCGGTGTTGACGGTTCCGGCGGTGCCAACGACGAGGAAGGGCGTGAAGCCGTTGGCGCGGTCGCGCTGGATGGCTTCAGCGAGTGCGGCTAGATCGATGTGAAAGCGGCTGTCGGTGGGAATCTGGCGCAGTGCGTCGCTGCCCAGGCCGGCAATATCCATCGCTTTGGGAACGCAGCCGTGGACCGCCTTCGATGTATAGGCGGTGAGCCTTTTAGTTTCTGCCGCGATGCCGCTTTCGCGCACTGTAAAGCCCAGCGCGGTGTCGCGGGCGATCAGAACTGCGATCAGATTGGCCATCGATGTGCCGGTGACGAAGAGGCCTGTCGCCGTCTCCGGAAAACCGAAAAGCTCGCTCACCCAGCGCGTCACCTGGCGCTCGACTTCGACGGGAACGTGATCGCGGCCTCCGAGATTTGCATTCAAGCCAGCGGCAAGCATCTCGGCGACCATACCTACCGGCGTGCCGCCGCCGTTGACCCAGCCCATGAAGCCGGGATGAACGTTGCCCTGGGTATAGGGAAGGATCGTCTGCATGAACTCCGCGTGGACCTGGGTCAGATCTTCACCCTCACGCGGCACGGACGAGCGAAATTGCGAGCGCACCTCGGCTGGAATCGGCTGCCAGACCGGCCGCTGGCGGATATTTTCGATGTAGCCGAGCATATCGTCCAGCATGAGGTGAGCCTGGACGCGAAAGGCCGGCCAATCTTTTGGATCGAGGGTATGGTTGGCTTCCGACGGCGAAGCAATGCCGGTACAGTTTGTCTTGTCGGTGATGGAGGGCTGCGACATTCCTTCTCCCTCCAAGTATTTTACGTGGTGCGGGTGGATAGCATTCTCTGTGATCTTCGAGTATTGATTGAGGCACGATAGCGGCTGGGATACGTAATCTGAATAGGCAAGAAACCGACCGGAACTCAAAAACCGACCAAGAACTCCGAAACAACGCCTGGGCCGGATAGGGTGATCGATGATACCCTGCTTGCAAGATCTGTCTCCAATGTTTGAATCAACTGTAGAACCTAATTCGAAATGGAGAATGCGCATTCTCCTGATTGTGCTGGCCCTGGCCATCAGCTGGGTTCTCGGCAAGTTTCTTTGGTTCACGCAGATGCCGCTAAAGTCTTATGCGGAACCACTTCCGCAGTTAACCTCCGAAGAGTCTGAGTTGCGAGATCGTCTATCCTCAGAGGTTAGTTACCTGTCTGTCAATATCGGCGACCGAAGCTTGCCTCGTCCGGATTCATTGCAGGCAGCCAGTGATTATCTCACCAATAATCTTCGAGAGCAGGGTTATAAAGTGGTTGAGCTCCCCTATTCTGTCGGGAACGAAAAGGTGCACAATCTTGAGGCGAGCCTGCCTGGGACAGACAGCAAGTTGGGGCAGGTGGTTGTTGGGGCGCATTACGACAGTGTCGCTGGCACCGTTGCCGCGAATGACAATGGAACTGGTGTGGCAGCCGTTCTCGAAATCGCACGTCTTGTGAAACAAATGAAGTTTCGGCGAACGATTCGTTTTGTGCTCTTTGTCAATGAGGAGCCCCCGTACTTTCAGACTGCAACGATGGGAAGCAGGGTTTATGCCCATCAACTTCGGCAGGACGGCGTGCCCGTATCGGCTATGATCTCGCTTGAAACGATCGGATTTTATTCCGATCAACTGGGCAGTCAAAAGTACCCGCCCATACTCAGCCTTTTCTATCCAAGCAGGGGGAATTTCATCACATTTGTAGGGAATACTGAATCGCGGGGATTGGTTCGGGAATCCATCCGCAGCTTTCGCGAGTCCACTCGCTTTCCGTCGGAGGGCATAGCTGCTCCTGACAACTGGCTCGGAATTGGATGGTCAGACCAATGGTCATTCTGGCAAGAAGGATATCCCGGTATCATGGTCACGGATACAGCTCCGTTTCGATACCCGTATTACCACACTCCAAACGATACAGTAGACAAGGTGAACTTCGATAGAACTGCAAGAGTCGTAGAAGGAATACATATGGTCGTCGAGCAACTTGCGAATAAACCGTAATCAATCGTGGTTTGCCCTTAAGCCATATTGTTGTCGGTACTCGCTAACCGGAGATAGCTCGAGTATCGGGATAGCGATTACGACTGCTGATTATGCCTATCTGTGCTACACTGTATTTGCGCTCGGTGTTTGGCCGTGAGCGGCAGCCAGCCTTCAAGAGGCAATCCTGCCGGACACAGCGCCCTCTGGCGCTGATGCAGCGTGTGGCAGCTCCGGGCCCTTGTGAATGCTGGGCCAGTCTTAGCTCGACTCTTCGGTTCTCCCTTACGCAAAATTGATACGCAGGTCCGCGCTCTTCTTGTGAGTCCGCGCGCCTGATTGTCCGCTTCCGTTTGCAGGCCTCAGCTTTGCTGACGGCTCCGGAAGCCACAGGAAATGACTGTATTTTGACGACTACGTTTTCGCAGTTTTCTCTTTCGCCCGCCCTGATGGCGCGGCTTGACGCCAACAAATTTGAAACTCCCACGCCGGTGCAGGCGAGCTGCATACCCCCGGCTCTTGAAGGCCGCGATGTGCTGGCCACCGCACAGACTGGAACCGGCAAGACCCTCGGCTTCCTGATTCCGATCGTCGAGATGCTGCAGAAGGCCGAAGGCAAGGGCGCGCTGGCCCTCATTGTGCTGCCCACGCGCGAGCTGGCGATGCAGGTGGAGAAGGCCTTCATCAGCATCCGCTCCAATTCATCGCAGCGCGTGGCGCTGGTGGTGGGCGGATTGGCCGAGCACGCGCAACTCGATGCAATTCGCCGCGGCGCGCAACTGGTTGTGGCCACGCCGGGACGGCTGGAGGATTACATCAAGCGCAAGCTGGTGCGTCTGGACGGCGTGAAGATTCTGGTGCTGGACGAGGTGGACCGGATGCTCGACATGGGCTTTCAGCCGGCGATTGCGCGGATCGCTGCCGAGCTGCCCGCGGTGCGGCAGACCTTGTGCTACTCGGCGACGCTCGAAGGCACGGTGAAGGAAGTGGCGCGCAAGTACCTGACGAACCCCGTGCGCGTCGAGATCGGCTCGGTGCTGAAACCGGCGGAGAATGTGGAGCTGCGCACATTTGAAGTGGAAGCCGACAAGAAGCAGGAGCTTCTCGAACATCTGCTGGGCGCCGAGCAGGGCAGCTTTCTGGTCTTTGTGCGCACCAAGCACGGCGCGGACCGCGTGGCGCGCAGGCTGACGCGTGCTGGCCATTCGGCAACGCAGATTCACGGCGACCGTTCGCAGGCCCAGCGCAATCAGGCGCTGCGCAGCTTCAGCGAGGGCCGTCACCGCGTCTTGGTGGCGACCGATGTGGCTGCACGCGGCATCGATGTGGCCAATGTGGCGCACGTGGTCAACTACGACATTCCCAAGATGGCCGAAGACTTTGTGCATCGCGTCGGCCGCACCGGGCGCGCCTCGGCGCATGGCGTGGCTTCAACCTTTGCCGGACCAGCGGAGCGGGGCGACCTGCGCAAGATCGAGCGCACACTGGCGATTACGATGAAGCGCTACCGTGTGCGGTCGGCGGTGGCAGAGAAGGCTGCGTAAACTAGATTCCGGCGCTCCACCTTCGGCGCAGTATTATCGCAACGGAGGTGAGGCGCTTACAGCCAGAATTTTTATTGCGTTTTACAGTTTTTTGTTCCCCTTCACCTCAAAGGCCAACGGAAAAAGCTCGCGGAAGGGTAGAACCCTCTCCCCTTCGCCGCTGGGGAAGATCACCGGAGCGTCGCGCTGAATGAACTCGGCGAGCGTCTGGAGGCAGGCGCCGCAGGGCGGGCAGGAGGCCTGGTTGCGGTTAGCGACGGCTACGGCGTCGATGCGAATCTCAGGTCCGAATTGGGAAACGGCGCGGACCAAAGCGGAACGCTCGGCGCAGATCGTCAGTCCATAGCTGGCGTTTTCCACATTCGCGCCGGTGACGGTTTCACCATTGGTTAGCCTGAGTGCGGCGCCAACCCGGAAGCTGGAGTACGGCGCATAAGCGTGCAGCGCAGCCTGATGCGCCAAGTCGAGCAGCATCAGCAGCGCGGGGCCGGTTGAATCGGGGTGGTCCATCGAAGCCTGCCTTTCATTGCGGCTGAGTCGAGGCTAAAACACTTTGCCGCAGTTGTACATCGGCGTGAAGCGCCGGTTCAGATTTGTGTTTTCTCATTCTTCTGGCCGTGAGAGCGAAGACCGCTGCCTTCGATCCTTACGCACCTATTGCCGATTGGCTGCTCTGGAATGCCGGTTTCCGGCTCCTTGCAACGCTCTTCCTCAAGTTGAGGCGCTTCTTTCCGATAAATGGCTTGAGCGCCTACTGTGCCGGAGTGTCATTCCGGGCGGGCGGATGAGTGGACACAATGGATGAACTGACAAGGGAGTTCCTGATCGAGAGCCAGGAGGGGTTGGACCGCATGGAGCGCTGTCTGACCGAACTGGAGGAGCGGCCGCAGGATGCCGGATTGATCGGCGAGATCTTTCGTTCGGTGCACACGATCAAGGGAACCACGGGATTTCTTGGCTTCAAAAGGCTGGAAAAGCTGGCGCACGCCGGCGAGAACCTTCTCGGCTTGCTGCGAGAGAACAAGCTGACCGCCGACCGTCCGATCATCACCGGCCTGCTGCATCTGCTCGACGGGCTGCGCGCGATTTTGAAGACGATCGAGGCTGAAGACGCCGAGGGCGAAGGCGGCGATTCGGAATTGATTGGGCAGTTGGAAGAGTTGCAGATGCCCGCGCAGGCACAGGCCAAACAGCCGGTTCACGCCAAGGCTGGCGCTCGATCGGCGGCTGCTCCACCGGCGCCGGCCGCAATCAACGCCCCAGCCGCACCTTCGATAGCGCCGGAGCCAGCACATCCGGCAGAGCCACAATCCGCCGCGCCGCCGCCATCCAAATCTCCTGCGGAGGCCGAGGCCGAAGTCACCAGGGCGCGTGTTCAGGGAAGCGCCGCTGAGAGCTCGCTGCGCGTCGATGTGACCTTGTTGAACAAGATGATGAATCTGGTAGGCGAACTGGTTCTGACCCGCAACCAGGTCTTGCAGGCCACCTCGTCGGATCCCAACATGACCTTGCTCTCGCGCCGCCTGGATATGGTGACGGCCGATCTGCGCGAGAACGTGATGAAGGCGCGGATGCAGCCGGTATCGAATATCTTCTCGAAGATGCCGCGCATTGTGCGCGATCTCTCGCAGGCGCTGGGCCGCCGCGTCCGGCTGCAGGTCGAGGGCCAGGAGACGGAGCTGGACAAAAGCCTGCTGGAAGCGATCAAGGATCCGCTGACGCACGCGGTGAGGAACTCTCTGGATCACGGCATCGAGCCGCCCGAAGTGCGTGAGGCCGCGGGCAAGGATCCGGAGGGCACGCTGAAGCTGAAGGCGGTGCAGGAGGGCAGCCACGTCCTGATCGAAGTCTCCGACGACGGCGCGGGAATCAACGTGGACAAGGTGCGCCAGAAGGCCATCGAGCGCGGGCTAATCACGGTCGAACGCGCCGCGCACATGGTGGAGCGCGAACTGCTGCAACTGATCTTTCTGCCGGGGTTTTCAACGGCGGCAGAGGTGACCAACGTCAGCGGCCGTGGCGTGGGTATGGACGTGGTCCGCACCAATGTGGAAAAGATCGGCGGCAAGGTGGAGATCGACTCTCGCGCCGGCAAAGGCACGACTCTGCGGCTGCGCATTCCTCTGACCCTGGCGATCATTCATGCATTGATTGTGCGCAGCGTGAACCAGAGTTTTGCGCTGCCTCAGGGCGCTCTCTCCGAGCTGGTTCATATTCCGCCGGAGCAGGCGGCCACGGCGATCGAGTGGATTGAAAACGCGCCGCTATACCGGTTGCGCGGCAAGCTCTTGCCGCTGGTCTTTCTGGACCGCCTGCTCAGACCCGGTGTGGAACAGGCAAACGTGAATGAACGGGACAACTTCATCGCCGTGCTGGATGCCGACGGCCGCCGCTTCGGACTGGTGGTGGATGGGCTGGCCGATCCGGAGGAGATTGTGGTCAAGCCGCTCTCCGCTGTGCTGAAGAACATCGGACTGTTTTCCGGCGCGACGGTTTTGGGCAACGCCGATCTGGCGCTGATTCTGGACCCCGGATCGATTGCACAGAAGGCCGGAGTGACGATGAGCAGTGAAGAAGAGGCGGCTTTGAGCGCCGGAGATGAGAGCGGCGTGGAGGCCGGCAAGAGCCTTGAGTACTTGCTGGTGGAGGCGGCGGGACGCCAGGCGGCGGTGCCGCTGGCCGACGTGCTGCGCATCGAGCAGCTTCCGCTTTCGCGCATTGAGTACATCGGCTATCGCCCGGTGCTCAACTTCGAGGGGCAACTGCTGCCGATTGAAGATTCGGGCGGAGTTCTGGCTGCGGTGGAGGGCAATCCCAAGGCGCAGATCATCGTGGTGGTCTGCCGCGAGGGCAGCCGCCATGTGGGCATCGCCGTCTCTCATGTGCTGGATGTAGCTGGTGGCGGTGATCTCTTTGAGGCTGGCACCAATCAGCGCACGGGCGGCGTGACGCTGTTGAAGAATCGCGTAACCGGCGTGGTTGACTTGGGCGGCGTAGCTCCGCTGCCCGCTGGAGAAGTGGCGCAAGGCGAATGGAGCCAGACAACGGAGACAGTGGCATGAGCACAGCGACAATTGCGGCAGCGGCATTGCATCGCAAGGAGAAAACGGCGGTAACGCTGATGGAGACTTGTACGGTGCGTCTGGGAGGCTCGACCTTCGGCGTGCCGATTACGCACATTCTGGAGATTGTGGGCGCGGCGCGGCCTCAGCCGGTTCCACTGGCGCCGGTCTTTGTCGGTGGGCTGGTTCACTATCGCGGCGATGTGCTGACCACGGTGAGCCTGCGCCAGTTATTGGGTCTGCCGGCCAAGGAGGGCCGGCAGGATCTTCTGGTGCTGGAGAGCGCCGGGGGAATCTTCGGTCTGCTGGTGGATTCGGTGGGCGAGGTCTTGACCGTCTCGTCGGCTGACTACGAGCCGAACCCTTCGATATTGGATGAGCGCCGGAGAGCGTTGTTTGCCGGCGCATACAAGCTCAAGGACAGCCTGCTGGTGATGCTGGACCCCGAACAATTGGATCCGATGCGCTTAAGCGCGGCCCAGGCCGCGTAGTTGAATGGATTTTGGAGGTAGCCATGCGAGCTTTGATTGTCGACGATTCCCGCTTTGTGAGGGGATATTTGCGCGGCTTGCTCGAAGAGAAGGGAATCGAGTGCGAGGAGGCTGGCGACGGTCAGGCCGGCATGGATCAACTGAAGGCGGGTGTGCCCTTCGACGTTGCGCTGGTGGATTGGAATATGCCGGTGATGAACGGGCTGGAGATGCTCAAGCAACTGCGCGCGGAGGGATTCGATGCGATCAAAGTGATGATGGTGACCACGGAAGCCGAAAACGATTTCATCCTGCGCGCCCTGGATGCCGGCGCGGACGAATATCTGATGAAGCCCTTCGACGACGAGGCTCTGTCGGAAAAGCTGGCGATGCTCGGACTGGTGGAGGCCTGAACGATGGCGACCGGCCGCCGAACCCGGATTTTGATTGTGGACGACTCAACGGTGATGCGGAGTCTGTTGCGCTGCGTGGTCTGCGCCGAAGCGAGCCTGGAGGTGGCGGGCGTGGCGGCCGACGGGGAATCGGCCTTGAGCGCGATCGAAACGCTGCATCCCGATCTGGTTCTGCTGGATGTGGAGATGCCGGTGATGGATGGACTGGTAACGCTGAGAAAGCTGCGCGAGCGGGGGCATAAAATGCCGGTGATCATGTGCAGTTCGCTGACTCAGCGCGGCGCCAAAGTGACCATTGAAGCGCTGGCCGGAGGGGCCTCCGATTATGTGGCCAAGCCGGCCGGACAGGCGGGACGCGAAGAGGCCATGCAGGCTCTTTCGCAGGATTTGATTCCCAAGATCAACGCGCTGACCAGCCAGCCGGCGGCGATGATTCCCCCGGCCTTGCGCGCTCCGCAGATTCTGCCATTTGTGCCGCCGCCCAAAGCCCAGCCATTCACATCGATCCCGGCGGTATTGGCCATCGGTGTCTCCACCGGCGGTCCGGCGGCTCTGGATATTCTCCTTCCCGCGCTGCCTGCCAGCTTTCCGTTGCCGGTGCTGATCGTGCAGCATATGCCGGAGTTGTTTACCAAGTTGTTTGCCGAGCGGCTCAATGGCCGCTGTCCATTGCAGGTGCAGGAAGCGACAGAGTGCGAACCGGTGCGGTCCGGAACCATTTACATTGCAAAGGGCAACTGGCACCTGGAGGTGCTTGCGGCCTCGCGCATTGGCTTGCCGAACACGCTGCACCTGAGCCAGGGTGCGCCGGAAAATCACTGCCGTCCCGCCGTCGATGTGCTTTTCCGCTCGGTGGCAGCGGTGTATGGAGCAGGCTCGCTCGCCCTGGTGCTGACGGGGATGGGTTCGGATGGAATGCTGGGCTGCCGCGTGATCCGCGGCCAGGGCGGCAGCGTAATGGCGCAGGATCAGGCCTCCAGCACAGTGTGGGGAATGCCGGGAGCTGTCGCCAATGCGGGATTGGCGCAGAAGCTGTTGCCGCTGAACTCGATTGCTCCTGAAATCCTCCGGCTGGCCAGCCGGACGCACCTGGAAGCCCGCGAGCTTCGGGAATCGGTGGTCTAGCCATGCAAACCGCTTCCAGTGTCGACTACGGCTATCTTCGCCAGCTCGTCTTCGGTCTTTCGCAGAACGTGCTCGATCCATCACGCGATTATCTGTTTGAGACCCGGCTTACCAAGCTGCTGCGCAATCAGGGGATGACGCAACTGGAAGAGCTGATCCAGCACCTCAAAGTAAGAAAAAACCCGGTTCTCGAACGTTCCATTGCCGAAGCCATGACGATCAATGAGACTAGTTTCTTTCGCGACGGACGCCCCTTTGAACTGCTTCGCACCGAACTGCTGCCTAAACTCATAGAGGCACGCCGGCCCGCGCGAAGCCTGCGTTTCTGGAGCGCGGCCAGCTCCACCGGCCAGGAAGCCTATAGCCTGGGAATGCTGCTGCAAGAACACTTTCCCCAGATTGCCGGATGGAATATACGGATCGAAGGCACTGACATCTGCAACGAAGTTGTAGAAAAGGCCCAGGCCGGCCGCTACCACCGCATTGAGATGAACCGGGGTCTACCCGCCCGCTTTGTCGTCCGTTATTTCGATCACGTCGGCGAGGATTGGACGGTCAAGCCGGAGTTACGCAAGATGTGCAACTTCCGCCAAGCCAATCTTTGCACCACTTCTCTACCCTTCAACCGCATCGACGATCGCTTTGATGTGATCTTTCTGCGTAATGTCATGCTTTACTTTTCGCAGGATACGCGCAAGACATTGCTGGCCGGCATTCACAGGCTGCTGGCTCCCGACGGTATTCTCTTTCTCGGATCGAGCGAGCAGCCCGCCGATCCTTCGATCTGGACCCCGGTGCTGGCTGGTGGAACCTGTCACTTCCGGCCCAGGCAGCCACAATAGGGCCGATACGAACTCGCATTGAATCTTCTACCGGGCTTCTTCCGTATTTGATCGCGGTCCTATAGCCGGCATAGCGCCACAGTTGGCGACTCTGGCTTGCTGGGGGCACCGGGTGCAATCGCCGTTTGCCCGGACAGATTGAAGAATTCTTGCAAAAATCTTGCCAAAATGTGGCAGCACTTGCACTTCCTGGTTGACACTTGCGGAATGGGAGTTTACTTTCATCCTACCCCGGCACTTCCTCGCAAAACTCTCAGCCAGGGAAGAAAAACCAGTGAACGCAAATGGAGGCAAGCCGATGACTTTCCCCTCTGCCAAGACATTTTTTGTGTCTTTGCTTCTACTCCTATTCATGGCAATTTCACATTCCGGCCAAGCGGCGGCGCAGAGCCAGCGCTCCCTCGCAAATTCGGTTATTCTGCAAGGCGGCACTCACGCGCAGACCATGCAGAGGCTGCGTGTGGTGCGCCAGTACTCGCTCCCCAATCTGCGCACGAATCCCCATGTGATGCTGGGCGACGCGCATTTGGACTTTACGCCGATGCTGAGCAATGCCAGGGCTGTTCCGAATCTCGCGCTCAGGTTGCAGGCCTTGCCGCAGCATGTGCAGGTGCAGGAAAACACCTCCGATGTGAGCGAGGTGGAGCAGGGATTGGTGATTCACCATGTGCTCACCTACCAGATCCTTCCCGGCAAATGCGCCGATGGCGGCGCGAAGGCACAGCTCGCAGAAGCCGGAGCAACCTGCTTTACGCGGGGAACGACGAATGAACGCGTTGCGGAGTTTGGCGCGCCGGGCAGTCCGCGCTACATTGCCGACCCGGAAAAGCGGCGGACGGCGATCGCGGCATTCCAGCAGAGAAGCGCGGCGGCGAACGCGGATGCGAGCCAGCACATCGCCGCACTACGCAAATCGCTCGCCGACCCGGCGCAGCGCGCGCAGATTGTAGCGAAGGTTGGGCAAGCCGAAGCGGCGCGCATGAGTTCGCTCAGTGACGACGATCTGAAGGATGAGCTGATCAACATGGGGGTGCAGCGCGTTGAAGAGACGATGTTCGTGCCGAAACTCGAGTCGTCCAACTTCGCGCACCCGCAGCATCCCCTCGCGGTTGCCACCAACCCCGCGGAGGTAGAAGCTACCCAGCAACTGATGCGCGCCGGTACGCTGGACAGCGCCAGCCCTGCCGGTTTCCCTAAACTTCTCAAGGTGATTCCGGGTTCGGCGCTTCATATGGCCGGTTCCCCGGCTCCCGGCGGCGACAAGACAGCCGATCTCAATCTAGGTCCGTACATCTACCTCACGGGCTTCACGATTGGCCACGACTACGAATGGCAATGGGGAGTCAACATCACGATCAACTGGTGCGTCGTCGGCTGTTCTTCAACCTACGGCATTCAATTGAATGCCGGCTTCAACTATGCTTTCGGCTTGCGGTTTCCCATTCAGGCAAATCTCAAGTATCAAACCGTCGTTCATCCGAACAATTCCGCCGAAGCGAAATTGACATCACAATTTGTGCCGATCGAGGGCAGTGTCGACGATTTCTTCTCATCCGGACTGGATGCGAGCGAGTTGTACAACGCACAGGAAATCGTGGCACAAGTAGGTGCAGATGCCGGTTTCAGTGTCAACCTGCCCGTTTTGAGCAACAGCCAGAATTTTCAAGTCGGCGTGGACTTTACCCAATTGCTGCCGGCACCCTATACCGGTGGGCGCTTCCAGCCGCCTGCTCCGGGATCGGGCGGCATCAACTCCCCCTTCGTCTTCAACAGCATCGATCTGCTGGGCGGACTGCTGGACTTTGGCGTCGTGGGTGGCACGGTCTATCCCGCGATTCAAGTGAATCTGCACTCGAACAATCTCCAATTCACGCTCAACGACGAACTCCAGCATCGGTCGACCACGATCAATTCGGGACAAACCGTATCGTTGGGAGACGCCACCAGCCAGAACGGCGATTACAGTCATTTCAGCGTTGGAAACCCCGTATACAACCTGGGTTTTACCTTGACGCCCGGCCTTGCTCCGACGGTCTTCGTCGATATAGCGATTTGGTCGGACCAGTGGCAATGGCCTGTCTGGTTCCCACAGCTCGCCATCGACCTTCCGCCGGGCGGCATGGACTTCAGTTGCCACGCCGGCACCACTTGTGTAATCGACTTCCAGCCCGTCTATAACGCTGCCAGCGGACAGGTAATGGACATGAGCAAGGAAAGAGACGTGGCAGACCGGACTCTGACCGGCGGTGGATGCGAGCGCAACGGCGCGGAGGGAAATTATCTGTGCCCTGTGAAGGGTATGCTCGGACTGTGCAACGCGATGCTCAAGAACAGCGCGGTGCTGAGCTGCGGCGCGCTCATCCCAACCTCGACCGATCAAATTCTGCGGCGTGGAGGTTGCTCAGAGGACGGCCAGTCGGGAACGTTCGCGTGTCCGGCCGGCATGATGGGCCTCTGCCAGCTCTACGTGAAGAATCAGGTGGTCGCATCGTGCCGCCAGAAATGACGGATATACCGTGGGCGAAGGAGATTCAGCGGAGAGTGGACGGTTCCCTGGCGAGACCTTTACGAGTCATAACATCGCCGGGAGCCGACCTCTCTACTGCATCGGATTCTTCGCCCGCAGCTCGGCCACGATCTCAGCCGCCGCCGCGCGCGCCGCATCGGCCTGGTCAGGCGGAAAGCTGATCGCACCCACGCGGGCATGGCCTCCGCCGCCATAGCGCTCGCATATCTGCGCCAGATTCACCATCCGTGCCGGGTCCGCCATCGTCCACGGATTCGAGCCTACCGATACCTTGGTCCTGAAGCTGGACCTGGACAGCCCGATCGCATACGTCGCCTGGGGATGCAGATAGTAGGGGATGAACTTGTTGTATCCCTCCAGCGGTTGATCGCTGATGTCGAAGAAGATCGTGCCGTCGCGCTCTTCGCTGCGCTCGCGGATCAGCTCGATGGCCTGCTGGTGGCGCTCCAAAAGCGGCGGCAGAAGCGGAGCAACAAATGGCTGGCTGAGAACCTCCTCCAGCGGAAGCTCGGTCAGAAGCGGAATCAGCCGGGGAATGAAGGTATCGTCCTGCGTGGACTCGATGATCAGCGTCAGCTTCATTGCTGCTGCGGGCATCTCCACGGCCGACTCCGGGCTTTCATACTGTGCGCCGTCGACCATATTCGCCCAATGAATCAGCTCCGCGACCGGCTCCGTGTTGAAGCCAAAGTGGGTGGCGGCGATCTCCGCCAGAAAGCTGGTGCAGGAGGTGTAATCGGGATCGAAGAACTTGCGCCCTCCACAGGCAGGATCCTGCTGGCAGGCAAGAAAGTTCTGGTGGTCCTCCGGCGTCAGAAATGCCGAGAGGTGATGATCGAACCACCATGTGATCCGAGGCGAAGCCGAGTATTTGAAGTCCACGATCGCATTCTCGTCTCCGGTAAACTCGCTCTCGTCAAAGAGCGCGCCCGCCCGGTGAACCAGCCCGTGGTACTCGTAGCTGGCGCCGGGAGCAATGCACTCGCGGTGAAAGCGCGTAAACAGGGAGGCCGAGCAGGCTCCGTCAAAGCATTTGTCGTGATAGAAGACGCGAACCCGCAAAACTTGAATCCTCCTGAGTTGAAAAACGCAAATCACCGGAACTGTTTAGCATCAACGGCGTAGCTGATTGTGTCAAGGGTTGGGAGAACTTTATCCTAAGAATGCGTTTCCATTTGTGGACAGTTCCTCCCCGGAACTGCCCAAACCGCATTCTCGTAGAGTATCTTTTCATCAGGATAATTCACCAGCAGAATCCGTGATTAAAGGAAGTTTCATGGAACCGGAAGTTCCCTCCCCGTCCCCGCAAGCGTCCGCAATTGACAGCAGCACCGAGGCTGCTCCAACCCTGACCATTGCTCCACTCCCTTCGTCCTTTCATTGGCTGCTTTGGGCCTTTATTGGCGCGGACGGCCTGCGCGCCGGATGGTCGGTGCTGATCTTTTCCACCCTGATCGGTCTGATTGGCGGCGCCGTCGGATACGCCTTCGTCCACCTGCATCTTATCAATCTGAAAAATCAGGATATTTTTTCCGCCTCCTCAGTCTTTGCCAGTGAAGCAATCTCCTTTGCAGCGATCGCAGGCGCAGCCGCGCTGGTCGCACTGATCGAGCGCCGCCGCAACCTGCTCGCCTTCAACCTGACCGGCCCGCGAAGCGCATTCAACTTCCTCAGCGGCTTGGTTGCCGGCTTTCTGGCGCTCTCCGCGCTGGTGGGAGCGCTCGCTTGGGGCGGCTGGTTGCACTTCGGACCGGCGGCGCTTTCCGGAGCGGGAATCTTCAAATATGGTGCGCTCTGGGCCGCCGGCTTCCTGCTGGTCGGCTGCAACGAGGAGGGTCTCTTCCGCTGCTATCTGCAATTTACCCTCACCCGCGGCATCAACTTCTGGTGGGCCTCTGGGATCAATGCCCTGCTTTGTCTGTTTCTGGCATGGAACACCAAAGGCAATGGAGTATGGGGCGTCTATCTTATTGCAATGCTAGGGCTGCTTCCCTGCCTGTTTCTGCATTTAAGAAATACGCCACGGAGTGGCTTCTGGCAGGCGTCGTGGGTCACTTCGACGCTCTTCGGCATGATCCACACCAGTAACGGAGGCGAAAACTGGATCGGCATTCTCGCTGCGGCTCTGATCGGCTTTGTCTTCTGTGTCAGTATTTACGTGACCGGTTCGGCTTGGTGGGCGATTGGCTGCCACGCCGCCTGGGATTGGGCGGAGACGTTCTTCTACGGCACCCCCAACAGCGGCAATGTGGGCGCGGGCCACTATCTGACGACCACTCCCGCAGGCAGCGCATTCTGGAGCGGCGGCGCCGACGGCCCTGAAGGCAGCGTGCTTGTCATTGGCGTGATTCTACTGCTGCTGGCGGTGCTGATCGTCCTCTATGGCCGCAAGAAGCCCGGCGCGGCGGCCCTGGAGCGGGCAATCGGCTAATGCGCCTCTGGCTCAACCATACCGGTGAAGTCTCGCTGCGCGAGCAGTTGGTGACGCAGGTTGTGCTGGGCATTCTCTGTCAGGAACTGGCTCCCGGCCAGCGGCTGCCCAGTACACGCGAGCTGGCGCGCCGCTTCTCCATCCACGCAAACACCGCCAGTGCCGCTTACAAGCAACTGGAGCAGGAGGGCTGGGTCGAGTTTCGCCGCGGTTCGGGCGTCTATGTGCGCGCCAGTCTGCCCGCCGCACCGCTGGCGCCGGAGCTGGCCGTGGAGTTTGCTCTGGATCAGCTGATTGGCGAGTTGATCGCCAAGTCGCGCACTCTGGGCGCGCCGGAGACTCTGCTGAGGGAGCGCCTGCGCCGCTGGATCCAGCTCACGCCACCCTCGCGCTGGCTGGTGATCGAGCCTGATCCGGAGCTGCGCCGCATCCTGATCCATGAGATGCGACAGGCCTTGAAGCTGCCGATCGATGGATGCGCGCCGGAAGAGTGCTTCGCGCCGGGCACGATCGATGGCGCGCTGCCGGTGACCGTGCCCAGCAAAGCCGCTCTGGTACGAGAGGTGCTCAGCAAGCTGCCGCCTGCCAGCGCCGAGCTGATCGTCTTGCAGGTGCATCCGGTCTCGGCTGAACTGCTCGCCCATCTTCAGCGCTATATGCCCGCGCAAGCCGGAGTGCTGGTCGGTATCGCCTCGCGCTGGCGGGAGTTTCTGCGCATCGCGCAGACCATGCTGATTGCCGCCGGCCTTCCGCCGGAGAGCCTGCTGGTGCGCGATGCCTCCGAGCCTGACTGGAAGCGTGGACTGGAAACCGCATCCGGCGTAGTCTGCGACGCGGTGACCGCGTTGGAGCTGCCCAGGAGCAGCTTCCCGCTGCGCTTTACACTGCTCGACGAGGCGACTCTCGCCGGCCTGCGCAAGCTGGAAGAGAGGATTTCCGTCTCCGCGCAGTGATTGTGACAGTTGCGAAAGTGTCCCAATCGCTTCCCTGCCCCGCGCGTCGCCGCTCTACCATCGGTTCTTGCAAGCCAGACTAGGAGATTCCGATGACCCGTTATCTGCTTTCCACCATTCTCAGCCTCATCCTTTGCCCGCTTCTCGCGGCGCAGCAGAACCAGCCAGCCTCCACGCCTTCCGCCCAGCCCACCGCCCCAACCCTCCAAATCACAGGCTCTCTGGAGATCAAACAGCCCGCCCCGCAGCCGGTGGAAGAACGCCCATTCACCGATGCCGATTTTGATCGCGGCCAGATTCTCAAAAAGGCCCGGACCATTTGCATTCAATCGGAGACGGACTTTCTTACCCCCGCCACTTTCACCAGGGCACTGCTGAACAACAAGGATTGGGAGAAGCTGGGTATGTCAATCGTCGATGGCTACTGTGCAGTCGATCCGCGCACCGACAAGCCGAGGGCCGCTGAGTTGGAAATCCAGATCGACCGGGTCATCTTCACCCACATTCACACCTACGTCCTCACGGATAGATCGACCGGCGTCGTGCTCGCCTCCGGTCGTGTGCGAGCCTTCGACGGAGTCGTTGCCTCCGGCCCAATGGCCGAGAAGATCGTCTCGGTTATCTTCGCGGCGAAGTTTCCGGCAGTGAACAAAGCCAATTCAGGTTCGTAGATTCCCAGGTCCGACAATCCGGACCTGGGAGGCCCGCCTGATGCAATCTCAAATCGATTGATGTAACCCCCATAAGGGAGGCCAATATGCAAGGTGTTCGGTATTTCTTGTTCGTTTCTTCGATGTTATTCGCTACATTGCCTGTATATGCGCTGGATGATCCGAAAGTGGCGCACGCGAAGTATGACGAGCTTGCCGCGAAGGTCAATAGCGGAGAGATGAATATCGATTGGCAGGCGTTGCGATTGGACGCAAGGGTTGGGGAGGTCTATGGGGAATACGACCCATACGATGCGACCAAACGGACTCAATCTTTCTTTCAAAAGGGAGACTACGAAGAGGCGCTGAAGATTGCGCGTGAAACCGAACGGCACAATTTAGCGGATATTGAAGCTCATGTTGCGGCGTGGAGCTGCCTCAAACAGCTCAAAAGAAAAAGCGAGGCGGACACGGAGTGGAACATTCTACACGCGTTGGTGCAATCCATACTCAAGTCAGGTGATGGCAAGAGCGCTAAGACAGCATGGTTCGCCGTCGGTATTCGAGAAGAGTTTGTTTTCATGCGGGAGGCTCTGCGGGTGCAATACAAACAGCAGCGCAGTGTAAAGATAGACGGCCGTTACTACGATATGGTCCTGGTTACAGACCAATCCGGCAAAGATTCTGTGCTGTGGTTTGACACGGACACAGACATTGAGCTGAACGGTAGAGCGGGAGATGAAGGACACCACATTTATTAAGGATGGTTGCCCCAGGTTCCGGTATGCGGATCCGGGGCAACCATTCTTTTAGTCAGACGGTATGAGGAACTGCTGTAACACTTGATTACTTCTGTTCCGCCTCCGGCTGCTTGGGCATCGGGATGGTGATGTCGATGGGCTGGACGGGGCCGAGGTTGAGTTGGTCGAGAGCGGGCTTGATCTCTGGGCCTTTGCCGACGACGAGAATTGCGAGCTTATCGGGATGAATGTACTTTTTGGCGACGCGGTCGAGGTCAGCGAGCGTGACATTTTCCAGCGCCGACTTATAGCTCTCCAGATAGTCCGCCGGATAGCCGTAAAACTCCAGCCTGACTCGCTCGGCTAAAACCTTTTCGCGCGTGTCATAGCGGAAGAGGAAGGAGCTGAGGATATTGTCCTGGGCGCGGGCCAGCTCTACTGCGGTGAAGGGCCGAGTGGTGAGGCCGCTGATCTCAGCCAGTGTGGATTGGGTTGCAACCACGGTGGTGGCGCTCTTGGTGAGCACCATTGCGTGGAATTCGCCGGGATGGTCCCAGGTGTAGCCGTAGCTGCCGCCGACGGCATAGGCCAAACCCTGTTCAGTGCGGACCTTTTGGAATAGCCGGCTGGCAAAGCCGCCGCCGAGAATCTCGTTCATCACCGCCAGCGCGGGGACGTCGGGATTGTGGCGGTCGGTTCCCAAACCAACGATTTCGATATTGGACTGATTCACGTCTTCCTTATTGATGAAGTAGACGCCAGGTTTGGGATCGGTGAAGCTGTCGTGGCGCGCGGGGAGCGCGGTGGCCGCAGGCAGAGTCTCGAAGGTGGCGCGCAGCTTGGACTCCATCGCCGCCGGGTCGAAGTCGCCACTGATGGCGACGATCAGCTTACCGGTGAGTGTGCGGTCGTGCCATGCCTTGAGATCGTCGAGGGTGACAGCGCCGATCGTAGCCAGTTCCGGCTGGCGGGTGTAAGGCGAATTGACGCCGTAGACGAGTTTGGTCGACTCGCGGCTGGCGATCTCGGCTTCATCGTCGTTGCGGCGCACAATCTCCGTAGCCACCTGCTGCTGCGCCAGATCGAGCTTGGCCGCGTTGAATTGGGGATGGAAGAGCAGATCCATTGCCAGCGCATAGACCTGATCGGCGTCGCCCTTCAGTGAGTCCCAGGAGAGCGCTGTGGAATCCACATCGCCCGCGGTCTCGATGTGCGCGGCTTTGGCTTCGAGAAGGTCATCCATGGCATCGCCGCTCAACTTGGCTGTGCCGCTGGTACGCCATGCCTGACCATAGAGAGCGACGAGACCGGCCTTGGCGGGGTCTTCATCGCGCGCGCCGCCGGGGATCAGCACCGAACCAGAGATGAAGGGCAGTTCATGATCCTCTTGCAAGAAGAGCACGATGCCGTTCTTCAGTTCGATGCGCGTGGGTTGATGCGGCTTGAAGTCATGCAGCTTGGGGGTGGGAATCTGCTCCCAGGGTTTGGCTTGCTGGGCGCGCATTTGGACAGGTGCAAGTACGATCGCGCAGAGCGCAAAAACGAAAAGTAATTCGGAGATTTTCTTCATTGCGCGCCTCCATCTTTCTGCGCGGGCTTGTCGCCGGCGGCGGGAGCATCGGTTTCAATCCATGCCTCGGTGCGATTGCTTGGGACAAATATCTCGTTGGCCACGCGGCGAATATCGGCCTTGGTCACCTTGTCTACCTCGTCGAGTTGCAGGAAGAGCTGGCGCCAGTCGCCGTAGCGGGTCTGGTACTCGGCCAGCGAGTTGGCCAGGCCCTGATTGTCGGCGAGGCCGCGCAGGAGGTCGGCGCGAGTGCGGGTTTTGTACATCGCCAGCTCATCATCCGTCACATCCGCGGACTTCAGTTTGTCAATCTCCTTGTGGATGGCATCGCGCATCTCGGCTGGGGTATGGCCAGGCAGAGGAACGGCATAGAGCGCGAAGAGGCTTGGATATTTCTCGCCGGGAAAAGGGCTGAAGCCGGCGGATGCCGCGGCAATTTTCTGCTTTTCCACCAGAGTGCGATAGAGCCGCGAGACGCGCCCGTTGGATAGGATGTCGCTGATTGCGTCGTAGACCGCATCGTCGGGCGAGCGATAGTTGGGCCGGTGGTAGCCCTCGACATAAAAGGGCTGCGTCTGCTCGCGGATCGCCAGGGTTTTTTCGGCGAATTGCGTAGGCTCGACGGTCGTCATCTCCTCCGGCTTGGGCCCGCCGGGAATCTTGCTGAAGTATTTCTCCAGCAGCGGCAGCGCCTCGGATGCCTTCACATCGCCAACAACCGCGACGACGATATTCGCGCCGACGTAATACTTCTTGTGGAATTCCATCGCCTCGGTGGCGTTGATCTGCGCGACCTCGCTGGGCCAGCCGATGGAGCTGCGTCCGTAGTTGTGGGCGACATAAGCGGTAGCCAGGAACTGCTCGACCAGCCGTCCAATGGGATTGGAGTCGGTGCGCATCCGCCGCTCTTCGTTCACCACGTCGCGCTCCTTGTAGAACTCGCGTGGCACGACATCGGCCAGCCGCCCGCTCTCCAGCCATGCCCAAAGCTCCAGGCGGTTTTCCGGCATCGACCAGAAGTACATCGTATCGTCGAGGCCGGTTTCAGCGTTCAGGCCTTCGGCTCCGTTGCGCTCGGCCACATCGGTGAATTGATTGGGAACCACAAACTTATGCGCCTCTTTCTGTGCGTCGAGAAAGGCTTGCTTCAGATCGGCCAGCTTCTTCTCGTCGCGGCCAATGGGCTTCAGGTACTCGGCCTCATAGGCGTCATTGGCGGCCTCGATTTTGGCCAGAGCCACCTTCTCGGCGGCATAATCGGTGGTGCCGATCTGGCTGGTTCCCTTGAAGGCCAGGTGCTCGAACATATGCGCCAGGCCGCTTTGGCCGGAGGGATCGTTCACGTCGCCCGCGTCGATAAAGGTTGTGTAACTGAAGACCGGCGCCTCCGGCCGCTCGCAGATAATCAGGGTCAGGCCATTGGGCAGGACTTTGGTGGTGATCTTCTGCTCGAAGCTCTTCAAGTCCTGAGCCTGCGCGCCCGCAAGAGCCATCGCCGCCAGCACCGCCGCGAATAGGCCCTTCCAAAGCCAGGGAAGAAATCTCTTTTGCATTCAGTCTCCTTGTTTCCGTGGGCGAATAGGGAATCCGCGCACCCTTCCAAGCTAGTGCCAGCAACCGGGTAGGGTCAACCGGCAATGCCGCTTTTGCGGAAGGGGCCAGAGTATGTCGCTGAGAGGGCGATAACCCGATGAGTTAGAGCGCGTTGGTAATACGGCAATAGTTACCCTCT
Source organism: Occallatibacter sp. (assembly GCA_049587335.1). Taxonomy (GTDB): domain Bacteria; phylum Acidobacteriota; class Terriglobia; order Terriglobales; family Acidobacteriaceae; genus Telmatobacter. The sequence goes on along the minus strand of JBAVDS010000016.1, from coordinate 58,249 downwards.
ATTCGTCATCTTCACCTTACTACACGGAGAGCTTAACCTCTGTATTTCTATAGAGAAACGAAGAATCGAAGCCTGCTGAAACCCTCAAAAATCATGGCGCGACCGGAAATTTATGCGAAGTTTTGGGTGGTGGTCCACCTTCAAGTGACGCGCGGCAATAGCGAGCTTCGGCTCCCGGATCAATCAAGAAAAATGCGATTCCCTTATTGACAATGCTGATTCAAGCGACTAGGCTGCGTTTCGGCGGCATACAAGATAGCCAGTCTTGCATGAACGTGCTCGCCTTCTTGGAAGTTCATCGGCAACCTCCTTCCCCATCGACGGAGCGAGCCGATTGTCCTGAAGCAAACCTCTCACTTGCTGTCACACTCGTGAAAACAGCCCTCCCCAGAAAGGAGCCTCATGCGTACACAATCGATGAATCTCAGAACTGAAGACCGGTCCAAAGGCTATGACCTGTGGTCGCGTAGAGTACTTTCGTTACTTGTGGTCCTCAGTCTGTTCACTGCCACCGCGTGGTGCCAGACAACGGCGACCGTCACCGTCAACGCCGGTTCCAAAGCGGCGACAGTGGGTCCTGAAGCCTATGGCGTGGATACCGCGGTTTACGACGGATACCTGACGAGCAGCGGTGTCTCTTCATTGCTCTCGGAGGCCGGCATCACTGCGATCCGCTACCCAGGCGGTTCCTATGCGGACATCTTCAACTTCATCAGCGGGACCGACCAAACCCTCAACGGCGGCTACTTTGCCTCCGGAGACACCTTCAACAATTTCATGAGCGATGTTGTTCTGCCGGAGGGCGGAAAGGCGCTGATTACCGTCAACTACGGTTCCAATCTAACGGCCTCGGGCGGAGGTCAGCCGAGCGAGGCTGCCTCGTGGGTGCAGTATGCCAATGTGACCAACAACTACGGCATCGTGTACTGGGAGATCGGCAACGAGATCTACGGCAATGGCTATTACAGCACCGGCCTCGATTGGGAGGAAGATCTGCATGACACCGACACCACTCCGGCCGATCGCGTCGGTAATGCGGCGCTCTCGCCCACTGCGTATGGCACCAACGCGGCAGCTTTCATCAAAGCCATGAAGGCGGTCGATCCCAACATCAAGTGCGGCGTCTTCGTGAACACCGCCAGTTACTACACCAACTGGGATCAGGATGTGCTGACCGCTGTCTCCAATGCCCTGAGCGGTTCCGGATACACGCTGGACTTTGTGATTGTTCATTGGTATCCAGGCGGCTCGAACGCGCAGATCCTGGCGTCGCAGTATGGAACCTATGGGATTGTCAACACGGTTGCCCAAATCAGGTCCGACATCAGTAACTATTACAAACTCAGCAATGCAAACAACATTGAGATCGCCGTCACCGAATCGGGCGCTGGCTCTGTGGGCGGCATCATGCCGGCCCTCTTCGCCTCCGATGATGACCTGACCTGGTTTGAAAATGGCGCATCGAATGTCGAGTATCAGGAACTGCACAACGGATTCCTATCCGACGCCGGCCCAGGCGTTGCGGAGGGCCCCTGGTACGGAACGAACTTCGCCAGCACTCTGGCGCGACCGGACGATAACATGGTCGCCGTCACTTCCAGCAATGCGCTGCTGCGGGCGCACGCTGTCAATCGCACGGATGGAAAGGTCGGCGTGATCCTGATCAATGAAGATCCGAACAACGCCACTACGGTGAATGTAAGCGTATCGGGCGCGACGCTCTCCAGCACGGGCACCGAGTATTCGCTCGGCAACGCGAACTTTCCCGGCGGATCGACCACCGCGAGCGAAGGAGTTCAGCAGAGCACGCTCAGCGGTCTGGGAAACAACTTCACGGTCACCGTTCCCGCTTACACGGAGTACGGAATTGTCATTCCGACGGGCGTTTCGACGGGGCCAACCATCAGTTCACTCAGCCCAACCTCCGGAGCCGCCGGCGCGTCGGTGACCATCAGCGGCACAAACTTCGGCGCATCGCAAGGATCAAGCACGGTGAGCTTCGGCGGGAGTCTGGCGACGGTGAGTTCGTGGTCCAACACCTCCATCACAGTCACTGTGCCCAGCATTGCAGCGGGCGCGGTGAATGTCACTGTGAATGTGAGCGGCGCAAGCAGCAACGCGGCCAGCTTTACCGTGAACGGCGTCTGCACGCCGACGGCGATCACACCCTACATCCAGGTGAACGGCGCGGCCTGGCAGCAGAGCGCATCGGCGAGCGTGACCTCCAATTCGACCGTGAATCTTGGTCCGCAGCCAATCGGCGGAACATGGAGCTGGACCGGTCCCAACGGATTTACTTCTACCGCGCGCGAGATCGACGGCATTCCGCTGACGGCGGGCGCGAATAACTATGTGGCGATGTATACCAACGCCAGCTCCTGCAAGAGTACGCAGATCTTTGTCATTTCCGTGGGGGCCTTGCCCGGTTTTTCGCTCGTGCCTTCAGCCACCACGCTGTCCGTGGCCAAGAGCAATAGCGGAAGCGACACCATTACGGTAAAGGCCACGAATGGATTTACCGGCAGTGTCACTCTGAGCACATCCACGCTGCCCACGGGCGTAACCGCCAGCTTCGCCACGAATCCAACCACCGGCACTAGCCTGCTGACCTTTAACGTCGGCAGTACCGCCGTCGCGGGAAGTTATCCGATCACCATCAACGGAGTCTCCGGCACAATTTCCGCATCCACAATTGTGACGCTCACAGTAACCGGCGGGGGCGGGGGCTTTGCCTGCCATGTCGGCTACGCGATTACCAACCAATGGCAGGGCGGCTTCGGAGCTGCGCTTACCATCAACAACACCGGCACAACGGCCATATCAAGCTGGTCGCTGACCTGGAGCTTTGCCAACGGGCAGACGGTCACGCAACTGTGGAATGGAAACGTGATCCAGAGTGGCGCGAATGTGACGGTGACCAACGCGAGTTACGACGGCAGCATTGCCGCCGGTGGCAGCTTAACCTCCGTCGGCTTCAACGGTAGCTGGAACAACGCGACCAACGCCGCGCCAACCAGCTTTGCCATTAACGGAACGACCTGCAATTAGCACGCATGAAGCATGAGCGGAGCAGGTCGAAGGGCCTGTTCCGCTCTCATATATTGCTGAGGCGTGTCATCGAATCGATTCGATCTCTCCGCATCTTTCGCAGGCTACACGGGCGCACCCTGCGCTCAGCCCACCAACTCGAAGGCCTTGCGGATGCGGCCAGGTAGATCGGCGGGTTCATCGGGCAGCTTGGAGCTGAGTTCAAGAACGACGGCGGGTGGCTTGGTAAGCGCGTTGAGAGCAATGGCCGCGGCCGGCCAGTCGATTGCGCCATCTCCTGGCCATAGGTGCTCGTCTTGCAGACCGTGGTTGTCGTGCGCGTGAAGTTGCACGATACGATCTGCAAAGGTGGCGACGGCAGCGGGGATTCCGGTGGTGAGGTGAGCGTGGCCAAGATCGAGGCAGACGCCGATGGAATCGAGATGGCCAGAGATGAGGATCTCCATCAGATGCTCCGGTGAAGTGGGTGCGCTGATCAGGTTCTCAACCAGCGGACGCACGCCCAGCGGATGCGCGAAGGCGCCCAGATGTTCGAGAGCGGTGAGCGCAAACTCTACGGTGCGCGGCGACCACTCATCGTCGCGCTCGCCCAGATGCACCACCAGGTTGCGGAAGGGAATGGATTCGGCGGATTCCAGGGCGCGCTTGATCTCGTCCATCGCGGCGATGCGGCGGGACTTGTCCGGGTGCAGCAGATTGACTGAAGGTGCGCCGGTGCGGCCCATTTCGCGGTCGGGAAAGAGGGGCGCGTGCATCGACCAGGCGGTCAGCGGATTGGAGCGGAACCAAGCAGCCAGTTCGGCGACCTGCTCGCGGCTGGTGTAGTCGAAGTGCTGGCGCTGGGCAAAGATCTCCACCGCCTCCACGCCCGATTGAGCGGCCAGCTCCAGCAGCCCCGGATGAAGGCGCTGATTCATGAAAAGGTGCGTCGACAGGACCCGCAGCTTGGTCACCTTATTCCCCCGCGCCGTGCGAATGTGAAGAACGAACTGGGCGCTGCTTCCATTTTCGCATCTTTCACAATCAGTGAGGGCGGGCGGAGAGGAAGTGGGTTTGCGGATGGAGGGGGCGATTCAGCAAGCGGGAGCCAGGGAGCTTCCACCGCGCTTTCGAAAGACGACCTTCAGCTCCTGCCGCCAGTGCTCGGTGAGGGCGATCAGCTCCCACTCGACCTGCGAAGAGAGATAGCGCAGGACCGTTTCGTTGGCGGGATGAATGCGCAGTGCCGGAGCAGCGAGCAACAGGCGCGGCGGGCGCGGCGAAACCTCAGCTCCGGCAAAGTAGCCCTGCCGCTCGAAGGCCGAGACCGGCAGACCGCCTTCGTTTCCCGCCATCGGCTGGCGGTCGTCGTTTAATGCGCGAACGCGAATCCAGTAGTCGAGCGCTTGCAGTGGCAGGTGCAGGTCCTCGTCGGCCTTGAGCTCGATTACCGTGAGACGCCCGTTGCGGTCCAGTGTCAGCATATCCAGCAGGCCGCGGTCGCCGCTTGTGAGCGCAGGCACTTGTGAGTAGAGCAGGTCGCCCCGGAGGCCGGGCAGCAGCTCGGCAATTTCACTGCGCAGGCGGGCCTCCAGCCAGCGCTCCGGTTGCAGGCGAAAGAGCGGATCGGTGTGCGCGCCGCCGCTATGGCGGCTCAAAAAGAGGCGGGAGAAGAGATCGCGGCAGAGCGATTCATTCTCCGCAGTCAGCGGTGTTTCGTTGGCTCCGGCGCCGAAGGTGATTTCATTCTCCGGCGCAAAGGAGTTGGCGGCAAAGCCGTGGCGAACGCGCGCAAACTCCAATCCATGCAGCAAGAACCTGACTTCAGTGGCCGATTGAGGACGGATCTCGATGCGATCTTTGGCGGCTGCGGGAACCAGCGCGAGCAGGCGGTCGATTCCCGGCTGAGCGCGCTCGATGGCCGCCGAAGCCGAGAAGGCGTGAACCAGCCGCGACTCAAAATTGCCGATGTCTCGGAAGTCCACCGGCGTCAGCTCCTCGCTGCGTTCGTCGAGCGTGAAGAGCTGAAAGCCGGCAGCGGAGTGGTTCAGCCAAGCCATGCGTTCAGCCGTTGTCCGCCACGCTCCAACAGGCACAACAACCTTGAGTCCGCCAAAGTGACGGCGTCCGTCGCCATTCGTGCGGCAATGATCCAGCCAAAGGATTCCGAGTGTCAGAACGCCGTCCACCATCGACGCCGACTCTGCCTCGCTGACGCCAATCACAGCCTCTGCCGCCGTGCCGCTCAGCAGGCGTCCGCGCACATAGGCCGGCCCGAAGCTGTGTTCCAAATCCATCGCCGAACGCATCCCATCGACCTTTGCTCCGATAAAGTGACGGGAGAGAACGCGCTCCAGCAGCCGCTGATAATTGCGCCGCGCGGCTTCACGGGCGGTGGGGGTGCGTCGATCGCTCGTGGGAACCAGTTCGAGGGTTTGCGGTTTGGCCGCGCCCATGCGGCGCGTTGACAAGCGCAGGCACTGCGCACGCTCCTGGGCGCCGACGACGGTGCGCAGCAGATTGCGTTCCTCGCTCCACAGTTGCAAGAGGCAGCGCCCATGCTGCTCGGAGACCGCATAGCGGGCAGAACGCATATCGAAGAGCACGCGTCCATCTTCCAACAGCGCGGCCGCCGGATGGTCCGTCAGATACGATTCGATGCTTTGGGCCAACTGGCCGGGCGACAGAGCTTCAGCGCTGGCGGCCATCGGCCTCTACCAGCCCTGGCGCGCGCGCAGGCTGGTGATGTGCGCGGTGTGGTGGCGCGAGTGCCAGTCGTACATCGCCAACGCCTTGGCCAGGTCAATGCGGCCACGCTCGGGGTGAGTGTAGCCCTTGCGAAAGTCCTCGTCGCCGAGCAGTTCCAGCAGCGCAACCCAGCTTTCATGAAGCGCTGCGATCAGCGCCAGAGAACCGTCAATCGGCAGCTTGCTGTCAGGCAGATTGGCCCAGGCCGCCTCGTTGTAAACCTTGACCACCGGCCAATCTTCGGTGAGCGCCGTCTTGCAGCGGATGTACGCCTGCGCATGGCTGTCGGCCAGATGATGCACGACCTGCCGCACCGTCCAACCGCCCTCGCGGTAGGGCGTGTCGAGCTGCGCATCCTTCAGTCCGGCAACGGCGGCGCGCAAATGATCGGGCAACTGGCGAAGGGTCTGGATGTGCGCCGCGCGAATGCCAGGCAAGCTGGTGGCTGTAGGTGTAAAGCGGCCTATCGGATAGCGGAGTTCTTCGAGGTCTGTCATGGCTTGAATCCTATTCTCACCCTTGCAGAGACACTGCCACTCTCCGACTCCTCATCCGAATGCGGCGCCGCTTCAAAGCTGGACTTCACTTTAGGCGTGATGATGGTGGTGGTGATGGTGGTGATGGTGATGTCCTGAGGCGGCGATGGCCGGAGCGGCAAAGACCATCAAAAGCAGAGCTGCAACAATTATTTTCTTCATGCAAAAAATGTACCACGATTCCGGCCCCGGCGAAAGATTTCAGATTGAGCAGCATCAAATCAACAACGTACGCGTATCACATCCTGCATTGCATATCTTTGCAAGAAATCGAGGGCAGTCCGGCAACAGCATGAATTCATCGGGAGCAAGCCAGAGGATTTTCCTTGCGCTGAAACCGGTTAGGACTATAATCCGGTCTGATCAGCGCTTGGAGCGAACGCCGCGGCCAATCTGAGCTACTTGGCGCGTCACGAGAAAATGCACGCGAGAGGTGCAGGAGCGCGGCGGTTCGACCTCAAAAAGATGCGACAGGGTCAGCAATCTCTGCTGCGGAGAGGGGAAGACTCATGCGTCTGTCTAATTGGCAATGGTTAACGCTCTGCATCGTGATGGCCCTGGTATCGGCCCATGCGCAAACTCCCGTGCTGGCTTCATCGCACCCTGGAGTCGAAGTGACCTATACGGGATCGCTATATGGCTACTTCCGCACGGATATACCGCCGTCGCCGGCCAAAGACCTGATTGCCTCCTTCATTCAGCGCGGCAACTCCATCTCCAATACGGGACTCTTGCTGGGCATGGGCGATAACTTCGCGCCTGAGTTTGGCGCGGGAATCCAGCCGGTGACGGTGAAGATTCCAGGATATGAGAAGTGCGATCTTCCTCCAACGATCCAATACAAGCATCGTCCCGACGAGACAATGCCGCCGGGCAACCTGTATAAGACCGGCGTGCGCGTAGCTCCGCATCCCTATTGCGATAACGTGGTGGATTTTTTGCAGCAAGCTGGATACCGGGCAGTGGTTCCGGGGCGGGATGACTTCGGCAACAGCGCCGAATGGCTGCGCAAGATCGGGATGGATCTCCGGAATCCGAAGCCCGGCGATCCGCCGGCACGAAATCATGACAGCAAGCTGAACATTCTGGCGGCGAATGTGCGGATCGTGCCGGAGGCGGCGAAAGGCGTGACGGTCGCCTGCCCGCTGCTGATGTCGAGCTACTCGTTGCCGAGTGATCCCCAGACGGAGCAGTGCGCCCCTGCCAACCCGGCATCGGGGGCAACGGAGCCGCAGCCAGTGTCGCTGGAGATGTTGCAATGGCTGGATACATTGATCGACGATGCGAATCAGCGCGTAAGCATCTCGAAATCGACGGGATGCGGGGAGGAGCCGAGTTGCGCGCCGCAGGGAGGATTCGACCAAGCGGCAGAGGATGAGAGGGAGCAACTGCTTGCCGAGGAAACGGACGCGATGCTGGCGATGCTGCAAACCGAACCGCGGAGCGCGACGGTGGATCAGCTTGTCTGCCTGCTAAAAGAGTTGGAAGGCGACGCAGATGCCGGCCAAGGATGCGGGGCGGCAGGCGATGTCCTCGATTTATTGGACACAGCACTCAAGACCATGCTGGACGCAAGAAAGGATGCGGCCAGCCAGGATTTGCTCTCCTACGGCGGGGCGCTGGAAGACGCATATCGGAATCAGAAGAACAAGAGCGGAGCTGTTCTGGTGAGCGACGATGCGCTGCGGGCCGGACGCAGGGCGATTTTGCGATCAATCTGGGAGAGCGAAAAAGAGATCGGATTCACGGTTGCGACGGTGCGGGGACAGGAGGAACAAAGTGGGCCGGTGAGGATTCTGGTGATCGCCGTGATGGGGCAAAGCATCATGAAGGCAGTTTCTCCGGACAACCTGCTTCTGTGTCTGAATAGTAAAGTGAAAGACGCAAAGGCCAACGGGGAAAAGATTCCGGCAGCGGGCACGGCGGAGGAAAGTGAAGGATACATGGATTGCGCCGATCCGAGACTTCACGACTGGAGCCAGATGGCCGATGTGGTGACCGTGAATCCTGTGCCGACGATTGTCGCGCTGCTCAGGGCATTGCCGCTGGAAGCTCCGGTGGATCGGATTGTGCTGATGGCGCAGATGAAGAGCAATGAGGCCTCGGAACTGGAGGCGCGGGTGCGGTCGTCGCTGAGCGTGCAAAGAGAGTTGGAAAGGAATGCCAGACAGGCGGAGGGCGCAGGAGCGACCAGGCGGATTGCAGTGCGGGGACCGGACCTGATTCTAAGTGGGGCCGATACCAGCCATGCCAGCCAGAACTTCAGAATGGATCTCAGTGATGAAATCAATCCGACACAGGTGCTGACGCCGTATCCGGCCTTTCTTACGGCGCTTCACGGCTCCGCTGCCGGAGTACATCGACCGGAAGCGACGGTCCGTATCTCCGATGCGCAGGCTCCGGGGCAGGGAACGATCATCCAAAACTGGAAGGACGATCATATGCTGGCCGGGTCGATGATTTCGTCGCCGGCGGCACCTGTATTGCAGTCCACCAATCCTGGGAGCGAGACGACGGAGCACCTACTGCTCAAAGCCCTGGATGATGAAAAAGCCGCGAATCGACCTGAGATCAAGTCCGAGGATTGCGATCCGGTCAACATGAATCCGCATGGTCAGGTTCAGAAGCGCTGCGATCTGGAGGTCATGCACTATGTTCTGGGCCTCATGATTGCCAGGTCGCACGCGGATGTGGCCCTGCTGGAGCGCAATGATTTTTATCTGGGCTACCTTCCCGATGGCTATACCGGCTATGAGGTTTGCGAGGATGCCGGCCTGAGCGAAGAAGCGAAGAGCGCCTGCCAACTGGAGGTGGCCTTCGGGCGCGTGGTGTGGAGTGGGGACGACTTCGATGAAGTGATGGTATCGGGCGCCGACCTGAGCGCGATGATCGCCAAGTCGCAGCAGGAGAGCGATGCGGAAGAACAACTGAATGCGGCGGATTCAGCTGCGCTGTGGCTGGTTTCGCTGGGCATTGTGAAGCAGCCGGCGTCCAGCCTGCGGAGTCAGGATCTTTCCAATAATCAATTCTCGATTCTGGATGATCCGCATTGCCGCGGCGAGGGTGGAAGTGTTTACTGCGTGCATGGCCAACCCATTCAGACGGACGCATCCTATTGGGTGGCGACCAGCGATCATCTTGCCGACGATTCGCAGGTGTATCCCACGCTCAGCGCGATGCCGGCGGGCTACTTGAAGGAGAGCAATCGCTTCATGACAAGAGTATTGGCCGAAGCGGTTCAATTGCCGCATAGCCATGTGCTGTCCGATCCGCAAAGGAGCGAGTCGGCTCAACAGACACGGCCGCTGAATCATCTGGATATTGCCAAGTGGATCGCGGGCTTCAACTGGCGCGATGCCAGCGGCGGCGACGCGGAGTTTGGACAATTTCAGGGAACCGCGGATACGCGCGCCAACACTCCATATTCGCAGGAGATCGATTTGGAGATGCAGCTTCGCGCCTTTCATAGCTGGGGCCGGAGTTCATCGGGCGCGCTCACCGATCTGGGCTACGACCGTTTGGTGCAAGGCAATCTGACGGGCGCGATTGTGAATCCCAGTTTTCCGCTGAACTCCTTTGACGCTGGAATCTTCAACCAGATTCAGATTCCGCGGCGCTTTCTCCCCGGACCCTCCTGGATTGGGTTGAGGAACTTCGGCGACGATGGGGCATTGGCTGTTGCAACGCTCCAGTATCAAAGGCAGTTGACGGGAACTTACCTGATTGTGCCGTTTTCGCAATCCTCGAAGGGACAACTGGCGCAGCCGCTGCCCGCCGTGATGGGATTTTCCGGGCGGATCGGAGTCCGCGAGGAAGCCAGCAATCAAAAACAGTGGAGCCTGTTTGATAAAGGCAGCTATACGGAGACCGGCCTTCAATTCGCTCCGGAGTGGAATGTGCTGAAGGTGGCGGCCTTTCTGAATGGAAAAGCAGGCACGGCAACCGAAGAAGTCGTATGCGATGCCGCCGGCACACTGACGATCGCCAACTGCATCAAGACCACACCGTGGAAACCATTTAATCCCGGCAACCCGGCCAACACGGCGGGCGCCAACATGACCATCAACTCCGCGACGACCGAGACGATCGCCATGACCAACGTCTTGAACTGGGGAGCATACTGGGATATTCATCTGCAAAAGTCGCTCTTCAACAGCTCCGGCGACAAGGCTTCCAACATCAATCTGCAACTGGATACCAAGGGAGATTACTTTTCGCCGTCCAGTCCGGCGCTCTCCACGCAGAGTCTCTTCGATCTGCCGATTACGATTTCAGCCTCCATTCCCTTCCTGCGTAATCTGAGCGTGACCCCTTCGTACACGGTCTTTCTTTTCAAGGCGCAGAACGACAGAGATCTGCTCTTCGTGAATGGGGTGACGATGAAGTTCTTGTGGTACTTCGACCGCGACTCCGGTGTGCCGTTCTGGAGGCAACTCCTTTTCAAGGGGCCGGCATCGCAAAGTACGACGGGCACGGCGCGGATGAAGTAAGAGACCGGAGGCTGCCACCGTGGAGATGAGAGCACCGCGGCAGGCCGATCCATCACACAAATTTGATCTCCCGCGCAAGTTCGCGGAATTCGGCAAGTTGGGGAAGAACCCCGAGGGTCTGAAGGCAATCCCGGTCATAGTCACTGAGCCCATCTCCCTCCTGGCGTTTGTGATGAGTTTCCAACTCATCCGCCAAAAGGTCGGCAACATATACAGCTACAGAGCTATCAAAGCCCGTATGCGGTATCCGGGTGGGACGGTGGTGGTGCGCAATGGCCTCGACGGCTACGTTGGGCAGGCCCCACAATCCGAGCAGGTAGGCGCCGATCTCTGCGTGCGTTGTGCCGAGCAACTCCTCTTCCACTTCAAACAGCCTGCATCCGCGCTCTGCGGCCAGGGAGTTCGCCGCACAGAACTGATCGGGCATTCGGCTGGCCAGGATCAAGCGGCCGACATCATGAAGTAGCGAAGCGACGACGGTGATCTCACGATTCTTCTGCTCGATGGGAAGCACGCCAGCGATGGCGGCTGTGTGGTGCGCATGATTCTGGATCGACTCGCAAGTCGATTGAGGAATCCGCTTGTCGGGCACAAAGACTCGGAAGACCTCCGATGCTAGGGCCAGATTCTTGATCGTCTCCAGTCCCAGATATGCGGCGGCGCCGGGCAGGTTCGTGACCTTCTGCGCCAAGCCGAAGAAGGCGCTGTTGACGAGCTGGAAGACCTTCGCCGACATACCAACGTCTTCCTCGATGATACTGGCGACTTCGTTGATGGAGGTGTCGGGGTTGGTCAGCGCCTGCGCAAGAGACGTATAGGTGCGGGAAAGGGAAGGCAGTTGTCCGACACTGCCCACGACTCCGCGGATTTCCGGCGCGCACAACAACTCCTGCAAGGCACAGACCCGTTCGATGGTGGATTGAAGATCGGAGGCCGTGCACGGCTTGGCCAGAAAGCGATGCGCCACGGGAACCGCGCGTATGGCCAGCGCTGCCTCGGAGTAGCCGGAGAGGATGATTCGCGCAGTGGCAGGATAGCGGTCGCGAATGTGCCCCAGCAGCGTGGCGCCATCCATTCCCGGCATCCGCATATCGGAGACTACAACATCGAATCTGCCCGCCTCGCAGGCCTGCAAGGCGGCTTCGCCGCCGATGGCAAACTGCATATCCCAACGCTCGCGCTCCGAATGCATCATGCGGCGGATGCCGTCGAGAATCTTGCTTTCATCGTCCACGAATAAAACACGTTTCATGCCGCCACCGCCTTTGCGCCAAGAGCCCTGCCATCGTAAGGAAGGCGAATGATGAAGGTCGTTCCCTTTCCCTCTTCGGTTTCAAAGTGAATGCTGCCGCCGTGCTTATCAACGATCACCGAGCGCGCGATGGCCAGCCCCTGCCCGGTTCCCTTGCCGATCTCCTTGGTGGTGAAGAAGGGATCGAAGACGCGATTTCGCACCTTCTCTGGAATGCCTGTGCCGGAATCCTGGATGTGAATCTCCGCCCAATCCGCGCAACTTTGGGTTTGCACCCTGATCTTTCCCTTTTCCGAACCATCCTTCTTGATGGCATCGCCGATGGCATGCGCGGCATTGACGATCAGATTCAGGATCACCTGGTTGAATTCGCCCGGCAGGCAGGAGATTTGAGGGAGCGACGGATCGAATTCCGTTTCCATTTCAGCCACATATTTCCACTCGTTGCGCGCCACGGTAAGCGTGTTTTCAATGGCATGATTCAGATCGGTAGGGACCTTTTCCTTCGCCCCCGGATGGGAGAATTCTCTCATCGCACCCACAATTCTTGAGACGCGAGTGACGCCTTCCAGGGTCTGGTCGATGGCCTTGGGAATCTCTTCCATCAGATAGGGCGCATCCGCGCTTTTGGCCGCTGCTTCCACCTCCCGCAGAGTTTCGCTCGACAAGGCATTGGCTTGGGCAGCCGCAAACATCCGCTCATAATTCGTCAGCAGGCCGCCCATATCCCGGAATGCGTCTCTCAGGAAGCGCACGTTATCTCCGATATACTGCGTCGGCGTATTGATCTCGTGAGCGATGCCGGCGGCGAGCTGTCCGACCGACTCCAGCTTCTGCGCCTGGAGAAGCTGCTCCTGCAACAGCTTGCGCTCGGTGATGTCCTCGCACATTCCTTCATGGAGGATCACCACCCCATTCTCACGAACGGCACGCGCGGCAATGTCCAGCCAGATCTTGTTGCCGTCCTTGCGAACGACCTCCAATTCAAAATGCTGCACGACTCCGAGTTCTTCCATTGTGCGCACGAATTGTTCGCGGCGTTTGGGATCGACGTAAAGCTGTCCGGTGATATCGCTTACACTCGCGATCATCTCCGCCGGGGATTCGTAGCCGAAGATGGAAGCCATGGCAGGATTCATGCTGACCAAGTGGCCGTCAGGCGCGCCCTGATAAATCCCGATCATGGCGTTGTCGAAGATTCCCCGGTATCTCTGTTCAGTTTCGCGCAGCGCATTCTCCATCAACATACGCGCGGTGATGTCCTGGCTCATTCCTTCATAACGGATCACCACGCCGTTTTCACGAATGGCGATCGCGCTCATCGAAACCCAGAACTTGCTCCCATCCTTGCGATAGTTCTCGCATTCGAAGTTGGTCACGCATCCCAACTCTTCCAGAAGCTTCTTGAACTCCTCGCGGCGAGTCGAGTCCACATAACACTGCCGGGCGATATCGGAGTTGAGATCGATCATTTCCTGCGGAGAATCGTAGCCGTAGATCGAGGCCATGTATGGGTTCACGCTCAGAGTGCGGCCGTCGGGCGTGCTCTGAAAGATGCCGATCACAGCATTATCGAAGATACCCCTGTATTTGCGCTCGGCCTCCTTATGCGCCGTGATGTCGCGGAAGAACCATACCCGTCCGAGGTACATCCCCTCTGGATTCTTCAGGCCGGTGGAATGCTGTTCGAGTGTCCTGCCGTCCTTTAACCGGATTTCATCGTGATTCACTTCGTCCGGATGGCCATATAGATCCTGGACACGCTTGCCAAAGAAATTCGGAGTCTCCAATTGATCGAGAATCGACGCCATCAGAGCCGCATCCTCGGAACCAATAAAGCTGTTGGACTGGGGGCCTATGGATTGCGACTCGTCCAGCTTCCAGATTTCGAGAAAGCGCTTGTTATAGGAGACGATGATTCCCGCCTGATTGACAACCAGAATTCCTTCCAGCGTCTCCGATTGTATGGACTGAATCAGTGAAAGTTCGAACTGGCGGGCCTGCTCGGCCTGAATGCGTTCCGTAATATCCGCGCAGAGGCCGATATGCCCCAGAAACTCGCCGCTCGGCGATATCCTCGGCTTGGCCCACCAGCCCAGCAGACGCCACACGCCATCGGCCCGCTGCGCTCTTGCCTCGATGCGGAAATTCGATTGTTCCTCGATCGCCCGGTTGAATACCGCTGTAAATTCGGGTGCATCCTCGGGATGCACCCGAAAATGCGTTTGCCTGCCCTCGTCTTCCGTGTATTCAGTTCCACCAAAATCCCGGCACGCCTTGTTAAAGAACTGAACAGTGCCATCGGCGCCGGTCGCCCACATCATCGATGGACAACTATCGGCGATCATCCGGAAGCGATCTTCACTCTCGCGCAGCTTCTCATTGGCCCGCTTGTGCTCCGTGATGTCCTCGATTTGCACCACAAAGTAAAGCGGACTGCCACTGCTGTCACGCGCCAGCGCAATTTTCATCCGCACCCACACGATCGCTCCACTGCGGTGCAAATAGCGTTTCTCCAACTCCAGGAAAGCGCTCCCCTCCTTGAGCAACTGGTCTTTTGTTCCCAGTGAAAGCTCCACATCGTCGGGATGGGTTAGCGTAGTCCAGGAACTTCCGATCAGTTCCTCCGCGGAATAGCCAAGCATCTTAGCCAGCGTGCCGTTCACATAGAGGAAGCGCGCATCCAGCCCGGACACGCATAGGCCAACGGGGGCATTCTCGAAGATCGCGCGGAAGAACTCAGCGCCTCCGGAAGGCCTCGGTTCTTCCTCCGGGCGTTTGCCGCGGCATGCCGGATTGTCACTGCCTGGCTGGATCAAGTTCGTTGCCTTCGTCCGTTTCGTCTCTGTAAAAGTGAGCGAGTTCACTACCGGAGAGTTATCGGCACAAACCGCCTTTTCCTTGAGAGGAGGGGGTTGAATATCCGCAGGACGCCAGCCAGGAACGATCGAAAGTACCTGATCGGTTGGGAATTCATGCCGATAAAAAGATCGGTTCTCTGCGTTTAGAGCCTGTTATGGAGTTTTCCGCGGGCAGCGCCGGTCTGAAAAGAACTACAAGGAGTCGATAGGATGGCCGACAAGATTCTTTTTGTGGACGACGAGCCTTTGGTCCTGGACGGCTACAAGCGAATGCTGCGCGGAAAGTTTGAAGTGGACACAGCCATAGGAGGAGATAAAGGGCTGGATGCCATTCAGATCAACGGGCCATATGGAGTCGTGATCTCGGATATGCGTATGCCGGGGATGAATGGCGCCGAATTCCTGGCACTGGTGCGGCAGAAGGCTCCGGAGACGGTGAGAATGCTGCTGACCGGATATACCGATCTGGACGCGGCGATCGACGCAGTGAATGAAGGCAACATCTTTCGCTATCTCTCCAAGCCGTGCGAACAAGAGATGCTGGTAAAAGCGATCAATCTCGGCCTTGCTCAGTACCGTTCCGTCACGAGCGAAAAGATGCTGCTCAAAAAGGCCCAGGTCATCGAAAAGGCCAATACGGATTGGGATACGAAGGATAGCCGCGAGTGGGATATCTGCGAGGATCCTACCGGCCTGCCCGGACCGGCGGAGGCCAAGGAGTATCTGGCAGCGCTCATCGGAGTTGACCCGCAGTGCCATGTCGCCATGTTCAAGATCACGATGCTTCAAACCATTGAAGAGCGCTATGGTGAGCTGGCCGTCGCCGAGTATCTGAACTTTGCAGCTCACTATCTGGTGCAGGGATTGCGAGGGGAGGATCGGCTCTTTCACTGGAGCCGCGATGTCCTGATGGGCGTGCTGCGGCGGAGAATTTCCCCGGTGGCCTTGCGCATGGAGATCACTCGTCTGGCTTCGTCCATCCGCGAACACGTGCATATGATGGAGGTGAAGGGAAAGAACATCGTCACCACCTGCCCGGTCGCCTTCGATCTGCTGCCGGTCTCGCAGTTCTCAACCTTCGACGATATGCTGATGACATTTGAAGTCAGGTCTACGCAAAACCATTCGATCAGCCTGATCTGAATCTACAGTCTCTGGCGGCCATTGACGCAGGAACCAGATTCCGCCGCCGAATTGCAATGGACCGGTGTGTACTTGGAGTGTGTCGGCAGGTGTCTGGCATCCATTTCCGGGCAACGCTATAATTCTCTTGACTTGAATCTCTGCTGCTCCAATGAGGAGTCCATCCGTTGAAACTGAACCGTCGCGAACTATTGCGTTCGGGAGTGGCGTTATCGGCCACGTCGCTTCTCTCCTGCCGCAGGGGAATTGCCGGAGAAGAAAACGTTGCAAACTCGACGGATTTTCCGGCGGGCGATCAACCCTCACGCGACGCCGCGGGGACGCGCCGGCCGGATGGAGTCAGCTATCTCATCGGCATGGTCCATCACAATCCAGGGGAGCCGCAGTTTATCTCCAAGTATGTGCGCGCCGATTACCAGAAAAGCCTGGGATGGAATGGAGACGCCGCCCGCATTTTTATTCAGGCCGCGGTAGGCTACGATGGTTTTGATGCGGAGCTGATTTCACAAGACAGCGCCACCTGGGCCTGGATTCAGCGCTACGCTCACAATCTCGATCACAGGATCGAGGAGCACAAGCAGGCGGGAATGCCGCTCTATCCATTCACGGATCTGCTTGTCGTTCCGCGCGAGCTGGCGGCCAAGTATGGCAGCGGCATGAGAGACGCACAGGGTAGATTCTCGATTCAGATGCCGCAGACCCAAGCTGTCATGCGCGCGCAGATCGAAGCCGTCTTTCACCGCTTTCCCGGCCTGGACGGGCTGGTGACGCGCTTTGGCGAGACCTATCTGAGCGACACTCCCTTTCACGTGGGCGAAAGTCCCGTCCATAGCGCTGAAGATCACACCTTGCTCATTCAATTACTGCGCGAGGAGATCTGCGTCAAGCGCAACAAGATGCTGTTTTATCGCACCTGGGATTTTGACGGTCTGCATACGCATCCGGAGTTGTATCTTCAAGCCACCGATGCGGTCGAGCCTCATCCCAATCTGATCTTTTCCATCAAGCATACCAACGCCGATTTTCTTCGCGATATTCCCTTCAACAAGACTCTCGGCATCGGCAGACACCGCCAGATTGTCGAAGTATCCATGATGCAGGCGGGGTGTTACGGAAAAGGAGCCTATCCGTATTACATTGGCCGCGGCGTTTTGCACGGATGGGATGAGATGACTCCGCCACAGGGAATCGATCATCTGGTTCGCAGTGGAAAGATATGCGGTATCTATATGTGGCCGCGCGGGGATGGATGGGGCGGGCCTTACATCTCCAGCGAGTTCTGGGTCGATCTGAATGTTTATGTGATCGGCGAGTTCGGCAAACGGCCCTGGATGAACGACCGCGAACTCTGCGCGGAGTATTGCAGCCAAAAGCTGCGCTTGAGCAAGGCCGATGCGGAGAAGTTCTATGAACTCTGCCTGCTCTCGGCCCATGCCACTTTCATCGGCGCACAGTCGGAGATATTTCATCTTGCGCCCTGGTGGCAGCGAGACGACAATCTGACTTCGGTGGATCTGCGCAATGCGGACCGGCAAAAACTTCTTGCCGAAAAAGCTGCGTGCGTCGCCGAGTGGAAGCGCATCGAGTCCCTGGCGCGGGAGATCTCTCTCGGAGACAAGAAGGACCGCGAGTTTCTGATGGTATCCAGCACCTATGGGCGAATCTACTTCTCCATCGTCGAGCAGTTGTGGACCTTGCAGTTTTTGGAATATGAGGATCGCAACGAAGCCAACAAGCAACAGATGAGAGCCAGCGTTGAGCGCTACGAGGCGCTTTGGAAGGAATGGCGGCAGCTGGAACGCGATTACGCCTGTTGCCCTACGCTTTACAACACTTCGTGGCCACAGAGATTTCCTCCGCAATGGAGAGAGCATCCGGCAGATGAGGGCATCCACCCGAATCACGATACGCAGCTTGTGGCTCGATGCAAGGCGGCAGTGGGATTGAGCTGAATGCGATCCCTTCCGGTCCGCATTCTTGAGCCGAAAAAGTGTACCTCGTCCGGCTGGCTTGAGTCGCCATGAAATTGTGGGGTGTCACTTTTATCGCCATCATCCCTTAAATCATCTGGAATGAATGGCGGGGACGACGAGGCTCGAACTCGCGACCTCCGCCGTGACAGGGCGGCGCTCTAACCAACTGAGCTACGTCCCCTTTGATTTGAAGCCAAAATCCGGGAGATCCTCCGCCGAACGGCGATTCTCCGAAGGCCGGAGACCGTCCATTCAATGGATAAGCTGCCCTCGACCCTCTCCTCGCGCTGGCGCGAAGGACGTGACTTCATGCTTCAGCAACATGAATGAGTGTATCAGAAAGGGCGGCTGTCCGGTGAGTGTGTACAGCGTCCAGAGCCAGAGAAAATCTCTCCCATGAAGCTGCTCTGCGCATTGCGGCTAAATGGAGCGGTGGCGGAAGAGATCGTCCTTGTCGCGGCTCGGATAGCATATGCAGGCCAGAGAACTGATGACAAGGACAGCGATTCCCGCCGTAACCACAACAGCGAGGGCGTTTCCATCCGTCTCAAACCAGCGAATCAGACTATTCATTGGCAGTTCCCCCAAGAATATCCCTTAAGGGATTTGACGAAAAATCGAGAGCGAGGCTCACCTTTCCCGAAGAAAAATGAGAGCGAGGTGTCGGGGCGTTTTGAGGGGAATATCGGCAAAAAGCCGGCGATTTTTATTGCCATGTGGAGAATAAAAAGCGAAAATAGAAAAGATGGTCACCGATCGCAATACGGAGCCTTCGCTTGTCGCGGACAAACGGCGGGAAGATTGCGCGATGCTGAACTGGCTTTTTGTGGATATGAACTCGTATTTCGCCTCGGTGGAGCAGGAGACACGTCCGGAGCTGCGCGGCCGTCCGGTGGCGATTGTGCCCATGATGGCCGATACAACCTTTTGCATTGCTGCCAGTTACGAGGCGAAGGCCTTTGGCGTCAAGACCGGGACGAGGGTCGGCGACGCCAAGCGGATGTGCCCCGGCGTAGTGCTGGTGGAGGCGCGCCACGAGCTTTATGTGGAGTACCATCACCGCATTGTGGAGGCAGTGGAGAGCTGCTTGCCGGTAACGGCGGTTCTGTCAATTGATGAGATGGCTTGCCAATTGATGGGACGAGAGCGGCCGCTGCTGGCGGCGCTGGCGCTGGGACGGCAGGTGAAGGTGCGCATCCTGGAACGGGTCGGGCCGATGATCCGCAGCTCGGTGGGTTTGGCTACAAACCGGTATCTGGCGAAGGTGGCCAGCGACATGGAAAAGCCGGATGGGCTGGTGGCGCTGACTCTGGATATTTTGCCGGAGGCTTTGCGGCAGCTCAAGCTGCGCGACCTGCCAGGGATCGGCGCGCGCATGGAGAAGCGGCTGAATGCCGAGGGGATTTACACGATGGACGATCTGCTGGCGCTTGATTGCGACCAGACCGGCGAGGCGTGGGGTTCGGTGCTGGGCAAGCGTCTGGGGCACTGGCTGCGGGGCGAGGAGTTCATGATGGAGGAGAGCGAGCAGCACAAGTCGCTGAGCCATCAGCATGTGCTTGCACCCCAGATGCGCACGCCGGAGAAGGCATGGGCGGTGGCGCACAAGCTGCTGCACAAGGCGGCGATGCGGCTGCGTGCTGGAGGATATTGGGCGGGGAGCATCGGGCTGGTGATAGGCTTCAAGCTGCCGCGGGGAGAGGACGCTCCCGTGAGCCGTTTTGGCGTGCCCACGCGAGGATGGAAGGCCGAGTTGAAGCTGAGCGAGTGCCAGGATACCTTGACGCTCATTGCAGCGCTCAGCCGATTGTGGGACTCCCGCCCCTCCGGCCAGGAGTTTGAGCGGCCGTATTTTGTGGGCGTTCATCTGGGCGGGCTGGTGGCTGATCCGCTGCACACGCTGAATCTCTTTGATGGCACGGAGGCGGAGCAGAGCCGCGCGCGGCTGGTGGCTGCTATGGATGCGCTCAACAATAAGTACGGCTTGAGCACGCTGGCGCCGGCCACCATGCTGACCGCCTTCAAGGCCGCGCCGACACGGATAGCATTCCATACGATTCCGGATTTGTTTTGACCACAAAATCCTGCCCTGACAGATGGACAGGTTCACTCGATGAGTGAATCGGGGATTTTGCGCCATTTCAGAATCCATCCTGGCGGCATGGGCGTTTCAGGGGATCAATCTAGCAGGACCTAGTTAAAGCTATCAGATTCAAGTGAATGAGCACGTTGGACTGTTACCGTAAACCCAGAATACCGCAAAGGCCGATTTGCAAACTTCTTTACTCCTTACAATCTCATGAGCGAAATAATTTTCTGGAATCTGCGCCCAAAAGGAGATTTCGAATCATAAACTTGTCAAGGAGATCTTTCGATGACTAATAGACATACGACCGCGCGTGTTTCAATGGTTCCCGGAGTGTCCGGCATAAACTTCAGGCCACGGTTGCTGGTATGCGTTAGTCTGTTCTTCGTGCCATTAATTGGCTGTAATAGTACCCAACGCTCGACGGGCAACGCGGATTCGCAGACAATCACTTTTGGCGCGATTTCCAATCAGACAGTGGGCACGCCGCTTACACTTTCAGCCACGGCCAGCTCTGGGTTGGCGGTCGTTTTCACATCGGCGACTCAAACCATCTGCACGGTCTCCGGCACGACGGCTACACTGAGCGCCGCTGGAACCTGCACCATCCAAGCCACTCAGCCGGGCAACAGCGCCTACTCGCCGGCTCCGATGGTTCCGCAGAGCTTCACGGTCAATCCTTTACTGCAATTGCAGACAATCAACTTTCCCAATCCGGGCAATCAGACAGTTGGCACGCCGCTTACACTCTCAGCCACGGCCAGCTCTGGGTTGGCGGTCGTCTTCACATCGGCGACACAAACCATCTGCACGGTCTCCGGCACGACGGCTACTCTGAGCGCCGCTGGAACCTGCACCATCCAAGCCACTCAGCCGGGCAACAGCGTCTACTCGCCGGCCCCGATGGTTCCGCAGAGCTTCACGGTCGGCTCAGGAAAAAGTTACTATGTGAGCAATTCTGGAAGCGATTCCAATTCAGGTTTATCTCCCATCGCACCCTGGAAAACACTGGCAAAAGTCAGTGCCTCCAAGTTTAATCCGGGTGATCGCGTTTTATTGCAATGTGGAGGAATATGGCGTGAATCGTTAAGCATTTCAAGCTCTGGAAGCACTGGCAACGATATTGTTTTTTCAAACTATGGAACGGGCAGCAACCCAATCATATTAGGATCGCAACAGCCTACCTCATGGACAAATGTTGGCGGAAATGTTTGGCAATCAAATGCCGGGTTTGCCACGAATCCGTATAGTCTCAATGGCGCAGGAGGAGGAGATGTATGGACTGTCAATTCAGATGGAACCGTAAACACAGGAGTATATGAAACCAGCTTGGCGGCCTTGACGGCCCAGAATGATTGGTATTATGCGGGCGATTCCATTTACCTGTATTCGCCTTCGGATCCATCTACGGCCTACAGTTCCGTTGAAGTATCTGCCTCACCTGGCGTTGCCATTAATTTGAATGCCCAGCAGAACATTACAATCAACGGCATAGATATGTTCTATGGCAATGTGGGAATCTACCAATCCACCTATCCAGCATCCAAGAATTTATCCGGTTTATTGATTGAAAACTGCACGATTGCCTATTGGGGATATCCAAACGGCAATGGCGTTGGCATCTATGCCACGTATAGCAATTCTGTTATTCAGAACAATGTCATTCATGACTCCGGCAGAAGAGGCGTGAGCTTGATCATCGTCTCAAATACTTTTAGTCCATCAAACATCACGATTCAGTACAATACGTTCTACCATGGCTATCATACGACCAGCGTAGACATCCAGCAATCAGAAGGTTACACAGGTGGATACGACGGAATTTACATCAATGGCAATCATATTTACGATAGCTGTGCTTACACAAACCCGTTTGCTTACCCGATGCAGATGTTCATCAGCGACCAGGGCGTTGGCAATGGCGCAATCAAGAATGTTTATGCAACTAACAATGTTTTTGAGTGCCCGACAGGGGCTTCCATGAATATTCAGGGCATTGGCAGTCTTAAAATATACAACAACACATTTTCCGGAACCAATTCATTGTATGGCGGCCCAAGCGCATTCTTGTGGATTGCCACATCCACGGTGGATGTAAAAGACAATATCTTTTATTCCCAGCTTGCAAACGACACGAACGATGTGGGATTAAGTTATTATCTGGAATATTCAGATGTCTCGACAATCACTTCAGATTACAATCTGTTTTATCGAATCAGCCCGTCATTGACAATTGTACATACCTTCGACCCCAACTATTCTTTCAGCATGAGCAGCGCGAGTTCATTGACTGTCGACTTGGGATGGGAAGCTCATTCAATTTTCGCAGATCCCGATTTTGTTTCCGCAAGCGACTTTCAGTTGCAAGCAAGTTCCCCTGCCATTGGAACCGGGACGAATGATGGGGTCACTACAGATATTTTGGGGAACACGAGAACAGGCAGTCCTACAATGGGGGCATACACATACTAGATGGGGCACTTCGTTGGTACCGGCAGCATCCTTGCAGGAATTTACTCTGAGAGTTCCTGCGAACTTGTAAGCCCAATTTTTCAACGCACAGTGATGTCCATTGTCCAGACCTGATTAGGTGCGTGATGGTCAGGCCGCGCAAACGCCGATGTGTCGCCAGAATGAATTCTGCGTTTACGCAAAATCGCCGAGTCGCTCCTCGATGAGGATCAGTCCTCGCAAGTTGCCAAGGATCCGCCAACCAGCTTCCGCGGAATCCTGGATTTCGCCAACAGCCCTTCCCGTGAACGGAGAGGCAAAATTGCGGCGAAATAGCTTTGCGCTGGCTGACGGAAGAGTGTCGGGCTATTCGCTGCGCGAATCGCTACACTGATATGCAGCATGGGCAAATTTTCTTCAGCGCAGTCGAGTTACCGCGGACGGCTTGCGCCCTCGCCTACGGGTTTCTTGCACGTGGGCCATGCGCGGACATTTTGGACGGCCTATGAACGGGCGCGCGATGCGGGCGGCACGCTGGTGATGCGCATGGAAGACCTGGATCCCGACCGCTGCCGTGCCGAATACTCCGAAGCCGCTCTCGAAGACCTGCGCTGGCTGGGGATTCGCTGGCAGGAAGGTTCCGAAGAAGGCGGACCGTTCGCGCCCTATGAGCAGAGCGGGCGGCGGGCGATCTATCTCGACGCGTGGCGGAAGCTCATGCGTGGCGGCTATCTCTTTCCCTGCCGCTGCTCGCGCAAGGATTTGGCGGCTGCGCTCAGCGCCCCGCATGAGGCCGCTTCAACCAGCAACGAAGTGCAGGAGCCGCTGGACGATGAGCCGGTCTATCCGGGAAGCTGCCGGATGGCCGGCAGCGGCATTTTGCAGGCGGAGTGGAATGCGATGGAGGAGCCGGGCAGCTTCAACTGGCGCTTCCGCGTCCCTGACGGCAAAGCAGTCGAGTTTGTGGATGAGAATCTCGGTCCGCAGCGCTTTGTGGCAGGTGTGGACTTCGGAGACTTTGTGGTCTGGCGGCGCGACGGCGTTCCGAGTTACCAGCTTGCCTGCGTGGCCGACGATGCGGCAATGAAGATCACCGAAGTGGTGCGCGGCGAAGACCTGCTCAAGTCCACTGCGCGGCAGATTCTGCTCAACCGCGCATTGGGCTTCAAAGATCCCGGCTGGTTCCATTGCCGTTTGACTGTGGACGGGGATGGCCGCCGGCTGGCCAAACGCCACGATGCGCTCAGCCTGCGCGTGCTGCGCCAGCGCGGTGTGACGCCGGAGGAGATTCTCTCCGCAAACTCTCTTTGAACGGGAAGAGCTGAGCCTTCCCGCCGGAGAGATTTGCAGTGGGCCTATGCAGCGGCGCCGCGCGAAAGTTCATAACAGGCTCTAGCGTGCTGGCCTCGGTGCAATGGGGCCTCTGGTTGCGGGCGGATCGACCGGATTGAATTTGCGCGCCAGCTCCGGAGTTGACTGCACCTCATCGGGCGAAGGGTTGACGGCCTTTTCCACCTCCGCGCCAAAGACGTAGCTGGAGCCGAACATATTGCTGGTGAAGATCACCAGCGACTTATCCGGCGAGAAGCGCACGTTCGGCTCCTGACGATAGTAGTGGTGCGACATATTGACCAGCCGCTCGGAGTGGAAGACTCCCGGCTGCCACATGGTTGGCGAGTTGAGCGCGCCATTGCCGCCTTTGAGCAACTGCGGATGGAAGAGCTCGATCCATTCTCCGTCAGTGGCTCGCGCCACCTGCCCGGGATCGCCGCCGTCGCCGCAGAAGAGCGAAAGGTCTTTGGTCAGGTTGAAGTGAATCGACCACTCATCGCGCTGCAAGTGATAGGCGGTGCGACGGCCGGTTTTGAGGTTATAGCCGGCGAGGAAGAAGTCCTCGCCTTTGGGGTACTGCCAGTCGTACCAGATGGTCTCGCCGTCCAGCCCCCAGAACTCGTGGCCCGCGATCTCGTTGAGCATGGTGCGTTTGTGGATGAGCCGGTTGTGCGTGCCGTCGGTACGGATCATCCAGATGCGGTCCACCTTCTGCCAGGGGCCTTCATGGCAGTACATCAGCAGGGTGGGATCGGTGGGCGAGAAGAGCAGGTGATTCACCCAGTCGGTGGAGTGCAGCAGTGTCGTGATGGTTCCCGGCTTTTCCCCCTTCGGCCCCGGTTCGAGGCGGATGGTAAAGAGCACCAGAGGCAGCCGCGCCGCCAGACGAGACTCCATCATCTCGCCTTTGTCGGAGGGCTGAAAATGCGGTCCCTGCGCATCGCTTGCAATGCGGTTATCCGCCGGTCCGGCGGGGCGCGCGGGAGCATTTGCGCCATACTCTTTGCCCGCCGCATCGCCCACAATATAGGTTCCGGCAGCCAGCGTCTCGTCGGCGTTGACGCTGACGATGCCCCGCTTCGCCGGCAGCTCTACCAGCTTGCGGATGACGCCGGTATTCGTGTCTGCCTTGTAGACCGACGAAACGCCCGTGGCCGGATCGGTCTTGGTGTAAAAGACGCTGTTGGTCTTGTGTCCCACCACGACGGCGTGAACGAAGCCCGCAGGCCCGCCGCGCATATCGTGCGCACCGGCCAGCCGCGGCGGGTTGGCCACCAGCAGCTTGGTCGCGCGCGTGGCCATATCCAGAACATGGATGCCATCCGGCGCCGTGTAGATCATCTGCTTGCCATCCGGCGTATAGGCATTCACGTTGAAGTAAAAGCCGCCGGAGTTTGGCTCGTCGCTGAGCCGCCAGACGCGATGTCCGGTGTCCTTGTCCACCCAGGTCTTCGGCGGCATTGTGCTGTTCTGCGTAGTTTGTGCGATGGAGGCTGAGGGAAGGGCCAGGAGAGCGATTGCTGCGAATCTGCGGAGGCTCATTGCGGATTTACTCCTAAGAATGGACCGATTCAAAGTGAGATCGTCCGCCGTTAGCGGAGGACGGTCTTCAAACCAGCATGGAGGACCGTACTGGCGTCTCACTCTCTGCGACGTCTTTGAATGAGAAATTGTTTCAAGGAATAAATACGCGTGCCCAGCAGAGAAATCGGCAGCTTTCACTTGTGCCGGATGAAGGTGCCGCGCTGCAACTCGCTCATCGCTTCACGGAGTTCGGCATCGGTGTTCATCACGATGGGTCCATACCACGCCACCGGCTCTTCCAGCGGCTTGCCGGAGACCAGTAGAAAGCGAATCCCCTCCGGACCGGCCTGCACAACGATTTCGTCACCGCGATCGAAGAGCACCAGCGAGTGATTCTTGGCGTTATAGACCAAAGGCGCATTGGGGTCCACCGCCGATTCGGTCAGAACGGCCTGAGGCTCTGAGGCATCAAGGAAGACGCCCGAACCGGCAAAGACATAAGCGAAGGCATTGCGCGGAAGCTCGACTTTGATCCGCTTCCGCAGATGCGGAGGAATGGAGATGTCAACATAACGCGGATCGGCGGCCACACCTTCGACCGGGCCTCGCTTGCCCCAGAACTCGCCGCAGATGATTCTTGCCTGCGTGCCGTCATCTTCGACGACGGTGGGTATGGCGCTGGCAGGAATGTCCTGGTAGCGTGGGCTGGTCATCTTCAACGCAGCGGGCAGATTGGCCCAGAGTTGAAAGCCGTGCATACGTCCCAGGGCATCGCCGGAGGGCATCTCCTGGTGGAGGATGCCACTACCGGCGGTCATCCATTGCACGTCGCCGGCGCTCATGCGGCCCTTGTTGCCCAGGCTGTCACCGTGCGCGACCTCGCCGGCCAGCACATAGGTGATGGTCTCGATGCCGCGATGTGGATGCCAGGGAAAGCCGGCGATGTAATCGTCTGGATTGTCACTGCGAAAATCGTCCAACAGCAAAAAAGGATCGAACTCCGCGGTCTTCCCGAAGCCGAAGGCGCGCTGCAACTTTACGCCTGCTCCCTCGATTGTCGGCTTGGTTTGAATGATCTGCTTCACG
The DNA here is from genome assembly GCA_049587335.1 of Occallatibacter sp. Taxonomy (GTDB): domain Bacteria; phylum Acidobacteriota; class Terriglobia; order Terriglobales; family Acidobacteriaceae; genus Telmatobacter. The sequence continues at coordinate 31,740 of JBAVDS010000016.1, read as the reverse complement.
GGACGAAGCGACATGGCGGACCTCCTCTGCCTCACAGAGGATTAGATGCGCCCCGAAGCTATTCGCTGCAATCACAATCCGGCGCGACGGCTTCTATGGTGCAAAGGGCGATGAGAGTCAGCTCTCTTTGCGGTATAGCAGATCGCGGATCGCCTTGCGGCGCGCCTCGTCGGCTTCCCTGGCGGCCTTGCGCTCGATGGCGTCCAGAGGACGCTTGGGGCTGGACTCCGCATCCTCCGGTTCGCTGCACGCGGGACAACGGTTGGCAAAGCCCGGCTTGTCCGGCCTCAGTTCGAACTCTTCAGAGCACACGACACAGACTTTGATGGGAAACGGCATTTGCAACTATGGTAATGGAAATCGATCCAGAAAAAAAGACGCGGACAGGCTTTCACCCTGTCTTGTCCTGCGTGGAGAGAGCCGCACAATCGGCCAACCAATTGTTTGTACGTTCCTAAAAGCGGAAGAGATAGGAGGCTTTGATGAAGATCTGCCGTCCATCATTCAGGAAATCCGTCGTGCGCGGCGCGATTGAATTATTGGAATTGCATACTCCGCCGGGAAAGCCAGCGCAGAGCCGGCGGTCCAGATTTTGCAGGTCGTTGTTATAGCCGATGTAAACCGCCGTACCGGGGTGCGGAAGCCATGTAAAGAGCGCCTCGGTGCCGATCTGCTTGGTCCGCTGGAGAGAAGTCTCGGCGGGATTAGCCAGCGTCGAATCATACTCGACAATCACACGCGCCGAGATTGCCTTTGTAAATTGATAGTTGACCTTGGTGCGGAAGGTCTGGCTCTCATAGACGAACGCTTCATCGGCAACCGAGTGGTCGCGGTCCAGAAGATAGATGTTATCCGCCGTCAGTTGGCGGACAGGCTGCAAGGTAACATAGACTTGCAACCTCTCCTGATTCATCAGCGAAGGATAATTTACCGGAGTTGGCGTACACGTCTGACTGGAGCTGGAAGGTGGCGGACAGGCAACGGGATTGTAATTCACATTGCCGCCGCGCGTGACGCTGATATTGAAGTTGAGTGGCGCCCAGGGAGCGCCGCGTGCGCCAAAACCTCCGTAATTTTCTGTGAAGTTCTTGTACTCCGTAAGCAGCGAATAGCTGGGTGGACCTACAGTGTCCGAGTTCTGTCCGACAAATGGATACATGACTATATTGCGCGGAAGAATTACAAATGTATCGAAGTTCGAGTAATGATAAACGCGGTCGCCTTGATGGTTGAAGGCAATGTTCTGGTTTGTTTCCACTCCAATGGTCAGCAGATTTTTGCTCTTCGGATACCACTGGTAGTTTGAGTAAGCCTGCCCGGCGCGAATATTCGAGGTCTGGATGAAACCCAGTTGGGTCTCAAATCCAGTGCTGAAATCCTGAAAGTTCGAGTTCAAGTTGAAAGAGTGGCCGGAGCGGTTCACACTTATATTCCACGTCGGTCCGGCGGAGTAGCCGGGGCTGTCTTGCGTGCCCATCGTCGAGCTTTCTACCCATTGCCCCACGCCCGTCCACTTATCATTGAAGCGCACGATGGAATCGATGCCGCCGATGCGGTTCCATCCCTTTCCGAACTCGTAGTCGGTGTACAGTGCGGAGATGCTCGACCCTTTGCCGAAATCCTGCGAGACGCGTCCAGCGGCAATGAAGGCGCGCTTCCTGTAGAGCGGGTCACCGGCGCTGACCGTTTCACCTGGCTCCCGGTCGTCGATGGTCAGCAGACCGATGTTGGTGTGATCCAGCTTGCCAGTGAGGCGCGCTCCGAACTCCGGATGCACAATGTTGCGGGTGTAGAGCAGGATGAGCGGCGAGGGCGTGGTGAAGTAGTTGGCGTTCTCCAGAAAAAAAGGCCGCAGTTCAGGAAAGTAGACCGGATAACGCTGATCGACGGTGAACTGCGGCTGATCGGATTCGATGTTGCTGAAGTCCGGGTTGACGGTGAGATCAAAGACGATCTTGTCCTTGAGAATGGCCTTCAACTCGCCGCCCGCGGTTCCTTCCAAGTGACGCGAACTGAAGTAGGGATCCGTAGGATCGAGCGTCTCCAGCGTTCGCTCATTCTGAGCAAGCGCATAAGGATTGATTTGCAGGTTATGCGAGCCGGTCACGCCCTGAATGCCGGTCAGCGTCGTTTCCTGGGTAAGAACGCCGGAGATATTGGCGGCAACGCGCGGCCAGAAATCCGTCTCGCTGTTGCGCGGGAAGTTGCGCATGAAGACCACGCCCCAATCCGAGCCATCGGGACGAAAGCGCAGGCTGCGAAAGGGGATGGCCATCAGCGCCATCCATCCATTACCGGTTACTTGTCCGTCGGAATCCCAGACCTGATCGTAGCTGTAATCCTGGCCCTGGCCTTCGGTCCACGCCGCATCCGCCTGCACGCCTACCGGATTCACGGTGAAGAGTACGCCTTTGCGATGATCCTGAAAGGGATCGAAGAGCACCGAAACATTGTCGTCATTCAGGATATTTTCCCGCCGCGCCAGATGTCCGCGAATCTGGTCCGCGTGATGGTCATAACAGATGAAGACAAGATAGAAAGTGCTCTTGGTGTATCCCATCCAGACTTCCGTCTCTTCGCTGGCCGGCTTTCCGTCGCTTGGCGAATTCTGGATGAAGCCCGTGATTTTCAGCAGCTTGTCTTTCAACTCCGGACGCGGCTTCATGCCCGCAAAGTCGGAGAGACGCAACCCCGCGGCAAGCTGCGGAACCCTGAAGCCAGCGGCTGCCAGAGCCGGGGGTTTCGGCGACGGGGGGAACGCAGGCTTGGCGTTCTGAGCGAACGAAACCATCGAAGTGAGAAGGCCCAACGACACGACCGTGCTGAAAGCTCTTCGCTTCATCTGTCCATAGTACGAGACCTTTCCGCCCTCAGCGGTAAAGAGAGTATCCAAAGATCAGGGCGAATCGAAGACAACAAACGGTCAATTACGACGCGTGAAATGAAAAAGTTCATAATGTGTCTTGATCCACACGCGGCTATTCTTCAGGAGCGAAAGCCTGCGTACAGATTGTTTTATTTGCGGTACGGCTGAAGGCGGACTCTATCAAAATGCCGGTTCCTTCAAAAGTATTTCAATATCAAGAAGAGCATACAGGCTCAGAACGGATCAGGCTGATTGCTGGCGCTGCATAAATCTACAGCATGAATCAGGGCTTTGGCGACGCGGTTGGCCATCTCTTCGTCATTGAAGGCAAACCGGTCCTCGTTTCCCTTGATTCTCCGTGCGACAAGAAAGTAGATCTCTGGCGACACGGTGACGGTCACGCCGGGATGATCCGCGCCCGCGCCGTAATCCTGAATCCACTTCTCGGCCTTCATCACCACTATGCTGCGCACCTCGCGTAAAGGAAAGCTGTAATCCGTTTGCGGCTGCGCCTCGTGATCGATCTCGACCGTTGCATGATAACTGATCTGGCACTTGACCGGATCGGCAACGACGTTGTGTTTTTCCACGCTCATCCGGCCGCCCCCGGTGAAGCTGCCCGAGGGGTCGTAGAAGGTGACTGTGTAATTCACGCTGCCGATCTCATTCAGCTTATCCTGAATGAACTTCATCGTGATTTCCAGCGACGGACTGTTCACGGCCGGCTTGGCGGCGGGCGCTTGCGCGGCAGGCTCCAATAGCTTGCCGCTTTGGGCAACCGATGCCGCGACGCTCCCCAGACACACAGCCACCCCGAATGCCCAACGCCTCATGCATCCATAGTACGAAACGGGCCGGTCTTCGGTTCCAGCAGTGCAATTGGGATTCATTCAGGAAGGACACTCAATTCGTTTGATTCGTATCGAGCCGAATCGTTAGCAGGCGCCTCTCGTCCGGCGCGGTCTCACCTCGCCGGACGAGTGCTTTCTCTACCTCTTTGCATTTTTGATTTGCTCTATCCATAATGGATAGCAGCACTCATGATTAGCATCAAGAAAGCTGGTGCAATATGCCCATTCCAGTCTTGAAACCTACCGTAGCTCGCAGCGAAACGTTTGCGGGCGTAACTTATCATATCGAAGGCGAATTGGTTCCTGCGCTGCACATTGAGTTGAGCAGCGTTCCGGTCTACTTCGAACACTACATCCTTCTCTGGAAGGACATCCATGTGCAAATCGGCATCCGGCCCCTGAGTGGCGGACTCAAGCGCGTGCTTGCCGGCATGCCCGTCTTCCTCACCGAGGCCGGCGGCCCAGGGCAAATATGTTTCAGCCGGGACGGCGCGGGCCACATATTTGGGATTCATCTAAAGGCTGGCGAACGCGTCGATATGCGCGAGCATCAGTTTCTGGCCGCTACAGGAAACGTGGAATACGGATTCTCGCGGGTCAAGGGCGTATCCAATATGCTGCTGGGCGGCACCGGCTTCTTTATCGACCATTTCACCGCGCAAAATGGCGAAGGCATCGTGTGGGTACATGGTTATGGGAACGTCTTCGAGGTAACCCTTGCAGCCGGTGAGCAGATCGACATCGAGCCTGGCGGCTGGATCTACAAGGATCCATCGGTCAAAATGGAGACGCAGTTCCAGAGATTCTCGACCGGATTATTTGCCAGCGCTTGCAGCTTCGTGTGGAACCGGTTTACCGGTCCGGGACGAGTCGGAATTCAATCCATGTACGTCCATATGCCGACCGCGGAATAAGATACGGTGCTCCTGGCCGATGGGCCGGGCATTCAAGGCTACCTGTCGCTGGGCCTGTGCCCTATCCTCATTACAGACCCTCGTGATCGACTTCGCCCAAACCGTCAAGCAGCAGGCCGACATCGTCAAGGTGATCGAGGGCTACATCCGTCTGCGCAAGGCGGGCGCGCAGAACTACCAGGGCCTCTGCCCCTTCCACAAGGAAAAATCGCCCTCCTTCTCCGTTCATGCGGTGCGCCAGTTCTACCATTGCTTCGGCTGCCATGAATCCGGTGACGTCTTCAGCTTTGTCGCCAAGATCGAGAATGTCAGCTTCCCGGAGGCGGTTCGGATCGTTGCGGGCAAGTGCGGCATTGCGCTGCCCAAGCGGGAGTTCTCCTCGCCTGAGGAAGCCGCCGGAGCGCGACAGCGAGCCAAACTGCTGGAGCTGCACGAGACCGCGACTCGCTGGTTCGAGGAGCAGTTGCACGGGCCGGAGGGAGCGATTGCCCGCGAGTATCTGACCGGCCGCGGGCTGACGCCGGAGGGGATTGCGAGGTTTCGCATCGGCTATGCGCCAGAGAGCTTCAATGCGCTGCGCGACCGGCTGAGCGGCATGGCCGACAACGAAACCCTGCGAGCGAGCGGCCTCTTTGCCTCCAAAGAGCATGAAGACGGCTCGCATGGCCCAATCTACGACCGCTTCCGCAAGCGCATTACCTTCCCCATCTGCAATGAGAGCGGCCGCGTGATCGCCTTCACGGCGCGGACGCTCGAAACCGGCGACAAAGCCGGCGCCAAGTACATCAACTCGCCGGAGACGCCGCTCTACTCCAAAGGTCAAGTCCTCTTCAATCTCGACAAGGCCCGCGCCGCGATTCGCCAGCTTGAGTTTGCGCTGCTGGTCGAGGGCCAGATGGACTGCATCTCGGTTTTTCTGCGCGGTATTCAAAACGTGATCGCCACCAGCGGAACGGCCTTCACCGAGCAGCAGGTGGCCCTCTTGCGGCGGCACACCTCGCAGGTCGTCGTCAACTTCGATCCTGACGCCGCTGGCTCAAATGCCGCCGAAAAATCGATCGCCTTGCTGACTGAGGAAGGCTTCACCATCAAGATCGTCACCCTTGACGGCGGCCTCGATCCCGACCGCTACATTCGTGAGCGGGGCGTGGAGGCTTACACGGCTGCCTTGCGCGGCGCGCGCCGGCAGGCCGATTACCTGATCGAGCGGGCGCGGCAGGCCTTCCCCGGAGCCAGCGCCGAGCAGAAGGTGAAAGCGATGAACTACCTGCTGCCGCACATTCGCCGAATGCCGGAGAAGGTCGCTCGCGACCAATTCGTTCATGATGCCGCGCAGAAACTCTCCATCGACTCCGCGATCCTGCGTGAAGAGCTGCGTCAGGCCGCGCTCAAGCGCCGCGATCACATCGAATCGCGGACCACCATGCTCACGGAAGTGGAGCGGGTGCTGCTGCGTGCGCTGGCCATTGACGATCCGGAGTTCGAACGCTCGCGGGGGCTGGCCGCACAGGCACTGGCTGAGCAGCCGTCATGGTTTGAGCATCTGGGCGCCTTCGCGGCCTTGCAGGCCCTCGCCAGCCGCCAGGCCCTCGATCCCATGAGTGTGATCGAGGATGAAGCGCAGCGCGCCTTGCTCGCCGAGACCCTGCTGGCCGAGACCAAGCCGCCCGAAGAGAATGAAGTTCAAAGCGCAATCCAGGAGATTCACGAGCGCGCCATCGAGCGCCGCCTGCGCGAACTGCGCGAGCAGATTGCCGAGGCCGAGCGCCGCGGCGACTTTGCAGAGTTGGCGGTTCTGACACAGCAGAAGCTCGAACTCGACCGGACTCTGCGCCAGCTACACAACCAAAAGCCGCCGGAACGGTAGATTTGTTTGTTCACGCTGAAAATCCGCGCCGGTAAGAGCATAATGAAAATGTAGGTAAAATTCTGCTTGCCATATGATTTGTGGAGAAATGAGGACAAAATGGCGGCCAAGATTACCAACATCTCTGATTTTCTCAAAGGATTTTTTTACGGCATTTGGATTGGTATCACGACAAGTCCATTCAAATCGAATGTCGAATTTGAAGAGACCGTGCAAAAAAAGCGAAAAGCAGCCGCCGAAAAGGCCCGTGCCCGATCAGAAATTGGCTTTATTTCGACAAGAGAGTGATTTCCGCCAGATTCCCATTCGTTGCGGAGGAGCGCCGATGATCCTCGAACTCAAACCCGCGCAGCAAAAGGTGCTCGATCAGGCCGCCCGTTCCGGCATGAGTCCGGAAGAGGTGCTCGATCAGGCCTTTGCCGTGATACAGGAGCAGTATCGGGATTGGATCCTTGCCGACAAAGAGGCCATCACCGATCAGATTGCGGAAGGTTTTGCGCAGGCGGAGCGAGGTGAGCTTGTGGATGCCGATCAAGCCATTCGCATCCTTCAGGAGCGCAAGTCAAACCGGCGTATTGCCTGAGAGATGCCCGCAGCATTCCAACTTACTCCGCGTGCGCTGAACGACCTGAGCGAGATTTGGGAGTACATCGCAGAAAGCAATGAAGGCGCGGCAAATCGCGTGGAATCTGCCATTTTGTCGGCTTGCGACAGCCTCGCCCTCTATCCTATGCTTGGCTCCAAACGAAGCGAGATTACTCTACTGCCGGTTCGCTTTTGGACGGTTACCCGTTTTCCAAATTTCATCATTGTTTACCGTCCCGACACCAATCCGTTGCAGGTTGTCGCGGTGCTCCATGGGAAGAGAGAGATGGAGATGCTCTTGAAGGACACGGAGTAACCCTGCCTGCGCGGCGCGGCCTGCATTGGATACACTGATAGAGCTATGGAAATCCGCTCTGGGAACGATATACGCTCTGCTTTTTTGCGCTTTTTTGAGTCGAAGGGACACCGGCAGGTGCACTCTTCCTCGCTGGTGCCCGCCAACGACCCGACGCTGCTCTTCACCAACGCCGGGATGAACCAGTTCAAGGACCTCTTCCTGGGGGCCGAGAAGCGCGAGTACTCGCGGGCGACGACCTCGCAGAAGTGCGTCCGCGCAGGCGGCAAGCACAACGACCTGGAGAATGTCGGCTTCACGCGGCGGCATCATACATTTTTCGAGATGCTGGGCAACTTCAGCTTCGGCGACTACTTCAAGCGCGAGGCCATCGCCTTTGCCTGGGAGTTGGTGACGAGCAAGGAGTGGTTCGGGATTCCCAAAGACAAGCTCTATGTGACGATCTTCGAGGGCGCCGACGGCGTGCCGCGCGACGACGAGGCCGAGGGCTTCTGGATCGAGGCCGGTGTGCCCAAGGAGCGCATCTTCCAGTATGGACTCAAGGATAACTTCTGGCAGATGGGCGAGACCGGCCCATGCGGCCCCTGCTCCGAAATTTTCTACGACATCGGCATCGAGGCGGCAGAGACTCCCGGCGTCGATCTTCCCTTCGGTAAAGACGAAGCCCGCTACGTAGAAATCTGGAACCTTGTCTTCATGCAGTTTGACCGGTCCGTGGAGCAGGGATCAGGAGACGCGGTTGGCAAGGCTGCTGCTCGCGTGACGTATAAACTGACCCCGCTGCCCAAGCCCTCCATCGACACCGGCGCGGGCTTGGAGCGTTTAGCCGCCGTTCTCCAAGGCAAGGTCTCCAACTTTGAGACCGACCTTTTTACTCCACTCATCCAGCGAGCCGCTGAATTGACCGGACTCGCAAAGCCATCCCAGTCAATAATATCGTCGCAGTCAATAGAGCAAGGCTTTGTAACAGGGCACGACTTTAGTCGTGCCGATGATGCCCCTAACAATGACCGGGCTTTAGCCCCTGTGGGAATTGAAGCCCTCGTCGCCAACGCCAGCCTGCGTATCATCGCCGATCACGCCCGCGCCGCCACCTTCCTCATCAACGACGGCGTTCTTCCCGCCAACGAAGGCCGCGGTTATGTCTTGCGGAAAATCCTTCGCCGCGGAATTCGCCACGGCCGCCTGCTTGGGCAAGAGCAACCGTTTCTCCATCAAATGGTCTATGCTGTTCGCGATCTGATGCAGGGCGCTTATCCTGAGCTGATTGATTCGGCGGCTCGGGTAGCCAAAGTTGTCGAGGCGGAAGAGAAGCAGTTTGCTAGAGTTCTCGCTGTTGGCGCAGAACAGCTTCAAGCAGAATTCAGTAAACTACAACGGGGATTGGATGAGTTCAATCACGAGCTGAATTGGCCAGCGAGACAATCATGGCCAATCGCGTTAAATGAATTGGGCCAAGAAAATCCGGCAGTTCTTGAGCTTGTACGACACGCAATTAACACCAAGACAAGAATTGATGATGAAATATTTCAAGCAAAACTAGCAGAGATTATTGGCAAAGATAGAATGAGCATCGTTCAAAAGGAAATTCAAGCTGGTCAATCAATTAAATGGGTAAATTTTCCAGGAGTTAAGGCATTTAGCCTTTATGAAACTTATGGCCTTCCACTTGATTTTATGGTGGATGCCGCACGCGATGCGGGTATTGGTTTTGACATGGTTGGGTTCGAGCTAGCTCGCGCCGAAGAGCAAGCGCGCGCGCGCGCCAGTTGGAAGGGCGGCAGCCAGAAGTCGGCAAGCCCAGCATTTCGTGAACTCAAGAGAACGGAGTTCCTCGGCTACAAAGCTCTCACTGCATCCGGCGCGGAAGTCCTCGCCATCGTCAAAGACGGCGTGGGAGTTTCTGCCGCTTCCGCTGGGGATCTGGTCGAAGTGGTGCTGAACCAGACCAGTTTTTACGGCGACTCCGGCGGGCAGACGGGCGACACGGGTTGGTTTACTTCGGCGGATGGAAATACGACGGTCGCCGAGATTCAGGGCTGCGTGCTGCCGGTCCAGGGCGTGCGAGCGCACAAGGCTTTCTTGAAAGAGCCGCTGGCTGTCGGCGACCATGTTCGGACGGTTGTGGATGGAGACCGCCGCAACGCGATCCGCCGCAACCACACCGGCACGCACATGCTTCACGCCGCGCTGCGTCAGGTTCTGGGTACGCACGTGAAGCAGGCTGGCTCGGCAGTCCATCCGGATCGCCTGCGCTTCGACTTCTCGCACTTTGCTCAGGTCGCCGATGAAGAACTTGCCGAGATTGAGAGTATCGTCAACCGCGAGGTGCTGGCCGACGCGCGGGTCGAGACCATCGAAGACGTGCCCATCGACGTGGCCGTGAATGAATACCACGCGATGGCGCTCTTCGGCGAAAAGTACGGCGACAAGGTTCGTGTGGTGAAGCTGTCGGACGGCTTCTCAACGGAGTTATGCGGCGGCACTCACACCACGGCCACCGGCGAAATCGGCTTGATCAAAATCGTCAGCGAAGGCTCCGTTTCATCGGGAGTTCGCCGCTTGGAGGCCATTACTGGCATGGGCGCGCTCGACGAATTCCGACGCGGTTTTGAAGTTGCGAAATTCGTCGCTCAGATTGCCCCTTATCCGGATCACAGTCCAGTTGAGGCGCTTAACTTGAAGTATCTATCGCAGGAAGACGAACTCAAGCGTCTCCGCCGCGAACTGGAAGAGGCGCGCATGAAGTCCGCTGCCGGAGCGCTGGACGAAGCTCTCTCTCGCGGCGTTGATGTGAAGGGCGTAAGGCTGGTGACGTTGCGCGCCGATTCGCTGGAGCGCGGTCAACTGCGCACGCTGGTGGACAACTTGAAGCAGAAGCTCGGCGAGGGCGTTGTGGTGCTGGCCTCGGCGCAACCCGAAGGCAAGGTCGCGCTGATTGCAGGAGTGACGCCGGGCCTCGTCAAGCGGATTCAGGCCGGCAAGCTGGTGGGTGCGGTTGCCAAACTGGTCGAAGGATCAGGCGGCGGCAAGCCGGAGATTGCCGAGGCCGGTGGCAAGGATCAGGCGCAGATCGACGCCGCACTGAAGGCCGCGCAGGGGATTGTTTCAGAGCTGTTGGGATAAGCCGCGCTATTTATTCTCGTTGCCGGTGAGGCGGAAGGTGATGGTGCCCCAGAAGGAGCGGGCGCGCATCTGCACGGGCAGATGGCGTTCATCGTCGGTGTACCAGATCCAGATGTTGCCGCGATTCTTGACGACGCCGACGGCGGCCGTCGGCTGCACGCGCAGGGTCTTGAATGTGCCGAGGGGCGTTTTGATCTCTTCGCGCCCTTCCACCTTCATCGTTACGGGCACCACGTGCATCGCGTCGACGACCGGAAGCACAAAGCTGTGGCCTAGCTCGATGGGCTGCGACGAAGCGTAAAAGACGCCGGTGAGCAGGTCGGTAAGGCAGCCATTCACGGGCGATTCCACGTGCTTGGTTTGGCCGGTGACCAGATTCTTTTCGTTGAGGATGGAGCGGTTCTGGCTGTAATCCAGATGGAGAGTCGAGCTCATCTGGCGGCGGCCTTCGACAGTCTGCTTATTGAAATCGTAGGTGCAGCCCTTGTTCCGGTCGAAGCTGGACTGGAAGCGGTCGCTGAGGTGGTAGAGGAGGTTGATGGCTCCGCCAGTGTCCGCGCTGGCCGTCAGGTTCTCGCGGTCGCCCGCGGCTTCAAAGCGCACCACCGCAGTGGCGACGGGAAAGACCCGCCAATCCACCGAATAGGTGAGAGTCTGTTTTTGCGGAAAGCTGAAGCCGGCGCGCGGGGGCGGCAAGGTAGCCGTCTGTTGGGCATGAAGCGATGGGAGAAGAAGCAAGGGGGCCAGGGTGGCCAGGGCGAGAACGCCAAAAATGGCGGATGCAATTGCGCGTATCTTCACCGGCGGGCATGGCTCCTTAACCGAGGCTGCAAAAACAGAGTGCAAGATCAATCAAAACCGCTCATTGCGGCAGTTTGAATAAAACGGCAAGTGCAGGCCGCAAGAGGAGCAAGCCGATATAAAGCAGCAAAGCCCCTATCCCTGCATTGTACTCGCGGTGCTGGACATATAGCGAAAAGCTGAAGGCGCGGCGCGTGCCCTCGCCCTCTGGATTCGGCGCTGCTGCGAGCCGTGGAATCAAGCGCGGAACTCGTTGGCAATAATCCTCGTAGCCGGGAAAGGCCGCGCGCAGGAAGCGCTCTTCAGCAGCAATGACCGGCACATAAATGATGGCAAAGCCCAGGGCCAGCGTGAGCGCCACCGGCCAACTGAGCAGCGCCAGAGCAAAACCTGCGGCGATCAGCATGGAGCCAAGATAGAGTGGATTGCGGGTGTGCGCGTAAGGGCCTGTCACCGTCAGTTCGCTATTCTTCTTCACGGTTCCGGCGGCGTAGGCGCGCAGCCACAGGCCGGGCAGGGTCAGCGCCAGGCTACCGGCCACGGCGGGTAGAAAAGGCGCATGACGGAGGAGTTCGAAGAGGTAGAGCGCCGCGGCGACAAAGCCAAGAGGAACGCGGATGCGCCGGGCCACGCGCTGCCAGCAAGCAATCCAGTCGGTCTGCGGATCGGATTGGGCCGAATGAATTGACTGAGGCAAAGAACAATCTCCTGTTGAGCGCAGCCGGCAGCGCGGAGCATCTGTCGTTCATCGCGCAGATTGGGGGGCTGTCTCAGGATAAAGCAAGGCACCGGCGGCGCGCAGCACCTCTTCCGGCTGGATGGTGAGCAGTCCGGCCTCCGTGGCCTCGCGGCGGGAGTGGTCGCGGCTGCTCTGCGGGCTGCGCAGCACCGTGAACCGGCTGCCGAAGGGTCCGTTGCGGCTGGGATCGGTGGGACCGTAGATGCCCACCACCGGACGGCCGAGGGCGCAGGCCAGATGGAGCGGTCCGGTATCGCCGGCGATTGCCAGACTGATGCGGCGCGTGAGAGCAATGAGTTGCGCCAGCGAGCAGGTGAGAGCTGTCGCTGCACCGCTGGTTTGGCGGACGACCGGCTCAGCCAGCCTCTCCTCGCCGGGGCCGGCATTGACCAGCACACGGCAGCCGCGGGCAATGAGTTCTTGCGCAACGGCGGCATAGCGCTCGGCCGGCCAGCGCTTGGCGCCCCAACCCGCGCCGGGATTGATAAGGATCACAGGCGTGTGGAGGGATGCAGGCAGAATTCCGTCAACCCAGGCCTCGGCGGCTTGATCTACAGGCAGAAGCGGCGCAGGCAGCTTCAAGTCATCGCCGGCGACGGCCGAGGCCAGTTCCATGTCCTGCTCGATGACGTGCGCGCCACGTGTCGCCACGCGTTCGGTGAAGAGCCAGCTCGCTGCCCGTTCGCGCGGCTCTGCCTCGCCGATCAGCCGCCGGCAGCCAGTGAGGCGCGCCAGGAGTGCCGAGCGGATGGCTCCTTGCAGGTCGAGGACCGCGTCGTACTCGCCAGCCCGCAACGCAGCTCGCAACGCCGTAAACTCCGCGCGTGTTTGCGTGCTGAAGGGAGCCTTGCGCCACTCTTTGGTGGCGGCAAAGTGCAGGCGGTCAATCAGCGGCTGAGCGGAATTCCGTTCGCCGTCGCGGCTGCCATCGGCCGTCAGCAGCGCTCGCCAGCGTGGCTCGACGATCCAATCGATAGTCCAATCCGGATGCGCCTGCCTGAGCGCCGTTACCGCCGGAAGCGCGTGCAGGATGTCGCCCATCGCGCCGAGCCGGACTATAAGCAAACGAAAGTGGGAGTGAGGCTGCAAGCTCCGATTTTCTCACAGGGAGATATGCAGCTAGAAGCGCATACGCACTCCAAACTGGATCTGCCGCTCGCGGTAGAAATTGGTGGCGTTGATATTTAGCGGCTGGCCGAAGGCGGAGGCGCCGGTCTTCAGGCCGGTGAGAAAGTTCAGCGTGGGAAGCTCCGATGTGCTGCCGGTTTCGATGGTGTAGCCATTCGTCTCCACTTCGGTGACATTCTGATGGTTGAAGAGATTGAAGGTTTCAGCCAGCAGCTCCAATTGCCGCATGGAGCCGAGGTTGAAGCGCTTGCCCAGCCGCAGGTCGGCCTTCCATACGGCTGGATAGCGGTAGGTGTTGCGGCCGATGTTGTAGATTTGGTTGTCGCTGCCGACGCCGTAGACGCGGTTATCGCCGCCGGAGCCGTTCATGCCCGGACCAAGCCCCGCGATGGTCGCGCCGTTGTTGGCGAACTCTCTGGACAGCGAACCTGAAGTGCGCATGGTGTACGGCATTCCGCTGTGGAAGCGGCCTACGCCGGAGAGCATCCATCCATTGCCGAAGCGCCCCGCCTTGCCCGCCAGCTTCCACGGCGCCTGATAGATAGCCATCAGGCTGGCGGAGTGGCGCACATCCAGATCGCTTGTTCCGTACTCCAGGCCGAAATCTGCCGGGTCCAGCACGCCGTTGCCTACGGCGTAGGCGCTCTCATCGGGATTCCAGTCCATGGCGTGCGCGTAGGTGTAGTGAGCATGAAGGCTCAATCCCCGGCGTCCATAACGCGAGAGTTTCAGCATGGCCGCCTCATAGGTCGAGTTGGCGCGGCTCATCATCTCGGTGATCTGCTGGTAATCCGGGTTAAGACGGCCGCTCAAGCCAGTGGATGAGGTTGCGGAGGGCCAGGACGCATAGAAGGGAAGGGTAATCTGTTGGCTCTTGATCGGCCCCTTGCCGCTGCCGTCTATCACTGCATAGGTGATGGTTTGCATTGAAGTGAGGGGCGCAAGATTGGCGTCGATGGAGACGGGCAGCCGGCGGCCCAGGCTCATGATTGCGCTGGCGGTTGCTTCCACGCCTGCGGGCAGCTTCTCCTCGACGGCGGCGACAGCTTGGTGAACCTCAGAATTGTGGAAGTTGGGCGCAAACTCGACGGCTCCCGGCTTGACAATGCTGTATGGCTCTCCGGCCAGCACGTACGGAAAGGGCGGAGCGCCTCCGCCGGAGTTGGGCAGATCGTCGGTGGGACGCATGAAGAAGCTCAGATCGCCTTTGAGCGAGCCGGTCTGGGTGAGCGCGGTCTCCACCCTCAGATTCTCCGTCCGCATAAAGTACATTCCGTAACCCAGTTGGAAGACCGGCCAGTGCTTTTTTTCGTTTCCAACGGCCATGCTGATGCGCGGCCCCCAGTTGTTGCCCAGGCTGGGCAGCTTCCCGGTCAACGGAAGCTCCGGATTGGCGAGTGCGGCCAGGGGCGGCGGCAATTGCTCGCGCTCCCAGCGCAACCCGCCAGAGAGAACCACCCGCTTGCTGGCTTGCCACTGGACCGTCGCATAGCCAGCCCAGTCGATGGTGCTCAAATGCCAACTGGATGGCCCCATCGTCTGTGAGTAGTAGGAATAGCAGGGCAGGTTGCCGACTCCGCGCAGATTGCCGCCGGAATCGCGCCAGACCTTGCCCGTCTGGTCGCAGTTGTGCTGGTTGCTGGGGTTCAGAGCGTTGTCCGGTCCGAATGCCGCAAAGACCAGTGCGTCGGAGGCGAAGTTTTCCACGCTGGAGTAGGTATAAGTCCCAGTCTGATTGCGCAGCAGGCCGGTCGCATCGCCGTTATGGCTCATCTCGAAGCCGGCTTTGACCAGCAATTTGCCGCGAATCCAGTCCAGCGACTCCTTTGCCTGATACAACCGTTCGTCGGGATCGCTTCCGCTACCGAAGCGGGAGGAATTGCCGATGGTAAAGCCAAAGCGGTTGTCGACGACAATCTGCGGCAACTGCCCCCAGGCATTCCCGGCGAGAAAGCTCTTTTCAAAGCTCGATGGACTCTGCGGCAGGGCCTGCTGGAGACTGTGTCCCGCCGAAGCCTGTGTCACAGCCAGCAGATTGGGAGTGAGAAAGGCCTCCCAACGCCCCAGCAGCCACTCCTCGCTGGCCTTCGACGAACCGAAGCTGTGATTGCCGTAGGTCTCCGAGAGGCGGGTCAGTCCACCGCCCGGCGAATTCCATTGCGCGCCAATACCCTCCAGCGTAAAGCGATAGCGTTCGGCTGCCTGCCAATCCAGCCGCCCGAAGCCGGTCCACTGCCGTGCGGTACGCGCAGACGGACCGAGCAGGCCAGCGAGTGTCTCCAGCATCGACGAGTAAGCCGCCAGCCCCTCGTCGACCGGATTCACACTGCTCAACCCCAGCCGCGCGCTCAGCACCTGCATCTGATCGTTGGTGGGCTGGGCAAAGAATCCGGTGGTTTCGGTGCATGGGCCGAGCGTGCAGCCGCTCACGCTCTGCAGAAGGTAAGGATGCCTGACCATGGCGACGCCCGGATCGTTGCGGTTGTAGTTGTCAAGAGCGGCAAACCAGAAGAGCTTGTCGCGGCGAATCCGGCCGCCCGCGCCGAGACCCCAGGTAATCTCTCGATCTGGCGGCGTATAGGATTCCGGCGTAAAGACCGGAACGTAGCTCGCAATCGCCGGCGTGGTCTCCTTCGTCCATTGGGTAAAGGGATTGTGCGCGCCCCAGTTGTTCTGGCGATCGAAGAGAAATCCCTGCCCGTGCAACTGATTTGCGCCGCTTTGCGTTTCCACGTTCATGCGCCCGCCCGCCGCCCGGTCCGCTTCGGCCTCCGCGTAGCCGGCAGCCGTCTGCACCTCGCGGATCGCCGCTTCGCTGACGGCGATCCCATGGCCTCCCATTCCTACCTGCGCCATTCCAGCCGGTCCTGAACCATCCTGCCCCAGCGCTCCCCGTCCGGAGGAGCCTTCTCCGGTGCTGCCGGTATATCCGAAGGACAAACCACTTTCCGCACCATCCACGGCAATCTGCGCCGGTCTCTGACCTGCTCCCTGCAATGAGATCGGTCCTTGCCCTGACGCTGCGGTCACAGAAGCGGGTGCATTGTCGAGGACAAAATCCTGCCAGTGCCGCCCGCTCACCGGCAGAGCCTGCAACTCGGCAGCGGTCAGTGTCGTGCTCATCGGCGCCGCAATCGGCGTCTTCTCTGAAGAGGCCGATGGGAGCGGAGTATGCGGAGCTTCATTGCCGAGAACTGCGGCCAGCGCCGAACCGGTTCCCAGCAACATCGATTGCATCGCGCTCCTGCCCGCCGATGGAAGCAGAGCATTCGCTCCCGTGTGCCCTCGCTGCGAGGCCTCGATCTCAGCACCCGCAGGCAGAGGATGCGGCAACTCCTGCGGGCTTCGCGCCGGCAAAGCCATCGCCTGCAACGGCTCAGGAAGCATGGCCTCATCGCCCGACGGCAGAGCCACAGGCCCAAGTTCATGCCGATTCCGCCAAAGCTGCTCTTGAATCCGGGAGTTCAACGCCTCTTGCAATGACGCCAGAATCTCTGGCGCAAGCAGCTCAAAGCTCACCGCCGTCTGCACCCTGGCCTCGTAGCCGGCCTCCACCAGAATGCCTTCCAGATGCGCGCTGCCCCACTGCGGACTCTCTGCCTCCAGCGAGTACTCGCCCGGCTCCAGCCCGATGAAGCGATACACCCCATTTTTTCCGGTAATCGTCCGCGACTCCGCGCCAGTGGACTGGTTGCGCACTGCCACGTCCACGCCTTCCAGAGGCTTCGAGTGCAAGTCGGTCAATCTACCCGACAGCGAGCCGGCCTCCGCGCCTTCAATGCCAGCGCCCGATTGGGCATACTCCAACCCTCCCGCGCCAATGAGAAGCACGGCTGCCGCCAGCGCCCTGGACCACTTGCGCCCGAACCCTGCCATCGAGCCCCCTGCTCGCGGCAGACTCTGGGAAAGAACAATCGATCAATCCGGTCCGCTCTTGCGGCGGCTCCGGAGGGGGCGGAGTCTGCTGGCAAACTTACTCCAGTCTGAGACCGCCCAAATGACCAATCGTATGTTGCAAGTGATTTTATGCCCTTCTCCGGTAAACTGAAAAGACGGCATCTTGGGTTTGGCCTCTTCTGTTGGCACTAGAGCGCAAATCGTACTTTCCTGATCTCTGATCTCTGACCCCTGATCCCTGGTTTTCCATGTTCATTGATGAAGCAAAAATTCGCGTCAAGGCTGGCGACGGCGGCAATGGCTGCATGGCCTTCCGGCGCGAGAAGTTTGTGCCTCGCGGGGGTCCGAGCGGCGGCGACGGAGGCCGCGGCGGCGATGTCATCATGGTCAGCTCGCAGCGTCATAACACGCTGATTCACTTCCGCTACAACCCTGAACACAAGGCGCAGCGCGGCGAACACGGCATGGGTTCCAACTGCACCGGCCTGGACGGCAATTCGATCATCCTGCAAGTGCCTGTCGGAACCAGCCTCTATGACCAGGAGACCGGCGAACTTGTCCACGACTTCTCCGAGCCGGATGAGCGAGTCGTCATTGCCAAAGGCGGACGCGGCGGACGCGGTAACCAGCACTTCGCCACTCCCACCCATCAAGCGCCGCGCGAGCACGAACTGGGCCGTGCCGGCGAAGAGCGGCTTTACCGGCTCGAACTCAAGCTGCTGGCCGACGTGGGCCTGGTCGGCTATCCCAACGCCGGCAAATCCACGCTGATCTCACGCATCTCCGCCGCCCGGCCCAAGATCGCCGACTATCCATTCACCACTCTGGAGCCTAACCTCGGCGTGGTCACCGTCGGCGAGGAGCCGGAGCAGCAGTCCTTCGTCGTCGCCGATATGCCCGGCCTCATCGAGGGAGCGCACCTCGGCTCCGGCCTCGGTATGCAGTTTTTGCGTCACATCGAGCGCACCCGCCTGCTCCTTCATCTCGTCGATGTCTCGGATGCATCTGGCCGCGCCGACCCGGTCGAGGACTTCAAGATTATCAACAAGGAGCTAGCCAGCTTCACCAGCAGCGCCGTCAACAAGGAACATGACCCCTTTGCGGATGATTCCGATGATCCCTCCGAGCCTGAGCATCCCTTGGCCAACAAGATCATGATTGTTGCCGCCACCAAAATCGACAGCGCCAACCCGGAAAAGCTCAAGAAGCTCGCCGCTCATGTCAAGCGGCGCAAGCTGGAGTTTCACGCCATCTCCGCGGTGACGGGTGAGGGAATTGATGAATTGAAGTGGGCTTTGGCCCGCCGGTTGCGCGCGATTGATGAGAATTGATCGTCGATAAGTGGAATATGAATATGTCGATCAATTGAAAGAGTACGGTTTCAGCCCGCCGCATGGTTGCGTTTTGCAACGGACGCATCGATGGCGATCAATGCCGATGCAGCGCCTGGACAGCTACTTCGATGACCGCAAACAGTACGCTGACAGCCGCCAGGAAGCCCTTGGCCCGCTGCCAGTTCTGCTCGTGCCGCTCCATACGCCGCTCCAGATCTGCCAGCCGCCCGCCGTTGCCGTCGCCCATCAGGCCGGTCATCTGCGTCTTCAGCACACTCAAGTCGCTCAGCACCTGCGCTTCGAATTCATTCATCATCCGCATCCGCCGGACTCCCTCTGTCAATTGCCTGATTGAAATTAGCGACTGCTCGCAATCACAGCGGCAGGTTGATGAACAACGCTGTCGAGAACTCCGAGTAATTCGGCGGCGTTGAGCCGTCATACATCCGGATATAAAACTTGTCATTGACGCTTTGCCGCGTGATCGTGATAGCAGATTGAGTTGACCGCATCACCAGCGTCGGATCTGCACCGGCCATAAAGCCGAAGTCCCGCAGCCGGATCTCGAACCCTCCGCCCGTGGGTGGAGTCGCACCCGCATTGATCGTTACCAAGCTTCCATTCAGCGATGTCACCGTGAGGTTGTTCAGATTGGCAAGCCAGGTTGGCGCAACCGGAGCCGGAAGCCACGTATCCGCCGGAACCGTTGCGCTGGTCTTGATCGCCAGATCGTCAGCCCAGTCATTGGCAAACTGGATGGCATATTCCACCAGGTCGGGATAGCTGGGCAGATAGCTCACTCTCACCATTCGCACCACCACCTGAGCATTCAACTTCGCGGATGGCGCATTCAGCAAAAGCGCATCGCCGGGCCAGACATCGGTGGCGAAGCTCATTCTGTTTCCCTTGTACGTGCCGCTCCACAGCGCGCTCACGCTGGCCGCCGCCTGCTCGATCGCCAGCGCGGCGTTCAGGCAATCCTGAGAACTGCGGGCCGGCGGATTGGTGACCGATCCGATCCAGGTAGCCTCCGAGGGCAGACCCGCCTGAGCAAGCGCCTGCTGGCTTGCCGTGTTGACTGCCCGTCCCACCGCTCTGCCCACCGTACGATAACTCACCGCGATCTGCTCGCCGATTACAGGTAGGAATCCGCCATAAAAAACGAGCTTTCCGCCGCGCACCAGATGGCATTCGGCCGCTTCGGCTGTCGTGCCGACACGGCGTGTGTAAGGACTGCCGCTGGGTGGCGTGCTGACCACCCACCCCGAACCAAGATTGTTGAGATTCAGCGCGCGCATGGTTCCAATCAGGTTTGTGCTGGTAACAGGGATCACGTTGCAGGAGCCGGGAAGGCTGGCAATCGAGCCGTCGTAGAGCGTCACCGGCATTCCGCCCACGCCGTTGACAAACTGCTGTATATCCATCTGGATGTTGCCTGGAGCCAGGTTCCACTCTCCGCCATACGTGATCGGCCCGCTATCTCCGGAGGTACGATAATAGGCCAGCCCCCGCTCGTTCTCCGCGCAATGCACGCGGACGCGCAGCGTGTATTGATTGGCGGAATTGATGGCAAAGGTCGTTCCCGCCGGACTCCCTTGAATCAGCGGCTGTAGAGTTACCGCACCGCTGCCTTGTTGCGCCGTGGCCTGAAAGCCCGCAATGCAATCCGCCTGCGTCCCCGTGCCGACAAAAAAACCGGCAAGAATCCCCGTACTTCCTGCGGCCAGGGTTACGCCGACGGCCTCCAGCAGGAGCGTTCCGCCCATCTCCACCGGATCAAGCCAGGTCAACAGAGCCTCTCCTTCGATTCCGTTGCCGCCATTCATCACCAGCCCGCCCGCGCCCAGCGTCAGCGCGCCTGAACCGCCGGTTGCTCCCCACACACGCTGATCGATCTGAGTCTCGTTGAATAGCTCGCGGATCACGATGGATTTGGATGAGGAGGGAAAGTATGGGTCTTCCGATAAATAGAATTGCGTCGTAAGACCGTCGCCAAGAAAGTATTCCGTCACATAAGCAACCGGTTCATGTTCGCCGCAAACGGTCACGTCGTTTGCCAGCGCGCGCTTGACGCTGCCCGTGAATCCCAAAGCCGCCAGATTCAAGCTGCCATCGGTCTCATTCAGCGGATGAACTACGCTTTGAACGGTGGAAACGCTCAACGCTCCGTTGAGCGCGCGATACGCAGCCCGCGCCATGCTCGCAGCCTGACCGGCGCTCTTGCTCCACGGCTCGCCGGGAGCGGGAACGAAGTTGCTGATCGCCGTATTCAGTGTCAGGCCTTGCGTGGATAATCCGGAAACTCCCGTGCGTGTCACCAACGACGCCAGCAGCACTCCGGCATTTTCGCCCGATATACCGGTAGTCGGTGGCATCAGATTTTGATCCAGAAGCAGTTCGTCGCTCAGTGCCTGAATCGCAATCCGGTAGCGCGGTCCTTCCATCGCCTCGCCAGCGTATTCCTGCAGCGGACTCGCGGCAATGTAACCCGTGAAGTAATAGCTTCCATCGTCGCCGATCACAGCGACCGGTTGATTGCGCAATGGAGCCGCAAGACCTCCGCTGCTCGGCAGGCTGATCCACAGTTGGCATACGGAGGGCTCATTCAGCTTGCGCTCGATCGTCAACGGACGCACTGCATCCAGCGCGCCCGTGTAGTCTTGCCCGTTAATCGTAATCTTCATTGTGGCTCTCTGCTCTGCTGACGGATTGACTGATTGATTCGCTAAACCAACGCATTGGCTGCCGGCAAGAGGCTGCGATAACAAACCACACGCTCCCCATCCATCGGATCGGTCACCGGCAGAGCCATGAACTGGCCTTTGAGCAGCACGCGCGTCAGTCCGCTCTTGTTTTTGTTATCCAATGGCGATATCGTTTCTTGCGCGTTAACCATCGCTTGCAGCCGCGGATAATGAAAGAAGATGCGCTCTCCCTGGCCGCCTTCCATCACGAACAGCGCCGACCACTCCTGATAGAAGCTGCCTCCCTCGCGGTCCACGAATCCCATCACGGCCTGTAGCTTGGCTCCTGCCGCAGGTGCGCCGTTCGGCAGGGCTTCGGCAAGTGTCAAACCGGCTGAAGCGACACTGGAAACCAATGCGACGTTGAAAGTAATGCGCCGGATGTAATCGACATCCGTAAGCGCCTGACGCACATACGCTCCCGATATTGGCGCTCCCACATATCCGGTCTGCCCGGTGTAATCCGCGTCCAGCGCGATGATGGAGCCGGCCTGAAATTTCGCCGCGTCGGTGGCGGCCAGCGCGATGAATGTCGCCGTCGATCCGCTTTGCACAACCACCGCCGGAACCGCCAGTGCGCCATCCGCGGCTTGCATCGCTCCGCTTGCCGGAGCCAGCAGGTTCATATGTTGCGAACCCGTAGCCAGGGCCATCGTCAGCTTGGTCCAGCTTAAAAACTCAAGGCTCACCTGCGCTTCCAGAGTCTCGCGCACCTGCTCCAGCGCCGCCGCGGGAATTCCTGTCAGCACTGCCGAGCTTTTACTCACCGACTTGCGCGTGAACTCTTGAATCCAGCCCAGACTGATCCACGGCGCTGGCGGAGTGTCCAAACTGAAAGTGCCTTGTTTGGAAGGATCAAAGAGAACGGGCGTCTGCGCCGTCCGGTTGACGGGTGCAAAGTATCCTCTTACTCGCCGCGCCACCGGTGCGGGAGCCGAAAACCAATTCGCTGCCATTTACTCCCCCTGCTCCTGGTAGCTGTAGATCATCACTTTTGCGGAACGGCTCAACAGGTCTCGCTGAATCACGACAGGCCCAAAGCCCGGCTCGTCCCAGAACACCTTCGTCAGCATCGCGATGGGCTTCGTCGTAAGATAGTTGAATTTCGGCGTATAAAACGGCTGGAGCATCGCCGCCAGCTCCTCGTCCATCTCGCTCAAGGCACGGCCGCGATCCAATCCGCCGTAGCTCTGCGTTCCGCAGGTTTGATAAAGGATCTCGCACTGCTCGGCCGCCATCATCGACCCAAGATTCATTTCTACGCCCAGTCCAAGCCAGCGCAGAACAAACACATCGTTGGGAAGCTGGCTGAAGGGCGCCTCCGCCTCTTCCACCAGAATTCCCGGACGCACCGCACCGCGTAGCAGAATCGTCCGGTCCGGATTGATCGCTGCCAGCCGCGTGCGCAGTGCCATATAAAAAGAGTCTTTCGCGTTTTGCATGGAGTTCAGCTCCTCGTGCCCTGCGCTCATCGCTGGCAATCGGTCCACTCGCAGATCAGTGGCGCTTGCTTCAATTGCCAGGTATCGCTAGACCCCCTGCTGTCGCGCCTCGCGCAGAAGCAGCCGGTAAAGATATACCTGGCCGAAGGCTTCGTTCGCTCCCACGGACTCGATCAGGTAATCCTGGCCTGACACTGTCACTGCCAGCGTCGTGGCAAAAAGCGCCTGTGCCGATTGCAGGTTCAGTGCGTTCACTTGCTCTTCGATTCCGGTGGCTGAGACCAGCAGCTCATGCTTTGACTCGCCGCCTTCCTTCCACGACGGCCGCAGCGTGCGCATCACCACCGGGCTTACCAGAACTTCAGCAAAGGTTGTCGCCACCAGCCCCACCTCGGACTGGTTCGTATCCGCATTGATGCCCGTTACCCGCAGCAGAGCCGATGTTCCTGTCACGCTTCGCAGCAGGGCATCAGCCAGCATCCGGGGCGCTCCTACCGGGTTGCGCGGCGCTGTATCGCTCATCGATCACCCCAGCCTGTTCGCTATGTAAGGACGCAGCCATGCCTGCACGGTCTCGTCGATCAGCGAACTTGAAAAATACTGCATCTGCATCGTGTCAATCTTGGTCTTGCTCGCGTTCAACGCCGGCGTCGACTGCGCATTCCGCACAATCTGCGCGCATGCCGTCTTCACGTCGTCGCCTATCGTCGCCAGCCCCGCCGTATAAGTCACTGCCACCTCGTTGAACGGCAGGCCCAGAACATTCCATGGCAGCATCAATTCGCCCGTGTTCGGGTCATAGTCCACCGCGTTCGGATCGATCGATGTCCATTGCCCAGGCAGCGAAAACGCCAATGCAATCTCTAAGAGCGGCTCGTTCGGCACTTCTCCGCGCCGCGGCCGGGCATAGCGCCCTTCAATGCTGACAATCGGCGTTGAGGCCACTCCCAGTGGAGCCAGCGGCAGATAGCTCAACAGCACCGTCTGCGAGCCTTTGACCAGCCGCAGCCGTTCCGTGTACTGGATTACATTCAGATCCGGCCGCCTGCAAAAGCTGTTGATCAATGCCGTGGCCGCTGTAATCCAATCCGCCGTTGTCCCTGCCGGCAAGCCATAATTCGGGTAATCCGTCGGCTGCAGATATGCCATACCCCACCCTTTCCTCGGTTACAACCCGCCGGGTGAGCGAGAGAATTTCTTCGCCACTCTCGCCCACCCGCTCGTACAGCCAGTCGACTTGCCGACTTGCTGGCCTTTGATTCGCCGCTTACCGGTCGACAAGAACCTGGCAATGCGCATAGCCCACGCCCTTCACCACCGGTGCGCCAAACTTGACCGCGACATACTGATAGGTCAATGAATTCGGCAGTCCCAGTTGGAAGACGCGCGGAGCCGGATCGCCGAGCCAGTGATACTCGATCAGCTCCTCGGTCACGATGTAGGCCGGCAGCACCGCACCCGATCCAATCGTGCCCGTGTAGCCCAGGCTCCAATCCGGAATCAGCGGCAGGTCGCCCGCCTGCGTCGAGAGCATCTTCACGCGCACGCCGCCCGTGATGCTATCGGTATTCAACACCACGTTGAACTCCGTCTTCATCTCCTGGTCGATCAGGTCCAACAGCATCGGATTGGCGTAGATTGCCGTAGGACGCACATAGTAGCCGTTGCTGGCCACCATGGTCGCCACTGCCGTCTTCAGTCCATTGACAATCGATGCGCCCTCGCCGATGGTCACGCCATTGGTGCCGCCGGCGATCTGCGCCGCGCACCCCATGTATTGGTTGGTCAACGTCGCGGTCAGGCTGGCTTCGTTGCCGTTCCACAACGCAACATCGTGCGCCACCATCAC
This sequence comes from Occallatibacter sp., assembly GCA_049587335.1. Lineage (GTDB taxonomy): Bacteria > Acidobacteriota > Terriglobia > Terriglobales > Acidobacteriaceae > Telmatobacter. The sequence continues at coordinate 7,281 of JBAVDS010000016.1, read as the reverse complement.
GCCGCTTACCGTATCCACCAGGTCTTTGGCCTGCAAATAGGCAAACTGCTTCTGCTGATCGCCCAATTCGATGTCGAAGAGGTTGTAGTTGATCTGCGCCACGATCGCCTTCAGCATCACGCTCAACTCCGTGCGTGTCGGAGTCACCACTGCCGGAGTGATTGTGCGCGGATTCATAAAGCCGGCCGTGCCCGGATTGGGTATTGCCGATTCCACAAAGAACCGTGACGGATGACCGGTCGCCGGAACTTGCTTGATGCGTTGTCCGAAGGGGCTCGAACGCCGGCAGATGTCGAAAATCTCGGTCTGGTACAACGGAACTTCGATAGCGCCCGGCCCAATGTAGTCTGCTGCCGCGTGAATGTTTGCAAAGGTTGCGTTCATAGGCTCTTTCCGCCCCCTCCATGGGGCCAGTCGTTGCTCGAATGAAATCTCCCGGCTACTAGCTTCCAGCCATTCGATTTCATGACCGAACAGTGTTTTTATTCTTGTTTCCAGCAAGATGCTTTCCGCCTCGTTCTTCACTCTGGCATCCATTCCTTGCCGCTCTTCTCGGCCTGCCGCACAACTGCCGGCACGAGCCTCTGGTAGCTGTTAGCTAGAAGCTAGTAGCTAACAGCTGGTAGCTGCTTTCAGGCAATCGCGCCCGCGCGCAGCAGTTGGGTCTTGACCGCAATGCGCTGCTCCAGGCTGAGTCCGGATAGCGCCGCATCCAGCGTGCGCACATCCACCGGGCCTTCGCCGATCCCGTGCTTAGCCAGCATCTCGCTGGTGGCCGAAGGCAGCGTGCGCCGCAGCGGACTCAACACGTTCTGTGCCGCCCCGGCCTTTAGTTCAGCCAACTCCCGTTCGGCCACGGCCAGCTTTTCCGCCAACTCCGACTCCCGTCTGCTCTGTTCCACGGTCGCCGAAATCCTCTCCACTTCGCCGGTCAGGGCGCCTTGCCGCTCCTCAAGCCAGCTCAGCGTCCTTTCCAGAAGTTCCGTTGCGGCTTCCAGCCGCTCCGCAATTTCCTTCTCTTTGGTTTCCATGCCATTCCTTTCTTGTTTGCCGTGAATGTCGTGCGATAACTCCGCTATCTCGCTAACAAAAAGAGGCTCCACATCGTGGAGCCTCTTTGCTAACTTGCTGACTCGCTAACTTGCCATGCGGAAGCTCGTGGCCCGGTATGCCGCCTTGTCCCGCAGCAGAATGGCTGCTCCGGTAAAGGTCACGCGGGTCAGCTTCCACACCTCGGCCCGCATATCTTCCACCCGCGCGTCTGCCAGCTCATAACTCATCCCCATCGATTCGGGAGAATGCGCTTGAATCGCGCCGGCCACCTCGGGAAAGTCCCGAGCATAGAGATACCCGCGCACCACCAGCCGCTGTCCAACCAGATTTGCCTCGGTCAACAGCCCAATCTTGCGCCGCGCGTCATGACCGTCCCAACCGGGACGGTAGTCCACTGCCATGCCCAGCAGCGAAGGCAACGCCTTCTCAGCCGCCTCGCGCGTCAACATCACCCGGTGTCCCCGCGCTCCCGCCGGTGCTTTGTCGCTGGCCGCATTCACCATCGTCAACACCCCTTCGAAGGCCACCCGGTTCGGGTGTCCGTCCACATGGGGAATCTCTACTGCCATCGCTTCCAGTCTCATTCGCTCTCCGCCCATCCGCTCTCGCAGCCCGGCTCCGGCTGCATGGCTGCTCACTCTACCGCCTGCTCAACTGCTGCTTCCCCCGACAACTGCACCGCCCCATCCTGCCCCAGCGGTCCCAGTCCCCGCATCGCCCGCACCTCGTTCACCGTCAACACGCCGGCCTGCAGCAGTTGCACCTGCACCGCCAGCTCTGTCTCCTCGTCCCGCGCGTTCAGTTCGTTGAAGACAAACTCAAACTCCCGCCAGCCAATGCACTTGCCAAAAAGATCGCGGGTGATATGACCCGCCAGCAGCATCGCCATCGGCGAGATCGCCCCGCGAAAGGCCTCGTCGGTCATCTCCGCCGCCGTCGATTGGTTGACATCCGCCTCCAGTCCCAGCATCAGCGGCGGAAGCCCGAAGGCGTTGGCCACCATGCGGATCAAAAACTCCTGCCACTCCAGACGCATATCCGCATCGGTTCCCTGGGCAAAGCGCAGCACCTCCGGCTTCTGCTCGGTCGAAATCAACGGCACCCGTCCCGTGCCCTCGATCTCGTCCTGCCACCAGCGGATCAGCCGGTCGTGCTGCGAAGGCGTTGCCTCGTTCAGCCACAGTGCATACTGCGCCACCGTATTGGCCGCCAGCTTGCCCGCGAAGCGATGCGCGCTCAAAAACTGATTCACCGTCTCAAAGGCCACTTCCAGCGGTCCCAGGCCAAAGGGTGTAAAGCTGCGCGGATTCATGCGCACATACATCAACTGGTCGTCCCGCAACTCGATTGCGCTCGACTCCAGTTGCCCCGGCATCGCCTGCGCATACCGTGGCGACTCCGGCTGCCCATCCCAGCGCGGATTGATGCGGATCGATGCGCCGTCCACTGCCCACAGCATCGCCGGCCGCTCCCCGTCGCCGGTCGGTTCCATCTCGATGGCCCCGTAGCCGCCGGTCAGCATATCTTCGATGACTTGCTCGATCAGTGTCCTGAAACTCTCCGAGGCATTCGGCTCTTCCAGCGTCCGGCGCAGCGCCCGCAGTTTGCGTTCCGCAAAGGCCAGCTCCCCGGCCTTCACGCCCCGCCGCACCCGCACCTGCCAATCCATCGCCGCGATGCGGTCCTTGATCACGTTGATCGCGCGGCGCACCACCGGCGTCTCCGCAAACCGGCGCAGATTCATCGGCGTCGGCTTGGGCAAATGCTGTCCCGGAAACTGGACCGGACTCAGAATCGAAGGCAGCGCCAGTGTCTTGCGCTCCGCCTCCGCATCCGCTGCGCCGGCCGTCACATCCGTCCTGCGGCCGCTCCCTGTCGCCTGCCGCCAGATCTCCCGCAACTGTTCTCCTACCCTCACGCGCACCTTCCTTCTCCCGCTGCCCCAAAAACAAAAAGGCACAGCCCCGGAAAGGGCCATGCCTTGTCTTGCGCCAGTTGTCAGTCTTCAGTTGTCAGGTACAAGCCGGCAACCTCAGACTTCCAACCGCTCTAACCTCTCAACAAATTCGATCCTATCGTAAACTCCAGAAATTATCTGCAAACCTTAACCAAATCATTACAACTGAACAAAAAACTGAGATCTGCGTTCAGACCCTGAGCTCCCGCCGCGCCGTCTCCGCCACCCGGCTCAGATCCGAGGTCGTCAGCACCCGGATCTCATGCTCCTCCATCGTCTCCACGCCGAATCGATAGATCTCCAATCGCTCCGGATCTTCGTCTGTCGCTCCCAGCTTCGCCGCCGGCTCAATCACCGCGGTCAGCTCCAGTCGCGCCTGCTCCACCCGCTCCACGCCAATTCTCAATCCCGCAGCCGAAAAGGCCAGCACTTTGGCCATCTCCACACCCGGCTCCAGGCTCACCGCATGAAACATCCGGATGAACGGGGTCCCCGCGGACAGGTCTTCATCCGAGGGGTGACTCAATCCATTGGGACGGTAGCCGAGATCGATCCGCAGCGGATCTCCCGGCCGCGTATACTCCGAGGCGGCGATCCGCTTGCGCATGAGATCCCATACCCCCACCCGCTCGAACTCGCTGCGCATCCGCGCCTGCACCGCCGCCCGCCCGCTCAACCGCGGCACCCGCTCTCTCGGCGGCGGCTCCACATAGAGCCGCATCAACTCTTCCATCCCTGCCGGCAGGCTCTCGGCCAGATAGGCCTTCGGTTCGGTCATCTGCACGCTCAGCGAGAGCGATTCACTGAGCAGCCGCATCAGCTTCCCATCCGGCTCGGCCTCAAAGCGCCGTCGCAGCTCGCTCTCCATGCCTTCCAGCAATGCGGTATCGGCCTCCGGGTCCAGACAGCGCACCCGCCGCCAGTCGCGGGTAAAGCGCACTGTTGCCGCCGCGCCGCTCCCCTGTTCGCGCAGGATCACGCCGATATGCACAAACTCGTTGCGCACCGTATCCGGCACATACCGGAGCAGTTGAAACTCGCACGCCCGCCGCTGATTCCCGCTACTCATTCCTGGCGCTCAACCTGCCTTCCGCTGTTCATCGTGCTCATGAAGCTCTCAGCTTTTAGTTGTTCCAGTTCCCAGTTCCAAGTTCCCTATTCCCTGGTCCCCTGGTCCCCTGGTCCCTATTCCCTATTCCCTAGTTCACTCTCCCCACAATGCTATTCCCCCACCGCTCCTCTTTCCAAGCCTCTTCCCCCCTATCTTTTCTCTCTCCCATCCATTTCGGAAAAGGCACTCTCTCCGTCTTCCCGAATCCCTCAATCAATTCCCGGATCCGGCCCTGCCGCCCCAGCAGCTTTTCCACCAGCGCTTCCATCTCGCTCATATCGCCGCCATACCACTCCGGCGGAACCTCGCTGGCCGCCGCCCACACCGTCTCTGCCGCCATCGTCTCCAGACGCGTCAGCCAGGGCTCGAAGGCCTCCCATCCGGCGATCTCCCGATAGACGTCGTTGCGATAGTAGACCCCGCGCAGCGGCGCATCCTCGAACTTCCACTCTCCGGCATGAAAGCAGTAGCCAAAGTCGATGAAGACCGCCCGGTAGCGCCGCTCCCGCTGTTTGCGCGCAAAGACGGCCTGCCGGCCATTCGCGTTCCCGGTCCATTTGTCCAGCGCCAGAATCCCGGCGAACTCGTCCAGATTCCTCACCTCGGCCATCTGCTCTTCGGGCAGGTAATCCACCACCTGTCCCGGCATCAGACCGCCCACAAACCGCGATCCGAATTGCAGGCCCGGCTGGCATCGCACCCGTCTCTTGCCCAGATCCATCTCCAGCTCCGGCGTGTGTTCCACCAGCCAGCTCGATACCTCCACCAGCTCGCTCTCCGGCGCCGTCAGTCCCGCCGCCACCGCAATCCTCGAAGCCAGAAACTCGTTGGCCAGCACCCGCATATGCTGCGGGTTGTTCTGGAACTTCACCACATAGATGCGCCCGTCCGCGCCCAGCATCAACTGGCCCTGCGCTCCGCCCCGCATCCGCCGGATATGCTGTACCGCCAGAACAGCCAAGCTCGTTCTCCCGTGTCCGTATCTTCTCTAGAATTCTATGCGCTCATCTCCAGTTACAGTGAACAGCGAATGTTTGTCAGTCATCAGAGTGTGACCCATATCCGGATTCTCGGACCTGGGAATCCACGAACCCCATGCGAGCGGATAGCGAGCCGCCAGCCCCACCGCAGGTGGCTCCCAGCCCGATCGCCATCGCCATCACCCGGTCGTCATGCATCCCTGGCCGCGCTCCGCTGCTGCCATCTGGCCGACGCACAAAACTCCGGCATTCGGCCAGCAGCTTCCGGCTTTGAAAGCACTCTGGCCGCTCCACCAGCGCTGCATCCAGCCGCCCCAGAGCCGCCGGTCGGCTTAGTGCCGTCGTCAGCCAACCCGCCTGGCCGTTCTGCTTGTATAACCGCCCATAGCCGCAGACCGTCTCAATCAGCGCCAAAACTCCGCTGCCGTGATTGTTCCTCTCCACCACCAGCATGGCGTGGTTGTACTCCGTGGCCAGCGCCGTCACCAGCCTTGCCAGCTCCAATCCCCCCACATGGCCGGCAAACTCCGCACATTGCAATCCCGTCTCCAGCTCCAGCACCTGCGCTGCCGAATAATCGCCCTCGCTGCCGCCGCCTGCCGGGTCCACCGCCACCAGATACTCTTTGTCTTTCACCGGCGGCAGCCATATCTCCAGCTCGCCGTTGTGCCGCGCCTCCACCGGAGCCGTCATCGTCGCCCATCGCGCCTCAATCGCTCCCAGCTCGAAGACTGACTCTCCGCTGGCCAGAAAACAGCTCTCCGCGTCTTCGGCGTACTCCTGCCGCGCCAGTCCGCGAAACTCCGCGCGAATCTGCCGCCGGAATCCAATCTGTTCCAGGCCCAGGCGATTTCGCGCCATCAGTTCGCGTTCCTCCCCGCTCAGGGTCGACTCATCCACCGGCGCGGACCGGTAGCGCCGCTCCATCCACCAGGGAAAGAAGTGCTGCACCATTCCCGTCTCGCCGGCCTTCTGCCACTCCTCGTGAAAGCAGCCGCCCACGCCCTCCGGCGTCGATTCCAAGATCTGCTCCGCTCCCGGAGCCAAAGAGGCGCGCAGTCCCGCCAGCGTCTCTGCCGGATCCCCCGGCCAGCGCGCCAGCTCCGAGCAATGCAGATTCTGCACCGTCAATCCCCGCCCCGCATTCCTGTCTCCAGCCGTGACCACCCGGTACTGCGCATCGATCTCCGGAAAGACAATCTGACGCACATTGGCACGCGAAGTTCTCAGCGGACCCTCGCGCAGCTCCTCCGGCAAATAGTCCACAAAGCGATGCACGATGCGAAAGATCTCTTCAGCCGCCTCCTGCGTATGTGCGACCTCCAGCGTCAGTGTTCCCGGCTGGGTGATCGTCTTCAGAAAAAAACGCGCCGCCGCCCAGGTGGTCAAACCCATCTGCCGCGCCTTCAGCACGATATTCCGCCTGCCCCGCCGCCGTTCAAACTCCAGTTGTGTTGCATTGGCCTTCAACGGCGCTGTCCGGCCCTCCCGCGTCCTCACCTGCAGAAGCTGCTCGGCCAGCGCCATCGCCACCGTCCGTCCCCGCAGACTCGCCGGACGATGGTCCAGTATCTTCCCGAAGCGTTCCAGTTCCTCTGCGTCCAGATCCTCTGGAAACAAAACGAACGCTTGCGCTGCCGCCTGCATCTCTGCGACTGTCTCCGCCACGGATCCCCCCGTTTTTACTTCATGCAATACTTTGATTCCGTCCCCGCCGGTACAAGGCTGTATCGACCTATACTGGCACGACAGCGACGGCGGCCAATTTTTCTCAGTTCGAGGCGCGAGGAACGAACTGTAGCCAGTTACTGGAGCAACGAGCAACGATGAAATGGGGAAAATTGGCCCCGTCCCTTCGGCTTCCACCCCTTCAAACAAAGTTCGTTTGCCGGGAGCCCCGGGTTGCGGCGAAAAATCACTCATACTTCGTTGTCGTCCTTGTGCTTGGAACAACCAAACCCTGCGGACTCCGCCTCGTTTGAGCGGTTTTTCGCTCGCAACGCTGCGCGTCAGTATATGTCGATGCAGCCTAGTGTCCTGAGTCAAAAGTTCTTTCAACAAAAAACTGTCATCCTGAGCGACCGTAGCGTACCGGGGTCCCCAGCGACAGGTCTTCGTCGCTGGGGTGGGTAGCGAAGGGAGTCGAAGGACCTGCGGTTGCTTTTCGGTATACCTCTACA